>JBDTRA010000024.1:0-57306 GCA_039931915.1 Flavobacterium sp. | reverse complement strand
AGCCTTCCAAGCTGGTTGTCGCGAGTTCGAGCCTCGTCTTTCGCTCTTCAAAAAAACCTCAAACAAATATGTTTGAGGTTTTTTGTTTTACATCGATTATTTTAAATGACTTAAATCACTTTCCGGTTCTAATTCTACAGGAGATTGATTTTGTTGAAACAAACGGGCTGACAAATCACCTTTTAAGATGATTTTATCTCCTTTTACTTCAAGCCAGCTGCCTTCTCTTAACCCTAAAACCGGAGTGTTGTTAAAAGCATGAAACTCTTTTATTCTTGTTTCGCGGGTTTCTCCCATATGTTTCGATTGTGATTCAGGATCTAAATAATGTGGATTCAGGTTAAATGGAACTAATCCTAAAGTCTGAAAACTGGGCGGATAAATAATAGGCATATCGTTGGTGGTCTGCATCGAAAGTCCACAAATGTTACTTCCCGCGCTGGTACCTAAATATGGAGTTCTGTTTTTTATTTTTTCTGCAAGGATTTGCATGATATTATTTTTGTACAATTGGGTAACCAATAAAAAAGTATTTCCTCCGCCGGTAAAAATTCCTTCTGCATTTTTTATGGCAGTTTCCGCATTTTCAAATTCATGAATTCCTTTTACGGAAATATTTATGCTCTGAAAAGTCTCAGATACTTTTTGAGTATATTCATCATGCGAAATACCGCCTGGTCTGGCGTATGGAATAAATAAAATACTTTTGCAGTCTTTAAAATGCGATTGTAATACAGGTAATAAATAATCTAAATAACTGCCTCCGTGGAGAGTAGAGGTGCTCGCGATTATAATTTTTTTCATAAAATTTAAATTCATTTTTATTAGTTTAAAGGTATTAAATAGACTCATTTAATGCTAAAAATCGAGACTTTAATTAACATATTTTTACCATGTCATTAATACTAAATTTTGAAGAGATTAAGATATTTTTACAACTTAAGAAAAAATCTAATTCTTCAGTATTTTGACAAATAAAATTATGATCGTTTTGTTTTTAGGATTGTCTCAGATTGCTTTGGGGCAGAATACTTTCAATGGGAAAATAATTGCAAATGCCGGTGAAGTTGAAGGTGTGTATGTAGTAAATACACGTAATGAAGTTATGGTAGTAACCAATGCTTTGGGAGATTTCTCTATTGGAGCGAAGGTGGGAGATACACTTGTTTTTTCATCAATACAATTTAAGGAAACCAGAATTGTCCTTACCGAAGAAAATTTTTCGGATTTGAATTTTACTGTAAAATTAAATCCGGTAATCCATCAACTTCAGGAAGTAATCATAAAAAGATACGATAATATTAATTCAGTCGCTTTAGGAATAGTTCCGAGCGGACAGAAAACTTATACGCAGGCTGAAAGAAGACTTCAGACAGCTACAGGATTAAATGCAACAGCTAGTGCCGGATTAATGGCCGGAGGGTCTGTTTCTGTAGATCCTTTGCTGAATTTTTTATCAGGCAGAACAGCGATGTTGAAAAAAGAACTTGCTGTAGAGAAAAAAGAAACTTTTATGAAGATTTTAGAGAACATGTTTACAATAGATCATTTTGTAAACAGGTTAAAAATTCCTCTTAAATATGTAAAAGGATTTGAATATTATGCGGTGGAGAACGATAAGTTTACAGTAATTTTAAATTCTAAAAATAGAACTTCAACAGAATTCCTATTGGGGGAATTAGCGGTTAAATACAAAGAAATACTTGCCATTGAAAATAAATAATGCTTTTCTGGTTTTACTTTTATCCTTTCTTCAAATTTCTTTTGGTCAAACTGCTAATGCCAAAGAAATTTCAGGACAAATATTTGAGCAGTCAACTTCTGTAGAAAACGTCAATATTATCAATAATACAACTCAGGTTACAACTGTTTCTGATGCAGACGGAATGTTTTCGATTAAAGGAAAGGAGGGTGACGTTTTGGTTTTTTCGGCGATTAATTTAGAACCTCTACGGTATCGAATTACGGCTGAAGATTTAACTTCAAGTCTGCTTCGGATAAAAATGAAAGTTAAAGGGATTCAGCTAAAGGAAGTAATTGTAAACGAAAATGCCAATATTACAGCTGAAAATCTTGGAATTATTCCACATGGGCAAAAAAAGTATACACCTGCAGAAAGAAAAGTTTATACAGCAACATCAACTTCTGTAGATAAATTGCTGAACGGAATTTCCGGCAGGACTGCGATGCTGAAAAAAGAAGCTAAAGTTGAAAAAAAGGAAATGCTTTTCAGAAAAATGGAGTACCTTTTTGATGAAGCTTATTATACCCAACGACTTAAAATTCCGTTGGAAGACATTAAAGGATTTCAGCTTTACTGTATAGATAATCCTGAATTTGCCGTATCTTTGGATACAAAGAACAAAACGATGAGTATGTTTTTAATAACAGGTTTAGCGCAAGAATATCTAACAATTATAGAGCATGAAAAATAAATTAGGAATATTGGCTTTATGTCTGTTTTGTCAAATTGTTTTAGGACAAAATAATTCGAGAAAATCACTGCATGGACAGGTTGTAAATGATTTTCTTGCTATAGAAAGTGGTTATGTAATGAATATTAATGCAAATATTAGGACATTTATTGGTCCTGGCGGCTTGTTTGATATTATGGCAAAGCCAAAAGACACGCTGTTATTTTCTGGTCTGGCATTTCAGTCTAAAAAAATTGTTTTGACAGAGAAAGACTGTAATGAAGTGCTTTTTAAGGCAAAATTAGATTTGATAAATAATGAGCTGAAAGAGGTTATTGTTCATAACGAATTAAAAGTAAAATCGTTGCAGGGTGGATCGCAAGCCATAGTCGATACTCAATTTGAAGACGATAAGCAATCAACTGCAAAAAATACTGCAATGTATTCTGATCAGACCATAAAATACGGAACCGATTTTGTTCGTATTTTTAAAGATATAAAGAAGCTTCTTCGTAAAAAAGAAGATATACAGGAGAATGTGATTTCTGATATTGCATTTACAGAATATGCTAAAGATAATTTTACACCTGATTTTTACAGCAAGACCCTCAATTTAAAACCAGACGAAATAGAGCTTTTTTTAATGTACTGCTCCAATGATCCTGAATCTAAAAGATATTTAGGGCCGGATGAAAAATTTCAGTTAATGGATTTTATGATCGATAAGAATAAAGAATTTAAAAAAGCTACAGTAATTCAAAAATGAAAAATAAAGTAGTTTATTGTTTGATAGGGATATTGTTTTTTTCGCTGTCTGCTTTTGCTTTTCATAAATTTTATATGGGTGTTTTTCAGGTTAATTATGCTGCCGAAAAAAAAATGATCCAAATTACTTCCCGTATTTTTATTGATGATCTGAATAACGGAATAGAGAAAAAATACCGTAAAAAATCCTTCATCGGAACTGAAAAAGAAACACAGGAAGATGTTGATTTATTAAAAAAGTATCTTTCTGAAAACTTCGCAATAAAAGTAAACGGTCAGCAAAAAACTATTACTTTTTTATCTAAAGAAGTCGAATCAAATGATGTTTTAGTCTGCTATTCAAGAATTACAGCTATTGAAAAATTTAAAACACTCGAGATTACAAATACAGTTTTGACAGAGTGGAATGCCGAGCAGCAAAATATTACACATATTTCAGTATTTGGCACAAAAAAGAGTGTTCTCTTTACGGAATCTTCAAGGAAAGAAGTGTTAAAGTATTAATGACAGGTAATATTATTGTTTATTATTACTATTTTCACAGCCTCAAAAAATTCCAAAAATATTTATGAAAAAACTTTCATTACTATTGCTTTTTCCTGCAGTGCTGATGGCTCAGGAAAAAAATGCTGTTGTTGCTCCAAAACAACAAGGTAAGTACGATACAAACAAGTTTAGCCAGATGTATGATTTGATGGCAACACCAAATATGTTTCGTACAGCATCAGGTGCTCCCGGTCCGGCTTATTACCAACAGCAGGCAGATTATAAAATTGATATTGAGCTTGACGATAAAAACTCAAAACTGAGTGGTTCTGAAACAATTACCTATTCTAACAATTCACCTGATAACTTGGAATATTTATGGATTCAGTTAGATCAAAACCAGACTAAGGCAAATACACAATCTTCTTTGGCGGAAGGAGAAAAGATTAATCAGGTTTTACCATTGGAAGGCTTTTCAGGTAAATATTTGAAAAAAGATTTAGAACGTGGTTTTAATATCGAGTATGTAAAAGATACTAAAGGGAATTCTATGTCGTATACCATCAACGAAACTATGATGCGTATCAATTTGGCAGCTCCCCTGAAACCGGGTGAGAAAATTTCATTGGCTATAAAATGGTGGTACAACATTAATAATTATAGAAAAGAAGGCGGACGTTCAGGTTATGAATTATTTGAGAAAGATGGAAATAAATTATATGTAATCGCTCAGTTTTATCCAAGAATGGCTGTTTACAATGATGTAGAAGGCTGGCAAAATATGCAGTTCTGGGGAAGCGGAGAGTTTGCTTTACCTTTTGGAAATTTTGACGTAAATATTACAGTTCCTGCAGATCACGTAATTGATGCAACAGGAGAATTGATGAACAGAAGCGAAGTTTTTACCCCGGAACAGGTAAAGCGTTACGAACAGGCACAGAAATCATTTGATAAACCGGTTGTAATCGTAACACAGGCTGAGGCTGAAGCAACCGAAAAAGGCTTTTCTGAAAAGAAAAAAACATGGAAATTCAGTGCGAAAAACGTACGTGATTTCGGAATTGCTTCGTCAAGAAAATTCATTTATGATGCAATGGCCGTAAAATTAGGAGGTAAAATTGTTATGGCAGAATCGGTTTATCCAAAAGAAGCAAATCCGCTTTGGGGAGAAACGTCAACGATGACTGTCGCCCATACTTTAAAAAGTTATTCCTCTCATACTTTTGATTATCCATATCCAAAAGCAGTTTCAGTTTCTGCAGAAGATCAGGGAATGGAATATCCGATGATTTGCTGGAATTTTGGCCGCCCTGACGAAAACGGGGTAACAAGCAAAGAAGTTAAAAACGGAATGATTGGTGTTGTAGTTCACGAAGTAGGTCATAATTTTTTCCCTATGATTGTAAACTCAGATGAACGTCAATGGACCTGGATGGATGAAGGTTTAAATTCATTTTTAGAGTATTTGGCAGAACAGGAGTTAGATTCAAAATTTCCTTCAAGACGCGGACCTGCAAAAAATATTGTTCCTTATATGAGCGGAGATCAAAAATTCCTTGAGCCAATTATGTCTAATTCTGAAACAATTCAGCAATTTGGAAATAATGCCTACGGAAAACCGGCTACAGGACTTAATATTTTGAGAGAAGTAGTAATGGGAAGAGAATTGTTTGATTATGCCTTTAAAACATATGCCAACAGATGGAAGTTCAAACATCCAACTCCCGAAGATTTCTTCAGGACTATGGAAGATGCTTCTGCAGTAGATTTAGACTGGTTTTTCAGAGGATGGTTTTACTCAACTGATTTTGTAGATATCGGAATCAAAGAAGTAAAACAATATTATGTTTCTGAAACTCCAACAGCTGACCTTAAAGATGTAAAAGTAAAAAAAGGACGTTTTGGATTTGATAAAGGACCATTCGTTTATTTAGTGGCAGGAGATAATGCTGAGGTAAACACTTCAAGTAAAAAGGCATTGAAAGTAGAAGATGTAAAACCATTGTCAGATTATGTAAGCCAAACTTTTACTGCAGAAGAAAAAGCAAGTATAAAATCGCCTAAATATTTTTACGAAGTAGAATTCAACAAGCCGGGCGGAATGATTATGCCAATCCTGGTTGAGATTACTTACGAAGATGGTTCGAAACAAAACTTCCAGTATCCGGCTCAAATCTGGAGAAAAAACAATGACACCGCTAAAAAAGTGTATGCAACTGAAAAAGCAGTCAAAAGTATTCAGATAGATCCTAAATTAATGACCGCAGATATTGATGTAACCAATAATTCCTGGCCAAAAACAGAAGAAAAATCAAAATTTGATTAAATATAAAACAAAAAAGACTCTGAAAAGGGTCTTTTTTTTAAGTAAATTTTAAAGCTCTCAGCTACAAAATTTAATATCTTTGTGGCAACAAAAATAAAAGATATGTTCGGTATAGGAGGAGGAGAATTAGTTTTCATACTGTTTATAGTACTAATGCTTTTTGGTTCAGATAAAGTGCCGGAAATTGCACGTACAATGGGAAAAGCTATGGCGCAGTTAAAAAATGCCACTAACGATATTAAAAGTGAAATTCAAAAAGGAGCAGAATCCAATGGTTTTGATACTAAATCCTTAACTGATATTACCGGAAATATTAATGCCGAAATTAATAATGCAAAAACAAATATATTGGGCGATACAAAAAGTTTACTGGGCGATACAACCCATGAAATCGAAAAGGTAAAAGAAGATATTGATTCAATTTCAGGACCTGTAAAACGTCAAAGATAATGCTCGAAAAAATAAAAGAATTAGATACAAGTTTGCTGGTTTATCTTAACAGTTTAGGTTCTGAAACATATGATAAATTTTGGCTGATTATTACCCAGCAGTTGTATTGGACACCATTTTTTTTATTCCTTTTTTATATAATCTATAAAAAAATTGGAATTAAACAAACCTTGTATGTGGTGCTTTTTATAGCCGTTTTAGTTGCATTTACTGACCAGATTACCAATTTAGTCAAAAATAATTTTCAGCGGTTACGTCCCTGTAATAATCCTGAAATCAATACAATCATTCGGGTTGTACAATCTCGAAAATCATATAGCTTTTTCTCAGGACATGCGGCGAATACAATGGCAGTATCAACGTTTTTATATCTGATTTTAAAACGTCATTTCAAATATTTAGGATTTCTGTTTTTATGGCCGTTAATCTTCGCTTATAGCCGAATCTACTTAGGATTACACTATCCGGGAGACATTCTTACAGGTTATTTAGTTGGAGCAATTCTTGGTTCACTGCTTTATTTAGTGTATCGAAAATTGAAACCAAAATATTTTCCGGAGAATAATTTTATTATTCTGAGCTAAGTTGAATGAAGAGCTAATCCGGCTGTTCACTGTATCTTTTGTTTTTTAAAGAAAAAAACAAAAGGATGACGTTCCCATCCGGGCTATGGCACCAATTTTTATAAGACATTTAATTTCGAATAAAATCTTTCTCGCTCCAGTCTAATCCATCCGGAAGTTGTTGATTGCTAAATTCTATATGAATAACACGTCTTCTTTCATTATTGGTAGTCTTGTTTGAAGCATGAAAAAGCAAAGGTTTCATAATCATTATGCCGCCTTTCTCAACTTCACAAATTGTTTCATTTTCAATTTTCAGATTTTCAACCCTGAATATTCCTTTCGAATGCGAGTTGTTAATGACCTTCAAAGCACCATTTTCTTTCGTAGTTTTATCAATATGGATTCTTATGGTAAAATTATTTTCCAGAATTGCTGTAGGAGGCTGAACAGCAAATTGATTTTGTTTGATTGTCCAGTTTTCAAAATCTTCAATTTCAATTCTTTTATCCACAGAAATAGTCAAATCCTGATGATAAGCAACAAACCAATTCGATTTTTCAGGTTTGTCAAAATAGATTGATTTGGTTATAAAATAGCCTTTTCCAAAAACATTTTCGATGATATCTTTTAAGTTTTGGTTAAAAATAAAATCCAATGTTTCGGGAACTTCTTTATGAAATTGTCTGATGGCAAATAAATCCTGAGATTTTCTAAAAGTTGCATTTTCGGTATTGTTTTCAGTCGTTTTTTCAATCAAGGAAATTATTTTCTCAATCTCATTTTCGGTGTAAACATTGTTTAAAATTGTAAAACCTTCAGAATTTATTTCATTGTAGTTTTTCATAAACAGATTTTTTGAATTGCCTCCTGCTTTAGATGCAGGAAAAAATAAGCAGTAAAAGGAAATATGTACATTAAAGCACTCGACTCACAGTCAACCCATCACGAATAGGTAATAAAACCGTTTCAACCCTCGGGTCGTTTTTCAAATGTAAATTATATTCTGCAAGCACTTTTGTGCTGATATCATTTGGGTGAACAGGCTCCAGGACTTTTCCGCTCCACAGAACATTATCAGACAAAATAATTCCGCCTTTATTCATTTTCGGAACAATCATTTCCCAATAATTCAGATAATTTTCTTTATCGGCATCAATAAAAACCAAATCAAATTTGATATCCAGATCCGGGATAATATTTACAGCTTCGCCTAAATGCTGAAAAATTTGTTTTCCCCAAGGCGATGCATCAAAATATTTTCGTTGAAAATCTATCAGTTCTTCTTTAATATCAATGGTATGAAGCTGTCCGTTTTCCTGCATTCCTTCGCACAGGCACAAAGCAGCATAGCCTGTATAAGTTCCGATTTCAAGAATGTTTACCGGACGGACCAGTTTCGACAACATACTTAAAACCCGGCCTTGAAAATGCCCGCTTAACATTCTTGGCAATAGTATTTTTTGATAGGTTTCCTTGTTTAATTTCGCCAGTAATTCCGGTTCATTTTCAGAATGTTGTTCGATATAATCCTCCAGTTCCTGTGATATAAAATGCATGTGATAATCTTCTAAATTTAAAGAACAAAAATACAAAAAATATCGGGTAACTTTTTCGCATAAAAAAACCATTCGCTGTAACGAATGGTTTCAATTTTGAATTCTGAAAGAAATTATTTTTTCAAAGCCTCATTAACATCTTTAGCTGTTTGCACAGTTCCGTCTTTGGCTGCTTTTGCAGCTGCTTCTACTTTTTCAGCCCCTTTTTTAGTAGCGTCTTTTACATTCTGCGCTGCATTTTCTGCTTTTACTACAGCAGTGTCTTTTACTTCTTCAATATCTGTTGTCAAAGAATCTACCTTGTTTCCAAGAGTTAAATTATCTTCAGGGTTGGTTTCTTTTTTGTCCCCGCAAGATTGAACAGAGAATGCTAATAAAGCAACAATAGCTAAACTTAAAATTTGTTTTTTCATGATTAATTAATTTTTTAAAGTTGATAAAATATAAGGGTATAAAGCTGAAAAAATAAAAATACAAATTTTAAAATTAAGCGCTTCTTGTAAGATTATTTTTCTATCGACAGTAAGACAATTCCCGTGCCAAGTTTTATAATTTTAAAAGATTGAAGTAAACTTTTTTCAGAATGAAAAGGTTTCCATAAATACTTAGTAACTTTGCAGCATGCAAATCGAGAAAAAAGACATACGAGCCTTATCAAAAGATCAGTTGCGGGATTTTTTTGTCGCAAATAATGACAAAGCTTTTCGTGGTAATCAAGTGTATGAATGGTTATGGAGCAAAGGAGCACACAGTTTTGAGGATATGACCAATGTAGCGAAACCTACAAGGGCAATGCTGGAGAATAATTTCGTGATCAATCATATTAAGGTTGACACCATGCAGCGAAGCAGTGACGGAACCGTAAAAAATGCAGTTCGTCTTCATGATGGTTTGGTTGTCGAGTCTGTTTTGATTCCGACCGATACCAGAACAACAGCTTGTGTTTCGAGTCAGGTGGGTTGTAGTTTAGATTGTAATTTTTGTGCTACGGCAAGATTAAAAAGAATGCGAAACCTGGAACCGGGTGAAATCTACGATCAGGTTCTGGCAATAGATAAAGAAAGCCGTTTATATCACAATCACCCACTTTCGAATATTGTTTTTATGGGAATGGGAGAGCCTTTAATGAATTATAACAACGTCATTAAAGCAATCGATATGATTACATCTCCGGAAGGTTTAGGAATGTCTCCAAAACGGATTATAGTGTCAACATCGGGAATTCCGAAAATGATTAAAAAAATGGCCGATGACGATGTGAAATTCAAATTGGCAGTTTCTTTGCACTCTGCAATTGATGAAATTCGCGCCCGAATCATGCCTTTCAGCAAAAATTTCCCATTAGCAGACTTACGCGAAGCTTTAGAATATTGGTACCGAAAAACCAAAAACAAAATTTCATACGAATATGTAGTCTGGAAAGGGATCAACGATGATAAAGCTTCGATCGATGCCTTGGTTAAATTTTGTAAATATGTGCCGTGTAAAGTCAATTTAATTGAATATAACCCAATCGATGACGGAGAGTTTCAGCAAGCTTCGGAAGAATCTATTCTGGCTTACATAAAAGCATTGGAAAATATTGGAGTGGTGGTAAAAGTTCGCCGCAGCCGTGGAAAAGATATTGATGCCGCTTGCGGTCAATTAGCTAACAAAGAAGGATAAATTTTTATATTTTAAAGAAATAAAAAAAGCATTAAAAGCAAGAATTGAACTTGTTTTTTAATGCTTTTTTTGGGCAAAAAAGGGTTTACTTATTTAAATCAATTTCTGCAGTAACGCCATTTTTGGTAACAGTTACAAGTGTGTTGCAATCGCCATTTCCGAAGTCGATAACAGCGGTAGCCGTGTTTTTGGTAATAGATAAAACTCCTTTTACAGCAAATGATGTTTTGCAAGATGCATTAAATTCAAGCGGAGTAGTGATTTCTGCCGAAAAAGTATCGCCATTCGGGAAAGTTGTTGATCCGCTTCCGGTTACAACAAAAACATTGTCTTCCCAATTAAACCAGGTATCATAACCTGCAATCATTTCTTTGGTCAGTGAACCTTTTCTGGTGTAAACGCTTCCGTCATCAAAAGTAATTGTCATGTCAATTGCTGCAGTTGTAACCGGATGTACTGCTGCAAGTAAATCAGTTGCTTTTTTAGTAACAACAATACTTTTGCTTCCCTGAAGTTTTTTTCCATTGTGATAAAAACCTTCAAAAGTATAACTGATAGTTTGAGTGGCTGCTGCAAAATCATTAGAGAACGAAATGACCATTTTTCCTTTTACTGAATTTCCGTTTGGCAGTGTGCAGCCTTCAACGCCAAAATCAACTGTTCTCGTCCAGGTATTATTAGTGAAAGTGGTTGAAATAACGGCACAACTTGGCAAAAAGTTTTTTATGGTTCCACTAGGTTTATTAGTACTGTTTTGTTGTGCGGTAAATTGATCTTCAGCAATATTAGTTACATCTTCTATTGAGGCATCGATTTTAGAGTTGGTGATAATTTCAGCATTAGAGATTGTTTTAGCTGTCTCGTCATTTGTTTTATCATCAGAATTGCAACTGATAAAAAATGATAAAGTGATGCATGTTGCAATTAATAAAAATTTTGTTTTCATAATAAATGATTTTAAGGTTTACTTTTAATTAATGAATTCAAATTAGATATTAGATAAAGGTGTTTTTGGTGTATTTTTTAGATTAATGCATAAAATATTGATATACTAACCTAAAATAAACAACGTTTTTTTATTTAAAATAGTATATTTGAAAACGAAATGAATATTACTTCTCAAATAAAACAGCCCATTTTTAACGAAATGGAACTTTTCGAAAAAAAGTTCCATGAATCAATGACCTCAAAGGTTGCGTTACTAAATCGTATTACCTATTATATCGTAAACCGGAAAGGAAAACAAATGCGACCGATGTTTGTTTTTCTAACAGCAAAAATGGTTTCCGGAGGTATTGTAAACGAACGAACATATCGTGGAGCATCGGTAATTGAACTGATCCATACTGCAACTTTAGTACACGATGATGTGGTTGACGACAGTAATCGCCGACGTGGTTTTTTCTCCATCAATGCGCTCTGGAAAAATAAAATTGCCGTTTTGGTTGGAGATTATTTACTTTCAAAAGGATTGCTGCTTTCGATAGATAATGGTGATTTCGATTTACTCCGAATTATTTCTGTAGCCGTTCGTGAAATGAGCGAAGGTGAATTACTTCAGATAGAAAAAGCCCGCAGACTTGATATTACAGAAGACATCTATTATGAGATCATCCGAAAAAAAACCGCTACACTTATTGCGGCTTGTTGTGCCCTTGGCGCAAAATCGGTAATTGAAGATGAAATTCAGGTGGAGGCGATGCGTAAATTTGGCGAGCTTATCGGAATGGCTTTTCAAATCAAAGATGACTTGTTCGATTATAGTGAAGAAGCCATCGGAAAACCAACCGGGATTGATATTAAGGAACAAAAAATGACATTGCCTTTAATTCATGTTCTGAATACGTGCACACCGCAGGAAAAAAAGTGGCTGATAAACTCCATCAAAAATCATAACAAAGACAAAAAACGTGTCAAAGAAGTTATTGCTTTTGTAAAAGATAATAATGGTTTGGCCTACGCGGAAAACAAAATGGTCGAATTCCAGCAGGAAGCACTTTTGTTATTGGAAAATTTTTCTGATTCAGAATTCAAAGACGCTTTGATTTTGATGGTGAATTACGTTATTGAGAGAAAGAAATAAGTTTTTTTGAATCCATTCGATTAACCATTTAATTTACTCAAAAGAGACTCGTCGTTAAATTCAGCCGTTATTACTTTTTCATTCTTTTTTCCTGTCAATTTATTTGGTTCACTATTTATTTCATATCCTTTTGAAATTAGATAATTCGTCAACGCTATTTTATGATTCATTTCAAATGATGAAATTAATTCTGGAATTACGGTTTGAATCCTAATATATTCATCGCTTTTAAATTGATCAATTATATTGGATTTAATGGTAAGTATCATTATTCCCTGACCGTAATCAGCGAGATAATAGCCGCTAGAATTAAACATTTCAGATGCTATCATTCCAATTAAATGCAAATCATTATTTGTCGCGTCAAATTTGCCAATTTTTAATAAATCAATTTCATTTTCTTCTCCGTACTTTTTTAATAAAAGTGCTTGTTTCATTATACTTTCAGAATATCCCCCAGCTTTATTGTTCCAAATCCACAACCACGTTTCTGAAGAATGTGAAAATGAACCCAAAACCTGAATAGGAAAAGTAATTTCTTCTCCGAAACTAATTTCCTCTTTATCCATATCAACATTCCAGGATCTTTCTTCAATTATACCAAATAAATTTCTTTGTTTATCAAGTGCGTTTGCCCCAAATTTTTCTAAAAATTCAGTTTCAGATTTAAAAACTTTATTTGTGGTAGTTGCTTTAGATTCGGTTTGAACTTCTTTCTTTTTAAATAAATTATCAAATAATCCCATGTTATGTTGTTTTCTGTTTTTTAAATTACTGTATATTTATCTCAATTGAAGTTTCATCATTATATCCGTCTGCTGATCATTACCTAATCTAAAAATGTGCTTATCAAATGCTGTAAAACCATTTTTTTTATAGAAACTAAGCGCTCGCAGATTTTCTTCCCAAACACCTAACCAAACATAGTCGACATCTTTTTGTTTAGCAACCTGAATTGCTTTTTCGTAAAGTATTTGTCCCACACTTTGTCCGTGAAATTCCTTCGGAACATAAATCCTTTCGATTTCCAGTGCTTTGCTGTCCTTTAATTCTGTTTGTGATTCCCCGAAGTTTAGTTTTAAATATCCAATTACAGTATCTTCAAGTTTGGCGAAATAAAACTCAGAGTTTTTATTGTTAAGTTCGTCAGTCAATTTCTCTGTAGAAAAATTCTCGTCTAAATATTTTTTCATGTCTTCTTCAGAATTGTCTCTGGAAAAAGTTTCAGAAAAAGTTTGTCTGCCAATTTTCTGTAGTTGATCAATATCGTTTAGAGTTACTTTTTGGATGTCAATGTTTTTCATGGGAATTTTTGAAGTGTTTCTTTTGGGATTATTACTAAGATTCCTTGTTCTTTGCTGGATCTGGACAAGCATTTCACTCAAAAATACCAAATTATGAAGAAATTTACAATTCCAGGATTAACTTTGGTGTAGCGTATGTTATTGAGAGAAAAAACAATTAGATTTTTTTCAATTTTATAAATGCCCTTATCCTTTGTAAATAAAGGCTCTATGGTTGGAATTTGGAATTTAAATAATTTTTTTTTAAAATATTTTTTGTCTCCATGCAACCATTTTACAACTACAATCGTCTATGCTAATAGAAGTCTGTTTTAAAAACAAAATCTGAATGCTTATTAATGAAAATTATTCAGTTACATCAGGAAGAAACCAAAATCATAAAGTTGGCTGTCGAAAATAATCGGCAAGCACAACAGCAGATTTATAGCCGGTTTTCTTCAAAAATGCTGAGTGTTTGTCGTCAATATATTAAAGACATTCAATTGGCAGAAGATGTTATGATAACAGCTTTTATGAAAGTGTTTGCCAATTTAAGCAAATTTGAAAACAAAGGAAGTTTTGAAGGCTGGATCCGTCGGATAATGGTTAACGAATGTATATCCTATTTAAGAGTTCAGAAAAAAGTAAAATTTACTGAAGACGAAATTTTTACCGAAGAAAGTTTTAATGAAATCGACAGTCAGTTTACAGTAGATCAGATTCAGTTTTTAATAGACGCTTTGCCGGATGGATATAAAATGGTTTTCAATTTATACGCTATCGAAGGGTACAAACACAATGAAATTGCAAAGATGTTAGGAATTAATGAAGGAACATCAAAATCGCAATTATCGCACGCCAGAAAAATGCTGCAAACACAAATTACTATTTTAAAAAAACAAGATAATGGAACCGAATAATTTTGAAAAGGATTTCCGTGAAAAACTAAACCAACGCACAATTGAACCAAGCGACAAAGCCTGGGACCGATTGGATGCCATGTTGAGTATTGCCGAAGTAAAGAAACCAAAAAAGAAAAACAAATGGCTGTATATCGCAGCCAGTATCGCTGCATTTTTATTGGTTGGAACCTTCTTTTTTAATCAGAAGAAAAGTGTGGTTGAAACTCCTGAAAAGAGTATTGTTATTAAAGAAAATATTCAAAAAAGATCAGTTGTAAAACCAAGTTCGAATACTGTAGATTCAGTTGAAAAACAAATCGTGACTTCAGAAAAAGAGCCAACTCAAAACATTGGAAGTTCAATTAAAGAAGAAAAAATTTCAAATCAAAAATCAAATAAAACCATTAAAAATGAAAACAATCAAATAGCGGAGTCTTCAGTCATCATCAAAAAAAATCAAGAAACACAATCAATCAATAATCAAATTTCTGTTCCGGAAATACCTAAAAATGAAACACCAGATCAGTTGTTAAATACAGCCGAAAAAAGAGTTACAGCCGAAAATTCGGCTAAGCCTAAATCAAAAATCAAAATCAATGCAACAGATTTGCTTAATCAGGTAGATGGTGAATTAGAACTTTCGTTTAGGGAAAAAGTAATTGCAAAAGTCAATAAAAATTATCAGACCGTAAAAGTGGCGGTAGCTAATCGAAATCAACAAGAATAATTTCAAAATACAATGTCAATTACAATTACAATTACAATATCAATGTTAGGAATGATATAATAAACAATAGCAATAATTAATAGTAATAATAAACAATCATCAATCAATCAATCAATCAATTTTAAAAAATCAATCATGAAAAATTTTACCATTTATCTCGTTATTCTAATCTTCTTATTTGTCAGCAAAGTGCTGGGACAGGAAACTTTTGAGTCGAAAGCAAAACAAATTGCGAATAAAATAGAGAAAACGACCAAAGAAGAAAAAGAAACTTTAAAAGAAGAAGTTGAAGCAGTTAACATTCAATTATCTGAAAGAAAAATTACCAAAGAACAGGCTGAAAAACGCAAAAAAGAATTGGCTGAAGCCAGAGCCGTAATTATCGAAGAAAAAGTGACTTTAATCCAAAACGAACTCAATGATTTAGTACAGCAAAAAGTGGACGGAAAAATTAAAGAACAGGATTCTATACGTAAATTTACTTTTCACTGGAACCGGGGAAATAAGGAAAAAGATTCTATTCATGGCGAAAAAAGAACAACTTCTCAATTCGTATTTGCTTTGGGTTTGAATAATACGATAATCGACGGAGAACTTCAGGATTCGAATTACAAATTTACAGGCTCTCATTTTTATGAGTGGGGTTTCACCTATAATTCCAGACTTTTAAAAAACAATAATTTATTGCATGCAAAATACGGGCTTTCGTTAATGTACAATAATATGCGACCAACAGATAACCGTAGTTTTGTTGTAAATGGTGATCAGACAGATTTAGTTACGAACCCTATTGATTTAAAAGAATCTCGTTTTAGAAACGTTTATTTGGTTCTCCCGGTACATTTGGAGTTTGATTTTTCGGAAAGTAAAAATTATAATGGGAATCCGGTTTTCAAAACTCATAAAGGTTTCCGTTTTGGAGTAGGAGGATATGCCGGAGTAAATGTAAAATCCAAACAAATCCTGAAATACGATGATGACGATTTTAAAGCAACTGTTAAGACAAAAGGTGATTTCAACACCAATAAATATATTTATGGTTTAAGTGCCTATGTTGGTTACAAAGAAACAAGTTTGTATTTGAAATATGATTTAAACCCGCTGTTTAAAGATAACGTGGTCAATGAAAATAATGTTTCGCTAGGTGTCCGATTTGATTTGAATTAAGAATAATCTATTGGGTATAATTAAAAATAGGTGTCAGGCTGAGTCCATTCGGCTCCGCTCAGGATAAACTTAATCGAAGCCCTTTGCATTTAAAAAGCCTTCGACTCCGCTCAGGATGACAGTGATTTCTTGAAATATAAAGATGTTTACTCAAATTTATACTTTTTGATTTATTTGTTTTTATATCAAATAAGAGTTTCAATCAATTACACCAACGAGTTAAGAATACAATTGGTTAGTTAGTAGAGAAAGTGCTTCGGAAGAGGCACTTTTTTTATTTTAAATCATCAAATTTAAAGAAGGATTTATGTACTTTTACAGGCTTTCAATTTTAAAAATAATTTACGTTTTGATCTCACAAAGTACAATTGATTCTGTTTTTGAAACTGCTCGTGTAGAGGAGGTTATTGGTGATTTTGTCAATTTAAAACGTGCAGGAAGTAATTTCAAAGGATTGAGTCCATTCTCAGATGAGCGCTCTCCGTCGTTTATGGTGTCACCTGCAAAAGGGATTTGGAAGGATTTCAGTACGGGAAAAGGTGGAAACTCTGTTAAATTCCTAATGGAGCACTCGCAATTTACCTATCCGGAGGCTATTCGGTATTTAGCCAGAAAATACAATATTGAGATTGAAGAAACTGAACAAACAGATGCTGAAAAAGCTATAACTGATGTTCGCGAAAGTATGTACCTGGTTTCGGAATTTGCAAAAGAATATTTTCATAAAACACTTTTAAATTCAGAGGAAGGAAAAGCTATCGGACTTTCCTATTTTAAAGAACGGGGTTTTACAAATGAAACAATCAAGAAATTTAGTTTGGGATATTCTCCCGAAGCCTGGGATGCTTTAACGAAAGAAGCTTTGGGTAAAGGATACAAATTGGAATTTCTGGAAAGTACAGGCTTGACGATTCCGAGAGAAGACCGCCCTTTTGACCGTTTTAAAGGCCGTGTAATGTTTCCGATAGAAAGTATGTCGGGACGTGTTTTGGGATTTGGAGGACGTATTTTGACGAATGATAAAAAAGCAGCAAAGTACCTAAACTCGCCGGAAAGTGATATTTACCATAAAAGCAAAGTGCTGTACGGAATTTTTCAGGCCAAACAGTCAATCGCGAAACAAAATAATTGTTATTTGGTTGAAGGGTATACCGATGTAATTCAATTTCATCAGGCGGGAATTGAGAATGTTGTTGCCTCTTCGGGAACAGCCTTAACACCTGATCAGATTCGATTAGTTAATCGTCTGACAAGAAATATTACCGTCCTTTTTGATGGCGACGCTGCAGGGCTTCGTGCTTCTATTCGGGGAATCGATTTGATACTTGAAGAAGGAATGAACGTAAGGGTTTGTGCTTTTCCTGACGGAGAAGATCCCGATAGTTTTGCCCGAAAAAATTCTCATGATGATTTAGTTGCCTATTTAGAAGAAAACAGCAAAGATTTTATACAGTTCAAAGCTTCAATTTTAATGAAAGAAGCCAAGAACGATCCGATAAAAAAAGCAGATTTGATTCGGGATATGGTTGTAAGTATTTCTAAAATACCAGACCGTATTCAAAGAGAGGTGTATACCCAGGAATGTGCACGAATTATGGATATCTCGGAGCAGGTTTTGGTAAGTACGCTGGCGCAGTTGATTCAAAAAGATATTGCAGAAGTTAATAAAAAGCAAAAGCAGGAACAAAGACCTTTTGAAGTTGTAAGAAACCAAAAAGGGTATTCAGGAGGAGATCCGGAAGATCCAAGAAATGGTCCGCCTGAAGATTATTCGGGAGAAGCAGGATATATGCAACAGCAACAAGCTGAAAAAGTTGATGTTTTATATCGTTTAGAACGAAAAGTAATTGAGATTTTATTGCTGTATGGTGATAAAACAGAAGAGTTTGAAGATGTACTCTTAAAAAGTAATGAAGAAGGTGAAATTGAAATGGTTTCTGAAAAGAAAGAATATAAAGTTTTTCAACGAATCTATTTGAGTTTACAAGAAGATGAAGTAGAACTTTCGAATGATTTGTTCCGAAATATTTTTACTGATCTCATTGGATTTTATAATCAGAATGAAAGTTTTAGTTTAGAGCAGTATTTAATGCGTCTGCAGCCTGAATTTGCTCAGGAAGTAACAGATATTCTAATGGAAGATGAAAAGGTAAGTCTTCATAACTGGGAAGGGCAGAACATTTTTGCAAAGGATAAACAGGCGAGTATTGCACAATATGTTTCAGAAACTATTTTGTCTATACGATGGTTTCTGGTAGACCGAATTATAGAAGAATTAAAAAGCTCTATACAACCTGATAATTCAGATAATACAGAGCTTTTGTCTATGGTTGTTGATTACTCTAAACTGGTTAATTCCTTTTCGAAAAAACTAGGAAGGGTAATGTCGCGATACCATTAAATAATTTCTAAAGTCTTAGCTTTATTTACTAAGTCAACTAAATTAGTAACGTTCAATTTAGTTAATAATCTCAATTTGTAAGTACTGATCGTTTTTTCGTTCAGGTTTAAAATTTTAGAGATCTCATTATTTTTCTTACCGTCACTTAAGTAACGCAAAACTTCAATTTCACGATTAGAAAGTTTTCTGTATAAACGCTCACTTTTGCTTTGTTTCGCAATAAGTGCCATGTTCTTACGTACTGTTTCGTTGATGATAACTTTTCCTTCGTGTACCTTAATAATTGAAACACCTAGAGTTTCAAGTTTTTCAGTTTTGTGTACATAACCTGATACTCCTGCTTTAATTGCATTGGGAGCATACATTTGTTCAGCTAGATCACTAAAGATCACAATTTTTGTTTTTGGAAAATTTTTCAGAATGGATTTTACTTCAAAGATACTTGAGAGACCTTCTAATTCTAAATCTAAGATTAGAATATCGATCTCCTTCGTTTGAAGAATATCTCTTACCATTGAAAAATTTCCTACGTTGGCGACAATTGAAATTTGATCGTGGTCTTTAAAATACGACTTAACGCCAAAGTGAGTCACAGGGTGGTTGTCTGCTAGACATACTTTAATCATAATTTTACCTTTTTTAGAATTGTTCATTTGTTTTGGAACTGTAAAATTAATAAATAAATTCTGTAATTAATGGCACATAAATGTTAAAAAGTTTTATTTTAACGTTTTTGGTATCAAACACACAGGTATAGCCTCCATTTTATGCTTATTATTGGTATTTAAACGTTTATAAATTTCAAAGACAGTTTTCTCTCTTCCGCTGTAGTCAGATACTGTATTTCCTGATTCTTCCGCTAACATTGCCCATTCAAGTTCGTCATAACTTGCGCCTAACTGATCTTCATCAGTTCTGTTATCGCCAAATAATCCATCTGTTGGTGCAGCAGTCAAAATTGATTCAGGGATTGCTAAAAATTCTCCAAGTGCATAGACATCAGACTTCATTAGATCTGCAATCGGACTCAAATCGACTCCGCCATCACCATATTTGGTATAAAAACCTACGCCAAAATCTTCAACTTTGTTTCCTGTCCCGGCAACTAATAAACCATGAATTCCTGCCAAATAATATAAAGAGGTCATTCTAAGGCGTGCACGTGTATTGGCGAGTGATAAATTTACTTTTGCTTCATCGTCTGATTTTGGTACTGAAGACTTAAAAGCTTCAAAAACAGCTGTCAAATCGGTTTGGGTATTTGAAACATTCGGGAAACGTTTTTTTAATTGTTCGATATGCTCTCTTCCTCTGGAAACCTGATTTTCAGCCTGATGAATTGGCATTTCGACACATAAAACCTTTAACCCTGTCTGAGCACATAAGGTAGAAGTCACAGCTGAGTCAACTCCTCCTGAAATTCCGATTACAAAACCATTTACTTTTGCATTGTTAGCATATTTTTTTAACCACTCTACAATGTGAGTATTTACTTTTTCTGTCTGAATAGTGCTTTTTTTAGCCATAATAGTTCAAGTTTTAAGATACAGGGATGTATATTTGCACAAATATTTTAAGTATACATTTACTTAAAGTTAAGTAACACAAATCTAATTAAAATAAAATGAAAATATATCGCTTTGTAGTGGTTCTATGCTTGTTTTTTTTATCATGTGATCAAAAAAGTAAAGTAGAAAAAGCTGTTGAAGAAATTCCGGTTGATATTAAGGTAGAACGTTTTGATAAGGTGTTTTTTGAAACGAAACCTGAAGATTTAGCCAAAGTTAAAAAACAATATCCATTCTTTTTTCCTCCGGGGAACGATGATACTATTTGGTTGAGTAAAATGCAGGATCCTATTTGGAGAGAAGTTTATACTGAAGTTCAAAAAAAATATTCAAATTTTGAACCTGTCCGTCAGGAATTTAATACTTTATTTCAGCATGTCGAATATTATTTTCCAAAAACGAAACTGCCAAAAGTAATCACTGTAATTTCCGAAATGGATTACAACAATAAAGCAATCTACGCAGACAGCCTTGTAATTGTTTCCCTGGAGTTGTACCTGGGTAAAAATCATAAGTTCTACCAGTTTCCAAATTATCTGAAGCAAAATTTTGAAGAAAGACAAATCATGCTGGATGTGGTTTCCAGTTTTGCGTTCAGAAAAATTCCGTCATCTCCTGACAGGACTTTGATTTCTCAAATGATTTTTGAAGGAAAACAATTGTATGCAAAAGATTTGCTTTTACCTGAATTTTCAGATGCTGAAAAAATAGGGTATACTCCTGAACAAATAAAATGGTGCGAAGAAAATGAAGCTTATATGTGGCGTAATTTTATTGAAAACGAAATATTATACAGTGTTGATCCTAAATTGACAACCCGTTTTATTGCGCCTGCTCCGTTTTCTAAATTTTATTTAGAGATAGATAATGACTCCCCGGGAAGAGTAGGAACGTGGCTTGGCTGGCAAATAGTCCGTTCTTATATGAAAAACAATAATGTGACTTTACCGGAATTGTTAAAAACGGATTCAAAAGAAATTTTCGAAAAATCAAAATATAAACCTAAGAAATAATGTCAGATATAATAAACTCAGAAATTAAATTCAATATAGAATTAGATGAAAACCGCGTTCCCGAAAAATTAACATGGAGTGCTCAGGACGGCGGTGTGCATGCACAAGAAGCAAAAGCAATCATGTTGTCTATTTGGGACAGTAAAGCCAAAGAAACAATGCGAATTGATTTATGGACAAAAGATATGCCTGTTGACGAAATGAAAATTTTCTTTCACCAGACTTTAGTAGCGATGTCGGATACTTTTAGACGTGCTACCGATGATGAAAAAATGTCTGATACAATGAAAGATTTCTGTGATTATTTTGCAGAAAAACTAGACTTGGTAAAGTAAATTTTATTTTTTATAATTTTTTTGGTTGAAGAATTAATTACTATATTTATTTTGGAATTTTAAACAAAATATAAATATGAAAACAACCATATTGTTAAAACAAGTAAGAATTGTAATATTAGTAAGCGGCTTAATATATATGGTTGGTTATGCTGTAGGGTATTATTTTAAATAAACTCAGTTTAGTAATATAAAAATCCCCGAAATCATTTGTATAAAATGGAATTTGGGATTTTTTTTATTGAGTATTTTATCTATTTGACAGATCTTTTCTTTAAATCCTTAAAAATTCTCTTTAAGGCTCCCAGCATTAAATTATTTGTGTTTTTGTAGAATGTTACATTGTCTATAAGTTTGCTGGATTTTTCTGTTTCCCACATAGACTTAGTGTTTGTTTTTTGAATAATACCCACAACATTTTGTGAATATATGATTTGTTTTAAATTTAAATCATATATTTCCAGAATTACAGTTGCTTCATTTTTTCCTGAATCACTATCATCCTGATAAAGTTCTATGCTGGAAAAGTCGCTTTTGATTTTTTTGGTAGAAATATTAATAAAAAAATCAAAACCAGTTCCGTCCCTAAGTTCTTTTAGTTTTACACCATTAGGATTTAAATGAATTTTTCTTGTAACCAGTAACCCATTTACATCATTAATATAGAATAATCTGTCTCCAACGCTTTTTCTAAAAAAAGCTAAAGATTCAGAGGTCATTTTATCTTTAGAATTTTTTGGACAATCTAATTCATTTAAGAGCCATTTTCCGGATGTAAAATCAACACCCGTTCTTTGTCCGGTCATAAACATATAGCATGGCGCTTGACATGACGATAAAATTAAGAGAAAAAGGAATGAGATTGATTTAAAATTCTTCATAAACTATTGGATTTGTTTCAAATGTAGTTTAAAAAAAATGTGATTTAACAAGTTATTTTCCTGCAAGATCTTTTTTGACCTTGTAGGTATTTGAGTGAACAAAGAACAATACCTACAAGGTTTCCAAAACATAGGTGTTCGGAAGTTATCTAAGTTGTATTAAATAGTGGTGATTTGCTTGGGTTCCCATCGCAGATTACCACTATTTCTTTTATTATTTCCATATTTAGTTCTTGTGTAAATTGAAATTTTGCAATTTTATAGCTTTTTATCTCATTAACCTTTTTATAGATTAATAGCAATATTGCCGTTATCATTGTCATATACATCATTACTTTTACTCCGTTTTCACTATAACTTAAAAAATGTTTAAAATGAAGGTGTTGCTTAATGAATTTAAAAAACACTTCGATGTCCCATCTTTTTCTGTAAATACAGGTAATTTCATCAGCTCTCAAATCTTCAATATTTGTTAGAAAAAAAAGGACTTCCCTTGTTTTTCTGGACTCGGCTTTTATTAATCTGAAAGGCTCTTTAAACAAACATTTTTTCTCATGAAACAGGTTAACTTTCTCATCACTTAGAATTTTTAATGTCTCTGTTTCTAAATCCTGGCTCAGTTTGTTTTCTTCTATAATTTTTATGCTCTTGGTAGGATTTATTCTGGTTACGAAAGAAATATTCTTGTCGTTGAATTCTTTAAAAGTCTTGCGTTTTTTTAAACCTCTGTCAAATACAACAATTTCATTGTCGTTGATATTCGCATTTAATATTGCCTCTCCCAAAGCTATATCTTCGCCCAAGTATTGCTGCTGATTGTGAAAATTTAAATCCAAAGGAAGATTATTGTAAAGACCGATGGTAAATTTGATTTGGTTCTTGGTATGTTCGCCATTCTTGTTTTTCAAGCCATTGACCATTCCTTTCTTTAAAAGTTTACTTGAAACTGACAAACTTGTCGAATCAAATTGTCTTATGTTATAAACATCTAAGCCATCTTTAAAATAACTCTTTGAAAAATGAAAAACATTTTGAAAAATCTTTTCGAAATATTCATGGTTTATGGCAGACAATCGTTCAGAAATACTACTGAATTTAATCGTCTCGGACCTGTCAACACCTGAAAACAACTTAAACATGTTGCTTGCAAAAACTTTCTCCATTATTCTTAAACTTACTTTAGTATCATCTAGAATACTCATCAGGATAAGTTTGAAAATAACTTCGCCAGACAATTTCTTAGCCTTATAATCGACTTTAGTTTCAATTGCTATTGATTCTAAAATAGCTTTATCTATTAGCTTTAGTAAAGAATTTACCGTAACTCCTTTTTGCATAAAATTTAGTTTTGTAAAACTAAAATATGAAAATATTTCAATGAACTTATGTCTTCCGAACACTTATGTTTCCAAAACCTTGCAGGAATCAAACGCATTGAGGTAAATTTTAGTTGACATTTTGGTAGTCCAGACATTTATAATAGCGATACAAATGATCGTAAATAATCAGCTCGTACATTCTTTGCTTAGAGGTATATTGTCTATTGACCATCATGTGAATATGACTTGATATAAAATCATTAATCGGAATTTCAATTTTATTTTTAATTTCTAAAGCCTTATCTGCGATTTGAATTTCCTTTTCTTCAATGATTTCAAAAAAATCAGGAAAATCATTTTTAGCATCTTCCGTTAAAAAATATTTTAATTCTTTTGATAGCTCTCTGTACTTTTTATCAAGTTCTTTTTTTAATATTTTATCTGCCTTAAATTCTTCCTTAAAAGAATGTTGCAGGCTGTTCATCAAATTACATTTGTCTAAATTAGAGAAGGAAAAAGAATTTAAAAAAGAATCGATTGAGGTAAAACTAAATAAAAGTACCATTTCTTGTTTAGGGAATGTTTTTTTTACTGAAAGGTATTGAAGTATCATTTCACTATCCTTCCAAAACAAAAACTCCGAATCTTCTATCGTGATTTCTCCATATCTTTCCAATTCCCTTTTATAAGTATCCGTCTGAATTTTCCATATTAAATTATCCTGAAGCAATTCGTTCATAACCGGATAAAATGCTTTAATGACTTTTGATAAATTAGTAGTGTTGTCTATTAAAAATCGAATCCTAAAATGCTCATCTGTGTCTTTATACCGAATGAAAAACCATTGCTGAATGATTTTCCTTTTTTTTAATTGTAAAATAACGGGCTGCAGTTTTTCAAGTAAAATAAGATCTGTTGTCTTAACGCCGGTATAAATTTTATAATACAGCCATTCACTTCCTAAACAAAAATTTCTTTGCATTTATGATTGCTCTTTATAAAATGATACAATAAACTGATTGGTAAATCCGTCTTCGTTACTATTTTTTACAATAGGTTCTCCCTCGGTAAACAGGAATTCTTCCAGGATAATTTTGTCTTTATTTTGAGTTGATTTTAAAAATAGCTGAATTCCAATTTCTGTTTGAAAATCTAATAATAAGGTATTGTCAGAATTGATCCAATTAACAAAACGCGGAATACCTCTGTTTATCCTCCAGTCTGAAAATATTCTAAATATTTCAGTAGGATTTAATTTAAGAAACAGGGTTATATCAGTTTTACTGATAATCCATCTCGCTTTTGAAAGTATGATTTCCCTATATTCTACTCTTGGGAAATAGGTATAGTGTGACTCTAAAACTCCCCAATTAAAGCTAAAGATTGGTTTTGTGTTTTGTGATTGCAAATCGCCCAGGAAATGATATAAAGGCAGCGCATTATGATTAGAAAAATGATGGGCGTTCGATAAGCAGGGAACGATTTCTTTACCGAGTTTTTTAGAACGCAATATAATTTTATCGTTTTTAACAGACAGGTATAAGTCATTTAAGTCTATAGTGTTTTCCTTTTCAACGCCTGAATTTGCCAGATAGGCAATTTCATGATTTCTTAAAACCGGTCTTCGTAAAATATTTCCTGTCCTGGATTGTGGGATATGAACAATTTCAGCCAAAATTTTATCTGCATGATAAGCTTCTTCTTTTTGGATAATTTCTTTGGTCAGATTATGAATGGCTGAATTTCCACTACAAAACCTTCCCAATAATTTTGCTGCGCTTACATTTCCGGAAGATTCAATAGCTATCTTTTCATTGTTATAAATTTCAATCAAAACTGAAAATGTAACAGGGGTATTATCTAAATTAGCATCAAAATCTGGAAAATCATTTTCAGACAAGTCTATTTTTATTTGCTTATTTGAAAGGCATTCCTGCAGTTTTTTTTCTAAAATAGTATCATATGAAGTCCAGCTTTGGGTTTCATCTGGTTTTCTTTGAGGTTTAAAAGAGAAATTTTCTAATATTTCATGCGAATCATTCATGTCCTGATTAAAAGGATACCCCAATCCGGCTTCCGTATCTAACACAATCATAAGAGGCATCTCTTGTGATTCATATCTTTTGGAGAATGCCCTGATGAAATTCTTAAGATTATCAGACTTGTATTTTGGTTGAATTCCGTTTAAAAATTGAAGTGCGTAGGATACTTTTTTCACGACATTTCGATTTAAACTATTTGCTATTGCAGTAGTATTTAAATCAGTTTGAAAAAGGTATTTTTCATCATATTCAAATCCTTTTTCCTGAATGTCTTGCTTGATTTTGCTATATTGGTTTGCGGTCGGAATTAAAGAAGTATCTAAATCTGAAATTTGTTTATTTATATTTTCTAAAAATTGATATTCGTTTTTTAAATCCGGGATTTTTTTTAAAATTGATAAAACCCTGTCATTTTCGTTATTGCCAGTTACGGAAGGGTCTAATTCGCTTATCAGAAATTGAAAATCGATAAGCTGAATAATAAATGCTGCGGCTTCTTCTTTTTCAGAATCATCATCAGCTAACAGCAGGACCATTTCTTCTATGGTTAACCCTGATTTTGCTTTTAGGATTATTTCTTTTAATACGTCAGATTTTCGTAATCCTGTAATACTATGTTCCCGCTTTGTTTTTATGTATTTATATTCGACATATCGATAAAAGCTGCCAAATTCGTAAACAGACGAATTGGGATAATATTTAAGATGGAAAATTGCCGTTTTACGTGCAGCAATGTTTTGTAACAATGTCACCCAAAATTGCATGTCAAACTGGGTAAACCGTTTGTGTTTTTCAGGAAGTTCTAAGACAATATTTGTCTCATGATCTATTGTTCCAACGGAACATCCGGCAAACAAACCAAAAGGAGTACACCGTGAAGACATTCTGGCAATGTATTTCAGTAGTGTTAACTCTAAAGTTGTTGTTTTTTTATCAAAGCAATCAGTGTCTGCCCATTTATTAAGTTCTTTTGCCAGTTCCGGCGAAGCCAGGCGCAGGGCTTCTTTGATCAAAGAGCTCTTATATATACTAACCACTTTTTCCTGAGTGTAATCCTGCAGCAAATCCAAATAAAAAGACAACGGAAATAAAGGTGTTCGAACTACATATTGCGAAAAAGGAGAAATTTTAAACGCCTTTTTCACATATGTAAAATTTGTTTGATTAGCGGTCATATATGATATCGCCTTTTATTTATCGGTGTTTGTTTGCAACAAACTTGTTGTTAATGGCGATTTCATTTTCTTTTTTTACTAACCTTTTCAGCAAGCTGCATGGCATTGTAGACATTTAGAACTTTTCCGGATTTAGATAATTCCGAAAACGGAACTTTTTTATCTTCTGTACCCGGCACTATAACTTCAAGATCATAAGCCGTTCCTGAATCAAGTATTATTTGTTTTATTTCAGAAGCAGTGAGATTTGGATAATATGACCAAATCAATGCCGCAGTTCCTGAAACCATTGGCGTAGCCATTGAAGTACCTGAATCAGATTTATAGCTATTTCCTGCAGATGTGGTATAAATTTCTTGTCCAGGAGCAAATAAATCTACATTTTGTTTGCCATAGTTCGAAAAACCTGATACAAAAGTACTATCTAGTTTATGGGTAATTGATCCTACATTGATAAAATTATTGCAAATTTCATTACTTCCATCAAAACTGTTATCACTAGGGTACTCTGGATTTTTATCCATGTCACTAGAATCATTTCCTGCACTGTGTACTATTAGAACATCATGATCTTCAGCATATTTAAAAGCATCAAAAACCCACTCTTTATGCAATGAAAATTCTTTACCCAATGACATATTAATTACCTTAGCCCCATTGTCTACAGCATAATACACCGCCATTGCAATATCTTTGTCATTTTCATCACCCGAAGGAGAAATGTTTAGGGGCATAATTTTAACATTTTGTAATATTCCTTTTATACCTTTTTTGTTCTCTCTGTTTCCTCCTATAATACCGGCCATTTTAGTGCTGTGATCTTGTATTGGTCTATGCCCGGCTTTATTATTACTAACATTATTATTACCATACCCCTTTTCTAAAATCTTTGGATTATCACCTATTAATAGACGGTCATTGTAATCTATATTCAAATTTTTTGAAATTACAGAGTCTAATTGTATTTTCATATTTTTTATATCTTCTATGGTCTTTTGGTTTACTTCAAATTTAGCCATCATAAAATCTATTAATGCACCAAGATCCTTATCATTATCATCGCGTCTTTGCCTATAAGTTTTATCATTAATTTTATGTTTTTTATACATACTATCCAACTGTTGATAAGTATAGTCTTCTTTCGGGAAATATTGTTTTAAACTGTCTTTCGCAATTGGGAAAAGTGAGATGCTATAGTTTAAAGAATTTTGCCAATTTTTATAAAATTTTTCTTTAGTATCAAACATTTTTAAAGCTCTTTGATATTCTTTAAAATTGGCAAGTTCTCCTGTAGAAATTTGATTTTCTTTTTTTTCTTCAAACAAAGGTTTCCAATCTCTCAAAATCCTCACATATTCATAATTACTCCACACCACATAACCTCCGTTTTTAGTTCCAGTAAAACTCCAGCCATTAACATCATCTATATAGCCATTATGATCATCATCAAGATCATTATTGGGGATTTCATTTGAATTTATCCAAATTTGTCCTTGTAAATCTTCGTGATTTTTATCTATTTGAGTATCAATTACAGCTACAACGATACTTTTTTTAGGTTTTCGTTTTTTTTGCTTATACCATTTATCCAATGAAATACCAGGGACTCCATCCAAAATTTTGTCTTTCTTATACCATGTTTGCATTTCTAAGGAAGTGAAATCCATTTTAGAATTTAATTCTTTAGAAGCAACTGAACTTCCTCTTCGTTGGATATTACAACTAATAAAAATTAAATTAAGCAAACTTAAAATAATGACACACTTCCTTGTTTTCATACACTATTGTTCTTAAAATTGAAATTAACGACAATCTTTTGAAGATCCAAGTGCAAGTTTATTAGTGTCAATAGGATCATCACCTTCTATATTTCCTCCACCAACAATTAAATGCAAGTTTTTTAATTTTGTAACATTCATTTTTTCTAATTCAAATTTTTTGATTGTCTTTTTAGCTTTCATACTTTTTATTTTTTTTAAGTTTTTATTATTATTTTACAAATATAAAACGTTGCTCATATCAAATCACATCTTATGATTTCTATTTGTCGAAATTCGCGAATTTCGACATCACATAGTGATGTAAAAAACTGTATTTTAGATGTTTACTTTTTTTTAGATTCTTCAAATTGCTTTATGAAATAAGCCGGTTTTATTCCTGTTTTTTTATAGAAAGCAGCAGAAAAGGATTCAGCATTATTAAAACCAAACTCCAATGCAAGTGCCTGAATAGTATATTTTCTTAGTTTTACATTTTCTTTCAAACTATTTAATGCATTCTCTACACGCAGATCATTTATGTATTGTATAAATGTTTTGTTTCTATATGTGTTAACAATTTTAGAAAGATATTTGGTATTGGTTTCAAAAGTAATTGATAATGATTGGATTGTTAGATTAGATTCTAAAAAACCTTTTTCTTTCTCAAAAATTTTAAGTCTTTCTAAAATTTGCCTTATCAATTCTTCTCCAATGCCGATATTTTCATTTTTAGTGTTAGGTATTTTGATTTCTTTTTTTGCATTGCTCTGATCTTCTTCTGCAAGAGCGGTCATGTTTTCTTGCATTATTTCTTCAAATCGGGAGCGGTATCTTTTTTTTAGATAACGTTGATAAACTCCAAATATCGAAATTGTCATTATTCCTGCTGCTAATATCCCAATTTCCCAATATGATTTTGTTTTATCTTTTTTTAGAGAAACAATCAAATTTTCTTTTTGTGAAACCAACCTTGGAATGTCATATTCATTTAATACAAGTTTATTTAAATTTCTATATTTTTTTTGCAAAATGCTGTCTATGAACATGTATTTTGTAATATACTTCAATTGATTTTCTTTATCTCCCTTGTTTTTATAATAGGTTATTAAGTATGGGTAACCATTTGTAAATTCTGCACTTATTTCCTTTGTCTTCGTATAAAGTGAGTCTACTTTTAAATAATTTTTTGCAGCATTCTCTTTTTTGCCTAGTCCATCATAAGCCATACCTAAATAAAAATAAGCTGCCAATGTATTTCCTATATCATTATAGCTTATTATTTTCGGTAAAGCTTTGTTGATACTATCTATTGCTCTATTGTAGTTTTTTTTATATACTTGATTTGCTCCTTCATTTAATATAAAAATATATTTTAGAGGATCATTATGTGTGAATGTTGATTCATTATAACCTAACTTATTGTAAAAAGTTGTTGAGTCTGTATTCTGCAAAGATTTATAGCAATCTGCAATCCCAAAGATTACGTTCTGGAAAATAAGGGCATATTTCTCGGTTCTAAAATCTTTAGTTTTGTAGTAATTATAACATTCTTTATATATTTCTAGAGCCTCATTATATTCACCCAAGTCTTCAGATTTGGTAATGCCTATGTATTCTCTTACTCTATAATAATAATCAATATTGGTCTGAAGCGCATTTTTTTCTGCCAAATTATAATTGGTCATTGCTTCTTTAAACTTAAATTGGCTTTTAAGAAAATCACCTTTTTCGCAATAAGCAGCAGTGGGAAAAAATTTATCACTAGTTCCCTTCGAGTATTTTATAACACTGTCCAGATATTGAATCGCTTTATCTTTGTCTGACCTGTAATACAGAAGTGCTACTTGATAATTAGCTTTAGCTTTTCTAATGTTATTATTCTCCCTTGTTGCCTTGGTCATATAGGCATTTGTATATAGTATTTGCTTTTTGGGATAACCTACATTGTCAAAATATAAATCATGCAAATCATCATAAGATAATTTTGTAAGGTCTTTTTGTGAGCTCTGTGCTGATAGAAGAATAGTAAACAGTAATAAAAAAAGGATTTTACAATATTTGCAATAAATCATAACGATTGGTTTCTGATAAAAATATAGTATCTTCAAAGAATTTACTCATAAATCATGTGTTTTTTAAATATATTTAAGTTATTGGTTTTTAATGTTTTAAATATTTATTTTTAAGAAATTCCCGAATTACATATCGGGATTCCTGAATTTCGATAGGCAACATTTGCGAGCAAGATGATATTAATTTAGTTTTGACATTAGGAAAGTGAGACAATTTTTAGAGTAAGACGTTACTATAAGGATTAGATTATTTCTTAATAGTAATTGGCCAATTATAAGATGTTTATTTTTATTTGTCATTTAATTTTAGAAAGGACAAAACAGAATAAGCAAATACCTAAAAAATGTTTAATTTTAAAATAACAAATTATGAATTTAGAAAATTTAAATTTAGTTGAGCTTAATGCTCAGGAAATACAAGAGACTGAGGGTGGGATTTGGTTAGTAATTCTAGGTGCTATCGCAACTGCTTGTATAGCCGATTGGGATAATTTTGAAAGAGGTCTCAAAGGTTTGCCTTGTAAATAATATTAATATATAAAATTTAAGATAGAAAAACTATGGAAAAACAATCTAGAAAAATCGAAAAAAAAGTAATCCAGAATATTTTGATAAAAATCATAATTTTCATTTGTCTGTTATTTGTTTTTTCAAAGTGGAATTCTATTGAAGAATTAATTAGAAATTTTTTTAATCAAAAATAATTTAACATGGAAAATTTAATAGAATTGAAAATGGAAGAAGCGAATGAAATTTATGGTGGTGTTACATTTGCATACAGAGTTGGTGAATTTATTAGATTCTCTGGTCATGCTTATCTGTCTGGAGTTGAAAATGCCTATGAAATGGTTTATTCTTGGTAATAAGTTATAAAAAAGAATACAAGTTGTTCATAAAATAGATAATAATTTGAGGAATCCTTCCGATTCCTCAAATTTAATTTTATGATCAAAATCAGCAGGTTTCGGACCGTTATATTATGCTGTTGTCAATATATGGCCGTTGAAGGTTGCTTATGTTTATCTAACTAATTAATAAGAATCGAAAGAAAAACTAAAAACAGAACTTACTTTATACTATTATATGCATTAGTATTTTTTATATTATTTATTCTTTACATATTTGACAAAGGAATGGCTTTTGGCAGGGCTTTAGCTCATTAGAATCAACCGTGACGGGAACATTTGATGATAAATCCCCACGTTAATTTGTTATTTAATTACACTCAAGATAAAATAATTTTTTGCAGTAATTAATAAATTAAAATAAATACAAATCATGATAAATAATAATGAAACGAACACATTAATTGATTTAACCGCAATTGAACTAATGAATATTGATGGAGGAGCACCAACTGCTGAAACTGGTTTTTTTTATGATGCTGCTTATTATACTGTAGTTGCAGGACGACTTTATGCTAAATATATATGGCATTTTGATACCTATTAAATAAATATTTTTAACTAAATTGGGAAATATTTATTTCCCAATTTTAATTATGTTAGCCGATGAATATTAGAACAAAACGTTATTTGATGTTATCTTTCAAATGGTTATTTTTTTTCTTGATAATATATTTAATGAAACTTATAATTGATTTTTATCCAAAAATTAAAATGATATTATCTACTAATTTTTAAAAAAACTCTCATATGTAAATTTTAATCTGTTCCGTAAATAGGAACCTTTGATTTGAAAGATATAATTAGGCTATTAATTGGTGCGAATATTACTTTATTTTTTTTTGAAAAAAAATAAATGAAACAGTGAAAAATAGAAAAAAAATTTGCCGAAGAAAAAACTAATGATTTTATAGAACTATTATTAGCATTAGTCTCAATTGGCTTCTATTTAGGTTTTATTTTGGGCAGACACGTAGCTAATTTATTTTAAAAAATCATTTTATGGAACAACAAAATATATTCGAAAAAATTTTTCTAGGTACAAAATATAAAATACCGTTAATTATCTTTTATTCTTCATTATTTCTCATCTTTTTCTTTTATTTTTTAGGAGAAATATGCGGTAAAGCTTTATTTTATCTGACCCGCTAAGGAAATGCAAATAGCAAAAAAATATTTTCCTTTTAACAAGAAGGATAAGGTTTCTTGTACCTAAAAGTATCCTAAAAAAACTAACTTATCATATGAACTTCAGTTCAGATCCCATCAACACCCTCGAAAATCTAATTTCAAAAAACAAAACCAGGAGTTTTTCTATTTATTTGGTTATTGTTTTGGCAATTATAATTTTCCTGATTTTATTGCCGATTATAAAAGTAGATATAAGCAGTCAAAGCCGTGGAATTGTTCGAAGCACTACTGACAATGTTCCTGTTACAGCTATTGTAAGTGGCAGGGTTATTTGGCTCAATTTAAAAAATAATGGCGCAGTAAAAAAAGGAGATACACTTATAAAAATTGCCAAGCAAAATCTGGAGACAGAAAAAAGCACTCAGAATGTAGTATCAAATTCGGTTACAGAACTTTTACAAGATGTGAACTCCATTTTATCCGGTAAAACCACTTATTTACAAACTTCCACTGCTAGGGAAGACTTCTTAAAATTTCAATCCCGTAAAAACGAATTGCAGAGTAAAACTTCACAGGCAACACTTAATTTTAATCGTAATAAAGGACTATTCGATAAAAATATTATTGCAAAAGTGGAATATGAAAAATACGAATATGAATTACGTTCGGCTAATGAAGCCCTGAAAAGTTATGTAAGCGAACAAAAATCGACTTGGGAAAATCAAAAGAGAGACCTTGAAGAACGCATCAAAAACCTAAGCGGCAGCATAGAAAAAATTAAAGCTGAAGAAAATAACTATGTTATTATAGCTCCTATTTCTGGAACAATTGAAAATTTTTCCGGTTTGCAAGTAGGGTCATTTTTAAATGCAGCACAATCTATAGCAACAATTTCAGCAGCAGATCATTTAATTGTAGAAAGTATGGTTTCTCCAAATGACATTGGACTTATTTGTAATAACCAAAAAGTTAAATTTCAGTTTGATGCATTTAACTACAATCAATGGGGATTGCTTGAAGGAAAAGTTATCGATATAGACCGTAACATTTCTGTTCAGGAAAATCAAACCTTTTTTAAAGTGCGAAGCGAATTAAACTCAACCGAAATGAAACTGGAATCAGGATATAAAACTAATGTTTCAAAAGGAATGACACTCACTACACGCTATATTATAACCAGAAGAAGTTTGTTTGATTTATTATTCGACAAAGTAGATGACTGGCTGAATCCTAAACAATTATCAATCGATAATTAACACTTAAAAATGACATCAATAAAAATTAAACAACATGATATTAAAGATTGTGGTGCTGCTTGTCTGGCATCTATTGGAAATCATTACCAGGTTAATCTTCCCATAGCGCGAATTCGCCAATATGCCCATACAGATAAGCGCGGGACTAATGTACTTGGTATTGTTGAAGCTGCAGAAAAAATGGGTTTTTCCGCAAAAGGAGTAAAAGGAGGAATAGACTCGTTAGATAAAATCCCATTACCGGCAATTGCGCACGTGCTTATAAAACAACACTTGCAACATTATGTAGTAATCTATAAAGTTGAAAAATCAAAAACCGAAAGCCAGTCTAAAATTACCGTAATGGATCCTGCTTTTGGTAAAATGGAAACCTATACTTTTGAGGAATTTCAGAAAATCTGGTCAGGTGTTTTAATTCTTTTTGCCCCAAATGATGATTTTAGAACATATAACGATAAAGTTTCTCCAATTACCCGTTTCTGGCATTTGGTTCAGCCTCATAAAAGTATTTTAATTCAGGCATTGCTGGGAGCGATTGTTTTTACGGTCTTGGGATTGGCAATGTCAATTTACATTCAAAAAATTACGGATTATGTTTTAGTTGAGGGCAATCGAAAACTACTTAATTTATTGAGTATTTCAATGATTGGCGTAATTGTATTGCAAGGATTCATTGGGTCTCAAAAGAGTATTTTTGTAATGAAAACGGGGCAGTTAATTGATGCAAAATTAATTCTTGGGTATTATAAACATTTACTTCATTTGCCACAGCGTTTTTTCGACACCATGCAAATAGGCGAAATTACATCACGAATAAATGATGCTGTAAAAATTCGATCGTTTATAAATGAAGTTGCAATTGATATGATTGTAAACGTCTTTATTGTAATTTTTTCATTCACCTTAATGTTTACCTATTACTGGAAATTAGCTTTGGTAATTTTGGCTGTAATACCTTTTTATGGTTTGATTTATTTTATTCTGAATAAATTCAATAAAAAAGTAGAACGAAACATCATGGAAAACGCTGCAGAACTTCAAACACAATTGGTCGAAAGTGTTACCCATGTTCGTACTGTTAAAGAATTTGGTATAGAAGATTTTTCAAACTTGAAAACAGAAAACAAATTTGTAAAACTATTATTTAGTACTTATAAATCAGGTTTAAATGGTGTTTTTGCCGGAAGTTCTACACAATTTCTTGCTTCTTTATTTACAGTTATTCTAATGTGGATAGGGTCAGGTTATGTAATTGACCGTGCCATTACCCCCGGAGAATTATTTTCGTTTTATGCATTAATCAGCTACTTTACATCGCCTGTTGCTTCTTTAATTGGTATGAATAAAACTGCTCAAAATGCTCTGATTGCTGCCGACAGGCTTTTCGAAATCATGGATTTAGAGCGTGAAAAAACAGAGAATAAAATTGAAATGCAAAGGGAAAACACAGGAGATATTAAATTTGAAAATGTAAGTTTTAGATATGGCTCGCGAATGGATGTTTTTAAAAACTTTAATGCGACATTTAAAAAGAATGAGACTACCGCCATTGTTGGGGAAAGCGGAAGCGGAAAAACTACGCTGATCTCACTTCTTCAAAATTTATATCCAATAAAAGAAGGAAAAATATATATTGGAAATTATGACAGTCAATTTATCCATTACAAAAGTTTAAGACAATTGATTGGCGTTATTCCGCAACAGCTTAATTTGTTTTCCGGAAACATTATCGAAAATATAGCTTTGGGAGATTCTTTTCCAAATATCCAAAGGATATTAGATTTATCAAAACAATTAGGGATTACTGAATTTGTAGAAAAACTGCCAAATGGTTTCGAAACACAAATTGGTGAAAATGGAGCTATGTTATCGGGAGGTCAAAAACAAAGAATTGCAATTGCACGTGCCTTATACAAAAATCCTGAAATTTTGTTAATGGATGAAGCTACATCATCATTAGATACTAATTCTGAAAGAATTGTAAAAGAGGTAATTGATGATTTTAAGAAGCAAGGAAAGACTATTATAATCATAGCACATAGATTAAGTACCATTGCAAATGCGGATCAAATACTAGTTATGGAAAATGGAAAAGTTATAGAATCAGGTAATCACCATGTTTTATTAGAAAGGAAAGAAAAATATTTTGATTTATGGAAGAAGCAAAGCTTAGTTTAAATAAAAATTCCAAATTCTAATTGTATTAAATTGGAATTTGGAATTTTTTTATTTTTAAATGCGAGACTTAATATTGAAGCCTGGTTTTAGAACCCGGAATTATTTTTAAAAACCTCTTGGTTAACTTCATCAATATAGTTCAGAACATCTTCTTTTCCTGTTGATTCAGTGGCAGAAGTCACAAAATAATGTGGCATTTCTTCCCAGTTATTGGCAAACATTTGTTTTTTGTAGGCAGCAATATGTGAGTCAATTTTGGTCTTGCTAATTTTGTCTGCTTTGGTAAAAATGATACAAAACGGAATTTCACTTTCGCCCATATACGACATGAATTCAATGTCAATGGCTTGGGCTTCATGACGAATATCAATTAAAACAAAAGCACAAACCAATTGCTCCCTGGTTTCAAAATAATCAGTGATAAATTGCTGGAAAACCGATTTTGTTTTTTTAGATACCTTAGCATAACCATATCCGGGTAAATCGACCAAAAACCAATTATTATTAATCTTAAAATGATTAATTAACTGAGTTTTCCCTGGTCTCCCTGATGTTTTAGCTAAATTTTTATGATTGGTAAGCATATTAATCAAAGATGACTTACCCACGTTTGATCTTCCTATAAAAGCATATTCCGGTAAAAAATCCTGCGGGCATTTTGCAACTTCAGAATTGCTTATTATGAATTCGGCGGTATTAATTTTCATGTTGTTGGGTTTTAAAACCTCCTTAAAGTCGAAAGTTAGATGCTAGAAATTCTTTTTAACGAGCCATTCTTCAAGAATTTCATTAAATTCCTGAGGATGTTCCATCATAGCAGCATGTCCACATTTGTCTATCCAGTATAAAGTTGAATTAGGCAATAATTTATCAAATTCTTCCGCCACGTTTGGTGGGGTTACAGCATCATTTTTACCCCAGATAATACAGGTTTCAACTGTCATTTTTGGTAAATCTTTTGCCATATTATGGCGAATAGCACTTTTGGCAATTGTTAAGGTTTTGATTAGTTTGATACGGTCATTAACCGTAGCATAAACTTCATCAATAAGCTCAGGAGTGGCAATTGCAGGATCATAAAATACATCTTCGGCTTTCTTTCTGATGTATTCATAATCACCTCTTTTTGGGTAACTGTCTCCCATTGCGCTTTCGTAAAGACCTGAACTTCCGGTAATTACAAGTCCTGCAACTTTTTCAGGATACAGTTTGGTATGATAAAGGGCAATGTGTCCTCCCAGTGAGTTGCCTAATAGGATAACTTTATCAAAGCCTTTAAAATTGATGAAATCTTTTACGTATTTAGCAAAACTTTTTACGTTGGTTTTTAAAATACTCTGAGTGTATATTGGCAAATCAGGGATAACAACTTTGAATCCTTTCGATGGAAAATATTCCGCTACAGCATCAAAGTTACTAAGGCCTCCCATTAAGCCATGTAAGATAACGATAGGAGTTCCTTCACCAGCTTCAAAATAGCTGTATTTGCCTTCTTTTTTGTAGTTTTTGTCCATTTAATCTAATGCCAATTTCAATTTGGACAAATATAGGGTTTAATAAATAAAAATAAATTTTTGCCGCTATTTTTTAACTACATAATTTCTGTATCGTTGCTAACTAATTAAAAATCAGCATTAAGGCTAACTTTTGAAACAATGTTTAAATGTTAAAAAATTTACATTATAATTAATTTTTTAAGAAAAAGAGCGTGCATTTTTTTTGATTGATTAAGATAATAGTTATTAAGCTAATTAATAGTTAAAGTATTGATTAATTATAAATTAGGTATTATGTCAGGAAAGTGGTTAAACTTATTAACAAAGTGGTATATAGTGGTAATATGTGGTAATATTTTTTATATTTTTGCTGTATAACTATATAATGCTATTTCTTGAACACAATTGTAGGAACATATGAGTGTAAAGTTGATGCTAAAGGAAGGCTGATGATGCCTGCCCCTTTAAAAAAGCAATTGGCTTCTTCTCTTCAAAACGGATTTGTTTTGAAGCGCTCTGTTTTTCAACCATGTTTAGAATTGTATCCGATGGAAGAATGGGATTTGATGATGCAAAAAATCAACAAATTGAATCGTTTTGTAAAAAAGAACAATGATTTCATCCGAAGGTTTACTGCCGGTGTTAAAGTGGTAGAGATTGACGCATTGGGAAGATTGCTTGTTCCGAAGGATTTGGTGGCTTTTTCAGGTATTTCTAAAGATGTTGTTTTTTCGTCTGCGGTTAATATTGTGGAAATTTGGGATAAGGATTTGTATGAAAAATCAATAAGCGGCGAAGATATGGATTTTGCAGATCTGGCTGAAGAAGTAATGGGAAATATTAATGACGACGACAATGGAATATCATAATCCGGTTTTGCTTCATCCTACAGTTGATGGTTTAAATATTAAGCCTGATGGTGTTTATGTTGATGTTACGTTTGGCGGCGGAGGTCATTCAAAAGAAATTTTGAAAAGATTGGGGCCAAACGGAAAATTATTTGCTTTTGATCAGGATGAAGATGCGCTTGCAAATGCATTGCCGGACGAAAGGTTTACCTTGATTAATGAGAACTTCAGATTTATAAAAAGGTTTTTGCGTTTTCATGGCGTAAAAAGCGTTGATGGAATTTTGGCTGATTTAGGTGTTTCATCACATCAGTTTGATGTTCCGGAAAGAGGTTTTTCAACCCGTTTTGATGCTGAACTGGATATGAGAATGAGTCAGAAAAATGATTTGAATGCTTATCGGGTAGTTAATGAATATGATGAAGCCAATTTAAAAAGAGTATTTCTGGATTATGGGGAGCTGAAAAATGCACCGGTTTTATCCAGAACAATTATAGAAGCCAGAGAGCATCAGCCAATCAGGACTACCGATGAATTAAAGGAAGTTTTGGCAAAATATCTGCCTGAAAGAGTTCGAAATAAAATATTGGCTCAGATTTATCAGGCGATCCGTATTGAAGTAAATCAGGAAATGGATGTCTTAAAAGAATTTATTGAGCAATCATTAGAAATTCTAAATCCGGGAGGAAGGTTTTCTGTGATATCCTATCATTCTTTGGAAGATAGATTAGTAAAAAGATTTATTAAAAACGGAATGTTCGAAGGGGAGCCGGAACGCGATTTTTATGGAAATTTTTCAGTTCCGTTTAAAACTATCGGAAAATTGATTGTTCCTGACGAAGCTGAAATTAAAATTAACAACAGGGCAAGAAGTGCAAAATTAAGAATTGCTGAAAAGATATAATATAAAGGTATAAAATGAAAGGCGGAATATTTAGCATATTAAAAGCAAGATTTCTTATAAACGATGATGCCATAAAAAATTGGAGATTCATTGTTTTTATCATTCTGCTCGCTATAATTATGATTGCTAATACGCAGCGATATGAACAAAAGGTTTTTGAAATTGCAAAACTGAATAATGATGTTAAAGAATTACGTTCAGAATTTGTAGACAGACGTTCAGAATTGATGAAGTTGAAAATGGAATCAACTGTTTCGGATAAGATGCTTGAAAAACAAATTTATCCTTCAACGGTACCTCCAACAAAAATAGAAGTTAAAAAAGAAGAAGAAAAAAGTTTCTTTAAAAGAATATGGCAGTAGACGATAAACATATATCCTACAGAATTTACCTCGTAGCAGTTTTCATCTTTTTGATGGCGATTGCTATTGTTGTTAAATTAACTAATATTCAATGGGTAGAAGGAGATTATTATAGAAAACTGGCAAAACAGCGTACAGTCAGGAATTTTGTGATTCCTGCCAATAAAGGAAATATATATTCGGCTGACGGAAGTTTGCTGGCAACATCAATTCCTAATTATGAAATAAGATTTGATTCAAAAGCACCAAAAGAAGAGAATTTTGAAAAGCATGTAAAGTCTCTCTCGGATTCCTTATCTGTAGTTTTAGGAAGACCCAGCGGATATTATCAAAATGAATTAAGAAAAGCAAGATCAAATAAAAACCGTTATTATCTGATTGCGCGTAATCTAAGTTATACACAATATGTTAGAATTAAAGGGTTTCCTCTTTTTAATCTGGGCGCTTTTAAAGGCGGAATTATAATTGAGCAGGAAACAGTTAGAAAACATCCTATAGGTAAAATCGCAGAAAGAACAATTGGTTATGACCGAATTGATCCTGCAACCGGTGTTGAAGTTGGGAAAGGAATAGAGTGGGCTTTTAAAAGTTACCTGAACGGAAAAGACGGTAAAATTTTAAAGCAAAAAATTGCCAAAGGGCAGTGGAAACCAATTCGTGATGTAAACGAAGTGGATCCTCAGGACGGTTATGATGTTATTTCGACAATTGATGTCTTTATTCAGGATATAGCGCACCATGCTTTATTGAAGCAATTAGAAGATTACGGAGCAGATCATGGTTGTGTAGTGGTTATGGAAACTGAAACAGGTCATGTAAAAGCGATTTCGAATTTAGGAAGAGCAGAAGACGGATCGTATACTGAAACTACAAACTATGCTGTAGCAGAGTCTCAGGAACCGGGATCGACTTTTAAATTGGTTGATTTAATGGCAATTTTAGAAGATAAGGTTGCTGATACAAGCACAGTTTTTGACAGTCATGAAGGAGTGGTAAAATATTATGGTCGTGCTGTTCGAGATTCGCATATAGGTGGTTACGGAAAAGTTTCATTGGCACGCGGATTTGAACTTTCATCAAATACAGTAATGGCTCAGGCGGTTTATAATAATTACAAAAGCAATCCGTCAAAATTTGTAAATCATATTAGAAATTGGGGATTGGATAAAACTTTAGGTTTGCATTTTAAAGGAGAAGGAAGACCAATTATTCCACATCCGGGAGATAAAAGCTGGTCAGGAATTTCACTTCCGTGGATGGCTTTTGGTTACAATGTTTCAGTTACGCCAATGCAGACTCTGGCTTTTTACAATTCAGTTGCCAATAATGGTGTGATGGTAAAACCGCAGTTTGTATCAGAAATTAAAGAGTGGAACAAAACCATTGAGAAATTTGATACAGAAGTAATCAATCCAAAGGTTTGTTCTCCGGAAACTATTAAAAAATTAAAAGCAGTAATGTTGAATGTGGTTAAAAAAGGAACAGCTTCTAAGTTATACTCCAAAGATTTTTCGATGGCAGGAAAAACAGGAACAGCTATGGTAAATTACGGTAAAGCAGGAAGAGAAGGATTGTATTATGCTTCTTCATTCGTAGGATATTTCCCGGCTGATAATCCTAAATATTCTTGTATTGTGGTGGTTCATAAACCAAATACATCCAAAAATAATTATTACGGAGCAGATGTTGCAGGGCCGGTTTTTAAAAGAATCGCCCAAAAAATATTTACAGATGCCCCTTCAACCAACAAAATAAAAAAACTGGATTCCAAAATTCCAAAACAGGAATATAGTTATGATAAGTATGATTTAGAAGTAAATAAGAAATCAAAACTGATTCCGAACCTGAAAGGAATGCCGGGAATGGATGCTATTGCTTTATTGGAAAACTTAGGTTTAAAAGTAAAAGTAAACGGAGTAGGGAAAGTAAAAAAACAGTCAGTACAGGCTGGACAGAATATTAGTAAAAACACAATTATAGTATTAGAGTTATCGTGAAAATACTTAAAGACATATTATATAAAGTAGCAATCGAATCTGTAACGGGTTCGACGGAAATTGATATCCATAAAATTGATTTTGATTCAAGGAAAATTGAAGAAAATGATGTTTTTGTGGCTATTCGCGGAACACTTTCTGATGGTCATGATTATATTGAAAAAGCAATTCAATTAGGAGCTGTTGCGATTATATGTGATGCTTTGCCGGAGAATATTGAAAAAGGAATTACCTATATAAAAGTTAAGGATACCAATACGGCATTGGCTTTTATGGCAGCTAATTATTTTGGGAATCCTTCTGAAAAGTTAAAATTGGTAGGCGTTACCGGAACAAACGGAAAAACGACCATTGCTTCACTATTGTTTCAATTGTTTCAAAAAGCGGATTTTAAAGTTGGTTTGTTATCAACGGTAAAAATCATGGTTGAGGAAAAAGAATATAATGCAACGCACACCACCCCGGATTCGATTACAATCAATCATTATTTGAGTGAAATGGTGGAAGCTGGTGTAACGCATTGTTTTATGGAAGTGAGTTCACACGGAATCCATCAAAAACGCACAGAAGCTTTGCATTTTGTAGGCGGGGTTTTTACGAACCTGTCCCATGATCATTTAGATTACCATCCAACTTTTGCAGAATACAGAGATGTAAAGAAATCTTTTTTTGATTCGCTGCCAAAAACGGCTTTTGCTTTATCGAATATTGATGATAAAAACGGACCTGTGATGCTGCAAAATACTGTTGCCAGAAAACGCACCTATGCCTTAAAAACATATGCTGATTTTAAAGCTCAGATATTAGAAAGCCAATTATCAGGATTATTATTAAAAGTTAATGATAATGAAGTCTGGGTGAAATTAATTGGGACATTTAATGCTTACAATGTATTAGCAATTTATGGTACAGCTGTTGAGTTAGGAATGGACAGCCTTGAGGCATTGCGTTTACTGTCTGATTTAGAAAGTGTTTCAGGACGTTTTCAATATATTGTTTCGGAAGGAAATATTACTGCGATTGTAGATTATGCCCATACACCTGATGCTTTGGAGAATGTATTAAAAACGATTGATGATATCCGTACAAAAAATGAACAATTGCTTACCGTTGTTGGCTGCGGTGGAAACAGGGATAAAACGAAACGACCAATTATGGCTAAAATCGCTGCAGATTTTAGTGATAAAGCCATTCTGACATCGGATAATCCCAGAAACGAAGATCCGGAAACGATTCTTAATGAAATGGAGGAGGGTGTTGAAGCACATAATTATAAAAAAATGCTGAGAATTACGGATAGAAAACAAGCCATAAAAACAGCTTGTCAATTAGCCCAGGCCAACGATATTATTTTGATTGCCGGTAAAGGTCATGAAACCTATCAGGAAATAAACGGTGTTCGTCATCATTTTGATGATATGGAAACGGTAAAAGAAATTTTAGAACAACTAAATAAATAATAATCATTTTTCAAATTCTAAATATCCGCAACAGATTGGATTTGGAATTTCAAAATTGGAATTTAAAATAAAAAGATATGCTATACTATTTATTTGAATATTTAAACAAAACAATGGATGTTCCAGGAACAGGGGTTTTCCAATACATTACTTTCAGATCAGCTTTGGCATTTATGCTTTCATTGCTTTTGTCAACGATTTACGGAAAAAGAGTTATCAATTTTTTACGTAAGCAGCAAGTGGGTGAAACTGTTCGTGAGTTAGGTCTTGCAGGTCAGAATGAAAAAGCGGGAACTCCAACAATGGGAGGACTGATTATCATTTTTGCAACGCTTGTGCCGGTTTTGTTATTTGCCCGTTTGCATAATATTTACATTGTATTGCTTATTGTTACTACTCTTTGGATGGGAACAATTGGTTTTGTTGATGATTATATTAAAATATTCAAAAAAGATAAACAAGGATTAAAAGGAATTTTTAAAGTTATCGGGCAGGTTGGTTTGGGAATTATTGTTGGTGCGGTTTTATATTTCAATCCGGCTGTAACTGTAAGAACCGATACAGGAAGAACCGATATTTATAAAAGTGTAAACACAACTGTTGTTCTTCCGGTACCGGTTGAAGAAAAATCAACAGCTACAACAATCCCTTTCGTCAAAAATAATGAATTCGATTATGCTGAAGTTTTATCTTTTATGGGAGATGGATATGAAAAATGGGCATGGTTAATTTTTATCCCGGTTGTTATTTTTATCATTACAGCAGTTTCAAACGGAGCTAATTTAACGGATGGAATTGATGGTCTCGCAGCTGGAACTTCGGCGATATCTGTTCTCGCGCTCGGAATATTTACGTTTGTTTCCGGGAATATTATTTTCTCGAATTATCTCAATATTATGTATATCCCCAATTCGGGAGAAATGACAGTCTTTATATCAGCTTTTGTGGGGGCTTTAATTGGGTTTCTTTGGTATAATTCGTACCCCGCATCTGTTTTTATGGGAGATACAGGAAGTTTAACTATCGGAGGAATCATTGCAGTTTTAGCAATTGCAGTCCGTAAAGAAATATTAATTGTTTTATTCTGCGGAATTTTCTTAGCAGAGAGTGCTTCGGTAATTATTCAGGTAGCCTATTTTAAATATACAAAAAGGCGTTTTGGTGAAGGTCGTAGAATTTTCCTGATGTCACCTTTACATCATCATTACCAGAAAAAAGGATATCACGAAAGTAAAATTGTAACCCGATTTTGGATTGTTGCCATTATGTTAGCCATATTATCAATCGTTACTTTAAAACTAAGATAAATTCAATTAAAAATTAAGAATTAAAAAATTACAAGTTCTTATAAATGAAAGAAAATATTGTTCAGGATAAATCATTTCTTTTTGCGGTTAGAATTATCAATTTGTACAAATATCTAACTACTATAAAAAAGGAATTTGTTTTGAGTAAGCAAATTTTAAGGTGCGGAACTTCAATAGGTGCAAATATTGAAGAATCAATAGGAGGGCGTTCTGATGCAGCGTTCTTGTTTAAATTGGAAATTTCGTATAAAGAAGCAAGAGAAACTATTTATTGGTTGAAATTATTGAAAGCAACAGATTATATCTCTGTAAGTGAATTCGATAGCATCTATGGTGAGGCTGATGAAATTTGCAGAATATTAGCAAAAATTATAATAACCCTAAAAGGAAAATAGGAATTTGATTAAAAGCCTAAAGTGATTTTTAATTTTTAATTCTCAATTTTTAATAAATAGAGTATGAGACTAGTAGTTTTAGGAGGAGGAGAAAGTGGTGTAGGTACCGCTATTTTGGGTAAGAAAAAAGGATATGATGTTTTTGTATCTGACTTTGGGAAAATAAAAGAAAGCTATAAAGAAGTTCTTATAATTAATGGAATTGCCTGGGAAGAAGAACAGCATACAGAAAGCCTGATTTTAAATGCCGATGTGGTAATGAAAAGTCCAGGGATTCCGGATAAGTCTCCCATCGTAAAAAAACTTATTGAGGCTGGAGTTAAAGTGATTTCGGAAATAGAGTTTGCAAAACCTTTTACAGAGGCTTTAACTGTTGGAATTACAGGAAGCAATGGTAAAACAACAACAACAATGTTAACTCATCATTTGCTGAAATCAGCTGGTTTGAATGTTGGAATGGGCGGTAATATCGGAAAAAGTTTTGCATGGCAGGTAGCCGAAAATAAATACGATGTATATGTGCTTGAATTAAGCAGTTTTCAGCTTGACGGAATTATAGATTACAGGCCTGATATAGCTATTATAACGAATATTAGCCCGGATCATTTAGATCGGTACGAATATAAATATCAAAAATACATTGATTCTAAGTTCAGAATAACAATGAATCAGACCGAAAGCGATTATCTTATTTACGATGCAGATGACCAGGCAATTACAGAGTGGTTGCAGCATAATACAACAAAAGCAAAATTAATCCCTTTCTCATTGACTAAAGTATTCAGTGAAGGGGCTTCTATAAATAACAATAAAATGGAAATACAGATCAACCAGGAAGAGTTTACAATGGAAACAGAATACATTGCGTTAGAAGGAAAACATAATATGAAAAACGCAATGGCAGCAAGCTCTGTAGCAAAATTGATGCAAATTAGAAATGCAACAATTCGCGAAAGTTTATCTAATTTTCAAGGTGTTGAACATCGTTTGGAAAAAGTATTGAAAATTCAGAATGTACAATACATTAACGATTCGAAAGCGACAAATGTAAATGCTGCTTTTTTTGCTTTGGACAGTATGAATGTTCCAACCGTTTGGATTGTTGGAGGTGTTGATAAAGGAAATGATTATAACGAATTAATGTCATTGGTTCGCGAAAAAGTAAAAGCAATCATCTGTTTAGGAGTTGACAATAGAAAAATCATTGATGCTTTTGGAAATGTTGTTGATATCATGGTTGAAGTGAATAATATGAGCGACGCTGTAAAAACGGCGCAGCGTTTAACTGAAAAAGGAGATGCTGTTTTGCTGTCTCCGGCTTGTGCAAGTTTTGATTTATTCGAAAGTTACGAAGACAGAGGAAAGCAGTTTAAGCAAGCGGTACATAACTTGTAATTTTAGATTTCAGAGTTTAGATTTTAGATTGTTTCTAAACTTTGAACTAAAAAAATGATATAAGTTCTCAAAAGTATGACGACGGATGAAATGAAGTTGAGAACAAAAAAGTTCTCTTTACTGATAATAGATTTAGCAGAAAAATTGCCAACGACATATATTATAAAAGTAATTGCAAATCAAATTGTAAGGAGTGGAACATCGGTTGGAGCAAATTACAGAGCAGTTTGCCGAGCAAGAAGCGATCGGGAATTTATATCTAAAATGAATATAGTTTTAGAAGAAGCTGATGAAACTTTATTTTGGTTAGAAATTATAAAAGAAAAGAATTGGATTGATAAATCAGAATTAGAAATAATTTGGAAAGAAGGAAATGAGCTAACTGCCATTTTTGTCAGCAGTTTAAAGACAGTAAATAGTAGAATCAATAAAGCAAATTAAAACCGAAGGATCAAAATAATCTAAAATCTAAAATCAGAAATCTAAAATATGAAACAGCTTGTAAACAAATTAAAAGGAGATAGAGTAATATGGTCATTTGTGGCTTTATTGGCTTTGTTTTCGTTTATGCCTGTTTTTAGTGCGAGTAGTAATCTTGCCTATATTGGTCGGGGAACAGGAAATACTTTAGGCTATCTGATTAAACATTTGGCACATATTTGTATTGGTTTCCTAATTATTTATTGGGTTCATAAAATACCATATCACTATTTTCGGGCGATTTCTAAGTTGGCATTACCAATAGTTTGGATTTTGCTGGTTTTTACATTAATAAAAGGAACAGTAATTTCAGGAGCTAATGCAAGTCGTTGGATTCAGGTTCCGTTTATCGGAATCACATTTCAGCCTTCGACAATAGCGGCAATAGTGCTTTTCATATTTGTAGCACGTTATTTGTCAAAGAAAAAAGGAGAGAATGAATCTTTTCAGACATCATTAATGCAGCTTTGGATTCCTGTATTTATTACTCTGGCGCTTATCCTGCCGGCTAACTTTTCAACTACTGCATTGATATTTTCAATGATAATAATGCTGACTTTTATTGGTGGTTATTCATTAAAATATATTGCTTTTATTATTGGTTCCGGAATAGCGATGCTGGCCTTCTTCCTGTTAGTGGCTAAAGCATTTCCTGATTCTCATTTTTTTAGCAGAGTTGGAACCTGGGGAAGCCGTATCGAAAACTTTACCAGTGACAAACCAGATGAGGATGATTATCAGATTGAAAAAGCGAAAACAGCGATTGCTTCAGGAAGATTAGGAGGTTTGGGTCCTGGGAAAAGTGTTCAGAAAAACTTTTTGCCACAATCATCTTCAGATTTTATATATGCAATTATCGTTGAAGAATACGGGCTTGTAGGTGGAGTCGCAATATTAATTTTATATCTGTTGTTGTTATTTCGATTTGTAATTGCGTCACATAAAGCAAATACATTGTTCGGAAAATTAGTCGTCGTCGGACTCGGTTTTCCGATGATATTTCAGGCGATGATCAATATGGCGGTTGCAGTTGAATTATTACCGGTTACGGGACAGACATTACCATTGATTAGTAGTGGAGGAAGTTCTATCTGGATGACGTGTTTCTCTCTCGGAATTATCATTAGCGTGACCAAAAAAGAAGAGGAAGTCGCCGAAGAGCAACAGGAAAAAGAAAGGAGAAAAGAAGCACTTCAGCGTTTGATAGATAAAGAAATGGCTGAAGAAGATTTGATTAGTAATGAAAAAAAAGAAGTGTACGAAGAGGAGGGGATGTATTCGATTGAAGACAGATCCAAAAACCCGATGCATGCAGTTTTAAATAAATAATACAGTTAAAAATAGAATAGTTTTAAGACGTTATAACTTTTAAGAATATGACAAAGTATAAATTCATATTAAGTGGTGGTGGAACAGGAGGACATATTTATCCTGCAATCGCTATTGCAAATGAATTAAAATTACAATTTCCTGATGCGGAATTTCTTTTTGTAGGTGCCAAAGATAAAATGGAGATGCAAAAAGTACCTCAGGCAGGTTATGAAATAAAGGGACTTTGGATTGCCGGATTGCAAAGAAAATTGACCTTACAAAATATGATGTTTCCATTAAAACTGGCAACAAGTTTATTAGAGTCAAGAAGAATCATCAAACAATTTAAACCTAATGTAGTTATTGGTACCGGTGGTTTTGCCAGTGGCCCATTATTACAGGCAGCCGGTTCGGCGGGAATTCCAACAGTTATTCAGGAACAAAATTCGTTTCCCGGTATTACGAATAAATTGTTAAGCAAAAAAGCGAATGCTATTTGTGTAGCGTATGAAAATTTGGAACGTTTTTTTCCTAAAGAAAAGATTGTTTTAACGGGGAACCCGGTTCGTCAGGATTTAATTGATATTGACAGCAAAAGAGATGAGGCAATTGCTTTTTATGGTTTAGATGCGAATAAAAAAACATTGTTGATTTTAGGCGGAAGTTTAGGGGCCAGAAGAGTTAATCAGTTAATCGAAAAAGAATTGCAAAATTTTCTTTCGCAGGATGTTCAGGTAATCTGGCAATGTGGAAAATTATATTTTGAAGATTATAAAAAATACAATCAGCAAAGCGTTAGAGTGGTTGATTTTATTGAAAGAATGGATTTTGTTTACGCTGCAGCCGATGTGATTATTTCAAGAGCAGGAGCATCATCAGTTTCAGAATTATGTATTGTTGGAAAACCGGTAATTTTTATTCCGTCACCAAATGTGGCCGAAGATCATCAAACTAAAAATGCGCAGGCAATCGTAGAGGCAAAGGGCGCTATTTTATTGAAAGAACCAGAATTGGATAACCAGTTTAGTATTGTTTTTGAAGCACTATTGAAAGATCAGGGCAAACAAAAACAATTAAGCGAAAACATTAAAAAACTCGCTAGGCCAAATGCTGTAAAAGTTATTGTAGATGAAATTAAAAAGTTGTTATAATATAACTTTTTTAAATAATTATAGAACGGTATACAAAATATAGAACGCTATTTTAGGCGTTTTGAGTTATTAAAAATAAGAAAATACAAAGGCTTAATTACTAGTTTTTTATAAATAAAACTGCCTGTAATAAATAGCTCAAAAAACAAATTGAAATGAATTTAAATCAAATACAAAACGTTTATTTTATTGGCATCGGAGGAATCGGAATGAGCGCCTTGGCCCGATATTTCAAATATATCGGAAAGCAGGTTTCAGGTTATGATAAAACACCTTCAATGCTAACAAGTGAATTGATTGAAAGTGGTATAGATATTCATTTTGAAGATAATATAAGCTTAATTCCGAATGATTATTTTGTAGAAAATACATTGGTGATTTTTACGCCGGCTGTGCCAATGACACATTCAGAATGGAATTATTTTATAGAAAGACAATACGAAGTTAAAAAACGTGCGGAAGTTTTAGGAATCATAACAAAAGATACATTTTCTTTTGCGGTTGCGGGAACACACGGTAAAACAACCACATCCAGTATTTTAGGTCATATTTTGTATGAAAGCGGTGCAGATGTAACAGCTTTTGTAGGCGGAATTGTGGAAAATTACAATTCTAACTTAATTGGCAACGGAAAAACCGTAACTGTTGTTGAAGCTGATGAATTTGATCGTTCATTTTTGCATTTACACCCAAATATTGCCTGTATTACATCTATGGATGCGGATCATCTGGATATTTACGGAACGAGTGATGCTATCGAAGCTTCGTTTGTAGAATTTGCTTCGAAAGTAACGGATAAAAAGAATCTTTTTATAACAAAAGAATTGCCCCTTGAAGGAGTTCAATGTACTATAGATGAAGAAGGTACGTATAAAGCGTTCAATGTCAGAATAGAAGATGGCAGTTATGTTTTTGATGTGCAGACACCATCAGAAATCATGAAAGATTTGCATTTTGGACTGCCCGGAAAACACAATTTAATGAATGCATTGATGGCTATTGCAATGGCAAAAACTTTTGGTACGCCAACAGATAAAATTGCAAAAGCGACCGCATCATTTAACGGAATAAGAAGACGTTTTTCTTATCAGATTAAATCAGAAAATTTGGTTTATATAGATGATTATGCACATCATCCAACAGAAATTAATGCAGTACATCAGGCGGTTACAGAGTTATATCCGGGCCGTAAAGTATTGGCAATTTTTCAGCCTCATTTATTCAGCAGAACAAGAGATTTCGCTGATGGATTTGCGGAAAGTTTATCTGCTTTTGATGAAGTGTTTTTAATGGATATTTATCCGGCACGTGAATTACCAATGGAAGGGATTACTTCGGAATGGTTAATGGATAAAATGACAAATTCGAACAAAAAAATTGTTGCAAAAAGTGATTTATTAGCGCAGATTAAAGCCAGTGATGCGCCAATAATTGTAACAATAGGAGCTGGTGATATTGGTGAAATGGTTCCATCAATCAAAAAAATGCTAAATGAAACTATTTAATTGGACAAATATTCGATTAATTCTAATTTTTGGGCTTGTACTCTTTTTGTATTCATTCGCCCAACATAGAAATGGAGATAGGAAACTAAAAAAATCTATGATCGTTTTTGTAGGAGAAAATGCGATTTTCGTGAAGCCCGAAACGGTTAATAAATTGTTGATAGAAAATAAAAAAGACGCTTCCAGTATCCGAAAAGATGAGTTAGATTTGAATAAAATAGAAAAAATCCTGGATACACAAGAGATGATTGAAAAGTCGGATGTATTTGTAAGTATCGATGGTGTTCTAAAAGCGGTAGTAAAACAAAAGACTCCAATAGCCAGAATTTATGATGGCGGAACCTCTTTTTACATTGACTATGAGGGTAATAAAATGCCTTTGTCTAATAATTTTACAGCCCGTGTTCCTATCGTTTCAGGAACAATAAATAAAAAAAATAACGAAGATTTAGCCGCCCTATTTCGCACAATTTATGACGATGCGTTTTTGAAAAAAAACATCATTGCTATTCAAATTATGCCTAATGGTAGCTTAAAATTGTTTAATAGAAATTATAATTACTTCATTGATTTCGGAAGAACGATGAATGTAGATGAAAAATTCAGGAACTATAAAGCCTTTTTTCAAAAAGCGGTTTTAGATAGTTCTTTATATAAATACAATAAAATTGATCTCAGGTTTACGGAACAAGTAGTTTGCACAAAATAATAGATAATGGAAAAAGATAACATTGCAGTAGGTCTAGATATTGGTACAACCAAAATAGTTGCCATGATAGGCAAGAAAAATGAGTATGGTAAGTTAGAGATTTTGGGAATAGGCAAATCCAAAAGCCTGGGTGTTGCGAGAGGTGTTGTAAATAACATTACCCAAACTATTCAATCCATTCAGCAAGCTATTCTTGAAGCCGAAACTAATTCAGGTTATAAAATTAAGGATGTAGTTGTTGGTATAGCCGGACAGCACATCAGAAGTATTCAGCATACAGATTATATCAGCCGTAGTAATCCGGAAGAAGTAATTGGTGAAAAAGATATTCAGCTCCTGATTGATCAGGTAAATAAGCTTGCCATGTTACCGGGAGAAGAAATTATTCACGTTTTGCCACAGGAATTTAAAATTGACGGACAATCTGAAATAAAAGAGCCTATCGGAATGTATGGCGGAAGATTAGAATCCAGTTTTCACGTTGTAGTTGGTCAGGCATCATCAATCAGAAATGTTGGAAGATGTATTCAGAGTTCAGGAATCGAATTATCGGGATTGACATTAGAGCCATTAGCTTCTGCTGATGCTGTATTAAGTCAGGAAGAAAAAGAAGCTGGAGTAGCGCTTATCGATATCGGTGGCGGAACAACAGATTTGGCCATTTTTAAAGATGGAATCATTCGTCATACTGCTGTAATTCCGTTTGGAGGAAATGTGATTACAGAAGATATTAAAGAAGGATGTTCGATTATCGAAAAACAAGCTGAGCTTTTAAAAATAAAATTCGGATCAGCGTGGCCGGGAGAAAATAAAGACAACGAAATTGTTTCTATTCCGGGATTAAGAGGCAGGGAGCCAAAAGAAATTTCGCTTAAAAACTTATCTAAAATTATCCATGCACGTGTTGTGGAAATCGTAGAACAGGTTTTTGCTGAAATTAAGGCATACGGACACGAAGATCCCCGTAAAAAATTGATTGCAGGAATCGTTCTTACAGGTGGTGGAGCACAACTAAAACATATCAAACAATTAGTTGAGTATATCACGGGTATGGATACCAGAATTGGATATCCAAACGAGCATTTAGCCGGTAATTCAAGCGAAGAAATTTCCAGTCCGTTATTTGCTACGGCAGTCGGACTAGTAATGAATAGTATTGAGAATAGTACACAAAGTGCTGTCAGGGTGGAGGTTGTAAATGAGCAGCCAAGAGTAGTATACAGAAATGCTCCTCCTCCTGTTCAGCAACGATACGAAGTTGAAGAAAACTACGTTGAAAGAGTAGAAACTGTTGAACAATCCGGCAGAGATGTCAGAAATAATGTGGCTGTTGAAGAATCTACAGAAACTAAAATCAGAAGGTCATTTTTTGATAGATATGTCGATAAAATCAAAGATTTTTTAGACAACGCAGAATAGAGTTAGAGTAAATAAGAAAAGGAATTACTTTTTGCCCCAAGTCAAGAAGTAAAAAATGTATTAAATAAGAATTTCAAAAACCAAAAAGATGATGAGCAACTCAGAATTTGGAAGTATTTCATTTGATTTACCAAAAAACCAATCAAATGTAATCAAAGTAATAGGTGTCGGTGGAGGCGGAAGTAATGCTATAAACCACATGTTCAAGCAAGGTATTAAAGGGGTAGATTTTATCGTTTGTAATACAGATTCACAAGCACTTCAAAATAGTGCAGTACCAAATAAAATTCAATTAGGAGTAAATTTAACAGAAGGACTTGGAGCAGGAGCAAATCCTGATGTTGGGCAACAATCTGCAATTGAAAGTATTGCCGAAATTGAAAAAATGTTGGAACGCGGTACCAAAATGGTATTTATTACCGCCGGTATGGGTGGAGGAACAGGTACAGGTGCGGCTCCGGTAATTGCACAATTGGCAAAAGAAAGAGAAATTCTGACAGTTGGTATCGTAACAATTCCGTTTCAGTTTGAAGGGAAAGTGCGTCAGGAACAAGCACTTTTAGGAATCGAAAAATTGCGTAAGCAGGTTGATTCATTAATTGTAATCAATAATAATAAATTAAGAGAAGTATACGGAAATCTTGGTTTTAAAGCAGGATTCTCAAAGGCTGATGAAGTTTTGGCAACTGCCTCCAGAGGTATTGCTGAAGTAATTACGCATCACTATACTCAAAATATCGATTTACGTGATGCTAAAACTGTTTTGTCAAACAGTGGAACTGCTATCATGGGATCTTCTGTTGCGTCTGGTGAAAACAGAGCAAAAGATGCTATTATTACAGCATTGGACTCTCCGTTGTTAAACGACAACAAAATTACAGGAGCCAAAAACGTATTGTTGCTTATCGTTTCTGGATCAAACGAAATTACACTTGATGAGATTGGAGAAATCAATGATCATATTCAGGCAGAAGCAGGTTACAACGCTAATATTATCATGGGAGTTGGTGAAGATGAAACTCTTGGTGAAGCTATTGCGGTAACAATTATTGCTACTGGTTTTGATGTTGAACAACAAAATGAAATCGTAAATACAGAACCTAAAAAAATTATCCATACGTTAGAAGACGAGCAAAGAAGTGTTCATAATTTAACGAATAGTACACTTACTTCTTTCGATTTAAATGCTGAAACAGCGACCTCTACTACTAAACCAGAAGAGAAAATTGTTTTTGATTTGATGCAAGATACGGCTGTTCCCGTTATAGCTGCTCCGGTTGCTGTTACCCCGGTTATAGCTCCTACTTCAATGAATCAGGAAGAATTAGTGATAATGTCTGAGTTTATCAAAAATCTTGATGTAACTTTTGAAATCGTTTCACCAATTACAGATATTGATTTTAATATTTCATCGCCTGAAGTGCAAACTTTTCAAGAGTTTAAGCCAGTTCAGCAAAAAATAATTGAAAGAGAAGAACAAACTACTTTTTCATTTGATCTGCCTCTTTTCAAAGCAGAGCCTGAAGTAAAAAAGGAACCGGTTGCTGAGCAGGAAACTAAAATTTTGTTCGAACTGACAAATGAAACCCGTAACATAAAAGTAAATGATCCTGTGCAATTTGTACCGGTAACGGAACTTTCTGATAACGGAATTATTAAGTATTCGTTAGAAGAATATATGGAGGTTGAGAATGATTTAGCCACATCAAAACCAATTGAAAAAGTGGTAGAAGATGTAATTCCTGAGGAGCTAAATATCACGATGAAACCAAAAGTGGAATTTGCTCAGGAAACCAGTTTACCGGTTTCTGAAAATGTTTCTCCGATGGAATTAACAATCGAAGAAACTTTGAGATTAAGAGCTGAAGAAAGAAGAAAGAAACTAAAGGAGTTTAACTATAAATTCCATAATAATGTTTCCAGGATTGATGAACTTGAAAAAGAGCCTGCTTATAAAAGATTAGGTATTGATCTTTCAAATACACAGTCAAATACAACCAATTCGAGAATCTCTGTTGGTACTGACAGTAATAATGATTTACAATTACGTTCTAATAATTCATTTTTGCACGATAACGTAGATTAATGTTACAATCATAATATTAGGATAACCCGAAAATTGGATTTAATTTTCGGGTTATTTTTTTTATCTTCGCACAGAATTTAGAAATTTGACTTTAGGCGTATTACTTAAAGTTGCTAGTCAGGCAAAAGATTATCTTTTTATAATTTAGTCAAGATCAAATTTTCAAATAATAATAATATAATTTATAAGCATTGCTTATTCAAAATAAAAAACAAAAATGAGTTTACAAACACAAATCATGGAAGAGATTAAAACTGCCATGAGAGCAAAAGATACAGTAGCATTAGAAGCATTAAGAGCAATTAAATCCGAAATGTTACTGGCTGCAACTGCATCAGGATCTAAAGAAGAACTGACTGAAGACGATGAAGTTAAATTACTTCAGAGATTAGTTAAAACACGTAAAGAAAGTGCAAGGATTTTTACAGAACAAAATCGTCCTGATTTGGCTGAGCCTGAATTAGCTCAGATTGCTGTAATCGAGAAATTTTTACCTGCACAATTAAGCGAGGCTGAAGTAGAAGCTGTAATTGCTAAAATTATTGCCGAAACAGGAGCATCAGGAATTGCTTCTATGGGTAAAGTTATGGGATTAGCATCTGCACAATTAGGCGGAACTGCTGAAGGAAAAACAATTTCTACAATTGTAAAAAAATTATTAGTATAAAAGTTTAGATTTTAGAATTCAGGTTGTACATTTAATCTGAATTCTAAAAATCAATATCTATAATCAAAAAGACTGCGTAGTTCAACTGGATAGAATATCAGATTTCGACTCTGAGGGTTGCAGGTTCGAACCCTGTCGCGGTCACAATAAATTAAAAAGCCTGTAGTCACTTGATTTTACAGGTTTTTTTTATGGTTCTGCAAAATCATCGCCAGGTTTGATTTATTATTAATTAAAAGACAATAAACTGGATTTTAGATGAAATGGATAACAAGGGTATTTTTTTCAGAAGGAATACAGAAGTTTTTATTTCCGGATACTTTGGCAGCAGGAAGATTTGCTAAAATAGGTTTGCCATCACCGGAATTCTTAGGTGGTTTTGTTGGTTTTTTTGAAATACTTTGTGGTGCATTAATCCTAATTGGGCTTTTTACACGTTTAGCAAGCATTCCAATTATAATAATTATGTTTGTTGCAATGGCAACGACAAAAGTGGAAGTTTTAAAAAATGATGGTTTTTGGGAAATGCTTCATGGCAGCAGAACCGATTGGGCAATGTTACTGGGAGGAATTTTTCTTTTAATAGAAGGCGCAGGAAAATGGTCGTTTGATAAGAAAATTAACCCAAATGGAAGATAAAAATAATTTAAAAGAAATAGCAAAATTATTTTTAAAGCTTGGCATTATTGGTTTTGGTGGTCCGGCAGTTCATATTGCAATGATGCAGGATGAAGTAGTGGTCAAAAAAAAATGGCTAAGCGAACAACATTTTCTTGACTTAATTGGCGCAACAAATTTAATACCCGGTCCCAATAGTACCGAAATGGCTATTCATATTGGACACGAAAAAGCAGGTTGGAAAGGATTGATTGTTGCGGGATTTTGTTTTATTTTCCCTGCTGTAATCATTACAGGAATTTTTGCCTGGCTGTATAAAGAATATGGACAAATTCCGGAAGTAGAACCTTTTTTATATGGTATAAAACCTGCTATTATTGCCGTTATACTTTCGGCAATTTTTCCGTTAGCAAAAAAATCCTTAAAAACAATTCAATTAGGAATTATTGGAGGTGCCGTTTTGCTGCTTTCACTTCTAAATTACAATGAAATATTTTTAATGTTTGGTTCAGGAATAATTGCACTAATCATTTATTATTTAAAACAAAACACAAATAAAAGTATAAATGCTTTTATTCCGCTAACACTTTTCCAGGTTTTAAATAATAATTTAATTTCGGCAACAAACTTGAATTTATTCTTGATTTTCTTAAAAATTGGTGCGATTTTATACGGAAGCGGATATGTGCTTTTCGCTTTCCTTGATGCAGAATTAGTAGTTTAGCCCCTTAATAGTTGGGAGTGTTATTTTAAATTTCAAAATTATATAT
>JBDTRA010000023.1:0-57704 GCA_039931915.1 Flavobacterium sp. | reverse complement strand
CAATATTTCATTATATACGATACCCAAACTAAAATACAAATTGCGATTGGCTTTTGCAGAATCAATTTTGGTCGAAATAAGAATATGAAATTGGTTTTGCTTTTCTTTTTCGGCTTAATTTTTATTTAATTGCTTTTCATTTTAATAGTTTGCAAATTTATCTCAAAAGCTCTATAAAATATAGGTTTTAATTCAAAAAAATGTAACAAAACAGATTAAAATAGTAATAATTGTTAGTTTTAATTTCTTTTTTATAAATTTTAAATTTCAGATAATGGGTCTTTTTCAATGTAATAAATGGAGAATCTGATGAAATTTTTCAGTTGATTTTTTAATTGAAATACTACGACATCCAAAAGAATGATTTTTATGAAATTTTATGATTTGTGAGATAAAAGCTGATTTGTTAATAAGAATGTTTTTTTACCAATCTAAGCATTTTCTTTCTCCAAAAAAAGGACTAAATTTGAAGTTCAATTTTTGTATTTTTATAAAATTGCAATCACTTGATTTATAGCTATGTACTTAATATTCGATACCGAAACTACTGGACTGCCGAAACGTTGGGATGCCCCAATTACAGATTCTGATAACTGGCCCCGCTGTATCCAGATCGCCTGGCAGCTGCATGACGAAATGGGACAATTGATCGAGCATCAGGATTATTTGGTAAAACCTGATGGATTTAATATTCCGTATGATGCTGAACGTATTCACGGAATTTCTACGGAATTGGCTGAAGCCGATGGAATTTCACTGGCGGAGGTTTTAGAGAAATTCAATATCGCTTTAAGCAAAACCAAATTTATCGTAGGCCAGAATTTAGGTTTTGACGTTAATATTATGGGAGCTGAATTCCATAGAATGGGTGTGGATTCTCCAATGAGTACGATGCCGGTTTTGGACACCTGTACCGAAGTTACCGCTTCATTATTACAATTACCCGGAGGTCGTGGAGGAAAATTTAAGTTACCAACATTAACCGAATTACACAGTTATCTTTTTAATAAACCGTTCTCAGAAGCCCATAACGCAACTGCCGACGTTGAGGCAACTACGCGTTGTTTTCTGGAATTAATAAGAAGAGAGGTTTTTACCAAAGAAGAATTAGATGTTCCGAAGGATTATTTTAAAGAATTTCAAAGCAAAAACCCTCGTGAAATTCAGCTTATTGGTTTAAAACACATCAATTTAAAAGCAGCTTCTGATAAAATCAGGGAACAGCTGAAAGCATTGCAGTCTGATGACAAGCAAACTGTAGTTTCAGAATCGGATCAAAAAGATTTTAAAGCAGCGAAATATTCGCATTTACATAATCATACACAGTTTTCAGTTTTACAATCGACTATAGGTATTGGCAATATTGTTTCGGCTACAGCCAAAAATGGTATGCCGGCGGTTGCAATGACGGATACCGGAAACATGATGGGGGCTTTTCACTTTGTGAGTGCTGTTATGAATCACAATAAAGCAGCTTCCGGAAAGAATAAAGCTTTGGTTGAAAGCGGCGAAGAACCAACAGAAACGGAAATAAAACCAATCGTAGGCTGCGAATTTAATGTTTGTGAGAATCATTTGGATAAAAGCAAAAAAGACAACGGTAATCAGGTTGTACTGTTAGCCAAAAACAAAAAAGGCTATCACAATCTGGCAAAAATGTCATCAATTGCTTTTACAGAGGGATTTTATTATGTTCCCCGAATCGACCGAAAAGTTATTGAACAATATAAGGAAGATATCATGGTTTTATCCGGGAATTTATACGGAGAGATCCAAAGCAAAATCCTGAACGTTGGTGAAAACCAAGCCGAAGAAGCCTTGATTTGGTGGAAAGAACAATTTGGAGATGATTTTTATTTAGAAGTCATGCGTCACAATCAGGAAGACGAAAATCGTGTCAACAAAACCCTGATTGAATTTTCTCAGAAACACAATGTCAAATTAATTGCGACTAATAATACTTTTTACTTAAATAAAGAAGATGCCAATGCCCACGATATTTTATTGTGTGTAAAAGATGGTGAAAAACAAGCGACCCCAATTGGCCGTGGCCGCGGTTACCGTTACGGATTACCCAATCAGGAATACTATTATAAGTCGGAAGAAGAGATGAAAAAGCTCTTTGCTGATTTACCGGATGCCATTATCAATATTCAGGAAATTGTAGATAAGGTTGAGATTTATTCACTTTACAGAGATGTATTGCTTCCTAAATTTGATATTCCGGAAGAGTTTTTTGTTGCCGAAGATGAAGGGGACGGAGGGGTTCGGGGTGAAAATAAATACCTGAGACACCTGACAATGGTTGGGGCGAAAAAACGATATGGCGAAATTACAGAATCTATTCAGGAACGCCTGGATTTTGAGTTACTGACGATTTCGAATTCCGGTTATCCGGGTTACTTTTTAATTGTTCAGGATTTCATTGCCAAAGCCCGGGAAATGGATGTTTCTGTAGGGCCTGGACGTGGATCTGCAGCAGGTTCTGCCGTTGCTTATTGTTTAGGAATTACCAATATTGACCCCATTAAATACGATTTGCTTTTTGAGCGTTTCCTAAATCCGGATCGTGTGTCCATGCCCGATATTGATATCGATTTTGATGATGAAGGCCGTGGTCGTGTTATGGATTACGTAATCAATAAATACGGTAAAAATCAGGTAGCGCAGATTATCACTTATGGTAAAATGGCGACCAAATCGGCGATTCGTGATACAGCACGTGTATTGGATTTACCATTATTCGAAGCGGACAGAATTGCAAAATTGATTCCGGGAATGATGCCGTCAAAATGGAATTTGGCGCGATTTATTTCGGAAAGCGAAGAGGAGGTTAAAAAAGCCCTTCGTTCAGATGAATTTGATAATGTAAAAGAATTGATCGCTATTGCGAATGAAGGCGATTTGGCCGGAGAAACGATTCAACAGGCAAAAATTCTTGAAGGATCGATGCGAAATACCGGAATTCACGCCTGTGGTGTTATCATTACGCCATCGGATATTACGAATTTCGTTCCCGTTACTACTGCCAAAGATTCTGATTTGTATGTAACGCAGTTTGATAACTCGGTTGCAGAAAGTGCAGGATTACTAAAAATGGACTTCCTGGGTCTGAAGACCCTAACTTTGATAAAAGATACCGTTAAACTGGTAAAATACAGAACCGGAATTGAGCTTGATCCGGATACTTTTCCGATTGATGATGAAGAAACGTATGCACTCTTTCAAAGAGGAGAAACAGTTGGAATCTTCCAATATGAGTCACCCGGAATGCAGAAATACATGAAAGATCTGAAGCCTACGGTTTTTGGGGATTTAATTGCGATGAATGCCTTGTATCGTCCGGGACCTTTAGAATATATTCCGTCTTTCGTAAAAAGAAAAAATGGCGAAGAGGAAATCAAATACGATTTGGATGCCTGCGAAGAATATTTGGGAGAAACTTACGGAATTACGGTTTATCAGGAGCAGGTAATGCTTTTGTCGCAATCGTTGGCTGATTTTACAAAAGGTGAAGCCGATGTTTTGCGTAAAGCGATGGGTAAAAAACAAAAGGACGTACTGGATAAAATGAAGCCTAAATTTGTCGAGCAAGCTGCAAAAAAAGGCCATGATGCCAAAATTTTAGAAAAGATCTGGAAGGACTGGGAAGCTTTTGCGAGTTATGCCTTCAACAAATCGCACTCCACTTGTTATGCGTGGATTGCGTATCAGACGGCTTATTTAAAAGCACATTATCCGGCAGAATATATGGCTGCGGTCCTTTCGAATAATATGAATGATATCAAACAGGTTTCCTTCTTTATGGAAGAATGTAAACGTATGGGATTGCAGGTTTTAGGACCTTGTGTAAATGAATCGTATTATAAATTTACGGTAAATGATGATTACGCCGTTCGTTTCGGGATGGGTGCAATCAAAGGAGTAGGTTCAGGAGCTGTAGCAACTATTGTGGAGAGCAGAAAAGAGGCAAGATATAAATCGATTTTTGATTTGGCGAAACGTATTGATTTACGTGCTGCGAATAAAAAAGCGATTGAAAATTTAGCACTTGCAGGTGGTTTTGATTCTTTTGAAGGGACTACAAGAGCACAATATTTTCACGATGATGGCGACGGAATTACGTTTTACGAAAAAGCGATTCGGTACGGATCTAAATTTCAGGAAAATGAAAATTCATCGCAGGTAAGTTTGTTTGGAGAAACCAGTGAAGTGCAAATCGCAGAGCCTGTTGTGCCGCCCTGCGAAGACTGGAGTACGATGGAGAAACTGGCTAAGGAAAAGGAAGTCGTTGGAATTTATATTTCCGGACATCCCCTTGATGATTTCAGATTTGAGATGAAATACTTTTGTAATGCACGATTAGAGGCTTTAAAAAGTATGGAATTATATGTGGGTAAAAACCTGACTTTTGCCGGAATCATTAATAATGTACAGCATCGTGTAGCAAAAAATGGAAAGGGCTGGGCAATGTTTAACCTAGAAGGTTATGATGAGAGTTATGAGTTCAGGATTTTTGGCGAAGAATATCTAAAGTTTCGTCATTTCTTAATTCAGAATAATTTTGCTTTCCTGAAAGTCTTAATAAAAGACGGCTGGGTAAATCATGATACAGGCAAAAAATCGGAACCTAGAATGCAGTTTGTTGAGGTAAAACAATTGCAGGATGTTTTGGAAACATTTGCAAAGAAGTTAGTTTTGTTATTGAATATTAAAGATCTGCAAGCCGAATTTATTCATAAACTGAGTCAATTATTTAATGAAAATAAAGGCGATAATTCGGTGACTTTTGAAATCATGGAATTGGAAAAGATAAAACGTCTTGTTGAGGTAGAAACGCCAACGGAATTTGAAGAAACTGAAGATGTTGTTTTCGAACATGAAACTGAAAATGATGATATTGAAACATCTCTGGTTGAAAATAAAATCCAAGAAGTTACTGAGGTTGAAGAAATAAAAGTAGTAACCAAATTAACGATGCCAAGTCGCAGGTTAAAAGTCAAAATTTCGACTGAATTGTTACAGGAATTAGAAAAAATGCAGGTTAACTTCAAATTAAATTAATTTTTAACAGTTAAAATTTAGAAGAATGCATTTTTTTTACGTTAAAATTATGCTCGCATAGTAAATTTTTAGCACAATTGCCTAAAATCATGGTAATTCTGTTAATCGTGAGGGTATGGCAAATTATAATATTATGTTAAAATAACTTAATTTTGTATAAAATTAATTAAACAGATTATGAAAAAGAACCTATTTTTACTAGGATTGTTACTTTGCTCTATGGCCACAATAGCGCAAACAGAAACTGCGGATAAACCAGAAAGCTGGTATTTTAAATTAGGAGGATCTTACTTTTTGAAAACAGTTGCTACTGATTTTCCAATTATTTCAGGAGCATTGCCAAATAATGATGTATATGCAGCAGATGGTACTACTTTGATTTCCAGAGAAACTAATCATGGGTCTTTTGGAGAAGGGTTTCGTTCTACTTTAGCTGCGGGTTACCGATTTAATACACGTATAGGTGTTGAAATGGGTGTAAACTATTATGTTGGAAATAATGAAACAATGGCTCAGACTACTAACAGATTAGCGGGTGCAGGACCAACTTTTGTTTCAGGAAAAGCAGAGGGCAGGATTAAGGCATTCGATTTATCTCCGGCTTTAGTGTTGTTTTTAGGAGAACATAAAGGTTTTGAACCTTATACTAAGGTAGGTGTTATCGTTCCTCTTCATGGAGATTTAACAATTGAGACAAATCGTACTTACACAAACTCTCAGGGAACAACTAATACATTCTCTAAAGATGTTGTGAAACCTAAGCCAACTGCTGGTTTTATGGCAGCTATTGGTACTTCATATAAATTAGGGAGACATATTTCTGCATTTGCAGAGATTGAGTACCGTAACTTTACTGTGCATGGTGATACTAAAGAAACAAAAGAGTATACAGAAAATGGGGTTGATCAGTTGAATACCACTACTTCTTTTAGAACAGCTTCTTATTCAGCAAGCCACGTTAAATATGTTGATGAATTGACCGCTACTTCGAATAGCAGAACTACTAATGCTGCTAATTATGATACTACTAAAGCTAATGAAGAAATTAGTTCGTATGTTGGAATTAGTGGTTTAGGTTTGACTTTAGGTCTTAAATACAGCCTTTAATTCTAAGGAAATTTAATTTTATAAAAAGAGGATATTCATAACGGATATCCTCTTTTTTTGTTCTTATGAAAACTGAAGCCATAGCCCTGATAGGAGTGGCATCCTTTTGTGCCGGTGTTCGGCATAAAAGATACAGCGGACAGCAGGAAATTGCTCCTGATTTTAATTATGCTTGTTTTGAATTCTAAATTCTTTTAAAACTTCATCAATAACCCAGGAAGTTCGTGCGCCTGAAGTTCCTTTTGATGGAGAAATTCCTTCATTACCCAGCAATTCTGAAATAACTGTTTCAATAAAAGGCTGCTGAATATGAAGCGGATTTTCGATAGTGATACTTTCTTTTTCTCCATTCGCATATTGAATGTGTATTGGATCATTGCCAAAAGTAGAAAAAGAGATTTTACCTTTATCGCCTACAATTTCGGTATTGTCATAACGCTCAAAGCTGGCGAAGTTCCATAAACCGGTCCCGTGGATTCCGTTTTCGAATAAAAAGGACATCGAAACTGAATCTTCGGCAGGATAAGCTTTAAGTTGGGAACTTGCATGTCCGCGAACGGATTGAATTGGTCCAAACAAAAAATCGAGAAAATCTAAAGTATGACAAGCCAAATCAACAAAAATTCCGCCACCGGAAATATGTGGCAAAACTGTCCAGGGTAAATTTATTTCGTCGTCGTAACGTTCTTCAAACGGATGATATAAAACACAATTTACATGTCTGACAAGTCCTATTTTACCCTGATCAATCAGTTCTTTTATTTTTAAAAATCGGGGAAGGCTTCTTCTGTAATAGGCTACAAATAAGGGAACATTATATTCTTTGCAAACGCTTATCATTTCGTTGCATTCTTCAAATGTCAGTGCCATTGGCTTTTCTACGTAAACCGGTTTTCCGGCTTTGGCACATAAAATTGTATACTCTTTATGGGATGACGGCGGGGTCGCAATATAGACGGCATCAACTTCAGGATCGTTGATTAAGTCAATAGCATTTGAATACCATTTAGATACATTATGGCGCTTGGCATAATCTTCGGCAAGTTCAGCATCTCTTCGCATAACAGCAACCAAGGCTGAGTTAGGCGCTTTTTGAAAAGCAGGACCGCTCTTTACTTCGGTTACATTGCCACAGCCTATAATTCCCCATTTGATGATTTTCATTTTATTTTTTTTAGGTATTTCAAATTTAAGAGAAAATGGAATAATTAAAAAAGGTTCGGCAAGAATTCATGAATTATTTTTCACGCAGATTCTGCTGATTTTGCTGATTTCTTGATTTTGATAAATAAAATAAAAAAACTTTGTATCTGCTAAATCTGCAGAATCTGCGTGAAAGAAATATTAAAACAAACCTAAAAAACATAGCCACGAATTCACAAATTATTTTTGTGAATTTCGTGGCTATAAAAAACAGGTTAAAGTTTACTTTTTAGGCAGAGACTTAAAGCCCATATTGTAAAGAGTAAATGCCTGGATGTCTACGCTTTCCTGAATTGTAGCGGCAACAGATTTTCCTGCTCCGTGTCCTGCTTTTACATCAATGCGAATTAAAACAGGATTATCTCCGGTTTGTTTTTCCTGTAATTCGGCAGCAAATTTAAAACTATGCGCCGGTACCACACGATCATCATGATCGCCTGTTGTTACCATAGTTGCCGGATAATGAACACCTTTTTTTACGTTTTGTACAGGAGAATAGCCTTTAAGATATTCGAACATTTCTTTGCTGTCCTGAGCCGTTCCATAATCAAAAGCCCAGCCTGCACCGGCAGTAAAAGCATTGTAACGCAACATGTCCATAACACCAACAGCAGGTAATGCAACTTTCATTAAATCCGGACGTTGTGTCATTGTTGCACCAACTAATAAGCCTCCGTTAGAACCTCCGCGAATCGCAAGGAAATCTGATGAGGTGTATTTTTGTGCAATTAAATATTCGGCTGCAGCAATAAAATCATCAAACACATTTTGTTTCTGCAATTTAGTTCCGGCATCATGCCATTTTTTGCCATATTCACCGCCACCTCTTAAATTGGCGACAGCATAGATGCCTCCGTTTTCCATCCAGACAGCATTAGAGATGCTGAAACTTGGTGTTAAACTAATGTTGAATCCACCATAACCATAAAGAATCGTTGGATTTTTACCGTTTAATTTAATCCCTTTTTTATAGGTAATAATCATCGGAATTTTTGTCCCGTCTTTTGAAGAGTAGAAAACCTGTTTTGACTCGTAATCATCACTTTTAAAATCAACTTTAGGTTTTTGGTATATCTCTGATTTACCTGATTTCGGTTCAAATGAAAAGATCGTTCCCGGAGTTGTATAATTTGTAAAAGTGTAATACAGTATTTTTTCTTTCTTTTTTCCGCCAAAACCACCAGCAGTTCCCACGGCAGGAAGCTTAATTTCCCGAATTAATTTTCCGTTATAATCATATTGCTGTACGAATGAAACGGCATCTTTTGTGTAATTGGCGAAAAAATATCCGCCACCCGTAGAAGGAGACAAAATATTTTGGGTTTCCGGAATAAAATCTTTCCAGTTTTCCGGTTTTGGATTGCTTACGTCAACAGATACTACACGTTTGTTTGGAGCATTTAAGTCAGTATCAATAAACAATTTGGTTCCTTCATTTTCAATAATACTATTGTCACTGTCAAAGTTGTCAACAATAGTAATAATTGGGCTGTTTGGTTTGGTTAAGTCCTTAATATAGAGTTCATTTCCGTAAGTAGAATTGGCTGCTGTAATCACTAAATAATGATCGTCTTCTGTAACATAGCCTCCAACATATCTTCTTTTTTGATCTGCGCCAAAAATAACCTGATCTTCTTTTTGAGAAGTTCCCAATTTATGGAAATACAATTTATGCTGATCTGTTTTTGCAGATAATTCGCTTCCTTTTGGTTTATCATAACTCGAGTAATAAAAACCTTCGTTTCCAAACCATGAAACACCGCTAAATTTAACGTCTACCAATGTATCTTCAACAATTTTTTTAGACAAAGCATCAATGATAATGACTTTTCTCCAGTCGCTTCCGCCTTCAGAAATTGAATATGCAGCTTTAGATCCGTCTTTCGAAAAGTCTAAACCGCCAAGTGAAGTAGTTCCGTCTTTAGAAAAAGTATTTGGATCTAAAAAAACTTCTTCTTTGCTGTTTTCATCTTTTCTATAAATAACCGACTGGTTTTGAAGCCCATTGTTTTTAGAAAAATAAGTAAATTTCCCTTCTATAAACGGAGCCCCTATTTTTTCATAATTCCAGAGCTTCTCCATTCGTTTTTTTAAAGCATCACGAAACGGAATTTTCTCTAAATAGCCATAAGTAACTTCATTTTGAGCTTTTACCCAGGCGCCTGTTTCTGCAGACTTATCATCTTCAAGCCAACGATATGGATCATTTACTTTGGTGTCGAAATAAATATCAACAGTTTCACCTTTTTTAGTTTCCGGATATTGAATTTTATCCTGTGCAAATGAAATTCCTGCAGTAGTAATAGCCATTATAAAAATTGTTTTTTTCATAGTTAACATTTATGAGTTATAACAAAAATAGCTTTTTTTGTTGTAAAAAATAACGCATAGAAATGTAGAAATAATATTTTTTAAATCTACGATTTCTATGCGTTGAAAAGTAATTATAAATTAAAATTTACGCCCAAAACTATGTTTCTTCCGATGTTTGGAATACCATCTGTTTTTAATCTTGAAAGATGGGCGATATAATTCTTATCGAATAAATTGTTTCCGTTAAGGTTTACATCAAAAGCTGTTTTGCCTAGTTTTACAGTTCCTCCAAAACCCAAATTAACCAAAGTATATCCTTTTGAAGCTGTTTCGAAACCACTCACATTATCCTGATTAAAAGTCGATGAAACGTTTAAGGAAGCATAGCCTTCCTCGAACCAGTTTTTGATTTTGAATTCGGTTCTCAGCGTATTGTTCCAGTTATTTGCCGGAATAAAAGGTAAATAATCCGTGTTGTCTTTTTTACCTGTTACCGTTTCAAAACTGGTTTCAAAATGTAACCAGTCTAATGGATGCGGGTGAAAATGCAATCCCACTTCACCACCGTATAATTTTGCATTATCCTGTATATAAGCAAAAACATTATTATCATCACGAACTTCTCCTGTTGGCGATGTGTAGATATAATTGTTGATATGATTGTAAAATCCGTTTACAAAAAATTCAAAATGCGAATTTTTATATTCCAGGTTCAAATCTGTCTGAACGTTTTGTTCGGTTTTTAAATCATTGTTTCCAATTTCATATCGGTTCGTTCCTTCGTGCACACCGTTTGAAGTTAATTCAGCTAAATTTGGAGCTCTAAATCCTGTAGCTACATTCAAACGCAGCGTTAATGGCTCTGCCAATTGGGTTTTATATCCCAAGGAAGCATTAAAACTGTCAAAAGAGCGGTTTATAGCCTGAAAATATCCCTCTTCACCTTCGGTTCCGTGTGCTTCAGAGCTAACATTTCGGTTGTCAAAACGCAATCCTGCCTGAAGGACACTGTTATTCCATTCGTAATTTGCTGTTCCAAAAGCTCCAAAATCATTTGTGGTAGCATCCGGAATTAAGTATTCTTCACCTGAATTAGCATTGGTCTGATGCATTCCCTGCACACCAACAATGGTTTCAATTTTGCCCATTTTTGGTAAGTGATATTTTGCATTATAATTGAAAGTTTTAAGTTTCATATGCAAAGCTGCATCGTTGCTGTCTTCAAATTCACTTCGGTCATTGGAGATATAACCTAAATCGACATCTAATTTTGAATTTTCAAAAAAGATAACGTTGTTTAAACTCAATAAATGATTGAAAATTCCTTGCCTCGGAAACTGTGTATCCTTGCTTGATGATTGTTCAGCGATACCATCTTCCGGCATTCCTATATCGAGTTTGTTGTAATTGTACCTTAATACACTTGAAAAACTGGAGTTGCTATATCCGACTCCGGTTTTAAAATCGGTTTCGTTATAACGGGAATTAGTCACACGGTCGCCATCAGCAATTTTATAATCAGAATGCGTGTTGTAACTTCCACGGGCTAAAAATTTCCAATTATCTGTAGAAGTTTTTAATCCAATTGATGAGTTGCTTCCTTGTGTATTAGTGAAATATTTTTGACTGAAATTAGCCTTAAACGTATTCGCATCAGCAAATTTTTCAGGGTTAAAATACAAAACACCGCCCAAAGCATCAGATCCGTATAATAAAGAAGCGGGGCCTTTTATAACTTCAACACTTTCGATTCCCGCATCGTTTAAACCTAAACCATGTTCGTCTCCAAATTGTTGATTTTCAACACGGACACCTTGAGAATACACTAAAACACGATTCCCACTAAGCCCCCTGATTACTGGCTTTCCGATTGAAGTTCCTGTTGAAATCTGCGAAACTCCCGGAATTGTTGCCAGGCCTTCAATTAAAGTTGAAGTTCCTTTTTGCTGCAATGTTTTGATGCTTTCATGTTCTACTTTCATTACGTTTTGCGATTGCAGTTTGTTGAAAGGTGTTGATACAATTACTTCATCCATTTCAAAAATAGACGCTGATAATGTAATGTCTAAAGTGTTTTCTTTAAGTAATTTCGGAATCGTTTTATTTTGTGTTGTGTATCCAACAAAAGTATAACTAAGTCTTAGACTTCCATTTGGAAGATTTGTAAATTCGTACTTACCGTTTTGGTCAGTCGTAGTTCCTTTATGCAATTCCTGTAAATAAACAGATACTCCCGGCATTGGGTTGTTCTGAGAATCGATAACGGTTCCGGAAATTGAATTTTGAGCAGAAAGAATGCCTGAAAACCCTAAAATAAGGGCGATTATTATTTTTTTCATTTGGAAATGATGCTATAGTTATTGATTTTTTCTCTTTTGAAATGAAATCGAAATAATAGTAAAACTTTCCGATCTTAATAAATAGTAAGACTGGGAAATTGAACTGATTTTTATAATCAATTTAAAAAGAAGAGTTTTGTTTTTTGATTTCGAGTATCTCGAATTTAAGAAACTATAGCTGAAGGGGGCCCACGAAGGGAGTATAAGCTTCCTGAAAATGAAATAACACTTTCTGAAAAGCTAAGGAAATAAGGGATTTCTTTGTGGTATTTATAAAACTGAAAAGAAATTTTTTCAGGAGTAATATAACTTTCAAATGAAAATTGGCAAACAAAACAGGAATCGTAATTATGGTGCTGATGGGTAATTTCACCATTTTTGTCATTATAATCGTGATGACATTTTTTTTCAGTAAGCTGTTTGGCAATATGCTCATAACTGTGTACAGACTGAAACAGTATCGAAAACAATACTGTCAGAGCTAAAGAAACACTTATTATAAGCTGCTTTTTTTTCATAACCATTGCAAAGGTATAAAAGAGGGTGCAAAAAAGGTTGGTTTTACTCCTTTTTATTGAAAATAGTGCAATAAAATATTTCAAATGGCACAGAAACAGAATAATTACATAATAATCATGTCATAAACTATCATTATATTATATTTGTAAGTCTAATAAATCAGCCCAAAAAAGCGTTTATCTGAAATCCTTCTTAAAACCAAAATACAGTATGCGATTATTTTTTAGTTGTTTATTTCTAGTTTCTTTTCTGAATGTTTTTTCACAGGAAGCAAAAACGGAACTTTTGCCACAGGTAAAAGTTGACTCTTTATATCGTGAAGACCAGTTTTATTTTGCGGTAACTTATAATCTTTTGGTTCAGAGTCCTGACGGTTTAAAACAAGATAGATTTTCAGCCGGGCTTTCATTAGGTTTTTTGCGTGATATGCCAATTAATAAAGACAGAACAGCTGCTATTGCTACAGGTTTGGGTTTGAGTTATAAAAATTATTACCAAAATCTGACTATTCAAAATATTGAAGGAGATTTAGTCTATGATGTGAAGCCGTATAATGAATTTAATTCTAATAAATTCAGGCAGTATTTGGTCGACTTGCCAATAGAATTCAGATGGAGAAATTCGACTTATGAAAGTTATAAGTTTTGGAGAATTTATGGCGGAATAAAATTCAGTTATGTCTTGTCGAATAAATCGACTTTAAGGGATGGAGAAAATACTTTTGTGGTAAAAAACAATCCTGATGTTAATAAATTTCAATATGGTGTTTATCTCTCAACAGGTTATAATACCTGGAATGTATATGCCTATTATGGTTTGAAACCCTTATTTAAATCGGCTCAAACTGTAAATGGTGAAAGCATAGATATGAGAATGATGAATATTGGTTTGATTTTCTATATTTTATAGCCATAAATACAAAAATAAAATTTGCGGAAGTATTCCAATTACCAGTCCAATCAGTAACTCTTTATTGGTATGCGCATTCATTTCTAAACGGGACGAAGCCACAATTCCCGTCATTAATATTAAAAAAGCAGGCCAATAGGCATTATGCATTTGTAAGTGAATATTTAGTCCAATTACAAAAACAGCAAAACCACTGACTGCCATCATATGCAAACTTGCTTTTATCTTAAGAAGTGAATAAATCAAGGCCAAAATAGTGCTGAATAATCCGCCAAGGAAAAAGAAATGGAGTTCAGGATAGCGTGTGATTATGATGCTTCTTTTTACCAATAAAATAAATAAAAAACATTGTAAAATTAATGGAATTCTACGTTGTGATGTTTCATGTATCATTACCGATTTTACATTTCCCGTCGACCGCAGCAATAAGAAAAATAATAATGGAACAATAACCGTAATAATCAAAATTTGAAATAATACATAGTATTTTTCCTGAATGGTAAAGGCATCTTCTTTATAAAACAGGTAAAATAAAGTGGCATACACCGATATAAAAATCGGGTGTAATATATAGGAGAATAAAGGGAGTATTTTTTTCAAAACAATGCGAGTTGAGGTCTTCAACAAATATAATTGAAATATAAATACGATGCTGTAAACGATTTATTTTTTAAGAAAATCACAACTCTTTACTATCTTTAATGTTTTAAATTTGAAAAAAGAAACTTTCTAAATGAGCATAAATTTAAAAAGCCTTGTTTCGGTTCTTAATGCCGAAAGAATTGGCCCGGATGCAGATGTTTTTATTGACCATATTTCGATAGACAGCCGTTCGCTGCAAAATGGTTCGCAAACTTTGTTTTTTGCATTGTCGGGTGTTAACAATGATGCACATTTGTATATTTCAGAGTTAATAGAAAAAGGAGTTCAGAACTTTGTAGTCGAATATATTCCTGAAAATTGTTTAGGCAAGGCTAATTTTTTAGTTGTAAAATCAACCTTAAATGCGCTTCATAAATTTGCAGCCCATCATCGAAATCTTTTCAGCTTTCCTATTATCGGACTGACTGGAAGTAATGGTAAAACGATTGTAAAAGAATGGCTTAATTTTTTATTGAGTCCTGACTATAATGTTATAAGAAGTCCTAAAAGTTATAACTCGCAGGTGGGTGTGCCGCTTTCTGTTATTGCGATTAATGAAAAACATAATTTAGGCATTTTTGAAGCCGGAATTTCGACGGCTAATGAAATGGACAAACTCGAAAAAATTATAAGACCAACAATAGGAGTGCTTACTAATATTGGTACAGCACACGATGAAGGGTTTTTAAATTTAGTTCAGAAGATTGATGAAAAACTGCTTTTATTTAAAGAATCTCCGGTAATTATTTATCAGAAAAGTGAACTTGTAGATTCGTGTTTATCCCAATTTGCAGCTGAATATATGCTGCATCCGCGAAAACTTTTTTCATGGAGTTATACAGATAACACAGCGGATGTTTTTATTCTGAAAAAAGAAAATAAAAATGAAACGACAGCCATTCAATATCAATTTAAAAATCAAGAGTATGTTTTAGAAATCCCGTTTCGGGATACAGCTTCGTTAGAAAACAGCATTACCTGTTTATTGGTATTGCTTTATTTTGAGTATGATACTGAAACAATTCAAAGCAGAATGAAGCGATTGTACCCAGTGGAGATGCGATTAGAGGTCAAAAACGGAATCCATAACTGCAGTATTATTGATGATAGTTACAGTTCTGATTTTCAATCGCTTAAAATTGCATTGGATTTTTTGGAGAGTCAAAAAAAGAATGCCTCTAAGACAGTTATTTTGTCGGATATTTTTCAAAGCGGATTTTCAAACGACGAGTTGTATTCTAAAGTCGCTCAGTTGATTTCGGACAATAAAGTAAATCGGGTTATCGGAATTGGGGAAACCATTTCGTCTTTTGCAGCTAAGTTTTCAAATTGTATTACTTTTAAAAATACGAATGAATTTATTGAGCATTTTGATGATTTGAATTTTGTTAATGAAACTATCCTGATAAAAGGGGCAAGGACATTCCGGTTTGAGGAAATTGTAGCTTTATTAGAGGAGAAAACCCATGAAACCATTCTTGAAATCAATCTCAATTCGATTAGTCACAATTTGAATTTCTATAAAGCAAAATTAGCCAGCGATGTAAAAATCATGGTCATGGTTAAGGCTTTTGGCTATGGAAACGGAGGGTTGGAAATTGCAAAATTACTGGAACATCATAAAATAGATTATTTAGGTGTCGCTTTCGCCGATGAGGGAATTTCACTCAAAAATGGCGGAATCAAATTGCCTATTATGGTTTTAAATCCTGAATCGACCAGTTTTCAGTCCATTATTCAATATCAATTAGAACCTGAAATTTACAGTATAAAAGGATTAAATGCTTTCCTGAAAATTGCAGGAGAGAAAAAACTAAAAGATTTTCCTATTCATATAAAATTGGACACAGGAATGCATCGTCTGGGTTTTGAAGAAAATACAATTGAAGAATTAATATCAACTTTAAAGGGGAATTCGACTGTTCGGATACAAAGTATTTTATCACATATGGCGACTAGTGATGACTTGAAACATTATGATTTTGCTATTTCGCAGATAAAATTATTTGAGAGGTTATCTTCAAAATTGATAAATGAATTAGGTGTAAATCCTATTAGGCATATTCTTAATACTTCCGGAATCAGTAATTTTCCGGATGCACAATACAATATGGTCCGTTTGGGAATTGGATTATACGGAGTTTCAAACGATCCTTCAGAACAAAAGTATTTAGAAAATGTTGGTACTTTAAAATCAATTATTTCGCAGGTTCGTACAATTCCTGCTGGTGACAGCGTCGGATATGGCCGTCGTTTCATGGCAGATAAACCAACCAAAATTGCTACTATTCCTATTGGTTATGCAGATGGAATTTCACGATTATGGGGTAATCAGGTTGGTTATGTAACTATTAAAAATCAAAAAGCATCTATTGTAGGAAGTGTCTGTATGGATATGTTAATGATAGATGTAAGTTCGATAGATTGCAAGGAAGGAGATTCGGTCATTATTTTTGGAGAAAGTCCAAATGTTATTGAAATAGCAAATGCATTGAATACTATTCCTTATGAAATTTTAACCAGTATTTCACAGCGCGTAAAAAGAGTGTTTTTCAGATAATTTAAAACAAGTTTAGAGAAAATTATGTAATTTCGATACTCTATATAATTACAAAAAGGAACAATTATGGGAATATTTTCTGAATTTAAAGAATTTGCAATGAAAGGCAACGTAGTCGATCTGGCTGTCGGTGTTATTATTGGAGCTGCTTTCGGCAAAATTGTAAGCTCATTAATTGATAATGTTATTACACCATTATTATTGAAACCGGCTTTGGATGCTGCACATTTATCTTCGATAGAAGAACTAACGGCTTTTGGCGGTGTAAAATATGGATTGTTTCTTTCGGCAGTAATTAACTTTGTAATCGTTGCTTTTGTTTTATTCTTAATCATAAAAGGAATCAATTCTGTTAAAAAGAAAGATGCTCCTCCTCCTCCTCCTGCAGGTCCAACTCAGGAAGAATTACTGATACAAATTAGAGATTTGCTTAAAAAATAATCCGCTACACTATGTCTAACTTAACCGTCCATTACTGGGCGGTTTTTTTTGCTTTTGTTTAATTTGTAACATTTTGTTATTTTTTGTGAATCGAATTGTTATCGGTTTTATTATACTTACTTTTGCATTCTAAGTTTAGAATATTCATAAATAAAAATATAAAAATGAGAATAGCGGTTGTAGGCGCCACCGGTATGGTTGGCGAAATAATGTTAAAAGTTTTAGCAGAAAGAAATTTTCCGGTTACAGAATTAATACCTGTTGCTTCTGAAAAATCAGTTGGTAAAGAAATAGAATATAAAGGTCAAAAATATAAAGTTGTTGGTTTGCAAACTGCAGTTGATATGAAAGCAGATATTGCTCTTTTCTCTGCCGGAGGAGATACTTCATTAGAGTGGGCACCAAAATTTGCAGCTGCCGGAACTACAGTTATTGATAATTCTTCTGCCTGGAGAATGGATCCGACAAAAAAATTAGTGGTTCCTGAAATCAATGCAGAATCATTAACAAAAGAAGATAAAATTATTGCAAATCCTAATTGCTCTACTATTCAAATGGTATTGGCTTTAGCTCCTTTGCACAAAAAATACAATATCAAAAGAATTATTGTTTCTACTTACCAATCTATTACAGGAACTGGTGTAAAAGCAGTAAGACAACTTGAAAATGAATATGCAGGCGTTCAGGGAGATATGGCTTATAAATATCCAATTCATAGAAATGCTATTCCTCATTGTGATAGTTTTGAAGATAACGGTTATACTAAAGAAGAAATGAAATTAGTTCGTGAAACTCAAAAAATCCTTGGTGATAATACCATTAGAGTTACAGCAACAGCTGTTCGTGTGCCTGTTGTTGGCGGGCATAGCGAAGCGGTAAATGTTGAGTTTACTAATGACTTCGAAGTAAATGAGCTTCGTGAAATTTTACACAATACTGATGGAGTAGTGGTACAGGATAATTTAGATACATTTACTTACCCAATGCCACTTTATGCAGAAGGGAAAAATGATGTGTTTGTTGGAAGGATTCGTCGTGACGAAAGTCAGCCAAATACTGTAAATATGTGGATTGTTGCTGATAACCTGCGTAAAGGTGCTGCAACAAATACGATTCAGATTGCAGAATATTTAATTTCTGCCGGTTTGGTATAATTAGAGGTTAAAGAAAATTGTTATAAGAGGAAACCGCAATCGCAAAATGTGATTGCGGTTTTTTTATGGCTTTTTTTAATAGTATATTTGATTCTCGTGATCAGTGTATTTTGTGACTATCTTAATATCAGGAAGATCGAATTATTTAAAACAAAAACATGAACGACATTAACTTAAAATACATTGAAGAAAATTATATTGAATTTGAAGAAATAATGAAGGTTATGAATCTTACTTCTGATAAATTAAATCAACTTATTGAAAGTAAACTCATTCCCGAAGCTTCATACATTGTAAATTCAGAAACAATTATCAGCTCATCTTTGAATGATAGTTATAAAATTATTGTTCATAAAAAATATTTTCCAAAGAGCGTCTTGAAAATCATAAAGAATAATGCTGAAAATATAAATCCTGAAAATTTTAAAACCCAGTTTAAAGAAAATTTATTGTTTAATTTAAAAAATCATCCTTTCAAACATTTGCTTATGGTAATGTTTTTGATGAAAACGGAAATATAGATACCGAGAAAGCTAATAAAGCCCTGGAGGAAGAATGGGAATATTTCTGCAAAGGGATTTATGGAATTTGCACTTTAAACAATAATGAGAATGACATTATAGATAAAGAAATTGCTATAAAAAGAGTACTGGATTTTCTTGGAAAGAAATCGTCATTATTAACTAATGAAGAAAAAATACAATTAGTGTTATTGAATTCTGAATTTAATAAAGCCACAAGTTATTTTGCACCTTATCAGCGTGAATTAAGCAGCAGAGGAAAATATTTGGATAAACTACTGAGAGAATTCTCTTTGGAAGACCTAATAAAAAAGTATGTATAAAAAAGCGAGAATCTAAGTTCTCGCTTTTTTATATTTTAATATTCAGGAGCCAGTTCTAACTCTAATCCCTCTAAGTTTTCAGTGATTGGAATCTGACATCCTAAACGGCTGTTAGATTTAACGTAAAATGCTTCCGATAACATGGCTTCTTCGTCATCTCCCATTTCGGGTAATGCAACATCATTCAGAACGTAGCACTGACATGAAGCACACATGGCCATTCCGCCACAGGTTCCTTCAACAGGGAGTTCATATGCTTTGCATAATTCCATTATATTCATTGCCATATCAGTTGGAGCTTGTAATTCGTGTATAACTCCTTCTCGATCTTTAATCTTTATTAATACATCCATTTTAAATTATTGGAATTTTTACTGATTTAGAATTTGATAAACGTGATCAAATCTATGATTGTTATTAACTATTTGGTTTTAAACTAAATGCGTATTCTTTTTTGTTGTTGTCTTTAAGGTGCATTTTTGCACCCAATATACCTCCGCCTTTTTCTAGTAATGTAACTATAACAATTACGGAATAATAATCTTTATCCAATTGGAAAATTAAAGTGCCTTCGTATGTCGAATTTACTACACCTTGTTTATCAGTTGTCACTGTTAGTTTTCTTGGATGTGAAAATTCGGCTGAATTGTAAGCTGCTTTATTTGAAAACTTTGCTTTGCCTTCACAAAAATCGGATAAAAAATCATAATTTGCTATTCTAAGGGATCCTTCTTCCTTATTATTGCCACTAACAGAAAATATAATTTTCCCTGCATAAGTAAAATCTGACCACTCATCTGACTCATTAAGCCATGCTTTATCAACTAATAATAATTGTTGGCTTTGTTGAGCATAATTTACTGAAATGAAAAATAATAATAAAAATAGAGCGTAATAATTCTTCATAATTTAAGATTTAGGAGTATGCTACAAATTTAAGTTAAAAATGCAATTATGACTCAACGGAATATCTTAAATATTGGTGTTATTTTTTATTGGAATCGTAAAAAAAAGAACATTTAAAAACCTTTTCATGAAATTTTAGAGGCAAATGAACCATATTGCTATTATTCTTGTTAATTATTCGAAACTAAAAACAGGAGCTAAAAGCTGTTATTACAATATATTTACCACCGTCTCAATTTGTGGAGCGAATTTTTTTATAGTTGTTTCCACACCTGCTTTTAATGTCATTTGATTTACACTACAGCTAATGCATGCGCCTTCAAGACGGACTTTTACGTGTTTGTCATCTTCGATTGAAATTAGCGTAATATCGCCACCGTCAGAATTTAAAAAAGGTCTGATTTCTTCAAGAGCCAGTAACACATTGCTCGTTATTTCTTCTGTTGTCATAATTTAATGTATCAATTAGAATTAGTGGTATAGAAAATTTTTAAAGTATCTATCATCACATTTTCTAAATTATCTAATTTTTCTTTACTGCTGAACAGCCTGCCATTGTTGTAATTTTAATGGCTTCGGTAGCTGGTAAACTATCATTTCTATTTACTACTTCCTGTACTACATTTCTAGTGATTTCTTCAAAAACAGTTTCAATTGTTGATGCTGTCTGCAAAGCTGCCGGGCGTCCATAATCTCCTGCTTCACGTATAGATTGTACAATTGGAACTTCACCGAGAAACGGTACATTTAAATCTTCTGCCAGATTTTTAGCACCTTCCTGACCAAAAATATAATATTTATTTTCAGGCAATTCTTCAGGTGTAAAATAGGCCATATTTTCGATAATACCTAAGACCGGCACATTAATATTCTCCTGCATAAACATGGCTACTCCTTTTTTTGCATCAGCCAATGCTACTGCCTGAGGTGTACTCACTACAACTGCACCCGTAATTGGTAAAGATTGCATTATAGAAAGGTGGATGTCTCCTGTTCCCGGAGGTAAATCGATTAACATAAAATCTAATTCACCCCAATCAGCATCAAAAATCATTTGGTTTAATGCCTTAGCAGCCATTGGTCCTCTCCAGATTACAGCCTGGCTTGGTGCAGTAAAAAATCCAATCGAAAGTATTTTGATTTCATAACTCTCCACAGGTTTCATCTTTGATTTTCCATCAACGGTAATCGAAATTGGTTTTTCATTTTCGACATCAAACATAATTGGCATAGATGGACCATAAATATCAGCATCCAAAATACCAACTGCAAATCCCATTTTAGCTAATGTTACGGCAAGATTCGCTGTAACAGTAGATTTTCCTACTCCGCCTTTACCAGAAGCAACAGCAATAATATTTTTGATTCCGGGAATTGCTTTTCCTTTTATTTCGTTAGGGTTTTCTTTAGTTTCAACCTTAATATTCACTTTAACTTTTGCTTCCGGGGATACTAAATCATGAATTGTTTTTTTAATATCATCCTCTGCTCTTTTTTTAATGTGCATTGCAGGAGTATGAAGTACTAAATCCACAACAACCTCATCGCCAAAAGTAATAACATTGGCAACAGCTCCGCTTTCAACCATATTTTTTCCTTCTCCGGCTATAGTAATTGTTTCCAGAGCTTTAAGAATTTCTTTTCTGTCTAATTTCATTTGATGTGCTAATTTCTATTGAAAGAAATTGATTTAAAGTATTGTCTTTATTTAAACTGATTTCAGATTGCAAAGATAACAGATTATGTTCGGATTCTTAGCTTTTTAAATTGTATTTATTGATGATGGGATTGAGGGAATAAATTTAAAAGATAAACCCGACAAAACAATTTGCCGGGTTTTAAAAAGGAAGCCTGATCAGTTTATTCGTATTTCAAATATTTCAGGATATCTATTTTAGTTACCTGATAGGCTTTTGTTAAAACGATTAGTAAGGTTAAAATTAATAAACAAACGAATGCAATACTGAAAGGAATTATTGAAATCCCAATCCTGAAAGCAAAATCTTCAAGCCATTTTTGTAATAAAATATAAGCAGGGATAATACCGATTGCAAATCCCATAAAACAAAAAAGGATGTATTGTTTTGATAATTCTTTTAATAAAATATCCGTTTCTGCACCCAATGTTTTTCTGATGGCAATTTCTTTTAATCGTCTTTCCATTGAGAATGAAGCTAAGGCAAACAGTCCAAAAATGGCAATTATGATTACGACAAGATTTAAAATAAAAAACAGATTTTTTTGTTTTACTTGTTCCTGATAGGTTTTGGCAAAACCCTTATTTACAAATTCATAATCAAAAGGATAATCCGGATTTACATTCTTTTCCCAATACGTTTTTAATTTGGCTAAAGTCTCCGTCAAATTATTTGGAGAAACTTTTACGTAAACATTATCAAAATTATTCCATTTTAATGTTTTCATATTAATAAAAACCATCGGCGGCACTTTATTCTGAAGTCCGGTAATATGAAAATCTTTTACAACCCCAACTACCTTAATTTTTAAATTTTCGGGGGTGCCGTTGCCCCAGCCCGAAGTTATGATGGTATTTATTGGGGTTTTAAGGTTTAAAATTTTAACCAAAGTTTCATTAATCAACATATTACTTATTGTATCGGAAGCATATTTTGGCGATAAATTTCGACCTTTTACGATTTTAATTTTCATCATTTCCAGAAAGCCAAAATCCATTTCGACATTTCGAGGTTGTACAAAGATGCCATTATGGGTAAATCCTGAACTGGAATTGGTGCTATTGCCAAAAGAACCTGCAAAAGTCGAAACATCCTGTATTCCGGATATTTTGCTAATCTCTTGTTTTGCAGTGTAATATTTTTCTAGTTTTTTATCATGTTCCCGATAATTAAATGGAATTCTGATGACTTGATTTCCATTAAAACCAAGATCTTTATTCATCATATAATCAACCTGTGAATTTACAATTAAAGCACCGATGATAAAAAAAGCAGCAATTCCAAACTGAAAAATCAGCATCGAATTTCGTACCCAGATTCCACTTTTGCTTCTCGAAAAATTACCTTTTAAAACCTTTAAAGTTTCAAAGTTCGAAATATAAATGGCAGGAAATATACCTGCAAGAATGATGACTAATCCAAAAATAAGAATAATCTGCAGGTAAAATTCGCTGCCATTCATAGTGAGTGATTTGCTTAAAAAACTGTTGTAAAATGGTAATGAAAATTCCACTATTGCCAAAGCAAAAATAATAGCAAGAATAACAGTTATCGCTGTTTCGAAAATAAATTGACTGATAATTTGGTTTTTTGTAGCACCTACAATTTTTCGGACACCTACTTCTTTAGCGCGTTTTATGGCTGATGCTGTGGCTAAATTGATGTAATTTACCAATGATAAAACTAAAATTAAAACAGACAGGCCTAACATAATGTAAAGCAATTGCAAATTTCCTCTTCCTTCCGGCATATTGCCTCCTCCACCTCCGCTTGATTTAGTTCCATGTAAACGCAACTCTTGCAGTTGGTTCAGAATAACAGTAATTTGCCCATTTTCTTTTAAATATTCTGCTACTGATTGACCTGATTCTTTGGCTTTTTTTAAAGTTCGATTTACAAAATCGACATTCTGCATTTTCTTTAAAACTTCTTTACCATCTGCTCCTTTTTTAGTTTTAACTAATAAACTATAATTGAAGTTTCCCCAACTGTTTAGGTCTGATTCACGTAAAATTCCTCCAAAAACATAATTTGGTTCTACAGAAGAAGGTTTGATGATTTTATAAACAGATTTTATGGTGAAAATAATATTATTAAATTTTAAGGTTTTTCCAATAGGATCTTCATTTTTGAAAATTATTTTGGCTTCATCTTCAGAAATAGCAACACTGTTTTTTTCTTTTAGGATATTGGTTTTAGCACCGTTTACAATCGGAAATGGAAACATATCGAAAAAACTATTGTCTGATATAGTAATTTTTTTACCAATCCATTTTTGATTTTTATATTTAATGACATCTTCGCCATACCAATTGTCAAAAAAACAAACAGACTCAATTTCAGGAATTGTGGCTTTGCAGGTTTGACCGAACGGAATAGAACTGGAAGCCCAGATGTCGCCGGTATTTCCAATTTTATTCAGAACCTGATATACATTTTCTTTCTCAGGATTCCATTGATCGTAAGCATTTTCATTATTCCAATATAAAATAGCGAAAATTACACCGGCAACTCCGATGCTCAGTCCTAAAACATTTAAAAACGAAAACAATTTGTTTTGCTTTAAATGATAAATAAATATTTTAAACCAGTTAAAAATCATAGTTTATTTTTTTAAAATTAACTCGGTCAGAGGAAAAGCTGTTCCCGATTTTTTACTCTCTACAGTCATTATTTTGCAAATAAATCCAACCAGGATTAAAATTGCAGTTATAATAAATTTGATCATTTCGATATTATTTAGCGTCCATAAAAACATCAACATTTCTCTGATTTAATTTTTCAGAAAATATAATTCCGTCTTTCATGTGAATTGTTTTTTGCGAAAAAGAAGCATCATAATCAGAGTGGGTAACCATCAGTATTGTCGCGCCTTTGGCGTGTAAATCCGTTAAAAGTTCCATTACTTCGTTACCGTTTTTACTGTCCAGGTTTCCGGTTGGCTCATCGGCCAAAATGATTTTAGGGTCATTTACCAAAGCTCTTGCAACGGCAACTCTTTGTTGTTGCCCTCCCGAAAGCTGTTGCGGAAAATGTTTTAAACGGTGTGAGATATTTAGTTTTTCGGCAATAGCTTCAATTTTTTGTTTTCTGTCTGATGCTTTCACGTTGTTGTAAAGCAAAGGCAATTCGATATTGTCATAAACAGAAAGCTCGTCGATCAGGTTGAAGTTCTGAAAAATGAACCCGATATTTTCTTTACGAGCCTGAGACCTTCCTTTTTCTTTTAAACCAATCATTTCCTGATCCAATAATTTATAACTCCCATCAGAGGCACTGTCCAAAAGCCCGATAATATTTAATAAAGTCGATTTCCCACAACCTGAAGGTCCCATGATAGTTAAAAAATCACCTTTTTTAATTTCTAAAGAAATACCGCTTAAGGCTGAGGTTTCTACTTCTTCGGTTCTGAAAACTTTGGTTAAATTTTGAATTGTGATCATATTTTTTTAAAGTGTTAGTTGTTATTAATTACGTTTTTTGATTGATGATTGAAACTCTTATTTTATGTAAAATGTGATTTGTAAACTGTGACTGAAAACTGCTACTGTGAACTAATCGATAATTCTTCCACATCCTTATAATCAGAATATGATGAGGTAATTACAGACTCTCCTTCTTTTAATCCTTCCAGAACTTCATAATACGAAGGGTTTTCACGACCTAATTTGATATTTCTTCTTTCGGCTTTATTTCCTTTTACTACAAAAATCCATTTGCCGGCGGTTTCCTGATTAAAGCTTCCTTTTGAAACTACTAAAGTTTTATTCTTCTCCGATAAAATCAGTTTTACTCCAAAACTTAATCCGTCTTGTAATGTGATATTTTCTTTAGATGTAAAAGCCAGCTCTACTATAAAATGACCGCTTTTTACTTCCGGAATTACTTTTGTAATCAGGACTTCAAGTGTTTTTCCTTTAAATTCAACCTGACCTTTCAAACCCTCCCGAAGTTTTTCCAGATAAAATTCGTCAACTTCCGCAGTCAGTTTGTACCCTTGTTTTGAATCAATTTTGCCGATGCTTTCTCCAGCCTGAAATGTTTTTCCCAAAACAGGTTCGAAAGAAGTCAATCGTCCGGATTCAGGAGCCGTGATTAAAAAATTCTTTTTGTTATTTCTTAAAATATCCAGACTTTTTTCCATGGTTGCAATCGAGTGATTGATTTGCGAAATCTGAACCTGATTGCTTTGTTTTTCTTTTTGAATGCTCTGCTGAATCGTTCTTTTGCGTTCTTCCTGAAAACGTAAACTCTCCTTAAAAGTATTCCAGTCATTTTTCGAAATTACATCTTTATCAAACAATTTCGAATTCATGTCGTACAGTCTTTTAGCATCATTATAATCGTGCTCAATCAAAACCATGTCTTTGTTTAAATTCAATTCCTGATTTCTGATGTTCAGTTTTCCGGTATTCAAATTGTTGATTTGTTCAATAATTGCCGTTTCCTGAGTTAGATAATTCAATTCTGTGTTCGGATTGTACAAACGTGCCAGAGATTGGCATTTGGTTACCATTGCGCCATTTTCAACAAAAATTTCTTTTACAGATCCTCCTTCGGTAACATTTACAAGCATTACGTTTAAAGGTTCTACTTTAGCCTGAAAAACAACGAAATCTTCAAAAAAAGCTTTTTCTATTTTTTGAACCGTCAATTCTTCGGCTTTTACATTTAAACTTCTTTTTGTGTTAAAAGAAAAAAAGATGATTACAGCCAAGACTAAAAAAACTCCAATTGCTATTGAGAGATACCTAAATTTTCTATTTTTACGAGGAATTACTTTGTCCATTTTTTTAAATAATTTGCTGATAGTCAATAGGTAAATACTGTGCCACAAAATTTATTATTTGTAAAGTATTGATTTTAAAAGAACCTTAAAAACCATTCAAAAAAAGACTGTTCGATAATGAACAGTTGACCGTTCGGAATCGGACAAAAATAAAAGCCATGCGAAAAAAACTAGCTCAAATATTAGTCGTTGATGATCAGGAAGAAATTCTTTTTTCGGCAAAAATGATTCTCAAAAAGCATTTTGAAACCATTTTTACGACAGACAGTCCAAAAAAAATCATTTCTCTTTTAAATGAAAATGAAATAAATGTGGTTTTATTGGACATGAATTACCGAATTGGTTTTGAAGACGGACGTGAAGGAATTCATTGGCTTAAAGAAATTAAAACGCTTTCACCACAAACTGTCGTGATTTTAATGACGGCTTTTGGTAAAATCGAAACTGCGGTTGAAGGAATAAAAATTGGCGCTTTTGATTATGTTTTAAAGCCCTGGCATAACGAAAAATTACTCGAAACAATTGATAAGGCTGTTGCCGAAAGCCGAAAGAATTCTAAAAAAACTATAGTAGAAAAAACAGAAAAAAGATATTTCACGGGCACTTCTGCCAAAATAAAACAAGCGTATTCTATCGCTGAAAAAGTAGCCAGAACAGATGCCAATATCCTGATCCTGGGAGAAAACGGAACAGGAAAGTATGTTTTTGCGGAGTTTATTCATCAAAATTCAGAAAGGAAGGATCATCCTTTTGTTCATGTGGATTTAGGTTCTTTGAGTGATAATTTATTCGAAAGCGAACTTTTTGGTTATGCCAGAGGCGCTTTTACAGATGCGAAAACGGATACGCCCGGAAGATTCGAAATGGCTTCAAACGGCACTATTTTTCTGGATGAGATTGGCAATATTCCGCTTCATTTACAAGCTAAATTATTGCATGTTTTACAGACGAAGACTGTTACACGTTTGGGCGAAAGTAAAGCCAGACCTTTAAATGTCCGTATTATTGCTGCAACAAACAGCGATATTAAAGCGGAGGTAAAAAATAAAACCTTTCGCGAGGATTTGCTGTATCGCATCAATACAATGGAAATTCATTTACCGTCATTACGCGAACGAAAAGAGGATATTGTTCCGATGGCACATTTTATTTTAGATCAGATTGCCGAAAAATACAATCAAACCGATTGGCAATTTGAAGAAAACGTTTCGCCATATTTAGAGAAATATCCGTGGAAAGGAAACATTCGGGAAATGGAAAACAAGATTGAACGTGCTTTGATTTTGGCTGAAAACAATACCATTTCTGTACACGATTTAGATATCCTGGACTTCGAAGATATTCAGGAAAATGATGATAATCCGTTATCTGAAATGGAAAAAAGTGCAATCGAAAAAACTTTATTCAAATATAACGGAAACATTACTAAAACAGCTGAAGAATTGGGCTTGTCAAGAGCAGCATTGTATAGAAGAATTGAAAAATACGATTTAAAAAACACATAAATTCAAAATAGTTTTGCCACAGATTAAAAAGATTTTAATATTTTTTTTCACGCAGATTTAGCAGATAAAAATGATTTTAATTTTAATTAATTCGCCAAATCTGCATAATCTGCGTGAGAATTATATCAGGTAAAGAAATCATTTTAATCTGTACAATAAAAAAAATAAAACAATGAAAAACTGGAAGTTTTATAACGCCTTGTTTGTGAGAATCTTGTTTGTCATGATTCTTTTTTTCTTTTGTGTAATTCTGATTTATAAAATCCTTTACTATAATGCGCTTTTGATTGGAATTTTCGCTGTTGTAATGTTGATTGAAATGTACTTTTTCATTAAAAGCCAATTGTTGTTTTACGACCGAACTTTGCTTTCGATGCTTCAAAATGACTTTACGACCAATTTTCCGGAAGAGAATAAAAAGGATAATTTTAAAAGTTTATATCTTTTATACGATACTTTAAAAGTGCAGCAACAGGAACAGACTTCAAAAGAACTCATTTATCGTTCGATTTTGAATAGTATTGACAGCGCGGCTTTAATTTTGGAAAAAGAAAACGAAGAATGGGATATTTTTTTGATGAACGATTGTTTTTCAAATTTATTCAAGGTCCCGAAAGTCAGTCATTGGAAATACCTTAAAAATTATCTGCCTTCACTTTGTAATGAAATTGAGAAAACGGAGTTTATGGAATTAAAGTCGGCGATTTCGATTAAAATCGATGATCAGGATTTACAGACTTTTATGCTGCAGACATCGCTTACAAAAACTTATAATAAAGAATATTTTATCATTCTATTGGATAGTATTCAGCGTGTTATTGAGAAAAAAGAGAAAGAAGCCTGGATTAATCTGATGAAAATTATTTCGCATGAATTGATGAACTCCTTAACGCCAATACGCGCGCTTTCGCAGAATTTACTTCAAATTGTTGATCAGGAAAAACTTGAAGATGAAGATTTTGAGGACGTAAAAAGCAGTATTTCTACAATTATAAACAGAAGCGATCACTTACAGGTTTTTGTTGAAAATTACCGAAAACTGGCTATGCTTCCGACGCCAATTAAACAAATGACACCAATAAATATGCTTTTTGAGGATTGTCTGAGAATTATGCATCCAATTTTAAAAGCTGAAAATATTGAATTGATTAATGAAATTAACAGTTCACGTTCTATTTTGATTGATAAGAACCAAATGGAACAAGTAATTATCAATTTGATTACAAATAGCATTTATGCGCTAAAAGAGAAGAGTGAAAAGAAAATGTTTTTATCCAGTTATACAGAGAATAACCGATTTTTTATTGTCATTTCTGATAATGGAAAAGGAATTGATCCTGCGATTAAAGACAAAGTTTTCCTGCCGTTTTTTACCACCCGAAAAGATGGCGCCGGAATTGGATTAACGCTTTCTAAAAATATTATAGAAGCGCATGGCGGTTATTTAAGCTATCAGACTGAAAATGATAAAACGGACTTTGTAATCTGCCTGATTTAAGGATTAAGTCCTCTAAAGTTTCTTTAAAACGAATATTTTCACTAACTTTAATAGTGTTTATACAATTTGTTCTTAATGTGAATTTTAATATAAGTTTATAATATTCTATAAATTAATTTATAGGTAATGTTCTAACTTTGAATGCCTTAAATCTTTGATTTTCAATATTCTTAAAAAAATATGTGAAAACTTATTTATGGTATAATATAGGTTTTTGCTGTTTTTTTTAGATAATTTATTTCTAAAAATTAATCATCATGCGAAATCTAAGCTTCTTAATTATAATTATCACGTCCTGTTTTTTATTTTCTTCTTTTAGTCTTGAGAATGAAAATAAATACACCGCCTTTAGTAGTGCCAATACAGTAAAAATTACATCACTTCCCCAAAATTCAGCTTCCGAAACTGCTATCGACAGTTTGTTGATTGCCGACTTCTTTAAAAAACATTCTAATTTAAAAACCTATCAGGAAAAAGTGGCAGATCTCTATAGAAAAAGAGGCTATAGTACGATTTGGTTAGAGGAAAAAACAATCAATGAATTTGGATATTTATTACATGTAAAAGTAGATTTACTAAAAGAAAAAGGGATAGAGAATGTTATGCCTTATGAAAGTGAAATCGATAAGTTTTTTACTGATAATGCAATTAAAAAAACATCTCAATCTGACGCGGATATATTATTAACAACCATGTTTGTATTTTATGCAGACAATATTAGTCCTGATGTTGATGCTAAACGATTAAAAAAAGCAAAAGCATTGCCATCTCCAAAAAATATAGCATACGAAAGAATATTAGACTCTCTTATTTTTAAACCGGAGAAATTAAATAAAGAACATCTTTTATTTGGTCAGTATGACAAACTAAAGGGAATGCTGGCAAAATATCAAAATATTGAAAAAAAGAACCTGTGGAAAAAAATAGCCATTGACAGTGCCACTTATAAAAATTTAAAACCATTAGACACTTCTGATATAGTCAGACAAGTCAGAGAGCATTTGTTTGTTGTTGGAGATTTAAAAACAGACTCAAAAAGCAATATATATGATGAAGAATTAATGGCGGGTGTTTTAAATTATAAAAAAAGATGCGGTCTTAAATTAAATTATACTTTGACACTGGAGCATATTAATCAAATGAATGAACCCATCAGTAATCGAATCAGGACTATTGTACTTAATATGGAACGCTGTCGATTTATACCGGGAAATCTGGCAGAGGCAAATGAATATGTGATGGTTAATATTCCGTCATTTAAACTGTTTTATGTCAGGGATAACAAATATGAACTTGTATCGGATGTTTTTGTTGGGGCAAAATGGGCGGAAACTGAAATTTTCAGCAGCATGATGGATAAAATTGTATTTAGTCCCTATTGGAATGTCCCGCAAAGTATAATTGATAATGAATTAAAACTTAACATGGCTTCTGATAAAAATTATCTGGAAGAGCATAATATGGAATGGAACGGTGGTCGTGTCAGACAAAAACCGGGGCCCAAAAATTCTTTGGGATTAGTCAAATTTATGTTTCCAAATCCGTATGATATTTACATGCATGATACGCCTGCCAAAAGTTTATTCCAGTTTGAAAACCGTACTTTTAGTCATGGCTGTATAAATGTAAAAGAGGCTAAAACACTTGCTCATGTAATTTTAAAGGATGATCCGGACTGGCCTGCAGAAAAAATAAATGAGGCAATGAATGGCGAAAAAGAAACAACTTGCATCCTAAAGAATAAAATTCCGATTTATATAGGTTATTTTACCGCCTGGGTGAGCGAGGATACCGGGGAAATTAGTTTTTTCCCTGATGTGTATGAAAAGGACAAACAGGCAAATAAATTAAATGTGGTAATGGAATAATAACAAATCGATTTACTGTTGTATTTCGGGCTGCCAAAAATGCTTTTCAAAATCAACAATTTGATTATTGACCACTTTTATACCTTCACTTTCTAAAAGCTGCTGCATTAAATTTGTTCCGTCAAAATGATGCTTTCCGCTTAGTAGGCCTTTACGGTTTACTACTCTGTGTGCAGGAATATCATCCATAGCATGAGAAGCATTCATTGCCCAGCCGACCATTCTGGCGGAGCGTGCTGTTCCTAAAGCTTTTGCAATTGCACCGTATGAAGTTACTTTCCCATATGGAATTTGCTTTGCAATAGCGTACACTTTTTCGAAAAAATTATCTTCAGCCATAAGTTTCTTTTTTTTGCCACAGATTAAATGATTAAAATGAATTTTTTAATCTGCAAAATCTGGGTGAAAATTATACAGTTAACCGGTTGGGTGTAATTACTTTCAACACATAGAAACATAGATTTATAAGCTAAAAAGCAGGCGTTTCACTTATTTAAAATTCACATAGCTGTCTATGTGAAAGAAATGTATTCTTTTTGTATTCTCTTTTTAAATAAAATCTATGTTTGTAGGCTGCACTGAGCGTAGTCGAAGTGTGTTAAACAAAAATTTATGAATTACACAACAGGTTAAAATTAAAAAATATTTAATCTGCGGCATATTTTTACCCGAAATAATAATTTAAAATATTAAAGAGCGTAACAATAGCAACAAGACCTGTAATACTTCCAATAATCGTATTCATGTTTCGCATCAGATAATCCGTTTTCTTTTCTATTCTTCCAAAGAAAGCAATATAACTGTATAAAACTGCAAATGAACCTAAAACTGATCCCAATACAAAGGTAAAAATAGTATTGTTTTCAAATACAAAAAGATGATATGAGGCCAGCGTTACACTTACTACAACATAATACGGAATCGGAAAAAAGTTTAATCCTGAAAGTAACATGCCTAAAAAGAAACGGCTTTTTTTACTGTTCTTTTTGATTTTCGCTTTTTTGGCTTTGGGTTCTTTGGCAATAAACAAAAAGTAAATGGTTAAAATCGAAAAGATGACAAATCCAACTTCACGTAATAAAGTTAAAACATCCGGGCGATTGTCTATAACCTGGGCAAATAAAACCGCTACATAAACCTGAAAAAAAATAACTAAAACGGCTCCGACTACAAACCATAAAGCATTTTTTTTTCCTTCTTTCAAATTTACTTTTGCTGCTGTCATGTTGATTAATCCGGGTGGAATAATGCCAATGAAAGCTGCAATAAAGCCTGAAATTAAGGGAGTAAGTAATGCCATTCAGTTATTTGATGGTTTAAAAATATTTGGTTTAAAATTAAATTAGTCTTTAATTTTGAAACGAATATACGTAATTGCCTTGTTAATTTCTAAATATTGTTTCTCATAAAAGGTCTGAAAAGCAGTAACTTCTTCCGGACTTCCTTCATTTTTATATACATTATGGTTTGCATATAATACTTCGTGGCCTTCACCATGAAGCAATCCTAAAGTATATCCGTGCATAAATTCACTGTCGGTTTTTAGGTTTACGACACCGTCTTTTTTGAGGATTTTTTTGTACAATTTTAAAAACTCAGAATTGGTCATTCTGTGTTTCGTTCTTTTGTATTTGATTTGCGGATCCGGAAAAGTAATCCAGATTTCATCCACTTCATTTTCGGCAAAAATATGATTGATTAACTCGATTTGAGTTCGTACAAAAGCAACATTGTGTAATCCGGTATCGACTGCGGTTTTGGCACCTCTCCAGAAACGGGCACCTTTAATATCGATTCCGATAAAATTTTTATTGGGATATCTTTCTGCTAATCCAACAGAATATTCGCCTTTTCCACATCCTAATTCTAAAACTAATGGATTGTCATTTTTAAAGAAATCAGCATTCCATTTTCCTTTAAGAGGAAATAAATTACCCACGACTTCTTCTCTGGTTGGTTGAAAAACGTTTTGAAATGTTTCGTTTTCCCTGAATCTTTTTAGTTTATTTTTACTTCCCACTTTTACAAAATTTTCAGCAAAATTAAGGAATATAAACGAATGAAAACAGCGCAATTATGTTTTAAAATTTTTTGCCTCGAATTGCACTAATTTTTACTAATTTATTTTGTGTTTTCATTTTGTAAAAAAGAAAATACAAAAATTCGTAAAGAGAAATACTTCGTGAAAATTAGTGCAATTCACGGCAAACTTTTAGTTATGCTTTTAGGTGTATGGTGAGTCTTCTGCGAGGATTTTCATGTGAGGATCAAGAGTTTCATCGTGTTGTGATAAATCCAGTCCGATGTGTTCTGATTCTTCCGAAACCCTCAAAGGAATAATAAAGTCGGTTACTTTGAATAATAAGTAGGCTCCGAAGAAAGTAAAAATCGAAACCAATACCAAAGCCATCATATGATGACCAAAAACATTCCAGCCACCGTGTAACAAACTGGAATCTTCACCATGGGCAAAAATAGCGGTCAGGATCATTCCCATGATTCCGCCTACACCATGACAGGCAAAAACATCTAAAGTATCATCAAATCTTTTTGAGAAACGACAGTTTACTGCAGAATTTGAAACTAAAGCAGTCACAAATCCGAAGAACATACTTTCCGGAACCGATACAAAACCTGCAGCCGGTGTTATGGCAACTAAACCCACTACGGCTCCAATGCAGGCACCTAAAGCGGAAACTTTTCTGCCGTTCATTCTGTCAAAGAAAATCCAGGTTAACATGGCTGCTGCCGATGATGTTGTAGTTGTTGCAAAAGCCATTGCAGCAGTTCCGTTGGCAGCAAGAGCAGAACCCGCATTAAATCCGAACCATCCAAACCACAACATTCCGGTACCTAATAATACAAACGGAATATTAGTTGGAATATGAAGACTGTTTTTTCTTTTTCCTAAAACGATAACTCCGGCCAAAGCGGCAAAACCGGAACTCATATGTACTACGGTTCCTCCGGCAAAATCTTTCACACCAAAATAACTGCCTAAAATCCCTGTTGGATACCAAACAGCGTGACATAAAGGGGCATATATGAAAATAGTGAATAAGCTGATGAAAATTAAATACGAGATAAAGCGCACACGCTCCGCAAATGAACCTGTGATGATAGCAGGTGCGATAATGGCAAATTTCATCTGGAATAAGGCAAAAAGCATAAACGGAATCGTACTGGCTAATTTTTTATGAGGCAAAACGCCCACGTAATCCATAAAAGCAAAAGAAGTAGGATTACCAAAGAAACTGTAAAAGTGATCTCCCGAACCAAAACCTACAGGATCTCCAAAAGCTAAACTAAAGCCAACAGTAACCCACAAAAGTGTTACAACTCCCAAACAAATGAAACTTTGCAACATAGTAGAAATGACATTTTTCTTGCCTACCATTCCGCCATAAAAAAAGGATAATCCGGGTGTCATGATTAATACAAGGCAACAAGAAGTCAGCATCCAGGCAACATCCGCAGGAACAATATTTTCGATTGTACCAAATTCTGATAATACATAACTATTTTCTGTAACCGTTGGCCAAAAAGCACCGGTAATACAAACAATACTTATCATAATAAAGGAAATGATCCAGCGTTTTTCTATTTTCATTTTCAAATACTTATTTAACCCTATTTTTTTTGGGGTCAAAGTTAAAAAAAAATAAAGATTTAGATTTTCGGTCCTGTTAAAATAGAGGATGAATTTTTATTTTAGCAAATTTTGTAAAATATGAGCTGTTTTTTTAAGAGTATCCTATTTTGAAGTTCGTAAAAGGTTGTCTTATTGTCAAATGTATTATAATTAAATTGATATACGATTTTGTACAACGTTATAAAAGTTAGCGTTGTAATCAGAAAATCAGAATTTATTTATCTTTTTTTTGAAGTTTGCTAATAAAGAGATCTTCGATGGGCGCTTTTATTTTTATAGCAGCATCAACTTCATCATTCGGAATGGTCATGGATAAAACATAATGCTGGATTTTCCATTCTCTTCCAACTTTTACCAGAACTCCGGAACCACGGCAGATTTTCATCTGAGTATTCAGCAATTCGTCAAACCAGGCGATCTTTCCGGTTTTGTCAAAAAAGATATGACGTTCTAAAGCAGTAAAATTCCATGTTTTTCCTTTGTCGAAAAAAGGTTTCGCCCAAACTTTAAAATCAGGTTTTGTCCAGTTTTCGGTGGCATCTGTTCCGATGAAAATACCATCATCAGCCATTAGGTCAAAATAAGTACTGAAGTTAGCATCAGCGGCAGCTTTGTGCCAGGTGTCGAGGGTTTGATTGACCTTATCTTTTTCGGAAGTTTGAGCGTTTGCAAAAGTGCTTATCAACAAAAGGAATAAAATTGATTTTTTCATGAGTGATAATATTTGAGTTTAAAGATAAAGAATGATTTTTAACGATTGAAAGTTTCACGCAGATTTCACAGATTCAGCAGATAAAATTTTAGATTACTATTAAAAAAAATCTGTATAAATCTGCCAAATCTGCGTGAAAAAAATAACGATTTTGTGTGAATGTAAAACTTAAATTATCTTATATCACTCCTATGTTTAATTTTAAAAAACCAGTATATTTGAGTGCTTTAAAAATGCCTCCATCATGAATCCGAAAATCTTTATAAGTTCCTTAGTTATTACTTCGATACTTTTTGTGTCTTGTAAAAAAGAATTAGAACCACAGGAAAGTACACCTGCTTCTGAATTAATCAAATTAGGTTTGGTAAAAGATACGACGAAAACGCAATCAGCAGTTCAAATGCCCGCCACTAATCCGAATACGGTATTAAGTGACAGTAAAGGACTCAATCCTGCACACGGGCAGCCGGGGCATCGTTGTGATATTGCGGTTGGTGCGCCTTTAAATTCGGCTCCGGCACAAAAACAAACCACAACAACACAACCAACGCAAACTGTACAGGTAAATCCGAATCAGAAAAATGTAGTGACCACAACAGTTGCAGCACCTGTAAAAGTAGGGAAAGGAATGAATCCTTCGCACGGACAGCCGGGACACAGATGTGATATTCCGGTGGGGGCGCCTTTGAATTCTCCGGTTGCAAAACCAGTTGCCGCCGCTCCACAAGGAGGAACTGTCGAAAAAACGTTTACCGTGTCACCACCAGCAAACAATTCTGCTGTTCCGGCATTATTAAGTACGGAAAGTGCTAATGCTAAAACCGTAACCACTGCCGAAGGTATGAACCCAATTCACGGAAAACCGGGACATCGTTGCGATATTGCTGTTGGTGCACCGTTGCCAAAATCATAAAGTTATTTAATCGAACTATATAAAAGCACAAAAGCCGTTTCAATTGAAACGGCTTTTTGTATAAATATATATTTGTTTTTAACCCCATCGTTGGATGTAAACTTCTTTAAACTTATAGAAATCATTGTCATCCTGAGTGGAGTCGAAGGCTTTTACTTCAGAAAGGTTTGTAATTAATGTTCTTTTATTTTTTCGAAAGTGGTAGTCAATGATTTTTTGATTTTGCTTAACGCACCACTAAAAGCTTTTTCGAGTGTATCAGAATGGTCTGTCACGGTAAGCGGTTGTAATTTTGCAGTACGAACTTCAATCACACATTTTTTGTCGTTCAGGCTGAATTTTTCGCCGTTTTCGTCTCCAAAATGTACTTCAATACGGGTAATCTTGTCTTCAAAACGTGCTAATCCTTTTTCTAATTCTCCGGAGAAATACGTTTCTAATCTTTCGTGTCCCTCTATATTCTTGTCAGTATTAATTTGAATTTTCATATCGGTTTATATTTAATGTTTGTTTCTCAAAGCTATCTTAATTAGAATGAAAAGGCAAACGAGTTAGTAAAACATTATGAAAATAATTGGGGATTTTTTGGTTGAATTAAAAATTAAAAAAACTAATCTATAGACATTTTTGCAGATTCTTTCCACAGATAATTTGGCATTGGTTCATTTAATTCCCATTTAACGTTCATTGGTTTTTCACTTTCATATTCTTTAAAATTTCCTTCCCCAATAAAGACATAACCCATGGTATTACCTTTTTCATTTTTTGCTTTTTCTCTGATAAAAAGCAAAATTTTCTTGTCATTTTCTTGATGTTTAATATAAGATAATCCTTTACCAAGATCTGGACGTGCAGAATTTTGACTTTGCCAATGAAATAAGGTTTCACTAATTGCATAATCATCGTACATTGTAGTTGGAGAAAAATTTTCTTCTGATTTAATTAAATTGATGAAAAGCAATTCTGTATTTAAATCTACATTCTCTGCAACACCTTCACGGCTTGGTGACTTTCTATCAAAAGTACTTAACCTAAAAGCTGATAAAATTTGATCTCTCGTATATCTCGCATGTAGCTTCAAAGGCTGGTTATATGGCAATTGAATATCGATCTCTTTAAAATTAATTTTATCAACTAGAATTTCTAAAACTTCAATTATCTCATTTATTAAAATTTTATTTTTCCCGAGTTCTCTGATACTTTTTTCTAATGATTTGAACAAACCATGATTTTGCCACACATCATAATATAACATAAGTAACATTAGTTTTTCATTCTCATCAAAATCATTCAAATTAATATTAAATCCTTGTTTTGCTATTTTAAGAATAAAGTTGAAATAACTTGTTGAGTTAGTAGAAAGCCACTTATTGCTTATTGCAGAATAAATTTGTTTTTCGTTAGTGTTTTCAAAATCTTCAATCACTCCAGCTTTTTGACACAATCTCGACCAACTAACTTTTTTGTAAATTGTTTCAATTGGAATATGATATAGTTCAATAAAATTGTTCAATGTTAAAGGCAAATCCGTTTGATGCTGAAAATTAATGATTTTAGTTATGAGTTGGTTTACATTTAATGATGTTGCTTTTTTGATGTTTTCAAGTATCGTTTCTTTTGCTTTTTTCTCTAAAACAATTGAGCAACCTAATGGCAAATGAGGGAAGTCATCTTCAATTTCTTTTTGAACAGAAGTTGTTGTTTTACCAATTAACGCTCTAAATTTACTTTCAAAATCATATTCAGATCTTGAGTTTCCAACAAAATCTAAAACAGTTAAGCAATCTTTTCCTTCTGCTAAGCGTAATCCCCGACCTAATTGTTGAAGAAAAATAGTCAAACTCTCAGTTGGTCTTAAAAACAAAACTGTATCGATTTCTGGAATATCTACTCCTTCGTTAAAAATGTCAACTACAAATAAATAATTGAATTCTTTTTTCTTGAATTGCTCTCTAATTCTGTCCCTTTCGTTAGTGTTTTTTGCCGTTAAGCATTCTGCTTTTAATCCTGCTAAATTAAATTTTTCAGCCATGAAAGTTGCATGTTCAATGGTTACACAAAAGCCGATAGCACGAACATCATTAATGTCATTTGTATATTTATCAAGATTAAAAATTATCTCACCAACTCTAACATCATTTTTGGTATACAAACTCGACAATTCGCTTACTACATACTTTCCTTTCTCCCATTTCACATTGTTTAAATCAATGCTATCTGTTATTCCAAAGTATTGAAAAGGACTTAATAATTTTTTATTTAATGCTTCAGGCAATCTAATTTCAGCAGCAATCCGATTACAGAAATCTTCAAGAATATTTTCTCCATCATTTCTTTCGGGAGTAGCGGTTAAACCTAATAAAACTTGAGGTTTAAAATAATTCAGAAATAACCTATAACTTGAAGCAGCCCCATGATGAGCTTCGTCTAGAATTATAAAATCGTAATAATCAGGGGAAAGTTTTAGATCTTTTAATCTATTATTTAAAGTTTGGACTGATACAAAAAGATATTCATTTGAATTTGGCTCAATTCCATCAACCCATAAATCACCAAAGTTATTATCTTTTAAAACACCCTGAAAAGTTGCTTTAGCTTGTTGCAAAATTTCCTTTCTATGGGCGACAAAGAGTAATTTGGATGATTTATTGTTGTTTTTAAAATTTTTATAATCAAATGCAGATATTACAGTTTTTCCGGTTCCAGTAGCTGCAACCAAAAGATTTCTATATCTATTATGAATTGTTCTCTCGACTTCTAATTTTTCCAAAATTTCATTTTGATAAGGGAAAGGTTTAATATGAAAATAAGCTGTTGTAAAGGTATATTCTTTTGAATTTTTTCCTTGTTTAAGAGCATTCACTAATTTCTCTGAATGAATATTTTGGTCATACAATTCAAAGTCTGCATTTTGCCAATACACTTCAAATGTTTTTTTAAATTTATCAATAATATGACTAACTTCCTTCGTCGTTATTTTTAAGTTCCATTCTAAACCATCTGTTAAAGCTGAACGAGAAAAATTAGAAGAGCCAATATAGCCTGTATGAAATCCTGTGTTTCTTTGGAATAAATAGGCTTTTGCATGTAATCTTTCATTACCTGTATTATAGGATACTTTTACTTCTGTATTTTCTAAAGAAGCTAAAAATTCAACTGCTTTTGAGTCTGTTGCACCGATATATGTCGTTGTAATTACTCTTAATTTTCCACCTCTTTCTGTAAATTCTCTCAATTCACGCTCAAGAATTCTAATTCCTTTCCATTTAATGAAAGAAACTAATAAATCGATTTTATCTGATGACAATATTTCTTTTCGTAATTCACTTTCTAAAGTTATTCCTGAATTTCCACCTATGAAAAGTTCACTATGAATTAATCTTGTATAAGGAGTAATCTCTTTTAAATGTAAATCTAAGTCAGTGAAGTGAGCATCAACTTTTGTAAAAACAGCTTTTAGAATTTTTCCTTCTGTTTCAATTAAATCATCCTCAAATTCTTCCTTTTTAAGTTCTTCTTTTAGGAATAAAATAATCTTATTTGCAATTTCTATTTGTGCTTCAACAACATCTTCACCTTTAATTAAATTGAAAGCATGTTTAATAGTTTTACCAATATGCAGAGATAATAATTGAGATGCTTCTACTTTATCTATTGTAGTTTTCTTTACATGAAATGTATCTTTATCAAGTTCATTTATTTTATAATTGACTAGCTTGGTTACTAATTCTTCATACAGTCCTTGATTCATAATTCAAATTTTAAAAATTCCGCAACAATTGGCAAATCCGCTTCTGCCCAATCTAAACTCAATAATTCTGATTTATCTAATAATTTAAAATCTTTATGTTCAATTAAAACAATATCACCTGTAATATAATTTGCCAAAAAAGGGATTAAATTTATTTTAAATGTTCCATAATCATAAATACTATTTGAAAGTCTCTTTAAAATGTCAATTTCAATATTTATTTCTTCTTTAATTTCTCTTTTAATACATTCTATTTCATTTTCCTTTTTCTCAATTTTTCCTCCAGGAAATTCCCATTTTAAAGGTAATTTCATTTTTTCACTTCTTTGAGTTACTAAGATTTTTTCCTCTTTTATGATAATTGCACACGTGACATTTATAATTTTAGACATCTTTAAATATTAAATAGATTTTTTGTAAAAATAGAGCTAATAAAAACAGCTTAATATTAATGAAATATAATTACATTTAATATGTTTCTTGATTTATATATGATAATTAATATTCTAATGAAACCCAAAACCCCTAGCCCTGATAGAAGCGACATCCTTTTGTGTCGGGGTTCGACATAAAAGATACAGCGGAGAGCAGGAAACAGCTCCTGATTCTTTGGCTTCGTTAAGTGTGGAAAAGATAAATTTAAATTCCAAACGATTCTTCGGCTTCGCTCAGAATGACATCTCTTTTGAATGGCTGAGATTGACAGTTACTTATCTTTCTTCCCCCATTTAATTTTAATCTTCCCCTGATCGTCCAGTGCGATTAGATGCAGAATAATTCCGCGTTCCCGAACGGCGTCACGCTCGGCTTTGCTGGCTAAGTTGATATCGTTTTTGGAGTTTCGGAGTGGGATGGTGAGGGCTAAATTGGTGCCCCGGCCAAAGGAGTAAATGCCTTCTGCATCCAGGTTTAAGACGCTGGAACTGACGACTAAGTTATTGACATCGATTTGTTCACCGCGTATTTTGAGATTGCCTGATAAATCGCTGAAAGTAATATTTTCGACATCGCGAAACGGAAAAGCAAATTTGCCCACTTTTACAATGGGTTCAAAATTCAGTAAAACACCCTGGGTGACATTAAAATTCAGATTTCCGCGCATCGAATTGGTAATCATTTCACCTCTGCCGTTAATCAAAGCGGAAACATTGGCCGTGCTGCTAAGCTTTCCTCTAATATTGTCCGGATTAAATGATGTGATTCCGAAATTGTTAAACGATTTTAAAAAGCGCGCAATATCAACCTGCTTTATCTGTGCGTTGGAGCTGAACGTATAGTTCTTGCCCAGAGGTGTCAAAGCCCCATTGAAAGTAACACTGCCACCGGAAGTCTGTACGGAACCATTTTTGACTAATAATTTGGAATTGATCATTTGGATCGTGGCTTTAGTGTTGGTTGCAGTCAGTTTATTGTAGTTGATTTTATCGGCTTTGATGTCGATAACGACTGAACATTTATCGATTGCAGTTCGCAGTTGGTTCGAAAGCGTATTGTTCTTTGGTTTTGCCGTTGCTTTTCTTTTTTGCGAAACGGCCAAAACCGCCAATAATTGTTTAACATCAATATTGGGGCAATATACGTTCCAGTTGACAATCATTTTTTCGGGAGCATCGTAATAGAGATTCAGGAAATTATCGATTTTGCCTTCGATAAAAATCGTGTTTTTCTTGTGTTTGTAGGTAATTTGCCTGATAATTAACGCTTTTTCGGTAAAGTCAAGTTTTACATTGGTTTTTATGGCTCGAACGTCATTCGGAATATAATGAAATGAGACATCGCTGACGTTGACATTCCCTATAAAACGAGGTTTGTTGATGTACAAATCGACAATATCAAACCTGAATTTTAAGTTGGCATTAGCGTGGCCTTCTGTAAACTGAATCCATTTGTCGTTGCTTATTTCGTTGAGTCGGGTAACATCGAAATCGGAATTTAAGCTGCCGGTTGCAATTGGTTTTTCTAAATTACTAATAACGACTTGCGGAATTGTAAGCGGAATATCCCTGTAATTCCCAGTGAAATGAGTCAGAATAATTGCCGAATTAGCGTCGTTGAAACCGTTTTTGGGTTTGAAATTATTGGTAAAAATGGCTTTAAAATTACAATCGGTAATCAATCCGTCGGGAATACTGAGTTCATTGTTTTTAGTTTCTGTCTTCACTACAATTTTCGGATCTCCTTTGGCATTAAAATCCCCATTGATGTCGCAATTGACATCAATTTCTTTTTTCAAATCAAATCGGTCAATTTTAGAACTGATGTTTGGGGACAATAAATCCGAAGCATTTTGCCATAAAATAGAGGTGCTGATATTGATTCTGAAAAGGGCATTGCCTTTGGCGAGATTAAAAAAAGCATTGATATCGAAGTAATCTGTTCCGATTTTGAGATGCCCGGTTTTGACATCAATTTTTTGTTTTTCGGCTGCATACGAAACTGTCAAAGTGCCTTTGAGATTGCTTTGTTTGGCAAAACTTCCATGTACGGTATTAAAAGCCAAACTGTTGATTTGGGTGTCCAGAAATAAATCGGTTTGCCAGTTGTCTCCATCATAGTCAACAGTTGATTTTAAACGGGTAATATCAAAATCAAATAGTTTATGTCCGGGGTGGTTGTCTAAAATAAAATGAACATGGCTGAGGTCGATTTGGTCAATTGTGGTTCCGGACTCACTTTCGGCAGATTTTTTCTTTTTTGGTTTAAAAATATTAGCGTTCGAATAGCCATTTTCGGCTTTGTAGACATAAATATCAGCTTCGTTAATCAGGATTTTATGAATATTGATTTCGTTTTTTAACAGACTCCAGATATTCAGGCGAGCTTCTATTTCTTTGGCTTTCAATAATGTATGATGATGCGTTTGCCATTGGTTGTCTTTGAGTTCAACATTTTTTAAGGCCAGCGTAAAGTTAGGAAACCCCGCTAAAAACTTATACTGAAAATCGCCAACATGAAACTTGCCGTTGATGTTTTCGTTGATTTTCGTGTTGATTTTGGCTATGATTTCGGTTTTATTCCGATTGAAGTAAAAAGACAAAGCTCCGCTGGCAATAAGCAGGAGTGTAATGCATCCTAAAATAAAAAAGCCAAAGCGCCTGACGTATTTTTTAAATCGGGCAGATTGCAAAAAGGTTTTTATTTTATGTAAAGTTAACTTCATGGGAATTTTATCAATTATTAAAGGTAAGTTAAAAATGGATGTTATTTAGAAATTGATTTTCAGTTTATCGTGTATTAATAATAGGATTACTGTTAATATAATTATTGACAATGCATTTATAATCAAAACTAATTTGGTAATGACGTTTGATTGATTTAAAATTTCTAAATTTGTACTCAAGTTTAAAACTTATTAAAAAATTGTTCTCCCTGATTAAGTTAGGGATAATCTTAAAATAATTTATTATGGCATTAGCAATAACAGATGCTACTTTTGATGAAGTAGTTTTAAAATCAGATAAACCGGTAATGGTAGATTTTTGGGCAGCATGGTGTGGTCCTTGTAGAATGGTTGGTCCAATCATTGACGAACTAAGCAGCGAATACGAAGGTAAAGTAGTTGTTGGAAAAGTTGATGTTGATGCAAACCAGGAATTTGCTGCAAAATATGGTGTGCGTAACATACCAACCGTTTTGGTTTTTCATAACGGTGAAGTGGTAGGAAAACAAGTAGGAGTAGCTCCTAAACAAACCTACGCAGATAGTTTAGACGCTTTGTTGTAATCGTAAGATTATGATTCATAATAAAACAGGTCTGGCGAAAGTCAGGCCTTTTTTTGTCATATTTTTAATGTGAAGGTAGTCTTCTTTTCATTGATTTGTGAATTGACTGTAATTTCACAGAAAATAGCTTTAGCCAGATCGCGAATAAGATGCAATCCTAAACCGGATTTAATTCCGACTACCTCCGTTTCATCATACAATGCTTTAAATTGTTCCTTACTTGCGCCAGGGCCGTTATCGGTTATGGATAAAAATGATTTTTCGTTATCCTGCCAGGCTTTCCAAATAATAATTGGATTTTGAGTAGTTGTAAAAACGTTTATGGCATTGCTGGTTAGATTTCTAATGATCGTTTTGAGGTAGTTTTCATCTGTGAAAATTTCAATATTATCCGGGTTATGATATTCGAATTGGATGTTGTGGTATCCTGAAAAGACTTTTTTAGTATCTTCAAATAATTGGTTTACAGAGATGTTTTTGGGATGGGGTTTAAAATTTTCCATTTGACCTTTACTCCACAATAAAATATCTTCCATAGAGCAAAGCAAATTTTCTGCTCCTGAAATTGTTTTATTCTGCATGCGTTTTCTGGTTTCTTCGTCAAGTAGTTCGGGACTGTCTTTTTGAAGATGCAAAAAGTGAATTAAATTGGCAACAGGACTTCTTAAGTCATGATTTAAAATGCTGAAAAAACGGGTTTTTATTTTGTTGGCCTTATCAAGTTCATCATTTAAAATTTGTAGTTTGTCATTCGTTTTTTTACGATTTAGACTTTGATAAAATACCAGGCTTCCAATGACACCAAGTAAAAGTATTCCAGATAATAAAAACCATTTTTGCTTATTGGCATTGTTTATCTGAATGTTTTTAATGGCTATTTCCTGTTCTTTTTTGTCAGTTTCATATTTGCGAAGCAAGTCTTCTGTATTTTTGGCTATGTCTATTTTATTGATGGAATCTTTAGAAACCTCAGCCGTTTTTTTGTATTCAAAGGCTTTTTTGTAATCGCCTTTGGCCTCGTATAATTCAGACAGATTTTCATTTGCAGTATATAAAAATTCCGGATCTTTAATTTCTTTAGCAAGCGCTAATGCTTCCTGATAATATTTTTCGGATAAATCATATTTCTTTTGAAAAAAGTACAAATCCCCCAAGTTTGAACAAACGATTTTCAGCGATTGAGTAGCTTCTAATTCTCTACAAAATACTTCGGACTTTTTTAGATATTTTTCGGCTTTTACATAATTTTTCAATTTTTGATATAACCTGCCTGCATTAGTCAGCAAATCAGTTTGTAAAAGTTTGTAATTTACGGTTTCAGCATAACTCAGCCCTTTCTCATAATGATTGATCGCTTCCTGGCTTTTCTTTAAATCATCATACAGATTACCAATATTGTTTTCACAAATGGCCATACCCGAGAAATTCTTTAATTCTGTTTCAATAACAAGGGCTTTGTTAAAGTAAGTTAACGCTTCATCGTATTTTTTATAAAACTTAAGATTGTTTCCAAGTAGGTTGTACGGACTGGATTTAAAGGGTCTTAAATTATTTTTCTCCTGTAAATTAATCAGTTTCATTGCATATTTTGTAGCGTTTTCTCTATCGCCAATTTGTTCATAAATAATACCAATATTGTTTAATGAGTTTTGAAAAATCCTTTTCGGGAGCTTATATTTTTCTATTATTTTGTTGCATTCCAAGAAGTAATCCATCGCTTTTTGAGGATTTTGATTGGTATATTCAATCACTCCTCTCATATTCATTACCTTATAAAAACCAGTGCCATAATTGAGTTTCTTTGTCAAATTTTCCATCCCAAGGACAGACTTTTTTGCATCGTCTGTTTTTCCCTCCTGAACCAATAAAAAAGTATATTCATTGAGAGCCAGTACATAAGTGGTGTCATGAGGTTTTGTTTTCAAAAAGATTGCCAGAGAGTCCATCGATTTTGGAACCTGGGCAAATAAAGACCCCGTAATAAAGAGCAGGAAAAGGATGTATTTTTTCATGATGACTTATCAATCAAATAGTAATTGTAATGATTACTCATTTTAGCATTGCAATTTATAGCTTTTTTATTGCAAAAATTTCATGTTCAGTTATAAACTATCAAAAAACAAATTAGCCTTTTTGTATTATCATGTAAGGGGAATGAAAATTCAGAGTAAATACCAGTATTCAGCTGGCATGCAGAAGTTAGTGTCGCTGTTTTTTTTATTGGGATTATAGCTAAGTAGTCAGTAAAAAAGTATGAGTTCCTTTTTCTCAATTTATAAATTTAAATTGTCTTTATAGGATCGTCCTATTGGGATAATTACACCGTTATTAAGCAAAACATCATTGACCTGTTTTTTTTCAATGTACTGTTTTTGGACGGCAAAACTTCTATGAATACGAATAAAAGATTGAAAATGTGTTTCTTTTAATAGGTTTCCAATACTAATTAAAACGCAATGCCTTTTATTTGAAGTAACAATTTTAGTATAATCTTTTAAGGCTTCTAAATACATGATGTCATGTAATTTTATTTTAGTTTGCTCGTAACCTTCTTTAATGTAAATGGTGTCGCCGCCAATACTGGATTCAAATAATTTAGCTTTGAGTTTAAGCTCCATATAATCTTCAATTCTGCTAACGGTATAAGTAAACCGGCCTAATTTTATAGGTTTTACTATAAAATCTAAAGTATCTAATTGAAAGCTTTCTACTGCATGTTCCGGGTGTGCGGTAATATAGATACAAACGGGAATTTCTATCATTTTTTTACGAAATTCTAATCCGTTTATAACCGGCATATCGATATCTAAAAATAAGACATCAATGTTTTCTTTTTCAATTACTGCTAATGCTTTTTCAGCATTATCAAATACACCAACGATGTTTAACGAAGGGAATTTTTTGACATAAGAAACTACTGTAAGTCTGTCAATTTCATCATCGTCAATAATTATACAGTTATACTTTCTCATTTTACAGGGTTGATTTTTACAAATATAAGTATTTGAACTTCATTCGTCTATTTAAAAAGTCATTTGTCTATTAGTGGTTTTTTAAGAGTAAACAGTTGTACACCTTTGTTATAGAACTTATTAATACTAAAATTTATAATTATGAAAATCTTTAATACAATCTTTAGAATGATGCTGGTGTCGTTAGTTATGATTTCCTGCAACAAAGACGATGATTCGACTGCAACTGAAACCCATGAGAATTTGCTCTTGAAAACGACAGATGATGATCTTATAAGTACTTACACTTATGACAGTGACAATAAACTTGTAAACTACAAGCTAAATGGAAATGCCTATAATCCTGCAAAAGACAACAATTTTGCCTACAATGCAGATGGAACACTTACTAAAATAACAGAAGGAACTAATAGTGCTTCCGTAGTCAGCGAATATTTCTATGATTCAAATAAAAAAATAATAAAAATATTAGGAAGAGACGGTATTGATATATACACCTATACTTATAACGGCAATGTCATAACTGAAATCTACAAATTTACACCCACTAATTTAGTCCGGAGCTCAGTATATACTTATGATGGAAATGGTAATATAACTAATGTAAAGTACTATAAAGACATTACTGATGCAAATCCGAGCGGTACTTATTCAGGAGTTATAAATTACACTTATGATAATAAAAAAAGTGCTACTTCTTCTTTGCCTGAGGCCTTCCTTTTTCCTACTTCAGTAAACAATATAAAAACCACCCAGTACAATGGAGGCGAAATTGGTACAAGTCAATATGAATACAATACTGATGATTATCCAACTAAAAGAACAGATAGTTATACCAGATTATATGAGTACAAACGGTTGTAAAAACAGCAATTAAAAATATATAATCATGAAAAATAAAAAAACCAATTTTCAAATGAATCTAAAAAACATCCTGGCTTGTGTCTTGATCGCTATGCTAAGTGTGCTATCCATTTCATGTGATAATGACGACAGCAATAACGACAATGATACTTCTGTACAAACACCAACTGCTGGAAATGCCAACATAATCCTAACCGCTGGTGGAAAAGAATTCAAAATAGTTGGGCCATGTGGTTGGGCATCAGCAGCAGGTGCCAATTATATAGGAGCCAATCAGGCAGATAATAATTTGCGAACGTTTTCTTCGTATTTTAACATTAAACAACTTCCTACTACAACAACCACTTACATTTTGACAGGAGATAGTTCCGATACCGACCCTACCCACATTACGATGAACATTACCGAAATAGCAGGGACTACCCTCACTTCTTGGAATTCCAAAACTACTTCGGGCACCTTAAAACTAGTTGTTGATGGAAATAAGGTAACAGCAAATCTCGCAGGCATCACGTTGTATCCACAAACTAACAGTGGTTTTTTTACTAATGGAAATACAGGTGCTTTTGCAAATAACGGTGCTTTGACAGGAACACTGACTTTTTACAGACAATAATCTTTAAATATTTAAAAAATGAAAACACTTAAAGCTCTTTCGCTGGTAACGATCACCTTTTTTACAATGTCATGTTCTAATAGTGATGATCCGGATCCTATACCAGTACCAACTAATTTTTCAGAAATATAGTTATCTGATATTATTGCTAAAGAAAGTCAAATGTCAACTGCAGCAATAGTTGCGACTACCGCAGCTGGAGTACAATGGGAGCCAGGAACCGTTTTTGTATATAAAACGAGTGAAAACCACTATGGGAAGCTTCAACTTGTTTCTATCAATATGTCAACAAATTATGCTGTTACTTTTAAAGCTGCAAATTTTAATTCTGATGGATCAATAAACAATAGTACAAGCAACTTTTTAGTAGACGGTACTGACCTGGCGATATAGATTTATTTACCACCGGCAGCAGTAGTCCATTAAGGGATTTTCATTGGGAAAGATTGACCTTAACCAATACAAATTTTACTCCAAAAAATGGTGCCAAATTTTATAAATATACTTTTTAAAATTAACCAAATTACTAACTATAAACTATTTATAAAAATAAAAAAAATAATGAAAACACAAATAAACAAATTGATTCTTCTAATAATCACAATATTTGCCATTTCATGTAGCAATGATGAAAACTCAGAATCACCACCAACACATGAAGTAAAAGAAAACAGACTTTTAAAGGAAATTAATGAAAAAACAACCAAAACATTTACTTATGACGATAAAAAGCAGATTACAAAAATTATCGAAATAGGGGATCTTGGTTTTGGTACAACACAATCGGTAACAACTTTTACGTATGGAAATGGATCAGTTGTCGGGATGAAAATAGACTATACCGGATCATCTTCATACGGTTTTGAATATTTATACGGTTTTGAAGATGAAACTCATACAACTTTACTAAATACTTCCGTAAGTAGATATACTGGGACATCGGCTTATAGTTCTTTTTCTTCTACAAGATTTTCCCGTCCTACTCCAAATGTTATTGAGGCATTGGAGAAAAGACCAGACAGTAATGACAAAACTTTATATGTTTATGATTTGGCTAATGGAAACATTACCGGAAGTTCTGTTTATACGGGTATTAATTTCAGTAATCCAAACGGGCAATTGAATAATACCAGCGTGTATTCTAATTATGACACCAAAAAATCACCGTACACTTCTTTACCAATGATTTATAATTATCCATCATTTTTAACATCTGTTAATAATATAGGAAAAAGTGAATCCTCTGGGAATACTGTTACTTATACTTATGAATATAATGAAGATGGTTATCCTGTCAAAAAAACGGAAAAATCTTCGAATGGTATAACAAGAGTTACAACTTTTGAATACGAACGCATTTAAAAATTTAATCAAGATGAAAAATGTATTGCCTTTTTCCTGTAATAAAGTAATGATCCTAAGGCAAAATAAAGCATTTAAATTTCATCTGTCTATAAAAAAGGCATTTGTCTATCAATCCTTTTTACGCTAAATACTACAGCATCTTTAAACATTATATAAAATACTAAAAATTATGAAAACACTAATAAAAAAGGTAGTCCTTTTACTTTTGACTTTATTGACCATTTCGTGCAGTAATGATGATGGAGATACTACAATAACAACGCCAGTAACGGTAAAAGATGTATATGTTGCCGGTTATGAAAGTATTGCCGGAGTTGCTGTAGCTAAGTATTGGAAAAATGGAATCGGGACTACATTGTCTGATGGTAAAAATTATACTTATGCAACATCAATATTTGTAGAAGGAAATGATGTGTATGTGGCAGGATATGAGTACATAGAAGCAAACTCTATTGCTAAATACTGGAAAAACGGAGCATTGTTTAACCTGACAAATGATTTGGGACTAGCTGTTGCATCCTCTATTTTTGTTTCCAGAGGAGATATTTATGTTTCCGGCTATGAACAATCAGGAAACAATTTTGTTGCTAAATATTGGAAAAACGGAATGCCTCACAATTTATCTGACGGAACGAAAAGCAGTTATGCTGAAAGCATATTTGTTTCTGGCTCCGATGTCTATGTCTGCGGAATTCAATATAGTGACGTCAATTCCGATACAACAGCCAAATATTGGAAAAATGGTACGGCGACTAACCTCACAAACGAAGGTAATAATTGTTCAGCCGAATCTATTTTGGTAAATGGGGATGACGTTTATGTCGTAGGACGCCAAGGGAACGATGTTAAATATTGGGAAAACGGTACAGCTGTTACAGTAGCACCAATTCCTTCAGGAAGCAGTTTTCAATGGGGTTACGGGATAGCAGTTGTTGGCTCTGATGTTTTCGTTGCAGGTATGGAAGAAACAGCTGGTCCTCCTCATGCCAAAATGTGGAAAAATGGAACTCCTGTCACTCTTAATACGTATGGACAGGCTAATGCCATAGCGGTATCACCCGCTGGCGATACCTATGTTGCAGGAAAACATTCTACTCGCGCTGTAGTATGGAAAAACGATATAGAAACGACCTTGTCTTTAAGTGGAAGCGCCATTTCAGAAGCTTTAGATGTGTTTTTAACTTATAACTAAATTAAGATGAAGAATTTAATGCTTTTAGTAACAATAGTAATTCTTTTTTCCTGTAAAAAAGAAGATGCAACAACCGTTAACGATGTGGTGACAGACATACAGGAAAATACCGAAGTCATTGCCAAAGAAGGCGTGGGAAAAATAACTCTAAGTTGTAATGGCAAAGAAATTACAGCAGAAGGTGTTTGTGGCGGAGTAATAACTATGGGAACTTTGGTTATTGCTGTAAAAGACAAAACCAATCCGGCAAAAATTTTTACGATTAATTTTAGTACTGCAGATTTTCCAGTAAACGGAAAAGAATATCTGATCAAACCCAAAGATTACACCTTAGATAAAAATCCGGAAAATGAAGTTTCTGTCAGTTTTATAGAAGCATTATCTAATAGTAAAATGAATGTTTGGGATACACAGCCAACGTCCGGAAAATTAGTTTTTTCGGTTAAAGGCAACGAAATTAAATGCCAGTTGAAAGGCATAAAATTGGAACCTGGCAAAATGTACAATGTAGCCGATTTACAAGGTGAAGGAATTGTTTCTGGCGAATTAACACTTTATAAAAATTAATTCTATTAAGATGAAAGCCTTAAAAATAATAGTTATAACAATGACAGCACTGTTTTTCTCTTCACAAAGTCATGCGCAATTTTTTAAAAAACTGGCCGATAAAGCAGCAGATGCCGCGAGCAGAACTGTGGATCGAAAAGTGGAAGAGAAATCAGAAAAAGCAACTAGTGATGCCTCTGATGTTATTTTAAATCCAAAGAGTAAAAAAGCCAAAAATAACGAATTAAATGAAGAACGATCATCAGATAAAAAATCTAAAAAGAACAAAAACAACTCTTCAGATAAAAAATCAAAAGAAATAAAATCTGCTAAAGATTTTGTCCCAGGAAATAAAGTCCTGGTTTTCGAAGATTTTTCGCAAGATGCAGTTGGTGATTTTCCCGTTAACTGGCTAACAAATAGCAGTGGTGAGGTTGTCACAATTTCCGATACGCCTCAACGTTGGCTAAAATTATCCAACAAAGGAGCCTTTACCATTACTGATGTAAAACAACTTCCCGAAAATTTCACACTGGAATTCGAAGTATATGTTAACCCGGAATCGTTTTCATATTATTCTTCGGCTTTAAACATTGGATTTATCGAAACTAAAAAGAAAAACGATTATGCTAAATGGGATGAATTTAATAATGGTAAGGAAGGAGTAATTATGAAAATGATTCCAACTGTTGCCGACACCTATAAAGAAGGGAAAATTGGACATACGCAAATCAGTGTTTTCTCCGGGGGAGAAAAAATACTCACAAACGAAATGGATACACCAAGTTTTAATTACACCCATAACAATCAGGTAAAAGTTCAAATTTGGAGACAAAAAAACAGATTAAGAATGTATGTTGGCGGCCAGAAAGTATGGGATTTACCCAGTGCATTTCAGCAGATAAAATATAATAATGTGGTGTTTTATATTAATGATTATCAAAACGAAAACGACAAATATTATATTTCAAATTTCAGATTGGCAGAAGCTACAGCAGACACAAGACATAAGTTATTGGAAACAGGAAGTTTTACCACAAACGAAATTTTGTTTGACACTGGAAAAGCTAGTATAAAACCATCCAGTGCCAAAATAATTGATGAAATTGGAACTGTTCTAAAAGATAATCCGAAAATTAAAATTCAAATTACAGGGCATACCGACAGTGATGGTGATAATAAAAAAAATCTGGAATTGTCTGAATTAAGAGCCATGTCTGTCAAAACAGAGTTGGTTAGGAAATTTGACTTAAACGAAGATAATATTCAGGTCACAGGGAAAGGAGAAACAGAACCAGTTGCAAAAAACGACAATGAAGAAAACAAAAAGAAAAACAGAAGAGTTGAATTTAACATCATAAAATAAGTATCATTCACTACCATTTCTAATCAAAATAATTATGAAATCTCTAAAAACCATTATAGCGATTTTTTCACTTGCTGTATTTGCAGTTTCCTGCAACAGCAATGATGATGATAGTCCAGAACCAATTACATATCCGGAAGAAAACCCTCTTAATGCTTATTTGACAGGTTCAGGATTTGAACAAAAAACGGAGGAAGTAAAAGACGCATTCTTCAGTGAATTTGGTTTCAGCTTTAAACCAACAGTTAACGGAAAAATAAATGCTTTGGCTGTCAAAATGCCAGATGTAAACACTACTTTAAAAGTTACTATATGGGATGTTGCAACCAAAACCGCTATAAGAACAGAAATTGTATCTATACCTACAGCAAACGTTACAGTAGAAAAACTGATTACCCCAATTGCCCTTATTAAAGGTAAAGAATATTACATTACCAGAAATAGTAATGATTGGTATAAAAGATACAGAACTGACGGATCAGCAACCACCTACCCTATTGTTGCAGGAAATATAACCATTACAGGATATGCTTATATTGCGAACAATACCGGAGCTCCACTTTTCCCGACTAATCTTCTTAATACTGATTATGCAGGAGATACCAGTTTTAAATTTCAGCAAACAGAGTAATTCTGTTTTTTATAGTTTTGAATTAGTTTAGTTAATAAGGTCCGGCGAAAGTCAGGCCTTTTTATTTACAGGATCATGGCTTTTAAAATCAATCCTTTTTTTTATTTTTAACGAATCTAATATTTCCTTAAAAATGAAAATTCTTTACAGCTTTCTTGGTTTTTTTATGATGATTACGATTGGTTTTTCTCAATCAGAACAAAAAGAAAACCCATTTTTAGATAATGGCGTTTCAGAGCAATTAGCTCATTTTCGAAAGCATCAGATTTCAAATGTGTCTTATGGATTGTCTTTTGAAATTCCGAATCATAAAGACGAAGAAATCAATTCGAATTTAGTTTTAGAGATAACGATATCCGATTTAAGTCAGCCTTTATATCTGGATTTTAAAGAGAAATCTCAAAACATAAAATCTGTGGAGGTAAACGGGAAAAATGCTCCCATTGTACATGAAAAAGGGCATATCATTATTTCGGCTACAGCTTTAATTCCGGGGAAAAATTCGGTTGTGATTTCATTTATAGCGGGTGATTTGTCCTTAAACCGAAATGACGATTTTCTTTATACCTTGTTAGTTCCGGATCGTGCCAGTACTTTATTTCCCTGTTTTGATCAGCCTGATATTAAAGCTACTTATAAATTGAATCTTACGGTTCCGAAAGATTGGTCGGTTTTGGCTGGTGCCGATGTGAAAGCCAAAGTTGACAAAGGCGATTTTATAACTTACACTTTTGGGGAATCAGATAAGATGAGCACTTATTTATTTTCCTTCGTAGCCGGAAAATTTAACACAGTTACTCAGAAACCGGGAAGTTTACAAATGACGATGCTGTATCGGGAAAACAATCCTGAAAAGTTACAAACCAGTACCGACACTATTTTTAGGCTGCATCAGCAATCGTTGGATTTCTTAGAAAAATACACCAAATATCCTTTTCCTTTTCAGAAATTGGATTTTGCTTCGATTCCGGTTTTTCAGTATGGCGGAATGGAACATGTTGGAGCGATTCAGTACAGAGAATCTACTTTATTTTTGGATAATAGTGCCACCGACAGCGAGAAATTAGACAGGGCGAAACTCATCGCGCATGAAACTTCGCATATGTGGTTTGGTGATTTGGTTACGATGAAATGGTTTGATGATGTCTGGATGAAAGAAGTGTTTGCGAATTTTATGGCAGACAAAATCATGAATCCGATTTTTCCGAAAGTCAATCATAATCTGCAGTTTTTTACAGCGCATTATGCCAGCGCTTACGCGGAAGATCGCTCGTTGGGCACACATCCGATAAAACAAAATTTAGCCAATCTGAAAGATGCGGGTTCGCTTTACGGAAATATTATTTACAACAAAGCACCAATTATGATGCGTCAGTTGGAGGCTTCGATGGGAGCAGCAGCGTTTCAAAAAGGAATTCAGAAATACATTCAGAAGTATGCAAACGACAATGCTGATTGGAATAATCTGGTTGAAATCCTTGATGCTGAAACGCCTCTGGATCTGCAGAAATGGAGCAAAGTCTGGGTCAATAAATCGGGAAGGGCAATTTTTACTGATAAAATTGAATACGATGCTCAAAGCCGAATCAGAAAATTTGAAATTCAGCAAAAAGCCGAGGATAAATCAGATAATGTCTGGCCTCAGGTTTTTCAGATTGGTTTGGTTTATCCGGATACGGTGAAAGTGGTAAATGTCAATATAAAAGACAAAACTATCAATTTGAAAGAGTTGATTGGGCAACCGAAGCCAATTAGTATTATTTACAATTATAATGGTTTTGGATACGGAGTTTTTCCGCTTGACGGAGTTCAGTCAAATTATATTGCTTCTTTGAAAGATGAGGTTGCAAGAGCTTCTTCGTACAGTAATCTTTATGAGAATATGTTGATTGGGAATATTTCGCCAGAAAAAACTTTTGATTGTTTCCTTGGCGGAATTCAAACAGAAGAAAACGAATTGGTTTTGAAAATTGCTTCTAATAATTTGAGTGCTGTTTTTTGGAGATTCCTGACAGAAAAGCAACAAGGCAAAGTTCAAAAACAATTGGAAGATATTTTGTATAATCGTTTACAGACGAATTTATCTGGCAATATCAAAAAAACGTTGTTCAATTTATTCAGTTCCATCGCATATTCAGATTCGGCGAAAGCCAAATTATATCAGATTTGGAACAAGGAAGTTGTGATTTCGGGTTTAAAATTAAACGAAGATGATTACACGAATATCGCTATGAATTTGGTTATATTTAAGCATGAAAAGGCGGATGAAATTTTAGAAAAAACCAGAACGACAATTACAAATCCGGACAAACAAAAGCGATTTGAGTTTTTATTGCCATCGTTATCAAAAGAAGAATCGGTTCGAAATTCTTTTATGGAATCATTGAAAGACGATAAAAACAGGGAGAAAGAATCCTGGGTTTCGGTTGGCTTGGCGAATATTCATCATCCGTTACGTCAGGAAAGCGCTCAAAAGTATATTAGATTTTCACTAGATTTGACCGAGGAAATTCAGCGTACGGGAGACATTTTCTTTCCGAAGGACTGGCTGAGCAATACGATTGGGAAATATTCTTCTAAATATGCTTTTGATGAAGTACAGCGATTCTTAAAAGAAAACCCTAATTTTAGTCCGATATTAAAACGAAAATTATTGCAGGCAACAGACGGTTTGTACCGCGCTCAAAATATTAAAAAAGATACCGAATGAAAATCGAATCGGAAATAGAGAAGGTCTCCAGTTTTCAGCATCTCGAAATGCTGGCGAATCAGGTTGTGGAAGGTTTTATATCCGGAATGCACAAAAGTCCCTTTCATGGATTTTCGGCTGAATTTGCTGAGCATAAAGTATATAATGCCGGAGAAAGCACCAAACATATCGATTGGAAATTATTCGCCAAAACGGATCGTTTGTACACCAAACGTTTCGAGGAAGAAACCAATATGCGGTGTCATATTATTGTAGATAATTCATCGTCGATGCATTATCCGGAACTGAAATCGAATCAGCCTTTTTATGAAAAAAAGATTGGATTTTCGGTTTTAGCATCGGCAGTTTTAATGAATATTCTGAAGAAACAACGTGATGCCGTGGGTTTAAGTGTTTTCTCGGACAGTTACGAATATTATGCTCCGGAAAAAGGAAGTGATCGCCATCACAGAATGCTGCTCAATAAATTAGAACAGTTATTAGAACAGCCAAAAGTCAAAAAAAGCACGGACACGATTACCTATCTGCATCAAATTGCAGAGAAAATGCACCGTCGTTCAATGATTGTTTTGTTTACGGATATGTTCCAGTCAGAAGATGATGAAAAGCTTTTTAACGCCTTGCAGCATTTAAAACACAACAAACATAAAGTAGTTTTGTTTCATGTGGTAGATAATGACACAGAGTTGAAATTCGACTTTGATAATACGCCAAGAAAATTTATTGACCTGGAAACAGGTGAAGAAGTGTCTATTTTTGCTGATAATGTAAAAACAGAATATGAAAAAAGGGCAGGGGAATACTTTAAAAAATTAGCTTTAACATGTGCAAAGAACCAAATTAAGTACGTTCCGGTAAATGTGGGGGATAATTTCGAAAAAATACTGACGACATATTTGGTTGAAAAACAAAACTTTGGCTAAGGATTTAAAAGTTTATTCGATTTTTTTTAGCAAAACACTTGCAGAAATGAAATTCTGTACTATCTTTGCAACCGCAATAACGCAGAGGTTTGGTAGTTCAGTTGGTTAGAATACATGCCTGTCACGCATGGGGTCGCGGGTTCGAGTCCCGTCCAGACCGCAATATTGGGAGAAGCCTTTCTTAACAGAGAGGCTTTTTTGCCCAAATACGGTATCTAAAATTAGTTGTGTTGTTTGCTGCGACTTTGTAACTCGTAGCTCGGTTTAGTAGTTAGACCAATGAAAAGCTTTCCACTTTTGTGGATGGCTTTTTTGATTTAAAGCAGTTTTAGTTTTCTATTTAAATAGAAATCAATACGGATCAAGACGAAAACCTGAGGGGAAGCAAAAATTAAGCATAAATATTAGTT
>JBDTRA010000022.1:0-58242 GCA_039931915.1 Flavobacterium sp. | reverse complement strand
CTCAACAAGAGCAGTCTCAAGGTGACAATGTTGAAGACGTTGAATTCGAAGAAGTAAAATAATTTACTTTTTAGTTTATAAATTGAACCGGGTCAGAAATGCCCCGGTTTTTTTTATGATTTAATTTTTATGAAAAAGACGATACCAAAAACTTCTTTTTGCAGCAAAAGCTCCGCCAACAATAAACTCTTCTTTGCCGTTTTCTTTTTCTAATTCAATAGCACCTAAATTACCGGAGTTATAAATTTTAGCAAAGTAATTAACGTATCCATCTTTATAAATTGATATGGAGACATTTTTATTTGCTTTTATACAAAATTTTCCGTCTGAATCAGGATGAAATATTTTACCATCGATAAAAATATTTACTTCTTCGAAATTTGGATTTGTTTCGCCAAGAAAAATTTTTCCTTCAATTTCTATTTCTGTATTGTTACTAGCTTGTATTGATTTTTTATCCGTTTGTTCTATTCTTATTCTTATATTTCCTTGTGCTTTAGCAGTTTGATTTCCTAATCCTAAAAAGGCAATCATTGATGCAGCTGCAATTATCCATTTTTTTTCCTTTGGGATGCTGATCTCTCTCTGTAATTGTGATACTTTAAACTGTCCGCATATGTTCTCGGTTTTATTATAGGCTAAAAGAATTTCCCTATCAGATGATTTTGTAAAATCAATGACATTTTTTTGACAATTGCCACAAAATCTTCCTTTTTCTGTAGGAGTCATTTCAAGCCAATTTTCATGACAAGGTTCCGGAATTGAGATTTTTATTTTGTGTACCATTCTTAAGCTTTTTGTTTCAAATGAATTCTAAACACATTGATTCTTTAAAAGTAATTATTATTTTGAATTATCTTAGGATTTCTTCCTATCAAAATGATAATTGTCATTTCTCTTTCAGAATCTTTTTTGTAATATTACTATATAAATGAATTATGAATGAGAAAGATAAAATACAAGAAAGGGCGAAAGTTGCAACATACCAGTTTAGAATATACCGGCTCGCATAAGGACCATCAATCGGAGATGCAGCTTTTTGTATACGACGATACTGATGTGATTGAATATGACAGATTTAATATTCTGGCTTTAAATACCTGTATCAATTATACTAAAAATAACTGGCTGAATATTCATGGATTAAATGATCTCAATTTAATTAAAACTATTGGAGCTCATTTTAAAGTAGATGATTTTCTTTTGGCTGATATTTTAAATACAACTAAGAGAACTAAATTAGAGGAACAACACGATACTTTATTCTTTAATATAAAATCACTTTTACCCTCTGAATATTCAGATAATATCAGCGCTGAACAGATTAGTTTTATTTTGAAAGACGGAATCTTAATATCATTTCAGGAAAAACGAAGCGATTTCTTTACCCATATCCGGGAGCGCCTTCGTACTCATGAAGGAATTGTAAGAACTAAAAAAGTAGATTACCTGCTTTATTTATTATTAGACGCTGTAATGGAGAATTTTTACATTACACTGGAAGATGAGGAAGATAAAGTTGAAAAACTAATTAACCTGACCAAAAAAGAAGCCAAACCGATTATTCTGGAAAAGATTGAAAATCACCGTGATAATTTAAATTTTTTAAAACGCTCAATTGTTCCGCTCAGGGATTCATTATATTATTTAAAAACAATAAAAGATGATGATACCTATAATGGAATAGAAAAAGAAACCTTTAATTTTTTTATACGATTACATCAAAAAAGCCTGGAACTTCTGGAGCAGATTGAGTCGGATATGAGTTCTTTGGAAAGTGCCTCAAATTTTTATTTTTCTGAGCAAAGCCGAAAAATGAATGAAATCATGAAAACGCTTACAATTATTTCGGCCATATTTATTCCGCTTACTTTTATTGTTGGCGTTTACGGGATGAATTTTGAAAATATGCCCGAGCTTAAAACAGAGAATGGCTATTTTATTGTTATGTTTATCATGTTTTTGCTGGTTATTGCCCTAATTGTTTATTTCAAAAAAAGACGTTGGTTTTAACTTTGTTCCCCATTAAAAAATACGATTTCAAAATTATAAATTATGAGTAAAGCAATATACATAGCCACAAGCGATCAGAATAGCGGAAAATCGATTATTACCCTTGGTTTGATGAGTATCCTGATTGGTAAAACTGCCAAAGTAGGTTATTTTAGGCCCATTGTAGAAGATTTTATTGATGGTGAATTAGACAATCACATCGAAACAGTACTGTCGCATTTTAACCTTGATATTAAGTTTGAAGATGCTTATGCGATTACAAAAAGTAAATTAATTAAAAAGAAAAATAAAGGTAAAATAGGTGAGGTTTTAGATTTGATTATCGAAAAATATAAAAAACTCGAAGAACGTTTTGATTTTGTTTTGGTTGAAGGAACCAGCTTTACAGGTGAGGGTACTTCAATAGAATTAGACCTGAATGTTTTAATTGCTAAAAACCTCGGAATACCCACTATTATTGTGGGTTCGGGAGTTGGGAAAACCTTAGATGAACTGGTAGACAGCCTGTACCTGGTTTACGATTCGTTTAAAATAAAAGAAGTAGAAGTTTTGTCGGTTTTTGCCAATAAAGTACAACCGGAAAATATAGAACTGGTAACAAAGGGATTGCAAAAAAGTTTGCCTGCCAATGTATTGGTCAATACGATTCCGTTGATTTCGAGTTTAAATAATCCGACGATGCAGGAAATTGTTAATGAACTGGATGCGAAAGTACTTTTTGGAAGTACTTATCTGAACAACGAAATCGGACATTTTAGCGTAGGAGCCATGCAATTACATAATTATCTGGTTCACCTGCAGGATAATGCATTAGTAATTACGCCGGGTGATCGTTCAGATATAATATTAGGTGCTTTACAAGCCAATGAATCTGCTAATTACCCAACGATTTCCGGAATTATTCTAACCGGAAATATCATTCCCGAAGAAAGTATTCTTAAACTTATTGAAGGACTTTCGGCTATTGTTCCTATTATTTCGGTAGATGGGGGAACTTATAATATTACCAATAGAATTGGAGCTATAAAATCAAAAATCTATGCCAATAACACCCATAAAATTGAAACATCAATCAGTACTTTTGAAAGGTACGTTACTGTTCAAGCTTTATCTGAAAGATTGATAACTTTTCAGGCTGAAGGCATGACGCCCAAAATGTTTCAGTATAATATGGTAAAAAGAGCGAAGCAACATCGGAAGCATATCGTTTTACCGGAAGGGAATGATGAAAGAATCATTATCGCTGCTTCACGATTACTGGCGATGGATGTAGTTGATATTTCGATTATTGGTGACAAAAAACAAATAGAGAATAAAATCACGGAATTAGGAATCACATTCGATTTTTCGAAAGTAAATATTATAAATCCTAAAGAATCCAAAAATTATGAAGACTACGCAAATACTTATTATGAGCTGCGAAAAGCAAAAAAAATGACCCTTGAAATTGCCAGGGATCTGATGGAAGATGGTTCTTATTTTGGAACAATGATGGTTTATAAAGGGCACGCTGACGGAATGGTTTCCGGAGCGGCACATACTACGCAACATACTATTTTGCCAGCTTTACAATTCATTAAAACAAAACCAAATTGTTCGATAGTTTCATCTGTATTTTTTATGTGTCTGGAAGATCGTGTTTCGGTTTTTGGTGATTGTGCGATTAATCCAAACCCAACTTCAGAACAATTGGCAGAAATCGCTATTTCATCTGCAGAGTCGAGTTTAGCTTTCGGAATTGAACCTAAAATTGCAATGCTTTCTTATTCATCCGGAGCCTCAGGAAAAGGAGATGAAGTTGATAAGGTTCGTGCAGCAACCGAAATTGTAAAACAAAAACGTCCGGATTTAAAAATAGAAGGGCCAATTCAGTATGATGCAGCAGTTGATCGCGCTGTCGGAAAAAGTAAAATGCCGGATTCTGAAGTTGCAGGGCAGGCGAGTGTTCTTATTTTTCCGGATTTAAATACAGGAAACAATACCTATAAGGCTGTACAACGTGAAACCGGAGCTTTGGCCATTGGTCCAATGTTACAGGGATTGAACAAACCTGTAAATGATTTGAGCCGTGGTTGTACAGTAGATGATATTATAAATACTGTAGTCATTACAGCGATTCAGGCGCAGGGTCTTTAATTAATTAAAAATTTATGTCAGGCGGAGTTGAAGTCCTTTTTAGTTGAATAGCCTTCGACTCCGCTCAGGATGACATATTGTTAAAAATAAAAAATCAGTTTTTATCTGTGCTTTTGCTTTAGCAAATCCGTGTCATCCGCGTTGAAAAATCACACAAAGAAATATAAAACAATGAAAATATTAATAATAAACTCAGGAAGTTCATCAATAAAATATCAATTAATGGTTATGCCGGAAAACAAAGTAATTTGTACAGGCATGATTGATAGAATTGGGCTTGAAAGTTCTAATGTTACTTTCAAGGCATCATCAAATTCGTATGAGGAAACATTGCCGATAGGCACTCATAAAATTGGTTTGCAGAAAGTTGCCAATATGCTTTTGAATCCAGAAAAAGGAGTTATTAAATCGACTTCTGAAATTGCCGCTGTTGGGCATCGTGTAGTACATGGAGGAAGCACTTTTACAGAAACAGTAAAAATTGATGAAAAGGTAAAAGCCAAAATAAAACAGCTTTTTGATTTGGCTCCCCTGCATAATCCGGCTAATTTAGAAGGAATTAATGTAGCTGAAGAAATTTTTGATACCGCACATCAAATTGCAGTTTTTGATACTGCTTTTCATCAAACAATGCCCGAAGTTGCTTATAAATATGCAATTCCGAATGAGCTTCTGACGGAAAACAGAATCCGTGTATATGGTTTTCATGGAACAAGTCATAAATATGTTTCAGAACAGGCAATTCATTATTTAAAAGGATTACATAATCCAGCAGAAAATATCATTACGATTCATTTAGGAAACGGCTGTAGCATGACTGCCATAAAAAATGGAGAAAGTATTGATCATTCCTTCGGGTTCGGTCCTACAAACGGGTTAATAATGGGTACAAGGGCCGGAGATGTTGATCAGTCGGTTATTTTTTATATGTCGAATACACTGGGTTTTTCTTTAGAAGAAATCAACAATATCCTTCAGAAAAGAAGCGGAATGTTGGGACTTACAGGTTATAGCGATCTGCGTGATATTGAATCCCATGCCCAAAAAGGAAACAAAGAATGCCAATTGGCTTTGTTTATGAATGCCTATCGTATTAAAAAGTTTATTGGTTCATACACAGCTGCTTTAAATGGTTTAGATGCTATTGTTTTTACAGCAGGAATAGGAGAGAACTCATCTTATATGCGAAAATTAGTCTGTACAGATATGAGTTATTTCGGAATTGAATTAGATGATGATAAAAATCAAATACGTTCTAAAGAAAACAGAATGATTAATACGCCGGATTCAAAAGTAAAAATTTTAGTCGTGCCAACTGATGAAGAATTTGAAATTGCGAACCAGGTTTATCATTTACTTCAGAATTAAAATATTGTCTTCGTATTTATAAAAAAGCTTCTCAATCGGGAAGCTTTTTATGTCTTAAATTTAAATATTTGTCAGTATATTTGAATATAAATCCGAATATTTTGAAATCGATACTTCCAAAATTATTTTTCTTCTTTTTCATCACTTTTCAAATTCAAGCTCAGGAATTGCTTCCTTTCGTAGAAAATTATAATAAATCAGATTACCAGGGAGACAATCAAATTTGGAATGTCGTTCAGGGAAAGGATAATGCGATGTATTTTGCCAATAATCATTATTTATTACGATATGACGGCGTTATATGGGAGAAATATACGCTTCCCAACAAGACCATCATTCGTTCGATTATGATTGAAGATGATAAAATTTATTCAGGTTCTTATAAAGAATTTGGTTATTGGTACCGGAAAGAAGGTAAAATGCACTATGTTTCGATCACCAAAAAACTGCGTTTATTCGATGAAAAAGACAACGAAGAAATCTGGAAAATTTTCAGGTTCAATGGATCGATCTATTTCCAATCGTTTAATGATGTTTTTATTTACGATGGAAAACACATTCAAAAAATCAGATTTCCATTTTTAATATCCTATTGCTTTGTAGTTGATCAGAATCTTTATGTTGCTTCTGTAGAAAAAGGTGTTTTTAAGATGGACAACACGAGAATCACTAATCCAAAAGGATGGAATGTCCTGAAAAAATGTGTTGTTCATGCCATAGAAAAATATCAAAACAATACCTATATTTTCACTCAGAAAAAAGGAATTTTTATTGTTGAAAATGATGAAGGTTTAAGACCTTGGAACAACCCATTAAATGAAATCTTAAAAACAGCTACAATTAATGTAGCCAAGTTTATTAAAAATAATAAATTGGTGGTAGGCACAGGAAACAGAGGTGTTTTTATTTATGATTTCAAAACAAATACCTTTAAAAATATTGATCGGAACAATGTATTAATGAATAACTCAGTTTTAAGCATTGGTTTAGATAAAGAAAATGATTTGTGGCTTGGCTTAGATAACGGTATTGCCCATGTGGAAGTAAATTCGCCAGTATCAATTTTTTATGATAATTCAGGAATTTTAGGTTCTGTTTATTCTGTAGCAACAACCAGCAAAGGATATTTAATTGCTTCAAACCATGGTATTTTTGAATTTGATTCAGGCAAATTCAAGATGATGCCAAACACGCAGGGACAGGCTTGGAATATTACAAAAATTGACAATAAATACATCATTGGTCATAACGATGGGACCTTTTGTTATGATAATGGCTCACTTATTAAAACTAATAATATAAGCGGAGGTTGGAATTTATCAAAAAGCAGTATTAACAATACCTGTTTTCAATCAACTTATAGTGGAATTTTAGTATATGATGACTTATCAAATTTATCTGGCTATAAAATCATTAAAGATATTTCGAAACCTATAAAATATGTAGCTCAAAATAAAAAGAATGAAATTTTTGCGGCAGATAATTACCGTGGTTTGTACCGCGTTTTATATAATGATGTTTATCAGACTAAAAAGATTGAAAATATTACCCAGCAAAGTAAGATAGAAAATGATTTTGGGGTTAAGATCTTTGAGTTTAGAAAAGAAATCCTTTTTCTTATCAATAATTCATGGTATACTTATAACTCAATTACGAACAAGCTTGAAGAAAATGAGTTGTTTAATACCAATTTTAAAGATATAACTGATGTTGTAGCAATTGATGAAGATCATTTTATGGTCCTTCAGTATGGAATTTTATATCATATTTATGCAAAAGGAAATAAATTCCTCTGGAATATCATTCAGGAAAAATATTATAAAGGAAAGCTTATCAATGATAATCTGAGAATTTTTAAAACAAACAATCATTATTTATTAAATCTGGATGACGGATTTATCTCTCTTCAGTTGAAATATGAAAATAAACAAAATACAGATGTTAAAATTGAGGCATTTAATAATGAAGGTCTGCTGCCATATGATTCTAAAATAAAATACAACACAGAATTAAAAGTCAATGTAATATCCGGAATTTATGGAGCAAGCAAGCCGAATTTATTTTATAAAATCAATAAAAACAAAGATTTTATTCCGGTTTCTGATGGATTAATTGGACTCAATAACTTAAGCAGTGGCTATCATTCGGTTGTTATTTACAAACATGATGGAGCCAGTTACGAAAAAGTAACAGAATTCGGTTTTAAAGTGGCGCAGCCTTGGTATTTTTCTTTTTGGATGATTTTATTGTATTTACTTGTGATAGGAGCAGTTTTGTTTTTTTATTACAAATGGAACAAGTTCCGCTATACTCAAAAATTGAAATTGCAGGCTGAAGAATTAAAGCATCAAAGGGAAATTCTGGAAATGGAACTAAAAGCAGAGAATGAACTGAATATCCAGGAATACGAAAAACACATATTGGAATTGGAATTACAGACAAAATCTTCTGAAGTTGCAGGGAAATCTTTATCTATTGCAAAGCAAAGTGAAATGATTGAAAACATTCAGAACATTCTTGATTCTGAAAAAGATTTTAACAAGCTTAAAAGCGAAATCAAAAAAGCAATTAAGATAAATGAAGTCAATAAACATGAATGGGAAATTTTTGAGACTAACCTGAATCAAATTCATAATGAGTTTATCATCAATCTTTCTAAAAAATTCCCAATCCTGACTCCAAAAGATGTAAAACTCTGTATTTATCTTAAAATGAATCTATCTTCTAAAGAAATCGCTCCCCTGATGAATATTTCATTTAGAGGAGTAGAATTACACAGATATCGATTAAGAAAGAAACTAAATCTCTCACAGGAAGAAAATCTTTCAAAGTTTTTATTAAGTATATAAGATTTATGATGGTTTTTTAAACATATTTTATTTTTATCCTTCTTTTTTTGTTTTATTCTAATACATCATTGCTACATCATAAGGTTATGTTAATAAAATTAATTTAACATTTATATGTTTGATTTTTAGTGGATTATATTTATTTTTTAACATAATGATGTATCTGTGTAGTAGTGTGTTTGATGTACTACAACGATGTAATTGTTTAATTTGGCTCTACTAACTTAAACGATTACAAACTGTATGAAAAAAATTATTTTTAGCTTTTTAGTGCTCTTGCTGCTTCCGGCTTATATGTCCGCACAGACAATCAAAGGAAAAATAGTAGACAGTAGCGGAATGGGAATTCCGGGAGCTGTTATTAGTGCACCACAATCCAGAACATCTGCTGATGCGGATTTCGATGGTAATTTTACAATCAATGCTAAAGTTGGAGAGACTTTAAAGTTTTCTATGCTGGGTTTTGATGCTGTTTCTGTTCCGGCAACAGCAGAAACAATGACAGTTACACTAAAAGAATCTGGTGACACCGCTTTAAAAGAAGTAGTAGTAATTGGATACGGTACCAGAAAAAAAATTGACAATACAACTGCAATTACTTCTTTAAAAGGGGAAGATATTACCAAAACTAAAGTATTGAATGCTTCACAAGCCATACAAGGTAAGGCAGCTGGTGTTCAGGTAATTTCATCTGATTTGCCGGGAAGTACGCCTTCTGTAGTAATTAGAGGTTTGGGTACTGCACTAGGAGGAAGAACTCCATTATTTATTGTTGACGGAATGCCAACAGAAAATATCAATAATATTAATGCAAATGATATTACTTCTTATGATATTCTAAAAGATGCTTCTGCATTAGCAATTTACGGTACAAGGGCTGCTAATGGAGTTATCATCATTACAACCAAAAAGGGCAAAGGAGATAAAGTTTCTGTAGAAATTGAAAGCTTTGCAGGAGTAAGAGAGCCTTTAAAAAAGGTAAAAATGGCTGGAAGTAACAAGTATGCACATTATACCAACTCGGCTTTGCAGACTACTACTTTTTCACAAGATCAGCCTGTAAACACAGATTGGTTTGACGAAATTACCAGAACAGGGAGTTATACTCAAAACAACGTTTCTGTTTCTGGAGGTACTGAAAGTATTAAATATTTTTTCAGTTTAGGAAATTACGAAGAAAAGGCAATCTTAAACGGATTGGATTATGGACGTACTACTTTTAGAAATAACAATGAATATAAGATTTCTAAAAAACTGACTTTAAATCAAAACTTTAGTTTTACCTCTGCCAAATCAACACCTAAGCCATTAGATGCCTTTACAAATGCTTATAAACAATCACCATTAGTTCCTGTTCGTTTTGCCGATGGGAAATATGGAGTGTCAAGAGTTGGTCCGGATGGTTTCGTTAGTCAAACAGGTTCAGCATTTAACAATGTTGGTAATCCTGTGGCACAATTAGATTTTAAAAATGAAGAACAAAGAAGTATTATGCTTCAGGGAGGTTTGAAATTGGATTATGAGATTTTGAAATCATTAAAATTCACGTCTCAATTTAATGGGGAATATTATAGCTGGAAACAATATGATTATGCAGATAATAAAAATATTTGGTTGGCTGCAAATCCAAATAAAGTTGAAAGCGATTATGCAAAAGAATTTCCAAATGCGAACTTAAATACATTAACTAAAGGCAGAGAACAATATTACAATTGGAACTTGCAAAACTACTTAACTTATAACAAAGTTTTTGCTGAAATTCATGATATAGAAGTAACAGCGGGTATAGAAACCAGTGTTAAAGGGAATAGAGAGAAACTAACCATTGTGCGTAAAAATGTTGATTCAAATGCTAATTATTGGGGGTTAAAAGACGTAGAATATGCTGCTAATGTTACTAGTTATAAGGATGAAGTTTTTAACGAAATAAAACTAGCATCTTATCTAGGTCGTTTCCAGTACAAATTGATGGATAGATATTTGCTTACAGGTACTATTAGACGTGATGGATCTTCAAACTTTGGTAAAGATTACCGTTGGGGAACTTTCCCTGCTTTTGGTTTAGGTTGGGTTATATCTAAAGAAGCTTTTCTGGCAGATTCAAAAACAATCAATTTGTTAAAATTAAGAGGAGGTTGGGGACGTTTAGGAAATCAAAATGTACCTCTTAATAACCAAAGTTATACCTCTGGTCAAAATGCTTATTTAGGTGGTTCTATTTTAAATCAGGGAACAACTATTAGCTCACAAATTGATCCTAGTTTATCTTGGGAAATTACAGAAGAAACGTCTGCAGGTCTTGATTTTGAATTATTAGATAATAGATTAAAAGGAACTTTTGATGTGTATGATAAAACAACAACAAATGTAATTTTAAATACTATACCTTATTTTACATCTGGAATTAGGAATGCTTCGCCTGCTCACGTTGGTGAAGTATCTAATAAAGGATATGAAATTTCGTTGCGTTGGGATGATAAAATAGGGGAAAATTTTAATTATTGGATCGGTGGTAATTTTTCGAACAATAAAAATGAACTTACAGGATTAAAAGATGTTGAATTAAAAATACAAGATGGCGGAAATTTAGGAAACGGACAAAACACTAAAATTTTAGATAACAGTTCTATAGGTCAGCCGTTAGGAAGTTTTTATATGTATGAATATGCAGGTTTTGATGCTTCAAATGGAAAAATGTTGTACTACAATGCTACAGGTGATAAAGTAACTCAAGATGCTTTAAACACTAATACGGATAGAAAATACGCTGGTTCAATTTTACCAAAATCGAATTACGGAGTAACATTAGGTCTTGCTTACAAAAACTTTGATTTTTCTGTTGATGGTTACGGAACAAATGGAGCAAAAGTTTATAATGGTAAAAAAGCACAACGCTTTTCTGGTGAAAACATAGAAGAGTCTCTTGCAGTAGATTTTTGGACACCAAATAATTTGACAGCTTCAAATCCGGCACCTTTCAATCAAGTGCCAGTAGCTTCAACTTATTACTTAGAGTCAGGTGATTTCTTCAGAATAAATAATATTACAGTAGGCTATAAATTGCCTTTGCCTGAAGGTGGTTTTATTAGCTCTTGCAGAATCTACGTAAATGCAATTAACCCATTTATTACCCAGAAATTCTCAGGATTTTCTCCGGAATTAAATGATGACGGTAATCCATACAACCTTCAAGGAGTTGAGTTGAATGCTTATCCAACTTTGAGATCATTTGTAATGGGTGCTAACCTAAAATTTTAAAATTATGAAAAAAATATATATAGCAACGTTTGTAGTATCAGCATTCTTTTTTACAGGATGTGCAGACGATTATTTAGATGTAGATCAAACAGAATCTATTTCTACAAAAGATATTGAATTATTCAATAATGATGCCGGCGCAGCTTCGTTTGTCACGGCAATTTATAATAAATTTTTAAATTGGGATATGACTTCGTTTGGTTGGATTGGCCTGTCGAGTATCACTTCTGATGATGCAGATAAAGGATCTTCTCCGGGTGATACCGGTACTGATAAAGATGTGTTGGATGCTTTAACTTATAATGCTTCTAATCCTTCTGCCGAGAGTACTTTTATTTCCAATTATGATGGAATAAACAGATGTAATCAGGCCTTAAATATCCTTCCGAAATTAGATAAAGTAGATGCTAATTTAAAAGCCAGATTAGCAGGTGAAGCAAAGTTTTTAAGAGCTTTCATGTATTTTACTCTGGTTAAATGTTATGGTGGAGTGCCTATTGTAGATCATCTACCGGTTCCGGGTTCTGATGCTGACAGGATTATGCAGTTAACCCGTAAAGCATCTGCTGAAGTATATGCTTTTATAGAAACTGATTTAAATGATGCAATTGCTGTCTTACCCGAAAAAACAGCTTATTCAGCCAATGAAAAATCAAGAGCTTCAAAAGGGGCAGCGTATGCCTTATTAGCAAAAGTTAGTTTATATCAAAAAAATTGGCAAAAAGTAGTTGATAATTGTAATAAAGTTACAGGTTACTCCCTTGTTAATGATTATGCTTCCATGTTCAGACCAGCAGGGAAATTTGACTCAGAATCAATTTTCGAAATTTACGCACAAGGTGCTGTACCCGCTAAAGGAATCGAGGGATATTCTAACACACAAGGCGCTCGTGGTACAGGTGGATGGGGTTGGGGGTTTAATACGCCATCTCAGAGTTTAGTAAATGCATATGAAACTGGTGATGTTAGAAAAGCAGCTACTATTATTTTCAGGGGAACAATTTTATACGATGGCAGAGTAGTACCATTAACTGTTGAAAACGAAAGATACAACTACAAAGCCTATTCATCAGCTTACACGGATGCATGGGAAACGGATGTGGATATTAAATACCTGAGATATGCCGAAGTTTTATTAATGAAAGCAGAAGCATTAAATGAATTAGGACAAACGAGTGATGCAATTCCGTTATTAAACCAAGTCAGACACCGCGCTAACTTAGGGGATACTCCAGCTGTATCACAAGGAGATGTCAGAATTGCAATCTGGAAAGAAAGAAGGGTAGAAATGGCTTTTGAACACGATAGATTTTTTGATTTGGTTAGAACAGGTCAGGCCAAAGCTGCTTTTGCTGCAGATGGAAAAACCTTCACGGAAAACAAAAATGAATTATTTCCTATTCCGGCAGCGTTCCTACAACAAGCAGATGGTTTATCATCTCAAAATCCGGGTTATTAATCCTTAAAAGACATTAAAAATGAAAAAAAATAAATCTATTTTCTTGCTTTCTTTTGTTTTAGCTTTAACATTGTTTGTTAGCTGCGAGGATAGTATTGATAAAGTAAACAGCCCGATTCCGTATGAGTCGATTGGAGGTTATGAAAATTCGGATGATGTTGCAGCTGCACATTTAGTATCTAAATTTAGTTTTGACGGGAATATTACGGATTCAAAAAATAACATAACAGACGGAACAGCCACGAATGTAACGTATGAAAGCGGTATAAAAGGAGATGCCTACAAAGGTTCGGTAAGTTCATTTATTGCCTATAATACCGTTGCTAATCCTGTAATAAATTTAAAAAGCATTACAGTTTCAATGTGGATTAAAACAGAACCACATACCGGAGGAGCCCAATCTTTATTTATGCTTCCTAAAAAAACAGATTTTTGGGGGAATATATTCACTTTAATAGAAGGCACTGGTCCCGCAACTACCATGTTGATGAAAAATCATATTCAAAAAGATGTGACACCAAGTATTCCCTGGTCAGGTCAGTTTATTGAGCATGGAGGGGCTAATGTTCTGAATAATATGTTTGGTGCATGGAAGCATGTGATATGGACATATAACGGAACAAGTTCTACTTACAGCATGTATATTGACGGACAAAAACTGGATTTACCCGCATCCATAGCTAAAAGATATGCCAGTGATCCTGCTACCGGAGGTACCGGTTTTGGTGATTTGGCAAGTTCTGAAGTATCAAAATTCATCATTGGAGGATATCAACAGCATTTGGGTGCTCCCTGGGGCAGTCCTGATGGCTGGATGCTTAACTACACAGGATCAATGGATGAATTCAGAATTTATGATGCAGCATTAACGGATAATGAAGCTGTAGCCTTATATAAATTAGAAAAAGACAAAAGATAAATCTAAATACACCTGGATTGAAAATGTCCAGGTGTGTTTTTTAATGCAATTTGACAAATTTATAAAAATGAAAATCAGTTTATATATCCTTATTCTTTTGAATGCTTTTAATTCCTGCTCTTCTCCTCCTCCGGAAGGAACGAGTGGAGGAACACCATTGCCAACAAATCCAACTACACCTTTAACGGACACGCAGGCATTGGATCAGGTTCAAAAAGATGCAATAAAATATTTTTGGGATTATGCAGACCCTAATTCAAAATTAGCCCGCGAAAGATATCTTACAGAAAATCCTGATTTTGAGTCAAATATTATAACTACAGGTGGTTCCGGTTTTGGTTTAATGACGATTATTGTAGGTGTAGAAAGAGGTTTTTTGTCAAGGGCTGAAGCTGTTTCCAGACTTACAACTGCTTTAACTTTTCTTGAAAATGCAGATCGTTTTCACGGAGCGTGGCCACACTGGATGGATCATACATCAGGTAAGGTAATTCCGTTTGGAACCAAAGATAACGGGGGAGATTTAGTAGAAACCTCTTTTGTCTGCCAGGCTTTAATTACCATTAGGGAATATTTTAAAAATGGAAGCACAGCTGAAAAAGAATTAGCAGTCAAAGCCGATGAACTCTGGAAAGGGGTCGAATGGGATTGGTATACCAAAGGAGAAAATGCTCTATACTGGCATTGGTCGCCTAATTATGGCTGGGAAATGAATTTTAAATTAGAAGGTTATAACGAATGTCTTATAACTTATGTAATGGCAGCATCTTCGCCAACGCACCCAATTTCAGCCGAAGCCTATCATCAGGCATGGGCAAGAAACGGAGCTATTGTAAACAGTTCTTCTCAATATGGATTACCTGTCGTGTTCAATTATAATGGAGCTACAGGAAATGTTGGCCCAATGTTCTGGTCACATTATTCCTATTTAGGGTTGGACCCCAATAATTTAAAAGATAAATATGCTGATTATTGGCAATTAACACAAAACCACGCTAAAATAATGGTTCAGTATAGTATCGCTAACCCAAAAGGATGGAAAGACTATTCAGATAAATGTTGGGGACTAACTGCAAGTTATACCCGTAACCCTGACGGAACAACGGGTTATACGGCACATCAGCCAAATAACGATACAGGTGTAATTTCGCCAACTGCGGCCTTGTCTTCTTTTCCATATACACCAACAGAATCAATGAAGTTCCTTCATTATTTATACGATGAAAATAAAGCAAAATATGTTGGAATAGCAGGGCCTTACGATGCTTTTTCACCTCAATACAATTGGGTAACACCTCGCTATCTGGCTATCGATCAGGGAACGATTGCGCCCATGATCGAAAATTATCGCTCAGGTCTGTTATGGAAACTGTTTATGAACGCATCTGATACTAAACAAGGTTTAACAAAACTTGGATTTACATCAACGAAATACGGATTTTAGTCATTCATCCAAAAACAATCATAACGTATAAATACCATAGGATGAAAAATCACCATTGTTCCGAATTAAAATAAGAATAAAACAATGGCGATTTACATAAAAAACAAATTATTTAATATGGAAAAGAAATTAATCATACTTTTTTTAGGCTGCACCGTTTTGGGTTACGCTCAAAAAAAGAACACTAAGAATACAGTAAAAATTAAGCCAAAATCAGAGTTTGTAGCCGAGTTAATTTCTAAAATGACATTGGATGAAAAATTGGGTCAGCTTAATTTGCCAACTTCCGGAGATATTACTACAGGACAGGCAAACAGTTCTGATGTGGCTAAAAAAATTGCCGAAGGTAAAGTTGGGGGCTTATTCAATATAAAATCAGTTCAAAAAATTAAAGAAGTACAAAAAATTGCTGTTGAAAAAAGCCGTTTAAAAATCCCATTGATTTTCGGAATGGACGTAATTCATGGTTACGAAACAACTTTCCCTATTCCGTTGGGATTATCTTGTACCTGGGACATGAACCTAATTGAAAGAAGCGCACAGATTGCAGCTCAGGAAGCAAGTGCAGACGGTATCAACTGGACATTTTCGCCAATGGTAGATATTTCCCGTGATTCTCGCTGGGGAAGAATTTCTGAAGGCTCAGGAGAAGATCCGTACTTAGGAAGCCAGATTGCAAAAGCAATGGTAAACGGGTATCAGCAACACGACCTTTCAAAAAACAATTCGATTATGGCTTGTGTAAAACATTTTGCTTTATACGGTGCGCCGGAAGCGGGACGTGATTATAATACAGTCGATATGAGTCATATCAGAATGTTTAACGATTATTTTCCTCCTTACAAAGCAGCTGTTGATGCAGGTGTAGGGTCGGTTATGGCCTCTTTCAACGAAATTGACGGAATTCCTGCGACCGGAAATAAATGGCTTATGACTGATGTTTTAAGAAAACAATGGGACTTTAAAGGTTTTGTAGTAACAGATTTTACAGGAATCCCTGAAATGATCGAACACGGAATGGGTGACCTGCAAACGGTATCGGCTATGTCCTTAAATGCCGGTGTCGAAATGGATATGGTGGGCGAAGGATTTCTTGGGACTTTAAAAAAATCTTTAGACGAGAAAAAAGTAACAATCGAAACCATTGATAATGCCGTTAAACTTATTCTGGAAGCGAAATATGATTTAGGATTATTTCAGGATCCTTATAAATATTGTGATGAAAAAAGAGCTAAAACAGAAATCTTCACAACAAGCAACAGAGATGAATCACGTAAAATTGCTGCACAGTCATTAGTATTATTAAAAAATCAAAATCAGTTATTGCCACTTAAAAAATCAGGAACGATTGCACTTATCGGACCATTGGCAGATGCCAAAAACAATATGTCAGGAACCTGGAGTGTGGCAACGATTGGTGATAGATCTATTTCGTTATTACAGGGAATTAAGGAAGCTGCCGGAAAATCTGCAAAAGTGCTTTATGCAAAAGGAAGCAATTTAGATTACGATGAAACTTTTGAAACCAATGCCACCATGTTTGGTAAAACCTTAAATAGAGATAATCGTCCGAAAGAAGAATTAATTGCCGAAGCCTTAAAAATAGCCAATCAGTCGGATGTAATTGTAGCGGCACTTGGAGAGTCTGCAGAAATGAGCGGAGAGTCCAGCAGCCGTACTAATTTAGAAATTCCGCAAGCCCAAAAAGATTTATTAAACGAATTGCTAAAAACCGGAAAGCCAGTTGTTTTAGTGTTATTTGATGGGCGTCCTTTAGTTTTAAAAGAAGAAAACGCTGCTGTTCCGGCTATTTTTAACGTTTGGTTTGCGGGCAGCGAAGCAGGTTATGCTATTGCTGATGTTTTATTTGGAGACGTAAACCCTTCGGGAAAATTAACAACAACTTTTCCAAGAAGCGTAGGACAAGTTCCAATTTATTATGCACACAAAAATACAGGAAGACCACTTTCTAACACCGAAGGCAAATTTGAAAAATTCAGATCTAATTATTTAGATGAAAGAAACGAGCCATTATTTCCTTTTGGTTTCGGATTGAGTTACACCACTTTTGATTATTCAAACTTGAAAATTTCATCTGATAAAATGAATGCCGACGGAAAATTAAAAGTAACAGTTGATGTGACCAATACCGGAAATTATGATGGAAAAGAAATCGTTCAGCTATACATCAGGGATTTAGTGGGTTCAGTAACAAGACCAGTTAGAGAACTGAAAAATTTTCAAAAAATAACACTCAAAAAAGGAGAAAAAAAAACAGTGACTTTCGAAATCACTGTTGAAGATTTAAAATTTTATAATTCTGATCTACAATTCGTAGCAGAACCGGGGCAGTTTGATGTTTTTGTTGGAACAAATTCAAACGCCGATAAGAAAGTTAGTTTTGAATTAACTAAATAAGTGGTTTGTTGATTAGTAATGCCCTTCGTACTGGTTATACGAAGGGCTTTTTTATAAACTTAAAACTCTAAAATGTTAAGTTCTGCATTTTTTTGTCATTTCGACGAAGGAGAAATCACACAAGGAGAGAACGCACTGTAATCGAATATTGGATGTGATTTCTCCTTCGTCGAAATGAGAAGATTGCGGAGATTACTATTGAAAAATAAATTTTGAAGTGAAACAGTGTCTTATAATAATACTTAAAAAAATGAAAAAAACATATTCAATTCTGCTTTTACTGTTACTGATTGGTTTCAATTTTAAGACATCAGCACAGAATAAACATGGAAAAACAGAATGGTTTGACCCCAATAAACCGGCAACAACGTATTGTAATCCAATCAATATTGGTTACAATTATACGACTTACAATCATAATGGTATCCCGGAATCGCGCCGTTCGAGTGCTGATCCGGTGATTATCACGTATAAAGGTGAATATTATTTATTTGCAACCAATCAGGCAGGATATTTCTGGAGTAAAGACATGTCTGACTGGAAATTTGTTTACGGCAGTTTTCAAAGACACCCGGCAGATGATGATCAATGTGCACCAGCAGCCTGGGTGGTAAATGATACTTTATTTTACGTAGGTTCAACCTGGAAAAAAGATCATCCGGTCTGGAAAACTGCTGATCCAAAATCAGGAAGATGGACAAGACATGTAGATGTTGCGATGCTCCCAACCTGGGATCCGGCCATTTTTCAGGATGATGATAAAAAAGTATATATGTATTATGGTTCAAGTGGAAAATTACCGCTGGTTGGTGTTGAGGTAGATTATAAAACCTGGCTTCCAAAAGGGAATCAGGCAGATTATGCAAAATTGTATGATGCAATCGAAGTCGAAGATATTCAGAAACCTTATGGCGAAGCTAAAGCGGTTGCAGGCTTAAATCCTGCGGCACACGGTTGGGAACGTTTTGGACCTAATAATGATATGGAACCCGCGCCTTGGGGAAATTTTATTGAAGGTGCCTGGATGACGAAACACAACGGCAAATATTATATGCAATATGGAGCGCCGGCAACTGAATTTAAAGGATATGCCAACGGAGTTCATGTTGGAAATAATCCGTTAGGTCCTTTTGTGTATCAAAAACATAATCCAATGTCTTATAAACCAGGAGGTTTTGTAGTAGGAGCAGGTCATGGAAATACTTTTGCTGATAATTATGGTAATTATTGGAATACAGGAACTTGCAAAATTTCTATAAAAGACCGTTTTGAGCGTCGTATCGATATGTTTCCTGCCGGATTCGATAAAGACGATGTTATGTATTCTATTACTTCTTATGGTGATTTTCCAATAACGCTTCCTACTCAACAACGGAATCATGAAAAAGGAGCTTCTTCAGGTTGGATGTTGCTTTCGTATAAAAAACCTGTAACAGTTTCTTCTTCTGAGGAATGTATGGAGGTTGAAACTCATAGGGTTGATAACGGCGGAAAAAAAGTCTATGAAAAATTTTGCTATAACGCTGCAAATTTAACCGATGAGAATATCCAAACCTATTGGTCTGCAAAAACCAATAATCCCGGCGAATGGTTACAGCTTGATTTGGGCAGAAAGATGGAAATCAAAGCGCTTCAAATCAATTATGCAGATCATAAAGCAACGCAGTACAATAAAGCCATGGATATTTATTACCAGTATAAAATCTTTATGTCTGATGATGCTGAAAACTGGACGTTTGTAGTAGATAAATCAAATAATGATAAAGATGTTCCTCACGATTATATAGAACTGACCCAATCTATTAAAGCGCGTTATATAAAAATGGTAAACTTTCATAATGCATCAGGATTATTCGCTGTTTCAGATTTCAGGGTTTTCGGAAATGGATTAGCAGAAAAGCCAAAATTGGTTTCTGATTTTAAAATTAACAGGAATAAATCAGACTCCCGCAACGCAATTATTTCCTGGAAAAAGCAGACTGATGCTATCGGTTATACTATTTATTACGGAATTGCTCTGGATAAATTATACAACAGCATAATGGTTTACGGAGACAACTCTTATGATTTCAGAGGCTTAGACAAAGGCACAAAATACTATTTTACAATTGAAGCTTTTAATGAAAATGGCATTGGGAAAAAGTCAGAAATCAAAAAGTCAGATTAATTTAAATTTAAAAAATTACTATCTTGCCATGAAATTGCCATTCTCCAAATCACAAACAGAAATGAGGATGCTATTTCATTTTTAGTAAATCCCAAATACTTATTTTCTATGAAAAAAACAATTCTTTTGACCGCTTTAGTTTTATGCGGATTAACATCTTTTGCGCAAACAAATGATGAAAAAAACATTAAACTGTTCTATAAAAAAGCGTTAACTGATTCTAAATGTTATACCTGGTTAGAATACCTGTCTAACGATATCGGAAGCCGTTTATCCGGTTCTGATAATGCAGCAAAAGCTGTTCAATATTGTAAGGCACAATTAGAAGGCTTAGGGCTTGATAAAGTTTACTTACAAGAAGTTACGGTGCCTCATTGGGTTCGTGGTGAAAAGGAAACTGCCTATATTCTGGATGGTAAAGTTAAATCAGTAGTACCGATTTGTGCTTTAGGAAGCTCTGTTGCGACTCCAAAAACAGGACTTACTGCTGAGGTTATTGAAGTTCAGGGCATAAAAGAACTGAATGAATTAGGAGATAAAGTAAAAGGTAAAATAGTGTTTTTTAACAGACCAATGAATCCTGAGAACATTGAAACTTTTGTATCCTACGGTGCTTGTGTAGATCAAAGATATGCCGGTGCAAAAGAAGCTGCTAAGTTTGGAGCTGTTGGTACCATTGTTCGTTCAATGAATTTGCGTTTAGACGATTTCCCTCATACAGGAAATCAAAGTTATGGTGATTTGCCAAAAGAAAAACAGATTCCAACTGCAGCTATAAGCACAAATGGTGCTGAATTACTAAGTGAATCCTTAAAAAACAATCCGGCTTTAAAATTCTATTTTAAACAATCCTGCGAGACATTACCGGATGTATTGTCATATAACGTGATAGGGGAAATGACAGGAACTGAACATCCTGAAAATATTATGGTTGTTGGCGGTCACCTTGATTCATGGGATTTAGCCGATGGTTCTCATGATGATGGAGCAGGAATAGTGCAAAGTATGGAAGTGGTTCATATTCTTAAAAACCTAAACTACAAACCTAAAAATACAATTCGTGTTGTATTGTTTATGAATGAGGAAAATGGTGGAAAAGGCGGAGCTAAATATGAAGAAGTTTCAAAACAAAAAAACGAGAATCATATTTTTGCTTTAGAGAGTGATTCGGGAGGATTTAGCCCAAGAGGTTTTTCTATTGAGGCAGATGATACGAACTTCAAAAAAATACAAGGATTCAAAGATTTTTTTGAGCCTTATTTAGTTCATAGCTTCACAATTGGACATAGTGGTTCAGATATTGAGCATTTGACTTCCAAAGCGATTGTTAAAGCAGGTTTAAAACCGGATTCACAACGTTATTTTGATTATCACCACGCAGCAAACGATAAATTTGATGCCGTAAACAAAAGAGAACTTGAACTTGGAGCAGCTACAATGACAACTTTGTTATATTTAATTGACCAAACAGGAATTATTCTTCCAACATCTAATTAAAGTTTCAAATAAAATTTTCTAAAAAGCTATGAGTTTGTACTTATAGCTTTTTTTTTATGATTAATTTTTGAGAATCAGAGTTTCATGATACTGAAATACAAAAGTGCTATTGGAATATTAGATAACAATATCAGTATTTTAATGCCTATGTCTTTTCGCTGTTCATGCTGTCTTATAAAATTATCGATTAAATGAAACAGCATTATAGCATTCAGAAATACGATTGAAACAACAAATGGAGAAGCAAGAACCAAAATGTTAGAACTTTCATTTGAAACCATATAAAAAGTAAATAAAACGGTACTAATTATAAAAGAACCAATTGCTAACTCAATGGATTTGATTTCGTCGAAAAGTTTGCTGTCGATAGTTTTCATACATTTAAATTTTAAAAGTTTTTTGAATAACCTGAATTGGCATTAACAGCATATTTGAAAAATTCAGATAGTAAAAAGAATGTGCACGGGATCCTCTTTTATATTGCTGAATAAAATAATGGATATGTTTAGGATAGCATAATGTTCCGGATGATATGACCAGAAACAGATACAAACTTTTTTTTCCATTCCCTAAAAGATAATATTGCATTCCGATTTCTTCGCGAACAGAAACACCCGTATTCGTTAAAACATGAATGATGTCATGATCTTCCAGTTTCGGCTGAATATCAAAATTATTTTTGTGAAGAAAGTTTCCTAAAGTAACCCCTAAACTGCCTTCGGGATAATTCAGAAGTGCTTTTTTGTCAATTTCCCAGGGTTTATTTCTTTTAAAGTACTTTTGATAAGGTTTTTTGGTATACTCGTACATTTTCTCAATAATATGGTCTTTCATTGTTTATTTGTTTTTTAAAAGTTCTTTGAAATTCAAAGTAAATTGATAAATAAAAAAGCTGCTCTAGCTTTAGTCATTTTAACTGTTGTCAGACTGAGCGGAGTCGAAGCCCTCCTTGGATATAAGCCTTCGACTCCGCTCAGGATGACAATAATCTGTAATACGAGTGTTTAAATTTAAGCAGCTGTCAGGCTGAGCGGAGTCGAAGCCCTCTTGAAGTAAAAAGCCTTCGACTCCGCTCAGGATGACAATAATCTGTAGTACGAGTGTTTAAATTTAAGCAGCTGTCAGGCTGAGCGGAGTCGAAGCCCTCCTTGATATAAGCCTTCGACTCCGCTCAGTCTGACAGAGATTACACTAACGGGTTATTTAATAGTTATCAAATACAGTTATTAATAATTTAGAATCAGCCAGATTAGAAGGGGAGACGACTTTTTCGTCAAGCGGAATATCGTTCCCATACCTTTCTTTCAGAATTTTTTGAACTCTTTCATCTTCCAAATTAAAGTCTTTCAATTTCTGAAGGTCACATAATTCTAAGCCCGCACCATTTTTATAAATTTTCCAGATTAATTCTGAGCAATAAATCCTGTTATCAGTCCATTCAAAATAGGCATCATATTCTTTACCCATAAACTGACTGCCGTAAGTCTTCATTTTTTCAAGAGTCTCTGCATCCAAAATAGTGGTAGCATTTTTTAATCTTTTAATGACATATTTACTGTCTTTTCCATGTTTAATCCAATCTTCTAATGGAGTTATTCTTACAGGCTGAACAGCTTCAAACACAAATTGTTTTCCTTCAATAAAGAAGATTATTCCGCAATGTGAAAACTTCGATTTCGTTGCAATTCTTACTGCTTCACACTGACGTGACTCTGAAGTTTGAAAAATAAGATCACCATCATGGATTTTACCAGAAACACTGCTTACCGATTTAGTTTTCGATAAAGAATTTATCGGAAAAATAAGTGTAGTGACATATAAAGCACAACTAAAGCTTATCAGGAAAGAAACCCCCAGAAATATGTATTTTGTCTTTTTCATTTTAAATATTTGCAGATGTAAATAAAGTACTTTGAAGCGCAAAGTAAATGATAAAAAAAATAGCTGCCAAATAAAATGACAGCTATTTTAGAAATATAAGTAAAAGTGGTTTTAGATTTTAAAATTCTCCCAACAGCAATAATTCGTTGAAGAAGAAAAAGTTTTGCGAAGCTTTACAATTCATAAAAGATTAATTAGGCATCAATTCTTTTAGTAATTGGTTTAATTGATTGCCATGGATATTTTTTGCCAGAATAATTCCGTTTTTGTCAAGCAAAAAGTTATAAGGCAAAGCTTGTACCATATAATCCGTAGCTGCAGGAGAGCTCCAATATTTTAAATCGCTTACCTGTGCCCACGGAAGTTTTAGTTTTGTTATCATTCCTGTCCAGGCCGGTTTTTTTGTATCAAGGGAAACTCCGTAAATCGAAAATTTTTCAGGGTAAGTATTGTATAATTTTAAAAGTTCCGGTTGTTCTTTAATGCAAGGACCACACCAAGTAGCCCAAAAGTCAACTAATACAATTGAACCTCTTAAAGATGAAAGTGCAATATTGTTTCCTTTTGTATCCGGAAGATCAATTTCGGGAGCAATATCACCAATTTCAAGACCTATAACCTGTGCCTGAATACTATTGGCAAAAAAAGACAGAAATACAGCAACAAAAAATAATTTCTTCATATTCATAATCAAATTTTACGGTATTACTGCTAATTCCGTCATTTTATATTTCGGACAAATATAAATAACAGGATTTAACTTTTTAAATAAAATTAAGTATTTTGAAAAAAATTGTACAAAAAGGGTTCAACCCTGATTTTAATTTTAAAGTGCGGACTTGTTTAAAAAAAGGTTTGAATGTTAGCTGGAGGATTATAATTAGATATAACAATTGGCTTTAGCCAAATTAGGCTGCTGATTTTTTGGCTAAAGCCAATTGAACTTTCAATTTAATTTACCCCCAGCTAAAGCAGGAGGCAATTCAAAAAATACAGGGCTGGTTACATGTTTTTTATCTTTTTTTGTAATTAAACTGTTTAATAAACTTAATTGTCTTTAATGATTATTGTATTTCAATTGTTTTTGTGACTAAGTTACCACTTGCTTTGTTTGGTTCATCAGATTAGCTAATATCCTCCAACATCGATTTGTACCTTCCATTGTATTGTTGGCAGTTTCCTTCGGCAGTAACATACGAAGGAAGATTATCTTGTTGGAAAAATAGCTATATTTACATCTATTATTATTTATTTCATGGAAGAGAATAAACATATAACGATATATGATATTGCTGAAAAACTAAATTTGGCAACTTCAACAATTTCGAGAGCCTTAAAAGATCATCATACTATTAGTGATAAAACGATCAAAAAGGTAAAAAAGACTGCCGAAGAAATGGGTTTTGTTCCTAATACTTTAGCGGCGGGTTTGCGCGGAAATAAAACCAAAACAATTGGCGTTCTGATACCAACTGTTACGCAGCCTTTTTTATCATCCTTAATCAGTGGTATTGAAATAACGGCTCAAAAATCAGGTTATACGGTAATTATTATGCAATCGCATGATTCTTATGAAGAAGAAGTCAACATGGCTAAATCGTTATATAGTAATCGTGTAAGCGGTGTAATTTGCTCACTGGCAATGGAAACCAGGGATACTTCACATTTTTTGCAATTTTCTAATAATAATATTCCACTTGTTTTTGTCGACAGGGTTCCTAAGGATTTTAATACTTTCAGGGTAATCATAGACAATTATTCTGCGGGTTACAAAGCTACCAAACACCTTATAGATCAGGGATGTACCCGAATTGCACACTTAACTGCAGGGTCAGAATTTGGTAATCTATATAATGAAAGAAGAAGGGGTTATAATGAAGCTCTGAGAGACCATAATTTGCCTATGGATGAAGAACTGATCGTGAATTTAAAATCGGTTACTTATGAAGAAGGGGTAAAGGCAAGTAATAAATTGTTTGATTTGAACCCAATTCCGGATGGTATTTTCGCTTCCGGAGATATTATTGCGGTTAGTGCAGTTCAAACAGCTAAAAAGAGAGGAATAAAAGTACCGGATGATGTTGCTATTATTGGTTTTAATAATGACCCTATTTCTCAAATAATTGATCCTAATTTGTCAACGATAACGCATCCTGCTGAAAAAATGGGGAAGGCAGCTTCCGAAATTATTATTAAAAATCTAAAATCTCTAAAAAGAGATGAGGTAAAAGAGATTACTTTTTTAAATACTGAAGTTCTGATTCGTGAATCTTCGGATAGGAATAAATTGTAAACCTATTAAATTTAAGTAGTTAGGAGGTTATTGAATTTAATTAACACACTTCGACTTCGCTCAGTGCAGGCTAGGAACATAGGTTTTATTTGTTGAAAAAAAGAGCACCAAAAGAAATACATTTCTTTCACATAGATAGCTTTGTGTATTTTAAATAAGTGAAACACCTAATTTTGAGTTTACAAAATCTATGTTTTAAAAAAAATGAACACAATTAGTTACAATTAATCTATTTCAATTTAGAATTAAATTGACTGATTTTAAAGTTTTTGGCTTTAATTATTTTGCCATTATCGGTAATCATTATCCAGCTGTAATCAGGATACTTATTGATAAGATCCATTCCTGCTTTTCTTCCCATAACCATTAAAGAAGTACTGAATCCATTTGCAATTTCGGCTTTTGGCCCAAAAACGGTTACGCTGCAAAGTCCTGTTGCCGGATACCCTGTTGCCGGATTGATAATATGTGAAAAACGTTTGCCATTTAAAACAACAAATTTCTCGTAACTTCCTGAAGTTGTTACAGCACCTTCATTTAATGGAACTGCAGCAAAAACGTCATCGGGATGAAAAGGATTGGTAATTCCAATATTCCAATCACTACCATCAGTTTGTTTTCCCCAGGTTGTCATATCTCCGGATGCATTTACGATTCCTGATTTTATTCCCTTAGTGACCATGATATCCCGACATCTATCGGTTGCATATCCTTCACCCAAGGCTCCAAAGCCAATTTTCATTCCTTTTAGTTTTAAGAAAATGGTAGACTGGACACTGTCTAAAATAATATTTTTATAACCCACTTTCTCTACCGATTTTTTTATGGCTTCCGCCGAAGGCATCTCGGTCATTGAGCCATCAAATTTCCAAATTTTATCCATTGCAGCAAAACTGACATCGAAAGCACCATTTGTAATTTCAGATAATTTGATCGCTCTCTGGGTTAATTCGAAAACTTCTCTGTCAACCTTAACGGATGAAATACCTGCATTACGATTAACTTCTGATACCTGAGATGTAGGTTTCCAATCTGAAATAAGGTTTTCAATTCGGGTAATTTCGGCAATTATGGCATCAATAGAGTTAACTGCAGTCAGAGAATCTTTTGCTATCACTGTGATATCAAATCTCCCGCCCATAAGCAGTGTTGTTCTTTTTCGAAGAACCTGCGAGTAGCCCGAAATACTGGAGCTAATTAGTAAAAGAAACAAAACTTTATTTAGAAATAGCTTCATTGATATAAATATATTAATAGCAATCGGTCAATAATTGCCTGTTATTTTTATAATGAGAAATGTTTTTAATTCCGTTTGTCTGACATAATTCGTCGAGAATAGTTTCTACGTCTTTTTGCATGGCAAGTGAACCGCAAATCATGATAACACCGTTTTGCTGCAATAAATCAACAAAAAAAGTTGCATCTCGTTTTATCAAATCCATTACGTATATATGTTCTGCTTCACGCGAAAGAGCCAGATGAAAACTCGTAAGTTTTTGTTTCTGAATCATTTCATCTGAAAACTTTTTATAACCGGAAACAGTTTCGGTTTCCATTCTAAAACCGCTGTACAAATGCATCTCTGTTTTTTTATTGTTTTGTTCGATCATTCCCAGAAAAGGAGCAATTCCGGTTCCGTTTGAAATTAAAGCCACTTTTGAAGCTTTTGCAGGAAAGTGAAAAGCTTTATTATTAATGATTCGGGCTTTAATTGTTTTTCCTGCTTCAAGATTATTTAAAAACCTGGAACCTAATCCTTGAGGATGGAGTTTTACAACCAATTGTATGTTTCCTGAATGGTTTCCCATAGAATAAAGGCGTTCGCGGGAATCGTTCGCGGGATAAATTGCCAGTAAATCGCCGGATGTAAATTTAGTTCTAGTATTGGCACGCAATGTTAGTATAAAAGTATGTTCTGTTTCAGAAAGTGCCGTTTTGTCTAAAACCATTAGTTTTTGCAGTCCTTTTGGAACATGATTGTATAAAGATGGAGTAGCGGCTAATGGAATTCCGGTTTTGAGACTCCATAATTTCACCCAGTTTACAAATTCAACCGCCGATTTATCGTTTACGGTCTGCAGATCTAAAAAGCGTTCTGCCCAATTTTGAGTTTCTAAAAGCTGATCAATTTCTACTGCAAATCCACAAAAATCCGGATATGATTTTGAACCAAAACCTACTACCGAAAACTTGATCCTCTGTTGTTGAGGCTGATTTTGCAAAAGCATTTTAAATTTATTTCCGTTTGAAGGAGCATCCCCCAAACCGTGTGTCGAAGAAAAAATGATTAGATGCTCTGCCTTCGGATAAACAGAAAAACTGTTTAATTCTGTTATAAAAGCTTTGTGTCCCTGATCAATTAATTGTCTAAGAATGGCATTGGCAAATCTAAAAGAACTTCCGTTTTCAGAACCTACTAAAAGAATAATGGTACTTTCATTGGCATTGAATTTGTTTTTAATACGGCTGGATCGTCGTTTTAAAGTCATTGCAAATCCTGAATATATGAAGAAAAGGATATTGATACTAGCTAAAGCTAAAATTACAGCCCAGACTGCATGTATTCTTCCCGTATGAAGATCAAGGCTCAGTACAGATAATTGAACCGTGAGCGGAGAACGTTTTTCTGAAATTACAATACCGCTAACCTGATTTACTTCGACTTCACGATCTTTTAATTCGATAATATAATATTCTTCAGGATCATCGGTAAAAGGAAATTCTATTTTTTTTACATCAGAAAGAAGCGTGTTTTTAAAGATAGAAGTTTTTTTATCTTCCGCAGAAAGTTCTGTTTTTACGGGTTTAGCTTTTTCTTCACCCATAAAAAAGTTAAATCTTTCGAGTGACAAATAAGTTCCTGTAAGCGCGATAATCAAAATCGGAATTAAAGCCAATCGCCCTAAAACAACATGGTAATACTGAGCAAAATATTCCTTGATTACTTTCGAAAAAAAGTTGCGGATTCCTCTTTGTCTTTTTAAAACAAGTACAAAACCCGAAATTGAAATCAGTAATAACAAAAAAGAAATTACCCCAACAAAAAATCTTCCGGCTTCATGAAGAAACAAAGAACGATGAAAACCCGTAACCCAATTAATAAACTCGCTTTTTTTGGAAGGAGTTCCTAAAGTTTTACCGGTTTTTGGATCAATATAAGCGTTAATATCATTTCCGTCCTTATCAATTGCCTGCAGCGTTACAAACTGATTGTAATCGATACTCAATTCTGTAATTTCAGGATACGCTTTTTTTAATATTGGCAGTGTTTCTCCTAAAGTTATTTTATCAAAATCTGCTGCTTTGTACGGCAATGTTTTTTCCTGTGCCGCATCGATTGCCAGAATAATTCCGGTTACCGAAGCTGAAAGCAAAAATATCGAAGAAAATAAGGCCAAAGTCAGATGCGCGTAACGCCAGAAAGAAAGAGTCATTGAGTGTATCTAGAAATGTAATTGTATTATATTTTATTCAGTCTTACATAGCGAATGTAGCCTTTGCCTTCTGTTTTTTCAGCAATTCCCTGAGTTGTAAGTGGTATTTCTAAATCATTGGCATAATATTTTTGATCTTCTACAGCAGTTTCAAATCGTAATTTATATCCTTTATTGATTTTCGAATCCTCAATTTCAATAGTAGTAATACTGCGATCACCCCCAGTAACCGAGGCACCTGTTTTAGCACTGATATTACTTGGTTTTTTAGAATGAAAAGCATTCCATTCTTTCAGGCTGCTATACCATTTTTTATCATTTCCCATTACATAAAGCGTTTTTTCATATTCCCCTTTTGCATTCAGTAATGACACTACAATATAAGCGCCTTCTCCCATATAGTTAGACATTTGGAGCATACATTTATATTTGCTTGTTTGTGCGGTAACCTGAAAAGACAAAAAGCAGATTAGTATAGTGGTAAAGCTTATTTTAAATATTGATTTCATATATAAATTCTATTTGTTTGTGGTATTGACCATCATTATTTTTTAATTAAGAATGACGATTTGATTGTTATTTTAAAAAATCTAAAGAAGTATTATTTTTGGCTAAAGATTCATTTTCTTTTGCCAGGGAATATGCACTTTCGTCAAATTCGGTAATAATATCTTTTTTGGCTCCAAGAGATAAAAGATATTTTAAGATTGTATCATCGTTAGAAATCATTGCCGCTTTGTGCAAAGCAGTTAAGCCATCTTTGTTTTTGGCATTAATATCGATATTTAAATCGGCAATTTTTTTAAGTAAGATTAAATCATTTTTTACAACAGCTAAATGATATAAGGTATTTCCGTTTTTTTGCGGAGTGGCTAAGTTTAGCCCTTTTTCCTGCAATAATTTTATTTTAGCAGCAAAAGGATCCTGCTTTTGTCCATTTGTTCCTTCAGGACCACGGCCCATTTGCGGACGGTAGGATTGTACTAAATAAAATCCAGGATTGTTTCCTTCTTTATCCAGCACTTTTACATCAGCCCCTTTGCTCAAAAGAAGTGCTACGGCATTTGGAGTTCCCGATTTAACAGCTGCTGTTAATGCCGATTCTCCTTTCAGGTTTTGTGTATTGATGTTTTTTACTATTGGCAGTATTTGTTCCAGCGCAGGAGATGTTTCTCTTGATCCGGAAGCAATCATCAAAGGAGTATTCCCTTCATTATCTGCTTTATTGACATCTGTACCTTTTGCTATAAAATAATTGATAATTTCAGTTTGATTGGGTTTATTTACCAGAAAATGCAGAACCGTTTGTCCTTCTTTATTGGTTGCTGTCGGTTTTATTTTCAGGCCTTCAGTCAGGTATTTGTAAGTCTCAAGAGTATTTGTTTCTCTGCGTGAACCCTGAGCAGCAATTATAAGGGCATTGTCAGTATATTTTATTCCTTTTTCTAATAATGTTTTTAAGAATGTTATATTACCGGTTCTGGCAGCATAATTAAAAGCAGTATTTCCATTGTTATCCACATCTTTAAGAGATAATCCTTTTGATATAAAATAATTAGACAAAGAAAGGTTTTTGTCATAAGGTATTGCCATTAGCAATAGGTTTGTACCGTCTTTATATCTTTTTTTAGGATCTATACCAGCTTTAAAAAAAGCTTCATAAATTTCCGTGTTGCTTTGCCCGCTGCTGGCTGCTGCCGTAATTGGAAATATTCCGTGGCTGTCTTCTAAATTAATATCTGAACCTTTAGCTATAAGGTACTTTACTATTTCAACGTTTCCTTTTCCTGCAGCCCAGTGAAGATAAATCCTGTTGTCATGTGTTATTTTATTGACTTCATTACCGGGTTGTTCCAATAAGAATTTTATCGTTTCTGCAGGAGCATCATTATTAATAGCCAAAAGAGTTGCATCAAAAGCATTTGCAGTAGAGGCAGACGGGCTGTTGCCTTTTGCTATTTCGGCCTTAACGGTATTTACATCAGGATTTGTTTTCCAAAAGGATTGCTCTAATAATGTATTTTTTTGCTGGGCATTTACGAATAATGTGGCAACCAAAGCAAAAGAAACAAGAAGGTTATTTTTCATAATTTTAGATAAAGGTTTTTGCCAGATAAGATAAGGTGCTTATTAGATTGACTTACCTTAAAAAGGTTTAAATTCAGTTCTGCTTTTATTTTATCTGTTTAATTATTTAGAATAAATAAAAATAGCGCAAATATAAAAATAAATAATACATTACCAGTGTTTATTTGCCTTAAAAAAGAAGAAGTTTTAAGGTTTATGAAATAGGACGGAAGTGATTAAAGTGACAAAGATTTGTCCCTAAAATGTTTGAGACGTACTTGCTTTGAAGATTTAGCAGGTGTATCATTTATAAAAACAAGGATGCCGGAATGCCAGAAATATCGAGAGATTGTGTCTTGTGTATATCCCATAATTTTTGCCTGATGCACCCAAGCTTTATGTTATTGTAGCTAATCAGTGGAAATCTTCAGGATCAGTCATAATTTTATTTTTCGTTTTCGATAAAAGAAGGGGTTATTATAGTATCCCAATCTATTTTTCCAAAAGGAATTATTCCATTTATAGGATGCTGTTCATTATTACTGGTTTTCAAATAATGTGTAAAAGTTTTTTCGAGTAATTTCAGAAACATAATTTCGTCTCCTTTATAAGCAGCATATTTTAAAAGAGTTATCCAAAACAATTCATCTAACTTCTCAATAAGTTCACTTTCTGAAATTGATTGTGATTGTTTCGCTATTACAGGAATACTTTGTTTGATCCAGTCATTTTTTAGTGCTATTCCATTCTTTAAAAAATAATGAATAATATTTTCGCTTCGTCTTTTGTCCTCTTTCCTCAACAAAATAAATTTAGAATTATAAAATTTGGTTATCAATAAATTGGATAACTCGAATTGAGCTTGTTGGGATGTTCTTTGAATAAAGGATTCGAGTTCAAAAAGATTCATAGAATTATTATTTTTTAATTTAATTTGGAAAAGATTTTATTAGCCGCACTTAATTTTATTGCAATACTTTAAGGCTGGTTATAGTTGGCATTCTAATCTTTTGATGTTTAAATTTAAATAACAGACGAACCGGGAATTAATTAAATGTCATAGAATCGGTTTTTCTTGTCATGAAATTGCTTTTAGCTGATAGCTATTCAGTAAACCATATAATTGTATAAGGACAATGATAAATTATATAAATTTTTGTAATCTTAATTTTAGAAATTTGAGGTGGAAAAATAAAACACAATTTTATTAAATATATTAGTGTCTTAATTTTATGATATTTAAAGATAAGGAAATTTTATAATATTTTAATTTTAAATAAAAAATACAATGAGAAATACAAACTATATTACGATTTTATCAATTATGCTACTTGCTTTGTTTAGTAGCTGTTCTAATGATAATAATTCTGATCCGGATCCGGGGACAGTTACTGATCCGGTAGAAACTAATCCACCCAATTCACCAACTTATAGCCCTGCATTTGAAGGTCAGACCCGTATCAATGGGTTAGAGACTAATACAGATTTTGAGTCAAAAATCATTACCACTTCGCTGGTTAATCCGTGGGGAGTAAAAATGCTTCCGGATGGTAGGCTTTTAATCACAGAAAAAGCAGGAAGTATGCGTATTGTAAAAGTGACAGGAGAAGTAAGTGCTGCAATTACTGGCATTCCGACTGTTAATCCTGCAGGTCAGGGAGGTTTACTAGGTTTATGTCTTGATCCTCAATTTACATCAAACCGTATGATTTACTGGGTTTTTTCTGAAGCAGTAACCGGAGGAAATATTACGGCAGTTGCCAAAGGTAAATTATCAGCTGACGAGAAAAAGATAGAAGGAGCAACGGTAATTTATCGTGCAAGTCCGGCTAATCCTAGTGATCTTCATTATGGAGGGCGTATTCTTTTTGACAAGACCGGAAACCTTGTTGTAAGTACAGGAGAACGTTCTGTATTAGAAACAAGACCGTTGGCACAGTCGCTCACAGCAAGTCTTGGAAAAGTTATCAGAATAACCAAAGATGGACAGGCAGCACCAGGAAATCCTGTTTTTAGCCAGACAGGTGCTTTACCGGAATTATATACTTATGGACATAGAAACCCGCAGGGACTTGCGCTTCATCCTGTTACCGGTGAAGTTTGGTTGAGCGAGCATGGACCACGTGGAGGTGATGAAATAAATCGTTTAAAAGCGAGTACTAATTATGGATGGCCAATTATTACCTATGGTATAGAATATACTGGACAGCCTATTGGCGATGCTATCCAGAAAAAGGAAGGGATGGAGCAGCCGGTTTATTATTGGGATCCGGTCGTATCACCAAGTGGTATGACTTTCTACAGTGGTGATCGCGTACCGGAATGGGAAAACAACCTGTTTATAGGAGCCTTAAGCGGTATGCACATCGTACGGCTTGCTATAAATAATAATCGCGTGGTAGGTGAAGAAAGACTTCTTGCTCAGGAAAATCAACGATTTAGAGATATTACACAAGGAAACGACGGAGCTTTGTATGCCATTACAGATCAGGGCAGACTTTATAAGATTGATAAAAAATAATTTCAAAAAATAGACTTTATAAGGCAGGTATACAAAATACTCTGCCTTTTTTTATGTGGAAATCAGAATTGATAATTCATTATTTTACTGGAAAAAAGAGTTTTTTAATTGATTGTTTATTTTAAAATAATTCATACATAATCATTATTTCATGTAGTAGTTGTTTTATTAATACAAAATTTATTTGCAGAGATAAAAATAAATATACTTTTTGTATTGCTATTTGTGTAATTATATTCAAATTTGATTTATAATTGTGCATTCTACATTAAATCAAATAAATTAATTCTAAAAACATATTTTTCTTGAAGAATTTTATTGGACCCCTTGTATTATTAGCTTTTTCTTTAACAGGTTTTTCGCAAGACTACCCGGTGAAGTTTCTTGATATTTCTGACGGGCTGTCAAATAATTCGGTGACAACAATCTATCAGGACAATGACGGTTATATGTGGTTTGGAACTTACGATGGACTAAACAGGTATGATGGTTATAATTTTAAAGTTTATAGAAACAGAATCAATGATAAAAAGTCATTATTATTCAATACGATCTACAATATTGAAGGGGATTCTAAAAAAAATATCTGGGTTGGAGGATCTAACGGAATATGTATTTATAACAAAACGAATGCAACATTTCATCCTGTTGAATATGTGTTAGCAAACAATAAACCAAAAGTCTTAAAAGATATTATTCATCAGACAAATTCTGTTTCTGATAATCTTGTATTGGTCGCTTCTCAGAATTTGGGTTTAATAGCTTTTGAAGATGGGTCATTTACAGGAAAACATGTTCCGCTTAAACTTCGGGGAAATAAAATCAATATCGATAATTATGATGCTATAGCCATACAGCAAAATAAGAAAAAGGACTACAGTTGGATATACGTCAGAAATATTGGCATTTGTAGTTACAGTTATAAATCCAGAAGTTTAAAGGTTGTTTTTCCACTTTCGATAGGAGTTAAGGCAATGGAGCTTTCTGCAGATGGAAATCTTTGGTTTGGATCTGACGAAGGTCTTTTTTTGTTTAACGTAAAGACGGGTATACTTTCAGAAAATTATTTCTCCAATAAATGCAGTGTTTCAGATATTCTTCTGGACAAGAAAAAAGAACTTTGGATAACAACAGACGGCTGCGGAGTTTATAAAGTTACCGGTACAAACAAAAAAGCGATTCCGTACAACACTTTAAAAAACAACCTGCTTGTAAAAAGTAATTCGGTTTGGAGTTTATATGAAGATAAATCCGGAAATAAATGGTTTGGGACTTTGCGTGGAGGGATAAGCATGCTGAGTAATACGCCTAAGTATTTTAAAAGTATCCGATATAATGCAAATGACCCTGCCGAAAACTTTATTTTATCTTTTTGTGAAGACGAAAAAAATAATTTATGGGTAGGAACCGATGGAGCAGGACTAAAATATTGGGATAGAAAAAACAATAAATATATCACGTACAGCAATTCGGCGAATGCAAGTAATAAGCTTACAAGTAATTTTATTACGGGTATTATACGAGATAGTAATAATGAAATATGGCTGTCTACCTGGGCAGGAGGTGTAAATCGGATTAATCCAAAAAACAATACAGTAAGTTATTTTTCCTGTTATAATCCATTTACCAGACAAGTCGAAAAAAACATATGGTTTGTTTATAAAGATTCAAAAAACAATATATGGGCGAGTGCAACCAATGAAGGTTCCTTGTATCTTTTTGACAGAAAAAAGAATAGCTTCATACTCTTTGATCCAGCTATTAATAACTTACAGTGTCTTACTGAAACCAGCGATGGAAAATTATTAGGCGGGAATTATAACAGCTTATTTACTATTGAAAAAACAACCGGAAAAATTGTTAAAAACAATATAGATAATCAAATAAGGTGTATATACGAAGACAAGGCTAAAAACCTTTGGTTAGGCACTCAGGAAGGTGGCTTGCTGTTATTTGACAGAAAAACAAATACTTTCAAAAGACTTACTGCAGATGACGGTCTGCCATCAAATACCATTTTAAGGATCCTAGAAGATAAGGAAGGAAATTTATGGATGAGTACTTATAACGGAATCTGCAGATTTGATAAAAAAAGAAAAACTTTTCGAAATTTTTCTGTAAATGACGGACTTCAAAGCAATCAGTTTAGTTTTAATGCCGGAATTAAATTATCAACGGGAGAATTTTTGTTTGGAGGAATAAACGGCTTTAATATCTTTTTCCCTGAAGCGATAAAAGGGTTTAATCAGGAAAATAATTTATTGTTGACCGACTTTTATGTAAACAATCAGCCAATCGAAGATACTAATGCAGAAGTAGTAACTGATTGGGATTCCGATAAAATAAAAAAAGTAAGCCTGTCATATGATCAAACCACTTTGTCATTAGAATTTGTAGCACTGGATTATAATAATGCCGACAAAATAAATTATGCGTATTATTTAGAAGGGTGGGATGAGCAGTGGAATTATGTGGGTCAGGCCCGAAAGGCAAATTATTCGAGATTACCGGAAGGGAAATATACTTTTAAAGTAAAAACAACCAATTTTAAAGGAGGCTGGAACAAAGAAGAAAGTCTTATCAATATAACTGTTTTACCGCCGTGGTACAGAACATGGTGGGCATATGCCTTATATATATTGGCAGGTGTAGCCAGTATTTTTGCGTATTTGAAATATAATAAGAATAAAGAAGAACTAAAGTATAAGGTAAAAATCGCCGAATTAGAAAGCAAGAAAGAAAAAGAAGTTGCCGAGAAACAATCGTCTATGTTTACCTATATATCGCATGAATTCAGAACACCGCTTTCGCTGATTATAAATCCGTTAAAAAAAGCGGTTCAGAAAGAAAGTGTTCAAAACGGCTCTTCAGGAAGCGATTTGGCTATTGCGCACAGAAACGCCAGAAGACTTTTGAGCCTGGTAGATCAGCTGTTGCTTTTCCGTAAAGCTGAAAATGATGCCGATTCGCTTCGATTATCTGCCATTAACGTAAATAATCTGTGTAATGAAGTATATCAGTGTTTTGTAAATCAGGCAAAAGATAAAAATATCAATTACAATTTTAATATTCCCGATCATGAAATTGAAATTATAGGAGACTATGAAAAAATAGAAATTTCCTTATTCAATTTAATGTCAAATGCTTTTAAATATACTCCGAATGACGGAGAAATTAACCTGAATCTTGATGAGAACGAAACTGAAGTAATATTAGAAATTTTAGATAACGGTGAAGGTATAGAGAAGAAAGATATTGATGTAATTTTCGAAAAATTCAAGCAAATAAATTCAAAAGTATCTGTTGGAACCGGTTTTGGAATTGGACTTTATATTGTAAAATATTTTGTTGACAAACATAAAGGAACAGTAAGCTGCAGCAGTGAAATAGGAAAAGGGAGTGTATTTAAATTGACTTTCTTAAAAGGAAACAGTCATTTTGAAAATATTGAAATTACGGATGTAGTGGCAAAAAGAAGTCAGTTGTTTGATGAGCTTATAATTGATGATTCAGAAGAGAATAATCAGTTAATAAACAATACAGTTTCAGAAAGTGATTTTCAGAAAATAATGCTGACAGACAAGCGTACAGTTCTTATTGTTGATGATAATGCGGAAATAAGAGGGTATTTGATAAAATTATTTTCTGAAAATTATGTCGTTTTTAGTGCAGAAAATGGAGAAGAAGGTTTAAAACAAACCAAGAAACACATGCCCGATCTGGTGATTAGCGATATCACCATGGAAAACATGGACGGCCTTGAATTATGCAGAAAAATAAAAGAGAATGATGCTTTATCACATATTCCTGTCATATTATTAACAGCAACAAAAAATCCTGAAACACATCTTCAGGGAATAAATGACGGAGCCGATGATTATATCACAAAACCATTTGATAATGATATATTGGTTGCACGTGTAGAATCGTTGTTAAAAAACCGCAGTACTTTGCGTAAATATTTCTTGGATAGCATAACACTCAAAGAAAACACACAGAAAGTTCCCGTAGAATATCAGGAAATTTTAAAGAAGTGTATTGATATTGTAGAGGCAAATATCCATAAAAGAGATTTTACAATAAAAAACTTTGCCCTTGAAATGGGAATTAGCCACAGAACGCTTTATACTAAAATAAAAATTATTTCAGGACAGACTTTAAATGCTTTTATCCGCTCGGTTAGAATCAGGAGAGCTGCTATGCTTATGTTAACCGAAGAGATGAATATTGCTCAGGCAAGTGCTGAGGTAGGCTTCGAAGATCCTAAATATTTCAGGCAGCAGTTTGTGAAATTGTTTGGTATGACCCCTTCGGAATATATCAAAAAATATAAAAGTTCTTTTAACTCCGATTTGAATATTATCAAGTAACTCACCCGTTCGGTGTAATTCAAAATAGTGTCAGGCTGAGCTGGTCCTTCTCCGCTCAGAATAAACTTAGTCGAAGCCCTTTTTAGAGATAACAATGATTTCTTGGATGTATAAAGGTTTTTACTCAAATTATACTTTTTGACTTGTTTTTATGTCAAATAAAATTTTCAATCAATTACATCCCAACGGGGTTAAAGTAATATCTTTTTACTCAAATTTTATTTTTCTATTATCATAAAAAACCTATTGAATAAAAATTTGTTCAATTAAAAGTGATTGTATATAAGTAATATGTAATTGTGTTTTATGTAAAAAAAGGCTTATTTTTTTTCGTACTTCTTAATTTTTTGCTTAAAATAATTTTTAATTACGAATTTGACCTCCTTTTTTTTCCATTTTACCCCTCATTAGAATTTCAAACTAGGCATTACTTTGCAATTAGTTAGTGATATATAAGTTGTATTACTTGTGTATATTATAAGTGTTTTTTTTACGATAAGTTTTTTTATCTCTTTAAAGAATTGAGTCTTCTTTAAAATAAGATAGTAAGAGTTGGTTTTACGTATTACTTATCACACACCCGTAGTTTTTAAACTGCGGGTTAAAAAAAAACAAATGAACCCTAAATTAAAATTGAGAAAAAATAATATCATAAATACTAATAACAGAAACAAATAAATACCAAAAACTTTACAACCATGACAAAACCAAACCACTAATTTTTTATTGCCATTTTCTATCAAAAGAAAAGACAATTCAGACCCTTTTCTAAAAATGAATACGTCCATTTTTAGAAACATCAATTTTTAGAATAAAAAAAAACTAACTAACCTTAAAATTAAAGAAATGAAAAAAAATGTATTTTTATTTTTTCTTGCCCTTTTTGCGATTCTGATTACAGGATGTCAAAATAATGAAGCTGATTTTCCAAGTTCAGAAAATCCAACGGTTGTTGTTGCTACCACAGAAATTTACGGTGCACCAACCAGAAAATTTGAAATCAAAGCCGCCCTGGCTGATGATTTAGGATTAAAGAGTGTACGCATTCAAATTCCGGAACTATCCTTAGACAAAATGATCACTTTTGCTACAGATCCATTACTTGAATCCTATGATTTGAGTTATTTTTTTCAGGTTCCTGCTGATAGAGGAACATCTGAAGCTTTTAAAATCAAATTGACTATAACAGATGTTTCCGGTAATACTGTCGATAAAGATATTGACTTACGCTTAGACGGAGAATTTGCTGCTCCTGCAATAAGTATGCTTACGCCAAAAGACGGAGCAGTTGTTTTATTGTCAACAAGTAATCAATTGCCTGTGAATTTCGTAGTTAATGATGATTCTGGTATCGATTATATCCAGATTCAGTGTACTGCACTTGGTATTGATGAAACTGTTCAATTACAGGGTGCCCCACAATCGTATACTTTTAGTAAGACATATACTTTACCGGTAACTGCTGCTAATTATGTATTGACAATTACTGCTAAAGATAAATTTGCTATTCCTAATACAGGAAGTTTAAATATAAATATTGTGGCTACAAATGAGTATCCGGCAATTTATTTATGCGACCAGCCAAAAGGAACTAATCTTACGACTGATGCAGTTGGTGTTCCGATGTATTTCCACGAGAAAAACGGACAGGATTTTCAATTTAAATATTATGCAGATAAGGATAATAAAGAAATTTATTTCTTAGGACAGGAATCTGATTTTGCCCCACATTGTTTTGGATTAAATGGTTCAGGAAACATTGTTGATGATGTTACTTCATCACCAATTATCCTGCCTACAAAAGGATATTACAATATAAAAATAAACCCAAATACAATGGCTTATACAGCTACTAAGTATACACCATCAAGCAAAGTTTGGGCAGATATTGCCAACGGATCATGGAATGATGATGAAGCGCTGAGAAAAACTTTTGTGAGTGTTTGTGGTGAAGGTGTTAAAGATGCTAACTGGGATACCTGGAATGCATGGGTTACGGGAAGCTTACACTTGACTAATAACCCGGATAATCCATATCAATTAGTTGGAGAGATTACGCTTACAGGATCAACTGTGAAAATTACTTTCACAGGTCAGTGGTGGAATCCACAATGGAGATTGATTAATAATGGTATTGCTACTATGTCTCCAGGTGAAAACGGTAATGGGGCATACACAGCAGCTGCAGGTGTTTACAAGGTTATTGTTGATACTGAGTTGGAAAGAGCCTTTATAACAAAAAAATAGTTTGTTATACTTTGTTATAACATTAATAAATAAAATATCTAAATATGAAATATAGATTTATATGGTTATTTATTGCCGTGTTGTGCAGTGCTGCAACATTTGGGCAAATAACAATCAAAGGTACTGTTAAGGATAAAGGCGCCATACCGGTTCCCGGAGTTAACATAACAGTAAAAGGAACTTCACAATCGACTGTATCCAATTTTGATGGTAATTATTCGATTAGTGTTCCTAACAGAAATACCCAGCTTGAATTTTCTTTCATCGGTTTTTCAAACAAAACAGTACAAATAGGGGAGAAAAACACTATTGATGTAGTGATGGAAGAATTGAACCAGACACTGGATGAAATCGTAGTCGTTGGTTATGCTGCCGTTAAAAAGAGTGATGTTACGAGTTCTATTTCTTCAGTAAAAGGAAAAGAACTTCAGACTATGACTGTTGGTAACGTTGCAGAATCCTTGCAGGGAAAAGTTGCAGGGGTTCAGATCACTGGTGCGGGAGGCCCCGGAGCCCAGCCAAGAATATTAATACGTGGTATTTCTACAGTGAATCTTAATACAGATCCGCTTTATGTAGTAGATGGTATTCCGATGGGAACAAGTATTAACTTTTTAAGTAATAACGAAATTGAATCGATGGAGGTTTTAAAAGATGCATCTGCAAGTGCTATTTATGGTTCCCGAGCTTCAAATGGAGTTATCCTTATTACGACCAAAAAAGGTAAAGCAGGAAAAACAAGATTCAATTTTGATTTGAGTACAGGGATGCAAATAATGGATAACCCTTATAATATGGCGAATGCTGAAAACTACGCTACTATTATGAATACAGCCTATAACAATTCAGGGTATGCTGATTATTTGACAAATCCTTCTCAATACAGAGGAAAGACTACGGATTGGTGGAATGCCGGAATTAGAAAAGGCACTCCTGTAACAAATGCTTCATTAGGAGCTTCCGGAGGTTCAGACAAACATACATATGCTTTGAGCCTAAATTATTATAACTCAGAATCTATGTACGGAATAGGAGGATGGGAAAGAATTACAATGAGAGTAGCAAATGACTTTAAATTCTCTGATAAATTTTCTGTAGGGATTACTTTAAACCCACGTTACGAAACCTGGGGATCACCTGGAAACTGGGCTGATTTTGACAGAATTGATCCAATTACACCAATTTACAAACCGGAAGATCAATTAAACGGAACAGAAAATGAATATAGCATATATGCGCGTTCTCCTTCATACGTTTGGAATCCTGTTGCAGCTGTAAAAAGATATGATGATTATACAAAGCAATATAACTTAAATACGAATGGGTATTTACAATATACGCCAATAAAAGGTTTGGTAATTCGTACACAGGCATCTGTTGAAGTTGGTGATAATGTATGGAATAAATTTAGTCCTGATTTTGAAATTGACGCTGCTCATGAAAAAGCTGAAATCAATAGTGTTGAAAGAAAAAATACAACAAATATTAACTGGACATGGCAGAATACTGCAACTTATTCCAGAAAATTTGCAGAAAAGCACAACGCCACTTTCATGATTGGTAATACGATGGAGGAATATAACGGATCTGATGTTTGGGGTTACGGAGAAGGAGTGCCTAATAACTCAGATTCTATGAGAGAGTTAAATGCAGCAACTAAAAATCGTAACAGCAGTGGTAACAGCTGGTCCAGTTCTTTGATGTCTTATATTTCACGTCTTTCTTATAATTACGACAGTAAATATTATTTTACAAGTACTTTTAGACGTGACGGTTCTTCAAAATTTATGGCAAATAACAAATGGGCAAACTTCCCTTCAGCTTCTGTTTCCTGGAGAATCTCAAATGAAGGTTTTATGGAATCTGCTAAATCTGTTGTTAACGATCTTAGGTTTAGAGCAGGTTGGGGTAAAGTAGGTAATCAGAATTTACCAAGTGCTGTTTATCAGTCAAACATAGGACAAGGTTTTTATCCTATTGGAGGTAATATTGCAGATACTTCTTATCCGTCTACAATGGCGAATAAGGATATCAAATGGGAAACCGTTGAAGATATTAGTTTTGGACTTGATTTTGCATTATGGAATAATAAAATTTCAGGTGCATTAGAATATTATCAGAAAAAAACAAATGATATGTTGTTCTTAAAACAGTTTCCAACATATAGTGGTTTTCCCGGATATTCAACAATTTGGACAAATGTAGGTTCAATGAAGTCAAATGGTATCGATTTACTGCTTTCTTATAAAAATAAAAAAGGAGATTTCTCTTATGGTGCAGATTTAACTTTTACAACTGTAAATGTCGAAATGCTTAATTTATCATCTGAAGGTGAAAAACTTTATGGTTCAAGTAACAGAACGTTGACTGTTAAAGGTGAAGAGCCTGGATATTTTTACGGCTATGTTGCTGATGGGTTGTTTCAAAACCAAACAGATTTGAATTCACATACAGATGAACACGGAACTAAATTACAGCCATATGCACAAGTAGGTGATATACGTTTTAGAGATGTTAACGGAGACGGAAAATTAGACGATAAGGACAGAACGAAAATTGGTTCTCCATGGGCTGATTATAATGTTGGATTGAATTTGAATTTTGCCTATAAACAATTTGATTTGATTGCTAATTTCTATTCAAGTATCGGGAATGATCTGGTAAACCAAAATATTTCAGATTTATACAATGGCACAAGTCTTTCAAACAAGGTAAGTGGATTAGATCAAATGGCATGGCACGGTGAGGGGACTTCTAATTATGTTCCACGTTTATCAAAAGACGATAACAACGAAAATTTTACAAAATTTTCTTCTTTTTATGTTGAAGATGGTTCTTATGTACGTATGAAAAACATTCAGCTTGGATATACTTTCCTGAATCAATTCGGATTAGAGAAATTGAGATTGTCAGTGTCAGGTCAAAACTTATGGACATGGATTAACTACAAGGGAGTAGATCCTGAAGTAGGAGGAGGAGTTTTAGGATCAGGATTTGGAGGATGGAATTATCCAATTCAGCCAACAATTTTGATGGGTCTTAATGTAGCATTTTAATAAAAAACGAACATGAAAAAAATAATATTATCAATAATAGCTTTTTCGGTAATTGCAGTTTCCTGTAGTGATTTTATCGAAAAAGAGGAAAGAGGAACTCAAACCTTAGAAAACTATTTTCAAACAGCCCAGGAGTGTGAGAACTATGTAAATGAATTGACACATAGAATATTGTTGTCTAATGATTGGTATACCTTACTTGCCCCAAGATTAATTAACGAAACTGCTACTGACGATGCCTGGATGGGTAATACCGGCCAGGACAACGGTGCATTTAGACCCGGTTCGCAATATATTATTACCCCTTCGCTAATGGGAGGTTTGAATAGTATTTACACAGCTCATTATTATACGATTCAATCGGCTAATATAGGTTTAGAGAAAATAGCTTTATCATCAATTTCTGAGTCTCAGAAAAATCAGTATATGGGAGAATCCTTATTCATTCGTGCCTATTGCTATTATGAATTGGTTAATCTTTATGGAGGTGTTCCGTTATATACAACTCCGCTGGGAACTGCTGATTTGAAATTACAACGTAGTTCGGCTGCAGAAGTGTATGCACAAATTGAAGCTGACCTTAAAGAATCTGCTGCAAAACTGGAAAATATTCCGGTAAATAGAAGCGGAAGAGTAAACAAATGGGCAGCTTATGCTTTATTAGCCCGTGTATCCTTATTTCAGGAAAAATGGGCTGAAGCAAAACAATATTCAAACAAAGTAATTACAGAAGGACCTTTTGCCCTTGAAGCTGATTTCTTAAACATTTGGAATGTAAACAATCATAACGGAGTAGAATCAATTCTTGAAGCACAATCTTCATCTGTACAGGATAAAAATTTAGGATCTATGTTACCAACTTTTTCCGGTGCAAGAGGTGAAGACAAGAAAAACTTTCCAAGTAATGATGCTCAGGATGTTATTGATGGCTGGGGATGGTGTATGCCAACCAGCGATTTAGAAAACGCCTATCTTTCTGAAAATGATGTTATTCGTCTTAAAAGTACCATCACAAAATGGGGAGATCCGGCTTATGGAGATGAGCTTTTAAACCCAACTCATAAATTCAGTTTAAATGATAATAAATCAGGACGTATCTGCCGTAAATATTATATCCCTATAGCTACGCGTCGTGCATTAGATAAAAAAGACGGACACTTACCATTGAATGTTCCTTTGATTCGTCTTGCTGAAATGTATCTTACAAGAGCAGAAGCAAATTATTATACAGGTGGAGATGCTTTGTCAGATATTAATATTATCAGAGCACGTGTACAATTGGCTCCTAAAACTGGTATATCAGGACCGACACTTTTGAAACAAATTTACAAAGAACGCCGTTTAGAATTGGCTTTTGAAGGATTGCGTTTATTTGATATCCGTCGTGAAAAAGATCCAAATACAGGAAAACGAGTTATCGAATCTTTGATGGGACCAAACGGAACTTTTGTTCAATACAACTTAAGTTCAACTGATCCTTATGAAACAACAAACACAAAAGAATCACAGGACAAAGGAATCAATTTTGATCCTGCTAAAAACTTGTTGTGGCCAATACCTCAGATAGAAATAGATTTAAGTGGAGGTCTAATTACTCAAAATCCTAATTACTAATATGAAGTTTATAAACAATAATAAAGTAAGTCTGCTATGTGCAGGCTTACTTTTCGCTAACTCTTTTCTGGTAAGTTGTGAATCTGATAATTCAGATAATTCAAACCCGGAAACTGCGACAACTACCACTTTGAATGTGAATTTGGATATGCCTCTTCAAACTATGGAAAGCTTTGGGGCTTCTGATGCATGGCAATGTAATTTTATTGGAAAAAACTGGCCTTCGGATAAAAAAAATAAAATCGCCGATTTATTATTCAGTAACGAATTGGATGCTGAAGGAAATCCAAAAGGAATCGGATTATCATTATGGCGTTTCAATCTTGGTGCAGGAAGTACAGAACAGGGTGAGGCAAGTGATATTGGTGATGAATGGAGACGTACTGAGTGTTTTACTACAGACGGAGTTTCTTATGACATGACTAAACAAGCAGGTCAGGTTTGGTTTATGAAAGCTGCAAAAGAACGTGGTGTTGCCAAATTACTGGCTTTTACAAATAGTGCTCCCGTTTACTTAACACAAAATGGAAAAGCACATGCTTCTATCAAGGAATTTTATAATCTGAAAGAAGGAAAAATGCCGGATCTTGCTGATTTCTGGGCAACTTCATTAGATAAATTAAAAACGGAGCACGGTTTAACAATCGATTATGTGAGTCCGTTTAATGAACCACAATACAACTGGGATGGTTCAGCACAAGAAGGTTCACCGGCAACAAATGCTAATATTTACAGTTTCGTTAATGTTTTATCGCCAAAATTACAGGCGAAAGGACTTGAAGCTAAAATTGTTGTAGGAGAAGCAGGAGCTTACGAATCATTATACAAAACAGTTTCAGGATTAGAAAGCAGATCAAATCAAATTGATTATTTCTTTGGAGTTAATTCAGCTAAAAACATTGCAGGATTAAGTAATGTAAAGAAAACAATTTCAGGACACAGTTACTGGCAGGCATGGCCTCTGAACGAAATGATTTCTTCAAGACAATCTGCCGCTTCAAAAGTACAGGCAATTGGAGGACTTAGTTTATGGTCTTCAGAATATTGTGTATTGGAATCTCCTGGAACTTCAGAATTACCTGGTGGAGCAGGTCCGGGAAGAGATTTAGGAATTCAGCTTGCACTTTGGACTGCACGTATTGTCAGTACAGATATTGCTATCGGTGGTGTTACTTCATGGCAATGGTGGACAGCGATTAGCCGTGGTGACTACAAAGATGGTTTAATTCACGTAGATGATGGTGCAAGTAACGGAGCAGGAAATACTGATTATTGCAAAAATGACGGATTCATCAGAGATTCAAAAACACTTTGGGCTTTAGGGAACTTTTCATTCTTCGTAAAACCGGGAATGGTAAGAGTTTTAATTCCTGAACTGGATAATGCAGCAGCGACTACAAATGTTATGCTTACAGCTTACAAAGATGTAGCCACTAAAAAGCTTGTAATTGTTGCAGTAAACATTAGCAAATCGGCTAAAACATACAAATTGAATCTTTCAGGAGGTGCTTTGGCAGACAATAAGTTCACACCTTATACCACTTCTGAAACTTTAAGTTTGAAAAAAGGTGCAGCTGTTGATGCTGCAAATTTTGAAATCCCTGCAAAATCAATTGTAACGTATGTAGGGACTTATAAGTAAGAGGTTCTAAGATACTAAGGTTTTGAAAAGTTGACAGGATTGTGTGAAACTTTGAGAAAGTTAGCAACCGCAAAGTATATCATGAACGAATAGAATTAAACACAATATTGTCATTCCGAGGAACGGGGAATCTTCGTTGCAAGATCGACAAAGATTGGTTGCTTTTGATTGTGGAGCTACTTGCGGGGATTCCTCCTCTGTCGGAATGACAAGATTGCGTTTTAAAAAAATGTCAATAGAAAAACAAAATAAAGAATAAATGAGAAAAGTATATGTCTCGTTATTATTGGTAATAGGTTCGCTGTCTTTTGGACAGCGAACTGTCACCATTAGCACAGATAATGTTGTACAGACTATGGACGGTTTTGGAGGCTCTGATGCCTGGAGAACACAGTTCGTTGGAAAAAATTGGCCAGAGCAGAAAAAGAATGCGATTGCTGATTTACTTTTTAGCAAAGAAATTGATGCACAGGGAAATCCTAAAGGAATTGGACTTTCAATCTGGAGATTTAATCTGGGTGCAGGAAGTACAGAACAAGGAGAAAACAGTAAAGTTTCAGATGAATGGAGAAGGAGTGAATGCTTTTTAAATGCTGACGGAACATATGATTTTTCTAAACAGGAAGGACAAAGATGGTTTTTGCAGGCAGCTAAAAAACGTGGTGTCGAAAAATTTCTGATTTTCACCAATAGCCCGCCGGTTTATATGACAAACAACGGATTATCTTTTGCTTCTCAAAAGAATAAACTGAATCTAAAAGATGGAGCGATTCCAAAATTTGCCGATTTTTTAGTTCAAAGTATTCAGGGATTAGAGAAAAAAGAAGGAATTAAATTCGATTACGTAAGTCCTATAAATGAACCGCAATGGGAATGGATGCCTAAAAGCGGTGATCAAAACAGCCAGGAAGGAACGCCGGCAACCAATCAGGAAATTTATGATTTGACCAAATCACTTTCAGAAAAACTCAAAGCAAAAAAAATAAATATAGAAATTGTGATTGCAGAAGCTGCACAAATCAATTATTTATATGAAAATGTAAATGGGGAAAACCGCGACAATCAGATTGATTACTTTTTCGGAAAAACGAAAACAAATATTTCTAAATTTTCTAATGTAAAAAATGTCATTTTAGGCCACAGTTATTTTACAACATGGCCGGTAGATAAACAGGTTTTAAGCAGAAAATTAATCGCTGCAGAAGTAAAACAAAAACCAGGATTGAAATATTGGCAGTCTGAATACTGTATATTAGAAAATCCGGGAGAAGCCGAAATACCCGGAGGTTCAGGGGGAGGAAGAGATTTAGGAATGCAGACCGCATTATTTGTAGCACGCCTGATACACAACGATATTGCAGTTGCCAATGCAGCTTCATGGCAATGGTGGACATCACTTACCCGCGTGGATTATAAAGATGGTTTGATTTATCTTGATGACGGGAAAAGCAAAGGAGGAACAACACCGGAGTATGTAAGAAATGATGGAGAATTTCACGATTCAAAACTACTTTGGGCTTTAGGCAATTACTCTTTATTTGTACGTCCCGGAATGCTTAGGGTTGATGTTCCGAATCAGGATGAACTTGCTGCAGCAAATGATGTAATGGTTACGGCTTATAAAGATACGGCAAATAAAAAGCTGATTGTTGTGACTGTAAACTGTGGAAATTCTGCCCAGAAATATAAATTTGATTTATCTAAAGGAGCATTGACAAACAACGAATTAACACCTTATGTTACGGCTGAAAATTCAAATTTAAAAAGAGGTGGAGTTCAAAAGGCAGATAATCTGGAAATTCCGGCAAAATCAATTGTCACTTTTGTAGGTGAATTACAATAGTAAAAATCTTTATTTAAAAGTGATTAAAAAATAGACTCAAATTAATTAACAAAAAACTATACCTAAGTGATTACTAAAAAAATTTTATTGCCCATTTTTCTTTTCTCCTGCCTGTCAGCTTTTAGCCAGATATCGTTTGGAGATTCCAAAAAAATCAATGATAACTGGAAGTTTAATCTTCAGGATACTCCGGAAGCTCAAACTGCTAACTATGACGACAGCAAATGGCAATCGGTAAATGTACCGCATGACTGGAGTGTAAAAGGACAATTAAGCCCAACGTTAGCAAGCTGTGCAGGTTATTTACCCGGTGGAATTGCGTGGTACAGAAAATCAATTAATGTTCCTCAAAGCAAAACCGGCGAAAAAGTATATTTATATTTTGAAGGAGTTTATAACAGAAGTGAAGTTTTTATCAATGGACATTCATTAGGAAAACGTCCAAACGGATATATTTCTTTTGCTTATGATGCAACTCCATACGTGAAATACGGAGGAGAAAATACCATTTCAGTTCGTGTCGATCACAGTCAGAGTGCTGATTCAAGATGGTATTCGGGTTCAGGAATTTACAGAAATGTTTGGTTAGTGTATGCAAACCCGGTTCATATTGCACAATGGGGAGTTTACGCTTATCCGGAAATGAATAAAGGCAACGGAACTTTGAATGTTGAGGTTGATGTAGAAAATGGTTCGGAAGCAAAAACAAGCCTTACAGTTATAAACGAATTAATTGCAAAAGACGGAAAATCAGTTGCAAAAGCGACCAGTAAAATTGATGTTGCAGCAAATCAAAGCGGAAAAATTTCCGTTAAAATGAATGTGAACAGTCCTAAATTATGGGATTTAGACAATCCAAACTTATATCAGCTTAAAACAACTGTTTTAAAAGGCGGAAAAGAGATCGATAAAACCGTTACGCAGACTGGTTTCAGAAATTTCACATTTGACCCGAATAATGGTTTTGCCCTTAACGGAAAATGGATGAAGATGAAAGGCGTTTGTTTACATCACGATGCCGGGGTTTTAGGATCCGCCGTGCCACGTGAAGTTTGGAAAACAAGGCTAAAAACACTTAAAGAAATTGGTGTAAATGCAATCCGTACAAGTCATAACCCGCAAGCACCTGACTTTTATGAGCTTTGTGACGAATTAGGATTATTGGTTTTAAATGAAGCTTATGACGAATGGGAATTCCCTAAACGTAAATGGTTAGAAGGATGGAATTACGGAACTCCGGGATTTGAAGGTTCGTTTGATATTTTTGCAAATTGGGGAGAAAAAGATCTTGAAGACTTTGTGCGTCGCGACAGAAACCACCTTTCCGTATTTGGATGGAGTATTGGTAATGAAGTAGATTATCCTAACGATCCGTATTCTCACCCCGTTTTGGACAAAGGAAAAGAAGGTTTTGGACAAGCTGCTTATGGAGGTTACAAAAAAGATGCACCAGATGCAATGCGTCTTGGAGCAATTGCAAAACGTCTGGTTGCAGCAGTTAAAAAATACGACAAATCCCGTCCGACAACAGCTGGTTTAGCTGGAGTTGCAATGTCTAACGAAACAGAATATCCGGGAGCTTTAGACATTACAGGATACAATTATACAGAAAGTAAATATAAGTCAGACCATGAAAAATACCCAAACAGAGTAATCTTCGGAAGTGAAAATGTTCATGATATGGAACCTTGGCTGGCTGTAAAAAACAACAAATATATTTTTGGACAATTTTTATGGACAGGAATTGATTATTTAGGAGAATCAGGAAGATGGCCTTCAAGAGGATTTTATTCAGGTTTAGTTGATTTTGCCGGAGTTATCAAACCAAGAGGGTATTTCCGTCAGTCATTATGGTCAGATAAACCAATGGCTTATGTTGGAACGTATCCATTAAAAGATCAAAAAGACATTTCTAAAGATGCGTGGGCAATCTGGAATTACGCTGAAGGAGAAAAAATTCGTGTGGTTTGTTATACCAATGCAGCAAAAGCACGTTTGGAATTAAACGGAAAAGTAGTTGGCGAAACAAAATTATATGACGAGAAAACCGGAATTATTTACTGGGATATTCCTTTTGCTTCAGGAAAATTAGAAGCAGTTGGTTTAGATGCCAGTGATAAAGAAGTAAGCCGTTATGCAATTGCATCAACGCAGCAGCCAGTTGAATTGACAATTGCCGATAAAGATATCACGATTACTAAAGACAAAGGAGTTGCCAAAATTATGGTTCAGGTAAAAGATCAAAATGGTCTGCCGGTAATGCTTTCAGATAATGAAGTTACATGCACTATTAGCGGTCCCGGGACATTGTTAGGACTTGAAGCAGGAAATAACAGTGACATGACAGATTATACAGATAATGTTCAGAGGGTTTTCCATGGTCACATCGCAGCTTATATTCAGGCGACTGGAGAATCAGCAGAACCAATAAAAGTTACTTTTACAAGCCAATGGCTAAAACCGGTTGAGGTTACTGTGAATGTAAAATAAGTTGTTTTATAAATAAAAATTTTGGTTAGTTTTTTAAATTTCCAATTAACCTGTCTGCGTTTAGTTTTGCAGATAGGTTAATTGTATTTAATAAAGTAAAGTTTATTATATTTGAAGTGTAATATTTACATTTATTAACGTTTATTCAGATTATAATGAGGATAAAAAATAAAATTGCTCTCGCTTTAGGAATTGTTTTGGTATCAGTTTCTTCCAATGCCCAAACCAAAAAAACTTTTAAAAACGGAGAATTCAAACAATGGGCACAAACGCCTCCAATGGGTTGGAACAGCTGGGATTGCTATGGTTCTACGGTAGAAGAACATGAAGTAAAAGCCAACGCTGATTATATGGTGAAAAACCTGAAAAAATTCGGTTGGGAATATATTGTTGTTGACATCAGATGGTTCGTGGAAAATGACAAAGCAGGAGGTTACAATCAAACCGATCCTCGTTATGTAATCGATCAGTACGGAAGATATCAGCCGGCTCTAAACCGTTTTCCATCTGCAAAAGACGGACAGGGGTTTAAACCTTTAGCAGACTATATCCATAAAAAAGGATTAAAATTCGGAATCCATATCATGCGTGGAATCCCTAAAAAAGCAGTGGAAGACAAAATGCCAATTAAAGGCGCAAACGGAATCACAGCTGATCAAATATATACAACAGCCTTGCAATGCGAATGGCTGAAAGATAATTATACTGTTTTAGCGGATAAACCCGGAGCACAGGAATACTACGACTCTTTGTTTGAGCTTTATGCACAATGGGGAGTAGATTTTATTAAGATTGATGATTTATCAAGACCGTATCACGAAGGTGAAATCAACCTGATCAGAAATGCAATTGATAAATGCGGACGTAAAATTGTTTTGAGCACCTCACCTGGAGAAACGCCAATTTCTGCTGCTCCGCACGTAACAACGCACGCCAATATGTGGAGAATGGTTGATGATGTCTGGGATACGTGGCCACACGTAACACACCTGATGGATGTTGCTCAAAAATGGTATCCGTATATCGCTCCGGGAACATGGCCGGACTGCGATATGATTCCATTGGGAAGAATTTCATTAAGAGGAGAACGTGGTGAAGACAGAATGTCGCGTTTAACAAAAGACGAACAATACACACTGATAACGTTCTTTAATATCTTCAAATCACCATTGTTTTTTGGAGGGGATTTACCAAGTAACGATGCTTTTACATTGTCATTATTAACGAACAAAGAAGTCGTAAAAATGCATAATGAAAGCACTGCTGTAAAACAACTTTTCCAAAAAGACGGAAAAATAGCCGTGACCTCAAAAAATGCAAAAGACGGAAGCACTTATTTGGCTTTGTTCAATATTTCAGATGCAAATTCAGAAAAAGTAGCTGTAAATCTTTCAGACCTGAATCTTTCGGGAAAAGTAGAATTGACCAACTTATGGACAGGAGAAAAGTCGAATGTTTCGTCAGACGAAATCTCGACAGTTTTAAAACCGCACAGTTCGATTTTGTATAAAATTAAAAGCAAAAAATAATGAGAAAAATATATCTAAGTTTTGCATTATTTTTAATGCTCCTTAATGGTTTGCAAGCCCAGAATAATGAAAAGGGAACTCCGCCGGTTATTGCAGACAAAGACTTAACGGCCTACTTATTTGTGTATTTTACAGGAAATTCTGTTGAGGATGAAGCAGTTCGATATGCTGTCAGTGCAGACGGATATCATTATTATTATCTTAACAATAACAAACCGGTTATAGACAGCAAAATAATCAGTTCTACAGGTGGTGTCCGTGATCCGCATATTTTGCGTGGAGACGACGGAAAAACGTTTTATATGGTATTGACCGATATGACTTCATCAAAAGGATGGGACAGTAATCGCGCCATGATTTTACTAAAAAGTACAGACCTTGTAAAATGGCAAAGCAATGTTGTAAATATTCAGACAACATATCCCGGAAACGAAAACCTGAAAAGAGCCTGGGCACCGCAAACAATTTACGATGCCAAAGCCGGTAAGTATATGATTTATTTTAGTCTGCAGCATGCCGGAGGCCCGGATAAAATTTACTACGCTTATGCGAATAAAGATTTTACGGCTTTAGAAAGTGCTCCAAAATTATTGTTTGTCCCTAAATCCGAAAAAGCATGTATCGACGGAGATATTATTGAAAAAGACGGTGTTTACCATCTTTTTTATAAAACCGAAACCGAAAGTCCTGGTATAAAAGTAGCCACAACAACCGATCTAACATCTGGAAAATGGACAGAAAACGACAATTATCTGCAACAGACCAAAGATGGAGTAGAAGGTTCAGGTATTTTCAAACTAAATAATTCAGATGATTATATTTTGATGTATGATGTGTATACAAAAGGAAGATATCAATTTACAAAAACGAAAGATTTAGAGAACTTTACCGTTATCGACAATGACATTTCAATGGATTTTAATCCCCGTCACGGAACGATTCTGCCAATAACACGTTCTGAATTAAAAAGGATTACTGCAAAATGGGGAATGCCGGCAAAATTTCCAAAAGTAAATAACAATCCGGTTTTGGAAGGGTATTACGCAGATCCGGATATTTTATATTCCAACAAAACAAAAAAATATTACATCTATCCAACAAGCGACGGGTTTGATGGATGGTCCGGAACTTATTTTAAAACTTTTTCATCAAATAATTTAATAGACTGGAAGAACGAAGGCGTTATTTTAGATCTTAAAAAAGATGTCAGCTGGGCAAACCGAAATGCGTGGGCACCTTGTATTGTGGAGAAAAAGATAAAAGGGAAATACAAATATTTCTATTATTTTACTGCTGCACAAAAAATAGGTGTTGCCGTTTCAGATAACCCGACAGGTCCATTTAAAGACAGCGGAAAAGCTTTGGTAGCTGCCAGACCTGAAGGCGTAAAAGGAGGTCAGGAAATTGATCCTGATGTTTTTACAGATCCCAAAACAGGCAAAAGTTATTTGTACTGGGGTAATAATTATATGGCCGTAGCCGAATTAAATACGGATATGGTTTCGTTTAAAGGCGATATAAAATTAATTACTGTAGATAAAACTTTCCGTGAGGGAACTTACATCATATACAGAAAAGGAACCTATTATTTCATGTGGAGTGAAGACGACACAAGAAGTCCTAATTATAAAGTACGCTACGGAACTTCGAAATCGCCGTTGGGTCCAATAGAAATTCCGGAAAACAATATTGTAATCCAGGGAATTCCGGATCAGGGCATTTATGCCACAGGACACAACTCGGTTTTACAAATCCCGAACAAAGACGAATGGTACATCACATATCATAGATTCTCTTACCCAACCGGAATAAAAATGGGTGAGGCAGGAGGTTTCCACCGTGAAGTCTGTATCGATAAACTGGAGTTTAACCCGGACGGAACCATAAAACAAGTAATCCCAACACATAAGGGAATACCAGCAATTAAATAGTTTGAGTTTTGGTTTAGTTGTGAAAAGCTGCTCTATTTTGCCCCGGAGCAGCTTTTTTTGTTTTATAAAGTTTTCGGATAAGGAGCTGTTCCTGCTGTCCGTTATATCTTTTGTGGTCTCGTAACAAAACGAGACCACAAAAGGATGCCACTTCCATCAGGGCTAGGGTATCTTTTTCATAAAAACCAACATTATAGCATTTTAGATATTATAAGGTAGTTTTTTTCATATTTTTAATTTTAATAAACAGTAAGTTTTGTTTAGGGAATGTAGAAACTGCTGTTTTTTTAGGTTAATCTTAATTTATTGCAACTGTTTCATACAGCGTAGTGATTTTATTAAAATCTTTTGCCATAAGTGCTGTACTGCTAAAAACACTTGCTGGTTTAAGATTGTTTAAATCATCAAATGATTTTTTTAAGAAATCCCATTCCGATTTTTGAAATTTAAGTAATTCCTTTATTTCCACTGTGTTCTCGGATGTAGCAAGGAGCGTATTGATACCACTTTCAAAGCCTTCTATGCTGTCACTTAAGTCCTTGTTGAGATTAGTGTACGGAACTTCCCAGTATTTGGCAGTATATAGCATTGCTATACGCTGCAAGTACATGCGTTGACGCCCACACTCATTGGTAAGTTTTGCTCCTTTGTTATTGACTTGTAATTTTTGCACCACTATTTCAGATATGGTAAGTAGATCGTTGGCGTTCTTGATGATAGTGGTAGCTTGACTTATGTCTGGTGTGTCGGTAACTATTTGTCGGAATTTAGCCCAAATAGATTCTTCCATCCGCAGGGCATCTTTAAGATCTTGAGCCTTGGCAAATAAAGTCAAATCATGAAGATTTTCGTTAAAGACTGACGTGACTTCATCCATGTCGGCTTTGGCTTCCTCTATCCTGATTCCTGCTCCTATGAGCAGATAATCTTTTGCCATACGCTGCGATAAGGCACGCTGAAGACCAGCTTTGTTTATGGCAGCTCGCAAGGTTATGGTTTGGGCACTTGTTGTCATGGATACTAGTAAAAATGCAATAAAAAGGCATACTCTTTTTTTCATGGTAATTTGGTTTAAGGGTTTTTAAATTAGTTTGTATCGAAAGGCAAAAAATTTACATTACCAGTATTGGTAAATTCGTTTAGTGTAATAATTGCATAGGGAGGAAGTTGTTCTGGCTTTTTACGAGCATTTTCTTCAATAATCAGATCTTTATTTTATGAACTGTTATAAAAAAGTTGACCTCATGCTTGGGATATCAAGTTTTTTATGGGGAGTCATGTTTTATTCTTTTGATAAGATTCGATATAAAACAGTCCTGATGTAAATTACCCTACCAAAGAACTGTTATTTATAAAAAAATAAAAGGGGAGGAATGGGATTTTTTATAAATCGTGAGATTATGATGTTTTTTATCACAAGTGACTTTTATGGGAAAAGATTGAGCAGCTCCTTTTTCGATTCTCAATTTTCCAATGTATTTTGCATCAAAAACCAAGGAAACATGATTATGATGTTCCCGGGAATCTATGTTTTGAAGAGAGATTGAACATTCTTTTCCTGTAAAATTGAACGAAACCGGAGAAGCTGTTCCGATTAACACAACATTATTATCCCGGAGTTGGTCAACCTGGCCTCTATCAAGAAATGTATTGGTTTTATTTTGCGAAGTCGAAACAATCGAAATCAATAAAAACAAAATTAAAAGTGATATTTTTTTGAAAAACATAATTTATTTGTTAAATATAAACACTATTGACAAATATACCCGAAAATAATTATTAAAAAAGATACTAAAATATCAAAATGTAATAAAAAAACACCAAAAACGGTTTTATACATTTATTCAGTTCCTGAAAATAATTTCCAGTCAAATCGAATTAAAAAATCAATTTGAATTAATTAAAAGTGTTCCGATTCGCGCAGATATCAACGCAACGATAAAGCAGAATTGCATTCTCTGCCCAACACATCAGGGAATCCAGGTAATAAAATAATGTGAATTTTGGTTTAGTTGTGAAAAGCTGCTCTCTTTATTGGGAGTGGCTTTTTTGTTTAATAAAATTTTAGAATTAGGAGCTGTTCCTGCTGTCCGTTATATCTTTTGTGATCTCGTAACAAAACGAGACCACAAAAGGATGCCACTTCCATCTGGGCTGGGGCAGTGGTTTTCATAAGAATATTTGGAGATTATTAATTTCCGATAAATAAAAAATCCTTTTAATGATTTGTAAGAAAAAATAAATACATTTGAAAAAGAATAATACGCAACAAACATTCGCCTATACACACAAATTGGGTAGATTGGCGAATGTTTGTATCGCATATATACGAGTTATGGTGTATAGCTCAGCTGACGAAAAACAAAGAATATTTATGTCCGAAAATAAAAAAGTTGACTGCTTCAATCATGGATTAAGAAATCGAGCGTTCGTTTGCAAACATTTAATACGTGGTGACGCAAAAGGATTTTGGGAACCGTTTGATTCAGACCCGACAAAACAATATCCCGATGGCGAATTAAATGCGTGGTGTGATGAATGTGACAAAATACTCATGAAAGAAGATGAATGGAATGAAAAATCTGAAACATTTGCGCAGATACAGCTCATTTGCGACGAATGCTTCTTCCAAATGAAAAAATTAAACAGTGGATCAAGCAATTATAATAATGGTATATAGTTCCGATGCTTAATTGTTGCGAACAAACAAACGTGAACCGCTTTTCGGAAAGCCGAAAGCGGAATTTTTTTGTCGATTTTTTTGATGTTTAATTGAAGTTTGAATGTCAGAATCCGAAACTAATTGGAGCGGAAATCGAAAAACGGAAAAGCTTTCTGAAATTGGAAACGATAATTGGAATGGCAAATCGTTCGTGCTCAACATACGTGTCGCTACACACCATAACACACGCTACAAGCAATTTGGGCATTAGGCTTAATTTGAAATTGGTTTTGTATTTGGAAAATTTGGCAAATCCGAATAATGAGCTTAATTTAGTCCCAAACTGCTTGTAGCGCGAGAACGTTAGTGGCAAGCATAGCGGAACTTACCAAGAAACAACAGAAATCAATGACCAAAGACGAAAAAGAACGTAGAAAACAAATTTTGAGCGAGTTACGGCAAAAGCAACAAAAAGAATTTGAACAGAGTTTGCCAATAGACAGGGAAAATTTTGAGAATTTATTTGATTATCTTGATATTCATTTAGAAGAAAATGGTTGTGATGATACAAACAAATTAACAGTCGCCTTTTTAACTAACATCAAAATAGAAAATATTGAAACTGTTTTAAATTGGTTGGCTGAAAACGGTGGATATTGTGACTGTGAAATTTTAGCAAATGTTGAAGAAAAATTTGAAAATTAAAAAAAATGGGGAGAATACTTGGACTTGATTTAGGAGATAATTCAATTGGTTGGGCAATAGTTGACACAGACCAAAATAAAATCGTAAACTGTGGTGTGAAAATATTCCATACATCGCAAATATCGAAAAGGAAATTTAGGAAACAAACTATTGAACTATCTAAAACTCGTTTTAAAGCGATTGACTTTCTATTACAAAATTTCAAAACAACACCTTATTTATTTGGACTGACATTTCTAACTATTCTAACATTTACTTTGACAATAATTAATCGACAGAATTGGCAATTTTGGTTGAATATTGGTTTGACCGCACTATTTACCACATTAACAATTTTCCATCAGGACAAAAACAAGAAATAAAAATGCCAGCCACTAACAGCCGTTCCTATGTAAAGCATCGTAAAGTTATTCACAACTTTTGAGAGGG
>JBDTRA010000021.1:0-59420 GCA_039931915.1 Flavobacterium sp. | reverse complement strand
GGCAATGTAACTAATAACGATACGCTAAATGGACAAGTAGTAACTTCATCGAACACCGATGTTACCACAATCACCACCGGCCCGCTTAGTATTGACGGGAACGGAGTGCTTACCTTGGCACCAAACACGGTATCAGGCACGTATACTATCGTGTACCAGTTGTGTGAGACCGGAGCCGTACCATCGAATTGTGATACTGCTACTGCTACGGTAGTGGTGGGCAACCCAATTATCGCCGATGACGATACGACTTACAGCACCCAGGTTACCGCAGCAACAACGACAACAGTTGGCAATGTAACAGACAATGATACACTGAACGGGCTGGCAGTTACCGCATCGAACACCGATGTTACCCCAATCACCACCGGCCCGCTTAGTATTGACGGGAACGGAGTGCTTACCTTGGCACCAAACACGGTATCAGGCACATATACTATTGTGTACCAGTTGTGTGAGAGCGGAGCCGTACCATCGAATTGTGATACTGCAACTGCTACGGTAGTGGTCGGCAATCCAATTATTGCCAATGATGATACAACTTACAGCACCCAGGTTGCCGCAGCAACAACGACAACAGTCGGCAATGTAACGGAGAATGATATCCTGAATGGTCTGGCAGTTACCGCATCGAATACTGATGTAGCGCCAATCACCACAGGACCTCTTAGTATTGATGCCAACGGCGTACTAACTTTAGCAGCCAATACCGTATCGGGCACGTATACTATCGTGTACCAGTTGTGTGAGACAGGAGCCGTACCATCGAATTGTGATACCGCTACCGCTACAGTGGTAGTTGGAAATCCGATTGTAGCGAACACGGACAACACCTTTGCCATTCAGATTACCACAACAACAGCGACAACAGTGGGCAATGTAACGGGTAATGATACGCTGAACGGACTTGCAGTTAGTGCATCGAATACCGATGTAACGCCAATCACCACAGGTCCGCTTAGCATTGATACTAACGGCGTACTTACCTTGGAACCAAACACGGTATCGGGCACGTATACTATCTTATACCAGTTGTGTGAAACAGGAGCTGTTCCGTCTAATTGTGATACCGCTACCGCTACAGTGGTAGTTGGAAATCCGATTGTGGCGAACACGGACAACACCTTTGCCATCCAGGTTACCGCAGCAACAACGACAACAGTTGGCAATGTAACTAATAACGATACGCTAAATGGACAAGTAGTAACTTCATCGAACACCGATGTAACGCCAATCACTACCGGTCCGCTTAGTATTGGTTCGGACGGAGTGCTTACCCTGGCACCAAACACGGTATCGGGCACCTATAATATCGTATACCAGTTGTGTGAAACAGGAGCCGTTCCGTCTAATTGTGATACCGCTACCGCTACAGTGGTAGTTGGAAATCCGATTGTGGCGAACGCGGATAACATTTTTGCTACCCAGATTACCACAACAACAGCGACAACAGTGGGCAATGTGACTGATAACGATACACTGAATGGACAAGTAGTAACTTCTTCGAACACCAACGTGACTCCAATCACTACCGGCCCGCTTAGTATTGATGGGAACGGAGTGCTTACCTTGGCACCAAACACGGTATCGGGCACATATAATATCGTATACCAGTTGTGTGAGGAAGGAGCCGTTCCGTCGAATTGTGATACCGCTACCGCTACTGTGGTTGTAGATAATAAGATTGTGGCTGCTAATGATGGCTTGGTAACAGTTGATGGAATTAATGGATCATTAGAATTTATTAATATTTTAGATAATGATTTGTTGAACGGATTACCAATAAATGCATCAGATGTAAATATTTCAAAATCATCAAGCCCTTATTTCGAGTTTAATTCGGATGGTACAGTAAATGTAAAACCTAATACACCAGGTGGTAATTACCCATTAATATATCAGGTTTGTGAAAAAGCAAATCCATCTAATTGTGATTCGGCAACATTAAATGTTTTTGTAGAAGTACCGGCAATTGCAATTATCAAAACGGCAACTTTCAATGATACTGATAATAGTGGTTTTGCGAATGCAGGAGAGACAATTACATATAATTTCAAAGTAACCAATACAGGTAATGTTCCGCTATCGGGAGTAACAGTTACAGATCCTTTGACAGGAATTGTGATGTCCGGACAAGCAATTAGTTTAGCTGTTAATGAATCTGATGAGCATACATTTAGTGCGACATATACTATTTTACAAAGTGATATCAATAAAGGAAATGTTACTAATCAGGCTACTGTAAAAGGAAATAGTGTAATTGGAGTTGTTGTAGAAGATAAATCAGATAAGGAAAATAACCTTGAGGATAATCCAACAGTTTTAGATATTAAAGGTTGTGAAATCAAAGTATTTAATGCAGTTTCTCCTAATGATGATGGTGATAATGATGAATTTTATATTCGCGGTATTGAATGTTATCCTGATAATACAGTAGAAATTTATAATCGTTGGGGTGTTTTAGTATATGAAAAAGACCACTATGATAATATAAATAATGCTTTCAAAGGAATGTCTGAAGGTCGTACAACAATTAAAATATCAGAAGGATTACCTGTTGGGACGTATTTCTATATTTTGAAATATAAAGATAGTGATGCTAAGCAAAACGAATCATCAGGTTATTTATATCTAAGCAAATAATAAATAAATGGCTTGCTATTTTATAGTAGCAAGTCGTTTAAATAAAAATAATTAAATGAAAAAGTTAGTTTTAGTTTTCATGTTTTTTTCTGTTATGGGTTTTGCCCAGCAAGACTCACAGTATACGCAATACATGTATAATACCATTACAGTTAATCCGGCATATGCTGGTTCACGAGGAATGTTAAGCATTTTTGGTTTACATCGTTCGCAATGGGTTGGTTTAAAAGGTGCTCCAAGGACAAATGCATTTTCGGTGAATACGCCTTTAAATGGCAATCATTTAGGATTGGGGCTATCGATTGTAAATGATAAAATAGGACCTACGGTTGAAAATACATTTTCTGCAGATTTGTCCTATACTGTTCCTGCATCTGAGACATATAAACTTTCTTTCGGAATCAAAGGAACTGCCAATTTATTTAATATTGATATGGACAAATTAGATATAAAAGATCAGGGAGATAAACAATTTCAAAATTTAGACGGAAAATTTTCTCCAAACATAGGGGCCGGTATTTATTTGCATTCCGATAAAGCCTATGTTGGTTTGTCGGTTCCTAATTTTATAGAGAGTGACCGATATGATGATAATGAAGTCGCTATTTTTAAAGAAAAGATTAATTATTATTTTATTGCAGGTTATGTTTTTGATATAAACCCGTCGATTCAGTTTAAGCCGGCATTATTAACTAAATTGGTACAAGGTGCGCCATTACAGGTAGATGTTTCAGGTAATTTTATGTTTAATGAAAAATTTGTTTTAGGACTTGGATACCGTTGGGATGCATCAGTAAGCGCAATGGCCGGATTTCAGGTTTCAGAAGGATTGTATATAGGTTATGCTTATGATCATGAAACGACAAGGCTTCAAAAATATAATTCAGGTTCACATGAAATTTTCCTGCGTTTTGAGTTGTTTAATAGTTATAGCAGAATTACTTCACCAAGATTCTTTTAATATCCAGATGTTATGAAAGTTAAAAAAATAGGGTTTACTGCTTTATTATCATTATTTGTTTTGACAGCAATTGCTCAAAAATCAAATCTTATAAAAGCAGATGAAAAATACGATAGATATGCTTTTATAGATGCTATTGCTGTGTATGAAAAAGTTGCAGAAAAGGGATATAAAGACGAAAAAATGTTTCAGCGTCTTGGAAATGCTTATTATTTTAATGCAGAATTGACAAAAGCAGTAAAGTGGTATGACCAGCTTTTTGCCATGAATCCAGAGCAGGAGACTGAATATTTTTATAGATATGCCCAATGTCTTAAAGCAGATGGCAATTATGAAAAGGCAGATGAAATACTGGAGAAATTCAATAAAAAAGTAAGCACGGATAGGCGTGGAATATTATTTGAAAATAATAAAAATTACTTAGAGGTAATTAAAGCAAATTCAAATCGTTTCGAAATTGCTGATGCCGGAATAAATTCGGTTTTGTCAGATTACGGAAGTACAATTTTCAACGATAAATTAGTTTTTGCTTCTGCACGGGATACAGGCGGAGTTGCCAAAAAAACGTTCAAATGGACAAATCAATCTTTTACAAATTTATACAGTGCAGTTTTAATGCCGGATGGGAGCATAGGAATACCTGAGCGTTTTCAAAAAAATATTAATTCAAAATTCAATGAATCAACACCGGTTTTTACCCGAGACGGCAAAACGATGTACTTTACCAGAAATAATTTTTTAGATGGTAAAAGGCGAAGTGACACAAAAAAAGTAACACTGCTTAAACTTTACAAAGCGACTTTAATTGATGAAAAATGGCAAAAAATAACAGAACTTCCTTTTAATAGTGATCAGTATAGTGTGGCACATCCGGCGTTAAGTACAGACGAAAAAACCTTGTATTTTGCATCAGATATGCCGGGAACTCTCGGACAGTCTGATTTGTATAAAGTCAGTATTAATGAAGATGGTACTTTTGGAAAACCTGAAAATTTAGGTCCTGAAATAAATACCGAAGGAAGAGAAACGTTCCCATATGTTTCTGGTGATAACGAATTGTATTTTGCCAGCGATGGACGACCTGGTTTAGGTGGTTTGGATATATTTGTTTCAAAAATAAATTCCGATCTGAATTTTGATGAAGTACAAAATGTTGGAGAGCCAATAAATACAAAACAAGATGATTTTGCTTTTATAATTAACAGCGAAACCAGAAACGGCTTTTTCTCTTCGAATAGAGAAAACGGACTTGGCTTTGATGATATTTATAAGTTTAAAGAAATACAAAAACTGATATGTAAGCAAGTATTAACAGGTATAGTTTCTGATTTAGGGACTGGTGAAATACTGGCAAATGCAAAAGTAATTTTGCTTGACGACCAATTTAAATCCATAGCAGAAGTTGTCTCAGATCCAAAAGGGAATTATATTTTTCCTGATGTTACTTGTGGAAAAAAATATTATGTAAGAGCTTCAAAAGTGGATTATGAAACTCAGGAAATTCCGATTACTGTTACAAAATTATCAGGAAAAACTACCGTACCGGTTCAATTAGAAAAAAGAATTAAACCGATTGAAGTTGGAACAGATTTGGCTAAGGTGCTTGAAATTCCGATTATTTATTTTGATTTGGATAAAGCAACTATAAAAAATGAATCGGCTTTTCAGTTAGAAAAAATAGTTGAAATATTAAATCAATATCCTGATTTTAAATTAGACATTCGTTCTCATACAGATAGCAGGCAAACCGCCAGATACAATGAGGTTTTATCGAATAAAAGAGCTAAATCTACAATAAAATGGCTGGTTGAAAAAGGAATAGATCCAAACCGATTGACAGGAAAAGGCTATGGTGAAACCCAATTGGTTAACCATTGTGCTGATGGTGTAAAATGTAGCGAGGAAGAGCATCAGTTAAACAGAAGAAGTGAATTTATTATTACAAATTTGTAATTTAATTGCATCACAAAAAAGGTCTTTTCATAAATTTGAAAAGGCCTTTTTTGTTTGATCAATATATCAAAAGCTGTACTATTCATAAAAAAAGAGTAAAAATGATTCGTTTCTTTATGGGAAAATTTTAAAATTATGAAATACGATGTATTATGTTAAAAATGAATTGATTACGAGTTAAAAATCAGAATTGGTTGTTTTTTGTATTCATTTTTTTCTAACTTTATAGTCCTAAAATTTTTCAGATATGACTGTAAATCAAATACTAAACGCAAAAGGAAAAAATGTTTATTCCGTGCTTTCGTCCACAACTGTTTATGAAGCATTGAAAGTAATGGGCGAAAAAAATATCGGTGCCATTCTGGTAATGGACGATTCTGAGTTAAAAGGTATATTGTCTGAGAGGGATTATGCAAGAAAAATTGTTTTAAAAGACAAATCTTCAAAAGAGACTTTTGTTCATGAAATTATGGAAAATAATTTTTTCACAGTGAAACTTTCCGATGATTTAGATGCATGCATGGAACTCATGAGTACAAAAAGAATAAGACATTTACCGGTTTTGGAAGATGGAATAGTAGTAGGGATTATTTCGATTAGTGATGTTGTAAAGGCTATTATCGAAGTGCAAAAAGATACTATTAACCATCTAAATTCTTATATTTCACAATAATAAATTTTTACAAATAAACTTTTAAGTATAGTCCAATCTTTTTTGGGCTATTTTTTTGTCTTATTCAAATCTTTTTTTGTGAAAAGAATACTATAAAAACATGACGTTTTAAACCAAGTCTTATATCTTTGTAAGTCAAAATAAAAGCGAAAACGAATGAATAAAGAGACTAAAAGAAGAGAGGCATTATTGTATCATGCAGAGCCAACTCCAGGAAAAATTCAAGTAGTTCCAACTAAAAAATATGCAACACAAAGAGATTTATCTTTAGCTTATTCGCCAGGTGTTGCAGAGCCATGCTTAGAAATTGCAAAAAACATAGATGATGTTTATAAATATACAGCCAAAGGAAATTTAGTTGCCGTAATTTCAAACGGAACTGCCGTTTTAGGACTCGGTGATATAGGTCCGGAAGCTTCAAAACCAGTAATGGAAGGAAAAGGATTGTTGTTCAAAATTTTCTCTGATATTGATGTATTTGATATTGAAATAGGAACTAAGGACATTGAAGAATTTATTCAGACAGTAAAAAATATTGCCCCAACTTTTGGAGGTATAAATCTGGAAGATATCAAAGCACCTGAATCTTTTGAAATTGAAAGAAGACTGGTTGAAGAATTAGATATTCCGGTAATGCATGATGATCAGCACGGTACGGCAATTATTTCGTCAGCGGCATTAATCAATGCACTTGAGCTCGCAGGAAAAAAAGCAGAAGATGTAAAAGTTGTGGTATCCGGTGCAGGATCTGCCGCTATAGCTTGTACTGATTTATATGTTTTGTTAGGAGTAAAAGTGGAGAACATTTTAATGTTTAACAGTAAAGGACTTTTAACAAAAGATAATCCGTCATTATCAGAATTGCAATTAAAGTATGCTGTTGCAGGCGCTAAAATTGATTTAGCAGAAGCTGTAAATGGTGCCGATGTTTTCATCGGATTATCTTCAGGAGATATTTTGTCGCCTGAAATGTTATTGACAATGAAAGAGAGTCCAATTGTTTTTGCAATGGCAAATCCAAATCCGGAAATCGATTATAATTTAGCTGTTGAAACCCGTAAAGATGTTATCATGGCTACCGGACGTTCCGATTTCCCTAATCAGGTAAACAACGTTTTAGGTTTCCCATATATTTTTAGAGGAGCACTGGATGTCAGAGCAACTAAAATTAATGAAGCTATGAAAATGGCGGCGGTTAAAGCTTTAGCCTCATTAGCCAAACAATCAGTTCCTGAGCAGGTGAATGTCGCTTATGGGGCTACAAAACTTGGTTTCGGAAAAGAATATATTATACCAAAACCATTCGATCCGAGGTTAATTACGATAGTAGCTCCGGCAGTAGCAAAGGCAGCAATGGAATCAGGAGTTGCCAAAAATCCTATTACGGATTGGGCCGCTTATGAAGATACGCTTCGTGAACGTATGGGGAATGATAATAAAATGGTTCGTTTGATTACGAATCGTGCTAAAATGGATCCTAAACGAATTGTTTTTGCTGAAGCAGATCAATTAAATGTATTAAAAGCAGCTCAGATTGTTTTTGAAGACGGAATTGGTTTTCCCATTTTATTAGGAAATAAAGAAGCCATCTTAGAACTTAAATCAGAATTAGGTTTTGATGCTGATATCGAGATTATTGATCCAAAAACAAAAGAAGAAGAAGAAAGAAGAAACAGATTCGCAAATTCATTTTGGAATGCCAGAGAGAGAAGAGGGGTTTCTTTACTTGATGCTCAAAAATTCATGCGGGAAAGAAACTATTTTGCTGCGATGATGGTTAATGAAGGTGAAGCAGATGCTTTGGTAACCGGATATTCAAGAAGTTATCCTTCGGTTGTAAAACCAATGCTGCAATTAATTGATAAAGCACAGGGAGCTTCACTTGTAGCAACTTCCAATATGATGCTGACAGCTCGTGGACCAATGTTTTTGTCTGATACGGCAATTAATATAAACCCTTCTGCTGAAGATTTGGTAAATATTGCTGTTATGACGGCTAAAACGGCTAAAATGTTTGGAGTTGAACCGGTAATTGCAATGGTTTCGTTTTCGAATTTTGGGTCTTCTACGCATCAAAATGCATCCAAAGTGAGAGATGCAGTTGCATATTTACATAAAAATCATCCCGATATGATTGTGGATGGAGAAATTCAGGCCGATTTTGCTTTAAATCCGGAAATGCTTCAGGAAAAATTTCCTTTCTCTAAATTAGCTGGTAAAAAAGTAAATACCTTAATTTTTCCTAATCTGGAATCAGCAAATATTACTTATAAATTATTGAAAGAGTTGTATAAAGTAAATTCTATTGGTCCGATTATGTTAGGAATGGGTAAACCTGTGCATATATTTCAATTAGGAGCAAGTGTTGAGGAAATGGTAAATATGGCAGCAATTGCAGTTATTGATGCCCAGGAAAAAGAAATCAAAAAAAATAAACTGATTAAATAACAAATCTGTAATAAAGTATCTGTTAAGATTGTCTTAATTTTGCTATATTTGGCACCACAAATATTATTATGATAGCACATTTGCAAGGAAAATTAGTTGAGAAAAATCCAACAGAAGTTGTTATTGATTGCGGAGGAGTCGGATACCAGATTAATATCTCTTTACACACTTTTTCACTAATTCCAAATACTGATTTTATAAAATTGTATACGCATCTTTTAATCAAGGAAGATGCGCATACTTTATATGGTTTTGTTGAAAAATCTGAAAGGGAAATATTCAGGATGCTATTATCTGTTTCAGGTATAGGGGCTAATATTGCCAGAACAATGTTATCTTCAATAGAACCAAGACAAATTATAAATGCGATTGCATCCGGCGATGTCGGAATCATTCAGTCTATTAAGGGAATCGGTAACAAAACTGCTCAAAGAGTAATACTGGATCTAAAAGAAAAAGTTTTAAAATTATATGATTTAGACGAAGTTTCTATTACTCAAAACAATACAAATCGAGATGAAGCGTTATCTGCTTTAGAAGTTTTAGGTTTTGTTAGGAAAGCTTCTGAAAAAGTTGTTGAAAAAATCGTAAAAGAAGATCCGGAAGCTACCGTAGAAACAATAATTAAAAAGGCTTTAAAAGCTTTATAAACCACTATCTAGATACTTGAATTGTATGCGTAAAATTTTACTTTTTTTACTGGTTTTACTTTGTGGTACTGCATTGCATGCCCAGGTAGATCCGGCAATTCAGGATACCACCAAAACCGGGTTTTCTGTAGGTAAACTAGAGCTTCAAAATCCGCCAAGTGTACTTTCTGCTTATAAATATGATCCTGTTACAGACCGTTATATTTACACAACTTCGGTAGATGGTTTTTCTATTGATTATCCTCTTGTTTTAACACCTAAAGAGTATGAAGATTTAGTGCTGAAAGAATCCAGAAGGAATTATTTCAGACAAAAGATGGACGCTATTGATGGTAAAAAAGCGGGAAGTGAAGATGCTAAAAAAAATTTACTGCCAAGATATTATATTAATTCAAGTCTTTTCGAATCTATTTTTGGGAGCAACACAATTGATGTAAAACCTACAGGTTCTGTTGAAATGGATTTGGGGCTGCGATATAATAAACAAGATAATCCCTCATTCTCACCAAGAAACAGATCAAGCATGACTTTTGATTTTGATCAAAGGATCAGCATGAGTTTAATGGGTAAAGTAGGTACCAGATTAGAGGTAAATGCCAATTATGACACCCAGTCAACATTTGCATTTCAAAATTTATTTAAACTTGCCTATACTCCTTCAGAAGATGATATCATCCAAAAGGTAGAAGTTGGTAATGTAAGTATGCCTTTAAATAGTACTTTAATTCGTGGAGCACAGAGTTTATTTGGGGTTAAAACACAATTACAATTTGGAAAAACAACTATTACAGGCGTTTTTTCTGAACAAAAATCGCAAACAAAAAGTATCGTTGCAGAAGGTGGAGGAACTATTCAGAATTTCGATTTGTATGCTCTGGATTATGATAATGACAGACACTTCTTTTTATCACAATATTTTAGAAATAAATATGATGCTTCTTTAAAAAATTACCCTTTTATTGATAGTCGTGTGCAAATTACAAGACTTGAAGTTTGGGTTACCAACAAACAAAATAGAGTTAGTACAACAAGCAACAATTTAAGAAATATTATTGCACTTCAGGATTTGGGAGAAGCACAGATTACAGGCGTTCCTGATTCAGAAGTTGTTGTTATAGATCCTTCAGCAGGATTTTTTAACAAAGCTATAGATTCTCCAACGGACAATAGTAACAACCAATACGATCCGGATTTAATTAATAAAGGAGGATTTTTAAATTCTAATATTAGAGAAATTGTTACTGCAAAAAGTGGTTTCACTCAAGGGAATGTAAATGAAGGGACTGATTATTCTGTACTTGAAAACGCAAGAAAATTAACGACTACCGAATATACATTTAACCCTCAGCTAGGATATATTTCATTACAGCAAAGGTTAGCAAATGATGAAATTTTAGCGGTATCGTATGAATATACTGTTGGTGGAGTGGTGTATCAGGTTGGGGAATTTGGAAGTGACGGAGTTGATGCAACTGTTGTTACAGGAAGTGCGGCGAATAGTAATCAGGCTGTTATTACACAAAGCTTGATTTTGAAAATGCTGAAAAGCAGTTTGACAAATGTTCAAAATCCGGTTTGGAATTTGATGATGAAAAATATTTATCAGATCCCCGGTGCTTATCAGGTTAAACAAGATGATTTTAGATTTAATATTCTTTATACAGATCCTTCGCCAATAAATTATATTAAACCGGTGGCAGGAAGTACTTTTCCTCCGAATCCGACAGCAGATAATAAAGTCGAAGAAACTCCATTATTGAAAGTTTTCAATTTGGATAAATTAAACTATAATAATGATCCGCAGGTTGGCGGTGATGGTTTTTTTGATTATTTGCAGGGAATCACTTTTGATGCTCAAAACGGGCGAATTATTTTTACTACCAAAGAACCTTTTGGCGAATTACTTTTTAAAAAATTACAAAATTCGGCTTCAGGAGAAAATTATAATGATCCAACTACATACAACGTAAATCAACAGAAATATGTGTTTAGAAACATGTATAGAACAACACAATCCGGAGCTTTACAGGACAGTGATAAAAATAAGTTTTTATTAAGAGGAAAATATAAATCTTCAGGAAATGATGGAATTCCTATTGGAGCTTTTAACGTTCCTCAGGGCTCTGTTGTAGTGACAGCAGGAGGAAGGGTTTTGGTTGAAGGAATTGACTATAGTGTCGATTACCAATTAGGAAGGGTTCAGATTTTGGATGCTTCTTTACAAGCTTCAAACACACCTATAGAAGTTTCCTTAGAAAATAATTCGGTTTTTGGCCAGCAGACCAGAAGGTTCATGGGATTCAATATTGAGCATAAAATTTCGGATAAATTTATAGTTGGCGGTACCTATTTAAAAATGACCGAAAAACCATTTACTCAAAAATCAAGTTACGGACAGGAATCTGTAAACAATACTATTTTTGGGTTTAACGGAAATTATTCAACAGAGGTTCCATTTTTTACCAGATTGGTAAATAAGCTGCCTAACATCGATACCGATGTGCCATCTAATCTTTCAATCCGTGGAGAAGTTGCATTTTTGAGACCAGATGCTCCTAAAGCAAGCGATTTTGATGGAGAAGCCACTATTTATGTAGATGATTTTGAAGGATCACAATCTACGATAGACATGCGTTCCGCATATGCATGGAGTCTGGCATCTACACCATATATTACTTCAGATGCTGATAATACTTTTGGTGCACAATCAAATACAATCGAGTATGGTTATAAAAGAGCAAAACTGGCATGGTATTCTATAGATCCTGTTTTTTATACCCAAAAACCATCCGGGATATCAAACAATGATTTGTCCTTAAATACTACCCGAAGAATTTACAGCAAAGAATTATACCCAAACACAGATATTGCCCAAGGTCAATTACAAGTTGTAAATACGCTGGATTTGAGTTATTATCCTTCAGAAAGAGGGCAATATAATAATAATCCGGATTTTGGTTCACAGGCTGCAAATGGTAATTATGGTGGAATTATGCGTTCTTTAAATTCGACCAATTTTGAGCAAAGTAATGTAGAATATATTCAGTTTTGGGTATTGGATCCTTATGTAGGAAATGGAGCGGCTCAGGCATCAAATACAGGTAAGGTATATTTCAATTTAGGAGAGGTTTCTGAAGATATTTTAAAAGACGGAAGAAAACAATATGAAAACGGTCTTGGCCCGGATCAGATAATGGTTACGCCTCAGCCAATTTGGGGAGATGTTCCGGCTTCACAATCATTAATTTATGCTTTTGATAATAATGCAGGAAACAGAGGGAATCAGGATGTAGGATTAGATGGTTTGCCAAATGCAAAAGAAGCCACAGTTTATACCAATTATGCTTCAGAGTCAGATCCTGCCGCAGATGATTATAAATATTATTTGAATACTGAAGGCGGTGTTCAGGATCGTTATAAAAATTATAATGGCGTTGATGGCAACTCAGCTGTAGATATAAATGATGCCAATAGAGGATCAACAACTTTACCGGATGTTGAAGATATCAATCGTGATAATACCATGAATACTATTAATGCATATTACGAATATAGCATTGATATGAAACCGGCTATGCAGGTTGGACAAAATTACATTACAGACATCAGAGAAGTAAATAATGTTGAATTGCCTAATGGAGGAACTACAACAGCGAGATGGATTCAATTTAAAATACCTGTTTCACAACCACAAAATACTATTGGAAATATTTCTGATTTTAGGTCTATTCGATTTATGAGAATGTTTATGACCGGTTTTAATGATCCCGTTACAATGCGTTTTGGAGCTCTGGATTTGGTAAGAGGAGAATGGAGAAGGTATGACGGTACTCTTGATGCAACTGATGTAACTCCTGGAGATGATGGAACTGATTTTGATGTTCAGGCAGTAAATATTCAGGAGAACGGCACCAAATGTCCTGTAAATTATGTTATTCCTCCAGGTGTTCAAAGAGAACAAATGTATAATAATAACACTGTAATTAATCAAAACGAACAATCATTAGCATTACGTGCTTCAGGCAGCGGATTAGAAATGCAGGATTCCAGAGCCGTTTTTAAAAATGTGAGCCTTGATATGCGTCAGTACAAAAAACTGAAAATGTTTTTGCATGCTGAATCATTAGAAGATGAAGCAACGCTTGGAGATAATGAAATGGTTGCTTTTATTCGTTTTGGGAATGATTTTACACAAAATTTTTATCAAGTCGAAATTCCATTGAAAGTAACTCAGCCGGCAGGATGCAAGATAAGTCCGGAATTGGTTTGGCCAGAGGAAAACGAAATGAATTTGCTTCTAAGTTTGCTGACCAAAATGAAAATTAAAGCAATGAGTATTGATCCGACGACACTTCCACTTGACGGGATTTATTATCCGGATAATGATCCTAGTGTAGCTGGAGGAGATGGTGACAGTAAATTAACATTAGGTATTAAGGGTAACCCTAATTTTGGTTTGATTCGAAATCTAATGGTTGGTATTAAAAATGGCAATGTTACTGATAAAAAAATAAAAGGAGAAGTTTGGTTTAATGAGCTTCGCCTGGCCGATATGGAAAACAAAGGCGGTATGGCTGCTATATTAAATATCGACACCAATATGGCTGATTTTGCTACTGTTTCGGCAACGGGGCGAAAAAGTACGATTGGTTTTGGGGCTCTTGAAGAAGGAGCGAATGAAAGAGACCGTGAAGATATACAGCAATACAATATTGTTACGAATTTGAATTTAGGGAAATTACTGCCTCCTAAGTGGGGAATTAATGTTCCTTTTAATTATGCTATTGGAGAAGAAATAATTACGCCGGAATATGATCCTTTTAATCAGGATATCAAACTTAAGCAGTTGCTGGATGAAACAACCAATCAGGATGAAAAAGATAATATCAGAAACAGGGCAATAGACTATACCAAGCGTAAAAGTATTAATTTTATTGGGGTTCGTAAAGACAGGGCACCTGAACAAAAATCACATGTTTATGATGTTGAGAATTTTACATTTTCTCAATCCTACAATCAGGTACAGCGCCATGATTATGAGATTGAAGATTATGAAGACGAATTGTCAAACTCATCTGTAAATTACGCTTATACATTTCAGCCAAAAGAAGTAGTCCCTTTTAAGAAGACTAAATTCATGAAAAAGAGTGATTATTGGAAATTATTAAGTGATTTCAATTTTAATTACCTGCCTTCTAATGTTTCTTTCAATACCAATATTTTAAGACAAAGCAACCGTCAGCAATTCAGACAAATTGAAGATGTTCAGGGAATTGGTTTAGACCCGCTTTACAGAAGGAATTTTGCGTATAATTATCAATATGGATTTGGTTTTAATTTGACTAAATCCTTAAAATTAAATTATACAGCAGCCTCAAATAATATTGTAAAAAATTATCTAAATGATGATAATACCCCTAAAGAAGATTTTAATATCTGGGATGATTATTTTGATGTCGGAATACCAAATCAGCATTCACAACAACTGGTTTTAAATTATGATATTCCAATTAATAAATTGCCTGTTTTTAGTTTTATAAAGGCAAATTATTCTTATACTGCCGATTATAACTGGCAGCGTTCTTCAACTGCATTGTCAGAATATGAAGAAGAAAACCCGGATGGAACGACGACTACATATAATTTGGGTAACACGATTCAGAACGCTAATTCAAATACATTAAGTACAACTTTTAATATGACAATGCTGTATAAGTATTTAGGATTGACACCAGGTACGAAATCGGCATCAAAACCAAAAGCTGCAGGGCCGCCAAAACCAGGGGAAAAAATAGTTAGTACAAATAAAGCAGCTCCAGCCAGCAGGCCATTTTATGATGGATTGATAGGGGTTTTAACAAGTGTAAAGAATATTCAGGTAAATTATACAGAAAACAGCGGAACCGTTTTACCGGGATACACACCAAGTATTGGTTTCTTAGGAACATCAAAACCATCATTAGGATTTATTTTTGGAAGTCAGGATGATGTACGTTATGAATCTGCCAAAAATGGATGGTTGACGACTTACGATAATTTTAATCAAAATTTTACACAGGTAAATAACAAGTTATTAAAGGTAACTGCCAATATTGACTTATTTCCTGATTTTAAGATTGATTTGAATATGGACAGGTCCTATTCTGAAAATTCATCAGAGCAATATAGTGTTGTAAATGGTAATTATACCTCTTTATCTCCGTATACGTATGGAATGTTCTCTATTTCAACAGTATTAATCAAAACAGCTTTCAAGACAAGTGATGAAAATCAATCGGCAGCTTTTGATGATTTTAGAGAAAATCGATTAATAATTGCCAATCGTTTGGCAGAAGAACATTATAATGGAGCCATAATACCAAGGTATGATGCCTCTGCTCTTCCAATAGCAGATGATACAAAGCCTTTAGAAGATTTAGCCAATCCAAATAATGCAGATCGGAAGCGAATTATTTCAAATGATGGATACCCTGAGGGTTACGGTAAAAGTAACCAGGCAGTTTTATTACCTGCTTTTTTGGCTGCTTATTCAGGAAGTGATGCCTCTAATGCCTCGACAGGGATTTTTAAAAGTTTCCCTATCCCAAACTGGAGTATAAAATACAATGGTTTGATGCGTTATAAATATTTTAAAGACCGATTTAAACGTTTTTCATTACAGCATAACTATAGGGCTTCTTATACAATTAATCAATTTAGATCTAATTTTGATTATGCTGAAAACCCGGATGGTCAGGACGTAAATAACAATTTTTTTAATAAAACAATCATGTCAAATGTCAATTTGGTAGAACAGTTTAGTCCCTTGGTTCGAGTAGATTTTGAATTAAAAGGATCTTTAAGAATACTTACCGAAGTTAAAAAAGACAGAGCTTTATCGATGAGTTTTGATAATAATCTATTGACCGAAGTTAAAGGTATCGAATATGTTGTTGGTTTAGGATATCGTTTTAAAGATGTTATTTTCTCATCCCGTTTAGCTGATAATCCAACCGGAATCATAAAAAGCGATATTAACATAAAAACTGATTTCTCTTATAGAAATAACCAGACTTTAGTGCGTTATTTAGATTATGATAATAACCAATTGGCAGCCGGACAAAATATCTGGTCCGTTAAGCTTACCGCTGATTATGCGTTTAGTAAAAATCTGACAGCCATTTTCTATTATGATCATTCGTTCTCTAAAGCTGTAATATCGACATCATTTCCGCTGACCAATATTCGATCCGGATTTACAATTCGATATAATTTCGGAAATTAATTTTGAAAATCTAAACAGGATTTCATTAGAAGATTGTTACATTTGTGGCATTAAAATTAAATTATCAATTTTCAAATTAGTATTATGAGCATACCGGCAAATTTAAAGTATACAAAAGATCACGAATGGGTTAGCATCGAAGGAGATGTGGCAACTGTAGGAATTACTCATTTTGCTCAAAAAGAATTGGGTGATATCGTATATGTTGAAGTAGAAACCCTGGATCAAAATCTTGAAAAAGATGAGGTTTTTGGAACTGTTGAGGCTGTAAAAACCGTTTCTGATTTGTTTTTACCTTTAACTGGAGAAATAATTGCTTTTAATGAAAGTTTAGAAAGTACTCCGGAAGTAGTAAATTCAGATCCATACGGTGCTGGATGGATGATTAAAATAAAAATTGCTAACGCTTCAGAAATTGATTCATTATTATCAGACGAAGCATACAAAGAACTTATCGGTGCCTAAAAAACTGCTTTTATTATGGGCTATAATTTGCTCAGGAATTATCACTTATTTTTGTCTGACAGACTCTCGTAATATTCCTGCAGTAAACTTTCCCAGTATTGATAAAATAGTCCATTTTTGTTTTCATTTTGGGTTTACAATCTCATGGATTTTGTTTTTCAAAAAAGAACTTAAAGGAAAGACAACTGATGACTATAAAGCATATTTAGTTTCGTTTATATTTTCGGTCTTTTTTGGAATAACTATCGAGATATTACAAAGTATCCTTACCAAAACAAGAACAGCAGACGTGACTGATGTTTTAGCGAATGCAATTGGAGCTACAGCAGCTGTTTTTACAGCAATAGCTTTAAAGAAACAAATCGATAAAATATAAATATTAATTCCCACTTCGGTGGGTTTTTTATTGCCAAAAAATCAAGCTTGAAAAAGTGTGTTTTTTTTCTGAATTTTAAATGTATTTTTGTTGCAATTCCTTGTAATTTCAAAATCATGAATATTAAGCAATATTTAGATTCCACATACTTAAAAACTGCAGCTCAGGCTGGGTTTTCGGAAGCAGAAAATAATGTTGTGGTTAAAAATGCGATTACTGAAGCAATTACCGAAGGTTTCAAGCTGATCATGATCCGGCCTGAATATGTCGATTTGGCAAAGAAAATGATTTTAAAAGCCAATTCAACCCTGCTTGTCGGTACCGTTATAGATTTTCCGGAAGGCAAATCAGACATCGAAACAAAAATTAAAGAAGCCAAGAAAGCAATCGAAAATGGTGTAGACGATCTGGATTTTGTTTGTAATTATGAAGCTTTTAAAAACGGAGATATTGCATTAGTAAAACAAGAGATTTTAACAGCGACTCAAATAGGCATAACAAATAATAAAACAGTTAAATGGATTATAGAAGTTGCTGCTTTGAACGAAAAAGAGATTATTCAGCTTTCATCTTTGATAAAAAATATCGTTATTTCGAACTTTAAGGAGGATGATTATGCTTCTGTTTTTGTAAAATCGTCAACAGGATTTTATGAAACTCAGAATAATTTACCAAATGGGGCGACAATTCCGGCTATTATTATGATGTTAGAAAACGCTTCGCCTTTGCCTGTTAAAGCTGCTGGAGGAGTTAAGTCGTATCAGGAGGCAATAGAAATGATTCGTTTAGGAGTTAAACGTATCGGAACTTCATCAGCAAAAGCAATTGCAAATGGAGAAGATACCACAAACCAATATTAATGAAAACCAAAATTATTTTGAATAAAAGTTTTTTAGCTTTCGGTCTGGCATTGTCATCACTATTTGTTTTTTCCCAGGAAACAAACAAAACTTCTGTTAAGTCAGGTTTTATGGCTGAGCAGTTTCCTGTTTTTTCTAATTGTGAAAATTTAGAATCAAAAAGCTTAGAAAATTGCTTTTATAAAGAAGTTCAGGATTTTGTTTATCAAAATTTTGAAGTTCCTGAAAATTTGAAACAGTCAGATTATAAAGGCGAAGTCAAAGTTCTTTTTGAGGTGGATGTAAATGGAACGTTTAAAGTAATTTATGTAAGTGCAGCTAATGATGATTTGTCTTCAGAAGCGAAGCGTGTTTTTAATAAATTTCCACAAATAAAACCTTCTACCTACAATGGTATAGCAACATATTCGAAATATACGATTTCAATAGAGTTGCCCTTAAAAAGTTCTGAGCAAATTGCTGCTGAAGCTTTGGCTGTTGCCGAAATTTTAAGACCAATAGAAAAACCAATGACTGAACTGGATAGTATCGTGTATAAAAAGTACAATGATCCTGAGTTCGAAAGTCATTTAAATATTCCATTTTCTCATAGTTATTATGCACAGTTTGATGGTGCGATGAATCAGGTTGGAAGTAATAATCATACCGCTTCAAAGCCTTTTACGTATGCTGAGGTTTCAAAATATTATAATTTAAAAGCAGTAAATGAATCGCTTCAAAAAAATGTTTCGAGCTGGTTGGGAAGAAAATTCTGGAATGAGAATATGGTTCAGATCCAGGGTGAAGATTATTGGTTGTCATTAAATCCTATTGTTGATTTGCAATTAGGAAAAGCTTCAGATATTGATGCTTCCTATACATATGTGAATACACGTGGAATAAATTTTAGAGGTGGTTTAGGAAAGCAAATCAATTTTACGACCACCATTTTTGAAAGTCAGGGAAGATTTGCAGGGTATTTTAATGATTATGCAGAATCTTTAAAGCCTTCAGGAGGAAATCCGGCCATTATTCCGGGAATGGGAATTGCAAAACAATTTAAAACTGATTCATACGATTTTCCTTTGGCAGAAGCCAACATAAGCTATACACCAAGTAAGATTTTTAATTTTCAATTGGGCTATGGAAGAAATTTTATTGGTGACGGATATCGTTCTTTGTTAGAAAGCGATGGCGCAAGCCCGTATCCGTATTTTAAAATTAACACCACATTTTGGAAAATAAAATATACCAATACTTATATGTGGCTTAAAGATGTCCGTCCTGATGTAACGGCAGAAAAAACGTATGCTTCAAAATATATGGCAAACCATTATTTAAGTTGGAATGTATCGAATAAGTTGAATTTAGGTTTTTTTGAATCAGTCGTTTGGACAGATACCAATAATAGAGGTTTTGATGTGAATTTTGTAAATCCAATTATCTTTTATCGTTCAGTTGAGTTTGCATCATCTTCTAAAAGTGGGAATGCTCTTTTAGGAATTACATCCAAATACAAATGGAATAATCAGGTTAATTTGTATGGTCAGTTGTTAATTGATGAATTTTCATTTGGAGATATAAAAAGCGGAGATAATAGTTGGAAAAGTAAAATCGGTTACCAGTTAGGAGCAAAATATTTCAATGCATTTAAAGTAAAAGACTTATTACTGCAATTAGAATATAATCATGTAAGGCCTTATGTGTATTCTCATAGCAATATCCTAACCAATTATGCTCACAATAATCAAAGTTTAGGGCATCAGTGGGGCGGTAATTTTGAAGAGCTTGTTGCTATTGGCCGTTATCATAAAGGGCGCTATTATGCTGATGCAAAATTTACAATCGGGAAAAGAGGTTTTGATTTTGATACAGCAGAAGATGGTTATAATTATGGAGGGAATATTTATAAAAGCTATGAAGAAAATCGTCCGTATGATTCAGGGGTAAAAGTAGGTCAGGGTAATACAACTAATATTTTTATTGCCGATATTCAGGCAGGTTATTTGGTAAATCCTGCAACAAATTTAAAATTCTTTGCGAGCTTTATTTTTAGAAATTTTGATCCGACAAAAAATACCGATACTACTTTCAAACAAAGTATAACCTGGTTTAATTTAGGATTTCGCGCAGATGTCTTTAATTGGTATTTTGATTATTAGGCTTTTTAATGCTATTTTTCGGAATAATTTGATTTGTGGATTAAAAAGTATTGTATTTATTGTCAATTCATTCAAAAAATCTAAAGTTATAGATCTGATTTCTATTATCTAATTTGTACATTTGCACCACTCAAAAAAATTGACAAATAACTACCGTATTGAACGCTACACAAAATACATTTTCATTAAAATCAATATTTCTCGATTTCAAAGAAATTACTAAAGCTGGTTTGGCTATTAGTGTTTTGTTTTCTTCTATTGCCGGTTATTTGTTGGGTGTTAATGATGAGCACCCTTTTCAATGGAGCGTTTTGGCGGTTTTATCAATTGGTGGTTATTGTATGGTTGGAGCTTCAAACGCTTTCAATCAGGTAATCGAAAAGGATATTGATGCCTTAATGGATCGTACCAAAAATCGCCCTGTTCCCTCCGGGCGAATGTCTCCAAATACCGCTTTGTTTGTAGCAATATTGCTTACTATTATTGGTATTGCTTTGCTTTATACCATTAATGCAAAGTCAGCCATGTTTGCTGCAATTTCAATATTCTTATACACCAGTATTTATACGCCTTTAAAAACAGTTACTTCTTTGTCGGTTTTTGTCGGAGCATTTCCGGGAGCAATTCCTTTTATGTTAGGATGGGTAGCTGCCACAGGAGAATTTGGTATTGAAGCAGGGACTTTGTTTTTGATTCAGTTTTTCTGGCAATTTCCACATTTTTGGGCTATTGGCTGGTTTTTGTATGAAGATTATGAAAAAGCAGGTATTTTTATGCTTCCAACAGGAAAAAAAGATAAAGGAACCGCATTGCAGGTTATTTTATATACTGTTTGGTTGATTATTGCTTCGTTATTGCCTGTTTTAGGATATACCGGACAATTGTTCATTACGCCAATTGCTGCTATTTTAGTGTTCTTGTTAGGGTTGTGGATGCTGTTTTTTGCAGTACGCCTGTATCAGTTGCGAACTCCTAAGGCTGCAAGAACATTGATGTTGGTAAGTGTTTCGTATATTTCGTTATTGCAAATTGTATTTATAGTAGATAAATTTTTAAGATAGTTATGGAAATGACAATGAAAATAAATGAAGAACAGTTGAGAAAAGCAAAATCGGCAAAACTGATTTTGTTATTTGCAATGGTAAGTATGACAATGATGTTTGCAGGGCTTACAAGTGCATTTGTAGTAAGTAAATCAAGGGCAGACTGGTTGAAGAATTTCGAATTGCCTACGGCATTTTATTATAGTACTTTAGTTATTATAGGTTGCAGCGTAGCTTTTCATTTAGCAAAAAAAGCAATTCAAAAAGGCAATAGACAGGCAACTTCAGGTTTCCTTTTAGCTACTTTGATATTGGGGATTTTGTTTGTAGTTTTACAGTTTGAGGGTTTTGGTCAAATTGTAGAAAAAGGGTATTATTTCACTGGAGAAGGAAGTTCAATTACAACTACTTTTCTATATGTGGTAACCGTTACACACTTATTACACTTGTTTGGGGGATTAATTTCACTTTTAATTGTAATTTATAATCATTTTAAACAAAAATACAATTCGACTCAAACTCTTGGTATAGAACTAGGTGCGATGTATTGGCACTTTTTGGATTTATTATGGGTATATTTATTTTTATTTTTATATTTCTTTAAATAAGAAAAAAACGTAAATTTGGGAACTTTTTAACGAATATCTTTTATGGAAGCGACAGTTACTACTGCAAATAACGAAGAAAAAACTTGGGGAGGCGGCAATGAGCCATTAGGAGCAAGTTATGGTAAAATGATGATGTGGTTTTTTATCGTATCAGATGCCCTGACATTCTCCGGATTCCTGGCAGCTTATGGTTTTTCCAGATTTAAATTTATCGAAACCTGGCCATTGGCTGATGAAGTGTTTACTCACTTCCCGTTTATGCATGGTAATCCACAGCCAATGCTATATGTGGCCTTAATGACTTTTATTTTGATTTTCTCATCTGTAACCATGGTTTTGGCAGTTGATGCAGGTCATCATTTGAAAAAAACAAAAGTTGCGGTTTACATGTTTTTAACTATTATTGGAGGTTTAATTTTCGTTGGATCTCAGGCCTGGGAGTGGAAAAACTTCATTAAAGGTGAATATGGTGCAGTTGAAACAAGCGGAGGAAGTTTGTTGCAGTTTGTTGATAAAGAAGGACATCGTGTGGCTCTTGAAGCATTTGCTGTAAAATTGCCGGAACAAAGAGAAGCGCTTACCAGATCAGAAGGTAAATGGTTTATGGAAGATGCTGAATCAACACCAACTTATTCGGTTGCTGAAGTTCAGGCAGGTTTTAAAGCACATCCGGAGTTGTTGATAAGAACTGAAACACTTACAAAAGAAAAGAAAAAAACAGTTTTAACGAGAGCAGAATCTGAAACTCGTTTAAGCAGTGCAAAATATGTTGTAGAAGGAGCAAACTTAACAAGAAACGAATACGGAAGTAAATTGTTTGCAGATTTCTTTTTCTTTATTACAGGATTCCACGGATTCCACGTATTTTCAGGAGTAATTATTAATATCATTATTTTCTTTAATGTATTATTAGGGACTTACGAAAAAAGAAAAAGCTATGAAATGGTTGAGAAAGTTGGTTTATACTGGCACTTTGTCGATTTAGTTTGGGTATTTGTATTTACAGTTTTCTACTTAGTTTAATTTTAGATTTTAATTATTATGTCACACGAACACGTATCAAATACAAAAAGAATCTGGTTTGTTTTTGGATTATTATCCCTTGTAACTTGTATAGAAGTTGCTTTGGGTATTTATAAACCAGCATCATTAGAGCTTAATCATTTTGTAGGTTTAAATTTGTTGAACTGGATATTTTATATCCTGACAATATTTAAAGCATATTATATTGTATGGGCATTTATGCACATGGAAGGTGAAACCAGTAGTCTTAGATGGGCTGTTGTGTCACCAGTTATTTTCCTGGTATTATATCTATTGTTTATTCTCTTAACTGAAGGACATTATATTTATGGGGTTTTTAAAGATTCTACTATTAAATGGAATTTTTAACATGATATTAATTCGAAAAGAGGCTCCGTTTAACGGAGCTTTTTTTATTTTTGTACCTCAATAACTTCCATTCATACAATGAAAAAAAATATAGTTCTCTTTGTACTTTTTGTTTTACCAATTGTAGCCTATTTGTTTTTTGCCTCCGGAGTAAATAGTTTTACTAAACTTCCAACGATAACGCCTAAAATTGCAGATTTTGGTAATTGGAAATCTTTAAATGGTAAAAAAATATCACTTGATAAAAAGATAACTGTTCTGGGTTTTTCAGGCTCTGAAATTTTAGATAACCGTGGTAATTATTTCAATTTAAATGAAAAAATTTATAAGCGCTATCATGGTTTTGAAGATCTTCAGTTTGTAATACTTTGCCCATTAGGAACAGAAAAGGAAGCTCAGAAGGTAGTAGATGCGCTTACTCCTTTTACAGATGTTTCCGGCTGGAATTTTATTTTTGCCTCTCCGGATGAAATCAAAACGTTTTATAATCAATTACACTTAAAAGGAAAATTAGATCAGGATCTGGGAACGTCAAATGTTTATATTATAGATAAAGAACGAAATTTAAGAGGAAGAAAAGATAAGGATGAATATAAAGAAGGATATGACACTTTTCATCCCTCTGAGTTAAGCAATGAGATGTTGGATGATTTTAAGATTATTTTGTACGAATACCGTGCTGCTCTTAAAAAGAATCATAATGCAACCAAACAACTTTAAATTTCAATTATAATGTTTAAAAATAAATCATATATCGGAATTTCATTTATCATTTTAATCTTCGGGATTTATGCTGTGCCTAAAATTGTGGACAGGATAAAAAATGACGATGTTGTTAAGGGAAACCGTTTAGATAATGTAGGTCTCAAAACCTCTAAATCGGATGCTAAACTGATAAAAATCGGCCCTGCGCCTAAATTTGAATTGACGAATCAGGATAACCTTAAAGTCTCAAATGAAACTTATAAAGGAAAAGTATATGTTTTAGAATTTTTCTTTACCACATGTCCTTCAATCTGTCCAAAAATGAATCTGAGTATGTTGGAGATAGAAAAAACTTTTTTCGGTAATCCTAATTTCGGAATTGTTTCCATAACGATTGATCCTAATCATGATACACCTCAGGTTTTAAAAGAGCACGCTAAATTATTAGGAGTAAAATCTTCAACCTGGAATTTTCTAACAGGAGACAAAACAACCATTATGGATTTGTCCAACAAGGGATTTAATTTGTATGCTGGTGAAAATGCTAAAGTAAATGGCGGTTTTGAACATTCCGGTTTATTTGCTCTGATTGATAAGGATGGAAATATTCGCTGCAGAAAGGATGATTTTGGAAACCCGATTTTATACTATGACGGATTAGATAAAAAAGGAGTTAGGGATATTCAACAAGATATTAAAATTTTATTAGAAGAATAAATGGAAGATCATTCATTAGAAAAAAAATATAATAAATACATTGTAGCAGTTTCAATTGTAATACCAATTGTGGTAGCTGTTTTATTTGCAGTCAAATTAAAAGATTTCGGAATCAATGTTGAACCTCTTTCTTTTTTACCTCCTGTTTATGCTACAATAAACGGAATTACAGCAGTAGTTTTAGTAATGGCTGTATTAGCGATTAAAAACGGAAAGCGTAAAGCACATGAACGATTAATGACTTTTGCGATTGCTTTGTCACTTGCTTTTTTGGTTATGTATGTAGCCTATCATATGACAGCTGACTCGACTAAGTTTGGAGGAGAAGGAATTATTAGATATGTTTATTTTTTTATTTTAATAACGCATATTTTATTATCAATTGCGATTATTCCTTTAGTATTAATTACATATGTCAGAGCACTGGCGAAAAGATTCGACAGACATAGAAAAATTGCCAGAATAACGTTTCCTCTTTGGCTGTATGTGGCTGTTACGGGTGTAGTAGTTTATTTAATGATTTCTCCTTATTATGCGCACTAAAAATCAAAATATTAAATTTATAAATTCTAAATTCCAAACCTTTCTTTTTGGAGTTTTATTTTTATTTATTGGAATTTCTTCAAATGCTCAATGTGCGATGTGCCGTGCTGCACTTTCAGGAGAATCAAACATTAAAAAAGCAGAAGCTGTGAATAACGGAATTGTTTATTTAATGGTGATTCCATACTTGCTGGTAGGAATAATTGGGATATTGATTTATAGAATGTACCAATCGAAAAAGAAAAAAATAGAATAAATATTTATTCGGCTTTTTTTTATTTCAATCCATCAACAGAAACATTTATGGTTCCGTTTATTTTGATAAAAGCAATGATTGCCTGATTGGTTAAGTGAATTTTATCAAATTGGATATCCTCTATTTTTCCGTTTACAAAAACACCCGGAAGAGGAGAGTAATTTTTGAGATAGGACGCCATACTTTTTTTACCTTCTTCTAAGTTGGATTGTATTGAATATCGGCAGCTTTCTTCCATTTTTCTTAAAATAAAACCTTGCACAAGCCAATTTGCTGTACGTTGGAGCTTGCTTTTTGTGTCCAGAACATAATCAAGTTTATCAAAATAGATTTCTTTAGTCTGAGGATTGTATTGAGGAAATCCATTTAAATAAATCGTTCCGTTTACTGATCCTAACACGTCCAGTGCAATAACCATTTTTCCGTCTTTATGCCAAATTTCAACGTTTTTTACTGTGACTTTTTTGCTGCCTGAACCAAATTCCTGTCCTGCAAAATTTTTAGTCATAATTTTTGAAGCATCAGCATAACTTGATATCGCGGCAATATTTGCGGCAATTTGATTCGGAATTTTAGCTACCGGCTTCAGTATAATTTTATTGGCATTAAACTTAGATTCCGGTTGTTTTCCAATGATGGTTTCCATATTGCATTTCATTCCCATGTCTAATAAAAACAGATCATTTTTAAGTTTTGCATTGGTTGAATATATTTCTACAGGGGCAATTCGCAACCAGCTTTCATAAGTTTCATTCATTTGAAAAGGCGTGCATATTTTTTCTAAAGCAAATAAAACATTTGGTTTAAAATCCATAGATTTTTCGATAGCATCATCTATATTCTTTTCAATTTTCGATTTAAAAATAGAGATTGCCGGATTGGCTAAATAAGTTATCGGCATATTTTTTCCAAAAACGGTCATCGTTGGGCTTTCATTCCAATCGAGTGATTTAAATTCAGTTTTTGTATTTAGTTTCCAGTTGGTTAAATCGACTTCACTTGATAAAGTTATTATTCCGTTTAAATTAAATTCTCGTGTATCATAAAGTTCAATTCCCAATTTTTTTGTACCAATTCTATATTTGATATAAACTTTTAACGGTAAAATTGTTTTTATCCTCTTGTCAGGATTTGCAGGATCATTTTGAATTTTTATTGGCGCTTGTTTCCAAATTTTTATTTCAATGTCATCATCTTCAATGTTATTATCTTCATAAATAAGTCCATTTAAAAGAGTGTTGGTTTGATTTTCAATATCTTTTAATTTTACGGTAATAGGCAAATTAATAAAAGACGGATTACTTTCATAAATTAAAGGGCTGGCATCGTCCGGTTCTGGTTTTAGAGTAGCTAATTTTTGGGAAGTACTGCAGCTGATCAGTAATGTCAGGATTATGATAAGAGAGATAAAAGAAAAAAATTTCATTGTATAATTTATTAAGTGCTGTAAAATTAAGAAAACAATTATATTATTGGGAAAAAGTGTAACAATTAGTCAACAATGTAGTCTTATTCAAAAGAGTAAAACAAAATTATTAACTTTTTGTTATCATAAATTACTTAATAAAAAGATTACTATTGTTTTAAAATTTAATGGTATTATGATCGAAATCAAAGATTTACATAAGTCCTATAAAATGGGAAGTTCAGAATTGCATGTGTTAAAAGGAATAAATTTTAATATTGCAGAAGGTGAATTAGTTGCTATTATGGGATCTTCAGGATCCGGGAAATCAACACTTCTTAATATTTTAGGAATTTTGGACGAGGCAGATTCCGGGAGTTATACTTTAGATAAAACACCAATAAAAAAACTTAACGAAACCATTGCTTCAAAATACCGAAATAAGTTTTTAGGTTTTGTTTTTCAGTCTTTTAATTTAATTAATTATAAAACAGCTCTTGATAATGTTGCGATGCCATTATATTATCAGGGTATAAAAAGAAAAGAACGCTACGAAATCGCAATGAAATATTTGGAAAAAGTGGGGTTGGGTACACATTCGCACCATTTGCCTAATGAACTTTCAGGAGGGCAGAAACAACGTGTAGCGATAGCAAGAGCGTTGGCTTCAAATCCAAAAGTTTTATTGGCAGATGAGCCAACCGGAGCTTTGGATACAAAAACTTCGTATGAAGTCATGGAGCTTATACAAGGAATTAACGATGAAGGCAAAACCATTTTGATCGTTACTCACGAACCGGATATTGCCGCTATGTGCAAAAGAAATGTTGTCCTGAAAGACGGATTAATTATAGATGATAAAATGGTGGAACAAGTTAGAGCTTCATCTTATGTTTAATATTGAGCGTTGGCAGGAAATTTTTGAAGCAATCTCTAAAAACAGGTTAAGAACTTTTCTTACCGGAATTTCTGTGGCTTCAGGTATTTTTATTTTAGTGATTTTGCTCGGTGCTGGTAAAGGACTTCAGAATGGGATTGAAAAACAATTCGAGCGTGATGCTGCAGGAATTATTGAAGTTTGGTCAGGCACAACTACAAAAGAGTATAAAGGATTAAATCCGGGAAGACAAATTCAGTTTAGGAATAGTGATTATACACAATCTGTTCAGAAATTTGGAGATAAATTAGACAGTAAAGCATCTACTTATAATTTTTGGGGAGTTCCATTTTCATATGGAAAAGAATCCGGAACTTATCAATACAGAGGTGTGGATCCCGATTATTCCATAATAGAAAATGTTACCGTTGTTAAAGGGCGATATATAAATAACAATGATCTTGACAATAACGAAAAAGTTGCGGTTATTGGTATGAAGGTTAAAACTGATTTGTTTAAAGACAAAGAAGCTCTTGGTAAAGAAATCATAATAAATAATATTAATTTTAAAGTAGTTGGAGTTTTTACAGATCCGGGAGGAGAAAGAGAAGAAGCCAGAGCTTATTTGCCTAAGACGACAGTGCAACGAACTTTTGGAGGCGGAGATAAAATAAGTAACATGTTTTTTACTTTGACCAAAACAGATAATTATGATGAAGCTTTGGCGCAATCTAAAAAATTCACTCAGGATTTAAAAGATTTACTGAAAAGCAAAAATGTAGTAGCTCCAAATGACGATGGTGGTATTGGCGTCTATAATTCAGTTGAAGATGCGAAACAGTTTTATGATTTAAATCTCTATATCAGATTGTTTTTCTGGTGGGTAGGTATCTGTACCATAATTGCGGGAGTTGTAGGGGTAAGTAATATTATGCTTATTGTTGTTAAAGAAAGAACAAAAGAAATTGGAATCAGAAAAGCACTCGGAGCATCACCGGCTTCAATAATAGGTATGATACTTCATGAATCAATTTTTATTACCACGATTGCAGGTTTTACAGGTCTGTTAGCCAGTTTGTTATTGCTTGAATTTGTCGGGCCAATGGTAGAAAGTGAATATTTTAGAAATCCTGAAGTTGATTTTAGTGTAGCCTTAACTACACTGGTCCTGCTCGTATTTGCAGGAGCATTGGCAGGATTTTTTCCAGCATACAGAGCCGCCAAAATTAAACCGATTGTAGCACTTAGAGACGAATAAATATGTTTAATAAAGATAATTGGGACGAGATTTTACAGGCTTTAACAGCCAATGTTTTCAGGACGATTCTAACTGCATTTGGTGTATTTTGGGGAATATTTATTCTTGTAATATTACTTGCAGCAGGAAAAGGACTGGAAAACGGGGTAAAAAAAGGTTTTGACGGCATAGCTACAAACACCATGTTTATGTGGAGCCAGACTACATCTAAAGCTTATAAAGGATTGCCGAAAACACGTCGTTATGATTTTAGAAACAGCGATGTAATGGCATTAAAACAAGCATTTCCGGATTTATTATATGTCTCACCACGAAATCAGTTAGGTGATTTTAACGGAACAAATAATGTGGTAAGGGGTACAAAAACTTCCTCTTTTACGGTCTATGGTGATTATCCTGAATTGATAAAACAGCAGCCAATGGATATTATAAAAGGGCGTTTTATAAATCAGCAGGATATTACTGAAAGAAGAAAAATTGCAGTGATTGGTAAAGGGGTTATCAGTGAACTTTATGGAAAAGCAGAAGAAGCTATTGGTACTTATGTGAAAATAAACGGAATTAATTTTATGGTAATTGGCGTTTATCATTCTAAACAGCAAGGTGGGAATGCCGAGCAGGAACAAAAAAATATTTTTATTCCGTTTACAACTTTTCAGCAGTCTTTTAATTATGGCGATAAAGTAGGCTGGATGGCACTGACAGCAAAAGACGAAACATCAATTACTTCCCTGAAACCAAAAATTTTAGAATTAATTAAATCGCTTCACTCTGTAAATCCTGAAGACGACAGAGCTGTTGGAAATTTTGATCTATATGAACAATTCAATAAAGTGCAAAGCCTGTTTGATATCCTAAAAATCATAGCTTATTTTGTAGGAACTTTAGTTTTGATTTCCGGAGTAATAGGTATTTCGAATATTATGCTTATTGTAGTCAAAGAACGTACAAAAGAAATAGGAATCAGAAGAGCTTTAGGAGCTACACCGGCAGCTATACGCGGACAAATTTTATCAGAGTCTATATTTTTAACTATTATTTCGGGTATGTTAGGAATTGCCGTTGCAACAGGAGTTATTGCGCTTCTGAATATGGTCCTGGATTCGATGCCTCCAGACAGTAATACCATGTTTGCCAACCCAAGTGTAGATTTAAGGGTTGTATTTGTGGCATTATTAATATTAGTAGGATCCGGTTTATTGGCAGGATTTATTCCGGCTCAGACCGCAATTAATGTGAAGCCTGTAGATGCTTTACGAACAGAATAAATTATCAATCAAAAAATAATCGATTAAATCAAAAACGAAATGAAAAAAGGAGTAACTGTAACCATTTTAATTTTTATTGCTTTAGTTTTCTTTGGCGCATTATACTATTTGTATGCAAAAAATCAAGAGTCGCCAATTGTCTTTAAAACTGAAAAAGTAGAAATTAAAACGATTATAAAAAGCACTATTGCGACAGGTAATATTCAGCCTGATGAAGAGGTCCTAATCAAACCAAACATCTCAGGAATTATTGAGCAGGTATACATCAAAGCTGGTGAAAAAATTAAGGCAGGCGATATGATTGCTAAAATTAAGGTTGTTGCGAATGTTTCGAATGTGAGCAGTACACAAAATCAGGTGCAGACAGCTAAGATTGCTTTAGATAATCAGGAGAAAATTTTTCAGAGACAAAAAACATTATTTGATAGAGATGTTATTTCTGCAAATGATTTTGATGCGGCTCAATTAGCTTACAAACAGGCAAAACAGAATTATCAGGCAGCAAAACAAAGTTTAGATATTGTAAAAACCGGAACAACATCGTCTTTAGGGAGCTATGCCAATACCTTAATTCGTTCTACTGTAAACGGAATGGTTTTAGATGTTCCGGTAAAAGTGGGGAATCAGGTTATTGAAAGTAATAATTTTAATGAAGGAACAACAATTGCAAGTGTTGCTGACGTTGGAAGGATGATTTTTGTTGGTAAAATTGATGAATCTGAAGTTGGTAAAATAAAAGAGAAAATGCCAATTGAAATTACTGTTGGAGCTATCGAAAATAAAAAATTTAATGCCGTACTAACTTATATAGCCCCAAAAGGTGTAACTGAAAACGGTGCTATCCAGTTTGAAATTAAAGCTTCTTTAGAAAATAAAGATGCTACTTTTATCAGGGCAGGCTTAAGCGCAAATGCTTCAATTATCTTAGAAAAGGCAAATAAAGTTATGGCAATTAAAGAATCTTTGGTTCAGTTTGATAAGAAAACACAAAAACCTTATGTAGAGATTGAAACTACTCCTCAGAAGTTTCAAAGAAAAAATATAGTTTTAGGAGTTAGTGACGGAATTTATGTTCAGGTTAAAAGTGGAATCAAAGTTTCGGATAAAATTAAAATCTGGAATCAGGGCTTGATTAATGAAGAAGAGAAAAAAAAATAAATTAGAAAACTGAAAAGAATTTTAGATTTTTTAAAATGTTAAATTTGCATGGTTTGTTTGCTATGCTTTCATTCAAAATATATGAAAATAAATAAATATAGTAGTTTTGTTTTTGCCTTATTATTTGGGTTATCATCAGGCCAGGCACAATCAAAACAATGGACATTAGAAGAATGCGTAAGATATGCATTGGATAATAATATAACAATAAAGCTTTCGGAATTAGATGTTAAGAGTGCTGCTATTGATAAAAAAGGAGCTCTGGGCAGCTACTTGCCATCAGTAAACGGAAGTGCTTCACATTCCTGGAATATTGGTAGGAATGTCAATCCTATTACAAATATTGCGAGCACAGAAACTACACAGTATACGCAATTAGGGGTTAGTGCAGGTGTAGATATCTACAAAGGTCTGCAAAATCAAAATATTTACAGGAGAACAAAGCTTTCTATTATAGCATCACAATACCAATTGGTCAAGATGCAGGAGGACATAGCTTTGAATGTGGCCAATGCTTTTTTAGAAATTCTGTTCAATAAAGAAAATTTAAAAGTAAAAAAAGAACAATTAGCCATCGATGAAAAACGTTTTTCGCGTTCAGAAGAAATGGTAAATGCAGGAACAATACCGCGTGGCGATTTATTTGATTTAAAAGCAACTGTTGCAACCGATAAGCAGGCTATTATTGTTGCAGAAAACAGCCTGTTGATTTCAAAATTAAGTCTGGCACAACTTTTACAACTTAAAGAATTTACAGATTTTGATGTAATTGATGATACAAATGCCAAAGATGAAAACGGAATCTTGTTGCAAAATCCGGTTGACATTTATAACAAAGCCAAAGAAATAAGAACAGATTTAAAAATAGCAAAAACTAATCTGGAAATAGCCGAGAAAAATGTTACTATTGCAAAAGGTGCATATCAGCCATCACTTACAGGATTTTATTCTTTTGGTACAAGTGCCAGTTACAGCGATATACTTACCGGACAGGATGCAAATGGTAATCCGGTCTATAAGTCTCCGGATCCTGCTATTCAGCAGTTTAGTGATAATAAGGGACATACTTTCGGTTTGCAATTGAGTGTTCCGATTTTTAATGGATTTTCAACAAGAAATAATGTTGAACGAAATAAAATAAGTTTAGAAAAATCTAAAATAGATTTAGAGCAAAAAAGTTTAGATTTGCAGCGTAATGTATATACTGCTTTTACAGATGCTAAAGGAGCATTAAATGCTTACGAATCTTCTACTGTAACGTTAGAAGCAAGACAACAATCTTATAACTATGCAAAAGAAAAATATGATGTAGGTTTAATGAACTCATTTGATTTTACTCAGGCACAAACATTATTGACCAATGCTCAATCAGATGTTATAAGAACTAAATACGATTATATTTTTAAAATTAAGATACTGGAATTCTACTTCGGAATTCCAATTGTTCCAATTATTACAAAATAATTCATTATGTCAAAAAAAACAATTTATTTCTTGCTGGGTGGGGCAATAGTCATTATTGCTACATTAATTGGTCTGTCTAAGGCTGGAGTAATAGGAAATAAGGATGAAGGAAAAGAAGTGGAAATTTCTAAAGTTTTAGCTTCAACTATTGTCGAAACAGTTTCGGCTACAGGAAAGATTCAACCTGAAATTGAAGTTAAAATATCACCGGAAGTTTCAGGGGAAATTATTTTATTAAATGTAAAAGAAGGTCAGGTCGTAAAGAAAGGAGATTTATTAGTAAAAATAAACCCTGATTTATATACATCAAGTTATAATCGTTCAGTATCAAATTTATCAGGAAGTAAAGCCGGATTAAGTCAATCTGAAGCTTCATTCAGAGAAGCAAAATCCAGTTACGAACGAAATAAGACTTTATATGACAAAGGCGTAATTTCGAAATCAGATTGGGATAAAGCCATAGCTTCTTTTGAAGTAGCCAAAGCAACCAAACAAAATGCTTATTATACAGTTCAAAGCGCTGCAGCTTCAGTAAACGAGGCTAAGGACAATTTGGGACGTACTACAATTTATGCTCCTGCAGACGGAACTATTTCAGTATTGAATGTAGAATTAGGTGAGCGTGTTTTAGGAACACAGCAAATGGCAGGAACGGAACTTTTGAGAGTAGCAAATCTTAACAATATGGAAGTTGAGGTTGATGTAAATGAAAATGATATTGTAAAAATAAAAATTGGTGATGAAGCCAATGTTGAAGTTGATGCTTATCTGAAGAAAAAATTTAAAGGAATTGTAACCAGTATTTCTAACTCTGCAAGTACTACATTAACCTCAGATCAGGTTACTAATTTCAAAGTAAAAGTTAGAATTTTAAAAGAATCTTACCAAGATTTGTTAGAAGGTAAACCAGATACATATTCACCATTCAGACCCGGAATGACAGCTACAGTTGATATTATTACAAAAACAAAAGCCAATGTTTTGGCAGTTCCAATTAGTTCAGTAGTAGTAAAATCTGACACTGCTGCGGTAAAAGATTTTAAAGTTGAAGATCCTAATGAAGACAAAAAAGCAGCTCCAAAAAGTGATAAAAAATTCGAATGTGTTTTTGTGAAAACAGGCGATAAAGCTAAAATTAGAATTATCAAAACAGGTATTCAGGACGATACAAATATTGAAGTTATGTCTGGCTTAAAACCGGGAGATATTGTTATTACAGGGCCTTATACAACGGTTTCTAAAGAACTGAATTCTGGTGATAAAGTAAAGCTTAAAAAAGCGGATGCTCCAAAGAAATAAATTAATAGTATGATTTCACTATGTGGAAGCCCTCCGGAAGGTTTTATTCTGGCACTTATTACCGGACTCATTATGGCTGTAGGTCTTATCTTTATTAGTCATTATAAAGTTTATAACAGTCAATATTATAAAGAAGAGTATGTTTACTTTTCCGTCATGAAAAAAATTATACTCTATATAAGTTTTTTAGCTATTAATTTATGTATTTTGCCGCTATTACTTTTAATATGTCTCATTCTTTTTTCTAAATAGTAACAATTAAAATAAACACATTGTCTTTTATTCTCAATATTGAAACGGCCACAAAAAATTGTTCTGTCGCTATTGCTAAAAACGGTGATACAATAATATGTAAAGAAATTGCAGAAGAAGGGTATTCACACGCCGAAAAACTGCACATTTTTATCGAAGAAGTTATTGCCGAAGCCGGAATTTCAGTTCATGAATTAGCGGCTGTAGCAGTAAGTCAGGGGCCTGGTTCTTATACGGGTTTGCGAATTGGCGTTTCGGCAGCAAAAGGATTATGTTTTGCTTTAAACATTCCGTTAATTGCGGTAGATACTTTAAAAACTTTAGCTTCACAAGTTAAAGTCTCCGACGGAAAAATTATCCCGATGATAGATGCCCGCCGCATGGAGGTTTATAGTGCAGTTTTTAATTCTAATTTGGAAATTGAGCGACCAATTCAGGCAGAAATTATTGATGAAGATTCTTTTAAGGAATATACCGAAACTGTTTATTTCGTTGGTGATTGTGCTGAAAAAGGCAAAACTGTTTTAATACGAGATAATTTCGTTTTTCTGGATGAAATAAAATATCCTTCCGCAAAAGAAATGAGCAAAATCAGTTATGATAAATTTCAAAAAAACGACACTGTTGATGTTGCTTATTTTGAACCTTATTATTTAAAAGATTTTATGATAACTGCCCCTTCAAAAAAACAATAAATCTATTTTATTTTTGCAATGTATAAGGCTGAATTGCAATTCCCGCTTCGTCTAAAGCTGCTTTACAATTCTCTAATGTCTCCGAAAAAACAGCACCATAATTAATGTTTTTAGCCCAGGGACGAACTGCAAATTCTACAGAACTCGCTGTCAGGTTTTTTACGAAAACCTCAGGCGCAGGACTTTCAAGCACTTTTGGGTTTTGATTTAAAACATTTAAAAGTACTTCTTTAGCTTTTTTAATATCCGAATCATATGAAACAGCAAAAGTCAAATCGGCCCTTCTTTCTCCCTGCATTGAATAATTGATGATAGTTCCGTTTGATAAAGCTCCGTTTGGAACAAAAACAGTCTGGTTGTTGCCAGTCAGCAGTTTGGTGACAAAAATCTGAATTTCGAGTACAGTTGCTATAACACCCTGCGCTTCTATGGTATCACCTACTTTAAAAGGTTTAAAAACAATAATCAGCATACCGCCGGCAAAATTAGAAAGCGAACCTTGTAATGATAAACCAACAGCAAGTCCCATTGCTCCTAAAATAGCAACAAATGACGAAGTTTCGATTCCGAGTTTTGAAATAAAGGATACAAACAGTAAAATTCGTAAACCCCATAATAAAATATCAGCAAGAAATTTGGTTAGAGTAGGATCCAGATTTCTCTTAACCATTATTTTTCTGATAACTCTGTTTGTTAATCTTATGGCATATAAACCAACAAATAAAATTAGAAAAGCAGAAATTAATTTTGGTGAATAATCTATTAATACGTCAATAAATTTTGTAGCGTAATTGCTAAATTGGTCTGGATTGATGTTCATTTTTGTTGAATAAAAAAACCTTCCCAAAGAGAAGGTGGTATTAGAAAGTGCAAATATAAAGATATTTATTTGATCATAAAAAACAGTTTTTATTCATTTGCCAGTTATTTTATCAATAATTTAATCCTCGTCAGTTATTGGTTTTTCGCTGGAATCAACTACAGTTTCTGTTGCAAATGTTTCAGAATCGCTGGTAAGTTCTGCAGTCTTTTCTTTTATAGAATCAATTACATCGTTAATAGAGTCCGAAGCTTTTTCAACATATTCACTTACAATATCTTTTGCGTGATGTGCATATTCTACAGCGCTCTCAAGTGCTGGTTCTGAAGCTTCCCTGACCTTTGCGAAAGTCTCCTCTACAAAAGTCTCTGCTTTCTCAATATATGGAGCAGTAGTTTCTTTAGCTTGTTCAAAAGTAGTTTCGGCTTGGTCAGCTATTTCATTGGCAGAAGAATCTTTGGTTGAGCCAAATAAATTCTTAAAAAATGATGATAATCCCATAGTTTGAATATTGATTAGTTTATTATGTAATATTAAGTTTTTTTCAGGACTATATAAGTTTTTTAATAGTTTATTATAAATGAAAAAGCGCCTAAATTAGACGCTTTTGTTATTGTGTTTTTGTTGTTTTTAGGCATTTAAGGCTTCAACAGTAATTTTTTCATCGTTTAGCATGCTTTTCAACATGTTTTCGATACCGCTTTTTAAGGTAAATGTTGATGATGGGCAGCCACTGCAGGCTCCTTGCAAAATTACTTTCACTACTTTATCAGTCTCATTATAAGAGTCAAAAGCAATATTGCCTCCATCTGCTGCAACTGCAGGTTTTACATATTCTTCCAGGATATTAATGATTTGTTGTGAGGTAACATCCAGCTTATCAAAAGCTTCGTCTTTAGTAACATCGTTTTTTGTAGTAACTTCGATTAAACTTTCATCAAGGACAGTTCCTCCGTTTTCGATAAATTGTTTGATAAAAGTTCTGATTTCAAGTGTAATTTCCTGCCAATCATTGATATCGTATTTTGTTACCGAAATATAATTTTCATCAATAAATACTTCTTTTACATATGGAAATTTGAACAACTCTTTCGCAAGCGGAGAAGAAGCTGTCTGGTCGATATTTTTATATTCAACAGCATTTTTAGTTAACATTCTGCTTACAACAAATTTCAATGCAGAAGGATTTGGAGTTGTTTCGCCATAAACTGTAATAGGCTGCTTTTTTGCCTTGTTATCATCCGTTTTTATAATCATACCTCCTTTGTCTACAAATGCCGAAATTTGTTCAGCAACAGCATCTTGTACATCTTCCCATTCTACAATGCTGTATCTTTCTATGGCAATAAAATTCCCTGAAATATAAACTGTTTTTACAAATGGAAGATAAAATAATTGTTGTGCTAAAGGTGATGATTGTGCTTCATCAATATTTTTAAATTCAAAATTTTCATTTTGAGTAATGAAATCATCAAATTCAAATTTTATTATCGTCGGATTTTGAGTTTCTTTTATTGTGATTTTTGCCATGATGGTATATTTTTTGTAAATTTAGTAAAGTTATTTTCTACTAATAGCTATATTTGATTTTTTAATAAAATAATTAAGATTCTTTTGTGATAGGCCTTGTTAAAATTGCATTACCTAAAAAAGGCTCAAATATTTATCTTCATGAAATCGAAAATTAAAGTTTTGTTTGTTTTTATAATTGCTTCCTTTTATTCTTATTCACAAGAAGGGATTCCGGTATATTCGGATTATTTATCGGATAATTATTATCTGATCCATCCTTCTATGGCAGGTGCAGCAAATTGTGCCAAAATAAGACTGACTGCCAGAAAACAATGGTTTGGTCAGGATGATGCGCCAGCTTTGCAAACTTTAAGTTTTAACGGAAGAATTGGTGAAAGATCAGGAGCAGGAATTATTATTTTTAATGATAAAAACGGATATCATTCTGAAAAAGGAGTAAAAGTTACTTATGCCCATCATATTATGTTTTCAAGAGATGAACTGGATTTAAACCAGCTTTCATTTGGTATCAGCGCAGGACTGATTCAGAATCAATTAGATGAAACCTCATTTGGAGGAACTTTTGACCCTATCGTTTTTGGATCAATTCAAAATGACTCCTATTTCAATATGGATGTCGGGGCATCTTACAATTTTCTGAATTTTTATGCACACGCTACTGTTCAGGGATTGTTGGAAACCAGAAGGGAATTGTATACTGATTATGAAAGTGACAACCTGAGAAAAATTTTATTAAGTGCAGGATATGTTTTTGGAAAAAGAGAAAACATTACATGGGAACCTTCAGTTTTATTCCAATTGTTTGATCAAACCAAAGAAAAATCAATTGACCTGAATTTGAAGGCTTATAAAAATATGGATTTTGGAAGTGTCTGGGCAGGATTGTCATACCGAAGAAGTTTTGATGGTGCTCAATACAGTTCAGGAAGTGGTGTTTCAGATCAAAAATTGCAATATATTACACCTTTAGTCGGACTGAATTATAAAAATTTTATGTTTGCTTATACATATTCGAATGTTACCGGTAATGTGAAATTTGACACTGGAGGCTATCACCAAATTACTCTGGGAATCAATTTATTTTGTACTAAAGAACGTTACGATTGTAATTGTCCTGCTATTAATTAAACTTTAAGTATGATGTTAATAAAAGCTGTAAATGGTAAATCACCGGTAATTCCTGAAGATTGTTATGTGGCCGAAAATGCAACTATTGTTGGTGATGTGACTTTTGGAGATTCATGCAGTGTTTGGTTTAATGCTGTTATTCGTGGTGATGTAAATTTTATTAAAATTGGAAATAAAGTAAACATTCAGGATGGCGCAGTTATTCATTGTACCTATCAAAAACATCCTACTGTTATTGGTAATAATGTCTCTATTGGACATAATGCAATTGTTCATGGTTGTACTGTTCATGACAATGTTTTGATCGGAATGGGTGCTATTGTAATGGATAATTGTGTTATAGAAAGCAACTCAATTGTTGCAGCCGGTGCAGTTTTAACTCAAAATACAGTTGTAGCTTCCGGAAGTATTTATGCAGGTGTTCCCGCAAAAAAAGTAAAAGATATTGATCAATCCGATTTTGCAGGTGAAATCGAGCGCATTTCAAATAATTATGTAATGTATTCGGGCTGGTTTAAAGACGAAGAGTAATTATAAATTAATTTTTTCGAAAAAAGCATTTTTATAGCTTTCGCTAATAGGGATCCGTTTGTCACTAATCAAAACTTTGTTTTTTTGAATTGATTTTACATGTTTGATGTTGATGATATAAGACCTGTGAATCCTGGAAAACCCTTTGCTGGAAAGCAGGTTTTCTAATTTTATCAAACTAATTAAGGTTAAAGTAAATTTATTGTCCGTAGTATGAATTTTGACGTAATCTTTCAGTCCTTCTATAAATAAAATATCCGAAAAATTCATTTTTACGTTTTCATATTCTGCTCTCACAAACATAAAATCCTGTTCTGATTCAGGAGTTATCATGTTTTCAGAAATAGACTGAATAGCTGTTGCCGGATTAAAAATTTGTTGCGCCCGCACAACGGACTTTAAAAAGCGATGAAACGGAATTGGTTTTACTAAATAATCAACAGCGCCAAGATTAAAACCTTCAACAGCATAGTCAGAATAAGCAGTGGTAAAAATAATTAATGGTTTTTTTTCGATTGTATTTAAAAATTCGATTCCGGAAAAATGTGGCATTTCAATATCCAGGAAAATTAAATCGATATTGGTTTGATTGATAAATGAAACAGCATCAATAGCATTGTTAAAAGTGCTGACCAATTCGAGAGAATCTACTTTACCCACAAAATCTTTTAGCAGATCTACTGCTAAAGGTTCATCGTCTATAATTACACATTTCATCTGTTTTAAATTAAAATTTTAATAATTGTTTCAAAATCAAAAGTAGTTTTAAGCTAAGGACATACCGTTTAAAATTTAGTTAAAACTTGGTAAGACTATTTTTATTTGTGACTTATTTTAATGAATGGCTGTTTGAATTTTATCTAATTTTAAATTTAGATGTAAACGATAATATTGATTGTCTTGTGTTATCGTGAGTTCATGTGCATTTGGATATAGTAAATCCAGTCGATTTTGAATGTTTACTAATCCAATTCCTGAATTTTCAGGGTCTTTTACATAATTCTCAATAGTATTTTCAATCCAGAAATCGAAGTTGTCCTCTAAAATGAAAATCTTAATTTTTACATGTGTTGCCCCTTTATAATCGGTTCCGTATTTAAATGCGTTTTCTACAAATGAAATCAATAATAAAGGTTCGATATACTTATTTTTTGTATTACCATGAACATTTATAAAAATGTCTTCGATATTATTGAGCCTTAATTTCTGTAACTCGATGTAATTATGAATATAATTGATTTCTTTTTCCAAAGCCACTGTTTTATTATCCGTTTCATACAGCATATAGCGCATTAATTCAGATAATGTTACGATGGCATCAGGGACCAAATCAGATTTTTTATGAGCCAGTGAATAGATGCTATTTAGGGAATTAAACAGAAAATGAGGGTTAGTTTGTTTTCGTAAATAGTTTAACTCTGTATTGGTTCTGTGTGTTTCGGCTATTAATTTGTTTTGCTGATTTTGATAAAACTCCGTTAAGGTTCTCATAATGGCACTAACTGCCGTAATCAGAAGATAGAAAAAAGAGGGCCCAATTTTAAAAAAAAGCGGCTGTTTGTGTATATTTATTCTCCCTTTTTCATCATGAATAAAAATCTTAGCATCTGGTAGGATCATTTTAGGAGGCAGCATATTCTGCGGGCGAAAATGAATGAATTCAGGAATGAAATAATGGACTCTGATTGCCATAAAAAGTAAAATAAGAACTAGTATAAAAACAAAATACGACCAATACTTTTTTTCTAAAAGCAAAACAGGCACCAAATAAAAATAATTCAGATAAAATAACATGATTCCGGTTATCCATTGTACATAGAAATCAATATTGATTCTAAACGGGCTTTCATAAAATTGAATCAATGATGTCAATATAAAGAAAGTCCAGATGGTTATATGAAATAAGATTTTATTTGAATAAGTATTTTTAATGGTTCCTATATTCATTTAGATTTTTATTTTTAATAAAATTAAATCATTTTTAGTTACCGATGGTGATATGTTCTGATTGAGTTTTTTTACTACTAAACCAGCAACTTTTAGTGCATCTTCTTCTGAATTAAAACTTTTAGTTTCGCTGATAACAGGAATAATAGTTTGTTTTATCAGGATTTTATCTTTGTTTGCAATAGTATATCCCCAGCCGGATGCAGTTTTTATAGATTCTGTATGAAAATTTTCTTTTTTTGAACAAGCCGTAAACAGCAGGAAAAATAAAATAAAAAGTAAATTCTTCTGAAGATTATTCCAGAAGAATTTAGTGTTTTTGATATTAATTGTCATCATCATTTTGCTCTTCAAGCGGTTTAAATTCCCAGGAATCATCAAAATAAGTTGAACCAATTCTGCCTAGCATTAAAAATCCTCTGTTGTTAATCGCAAAACCTACAGCATCTGTTCTTGTTGCTCCTTCAAGCGCAGTCCTTTCTTTCCAAAGGTCCGTTGTTGGATTGTATTCCCAAACAGTTTTTATTCCTTCGCCACCAACAACATATCCTAATCCGTTCATTGTAAAACTAGAAGCATTCGAACGGGTTATTGCATAGTCATCGTTGTAGCTGTCATCATCATCATCGTCTTTATCAATATCGCGTTTTCTTGTCCAGATATCGGTTGATGGGTCAAATTCCCAAAAATCTTCCTGATAGGTACCGTTGTTAATTCCTGTACCCAAATAGGCTTTGTCATCTATAATAAAGACGGTGGCATTACGTCTTTTGTTTCCGCTAAATCCACTAACAAGTGTCCAGGTATTGGCTGTGTCATCATATTGATAAAAATCTTTCAGGTAATTTCCATCATAACCAGTTCCAAAATAGGCTTTTCCGCCTACCTGAAAACCTAATGCACCATAACGTGCGGTTCCTGCAAAATCAGTTTTTTGTGTCCAGGTATTGCTCGTTGGGTCATATTGATAAAAATCCTTCAGTTTATTAGTTCCATCATATCCAAGGCCCACATATCCTTTTTCATTTAATGTAAAACCTGATGCAGAGCTTCTTTCTATTCCTATAAAATCAGCCTTTTGTTCCCAATAATCTCCATTTGAATTGTAAGCCCATAAATCCTTTAGATATTCATCCCCGGTATAACCAGTAGTAACATAAGCATAATCTCCAATAACAAAACTGGCCGCACTAGATCTGGCAGGTCCGTCAAATGATGATTTTTTAATCCAGTTACCAATTAAATCCTCATCATCGTCATCGTTACTGCAGCCTATAAAAAAAAGACTTGAAAACAGTGCCGCGAATAATATTCCTTTTTTTAAATTATTCATAGTGTATTAAATTTATTTATTGTTTGTATTTGATGCCAATGCTTAAAATGTATCCGTTTCCGGTATTAAAATCATATACTTTATGATTGTTTTCATCTAAAAAGTTATATTTTTTATCGAAATCATAACCTGCTTTAAAATTCATAAACCAGTTTTTAGTCACATTTCTTTCATATTCAATTGCAGTTGTTATTTGCGATGTGCTAATTTTTGTGGCAGTGCCCGATGAATTAACAGGATGATCCAGATTGTAAAAATTGCCATTAAAACTATTACTCAGACTGAACCTATTTCGTTCATTATTCGAATAAGAGATTTTTGAATCCGGGAAACCAATTAAAATATCGCTTTCATCATTAATTTTGCTAAAAACGGATAAAGTAGGAATGAATTTAGCGGAACCAAAAATTGTTGATCTTGCAACACCCATATTTACACTTGTTTTTGAATTAAGTTGTTGAGAAAGCTGAAAACTTCCTAAAATGGTAACATCTGAAATTCCTAAATTTTGTTGAAAATTGATTGTTGGTGTAACGGCCAGATTCCATTTGGTCGCATCTGAGACTTTATGTGAAATTTCAAGTTTATTTTGAAATCGATTAAACTGATTCAAATTTTCAAAGCTGTCATAACTTCCTAATTCATACTTTATATTAAGATTTGTGTATTCGGTTCTGCTTGTAATTTCATTTTTAGCATCTATTTTTTGAGAAATGGATATCCCAATATTAGTTTCATTAAAATTTATTTTTTCTGTTGGCTCTGTCTTTAAGCTAACATCTGCAGAAAATTTTTCTTGTGCTTTTACAGTAAAAACAGAAACCAAAAAAAGGAACCGGATTAAATGCTTTATTTTCATTGCTTATTTATTGGTTCAAAAGTAGTAGGCTAAAGGTTTTAAAAAAAAGAAGATATATGTATGACTGTTTTTGATAGACTAAATGGCACTTCTTCCGGCTTAATGGCTTATTTGATTGTTAAAACCGGTTATAGATGATTTTTGGCTATTTATAGGTAAAAAATCTTAGACTGTATATGTTATAGTGTTGTCCCCAAACTTGCCTTTTATATTTGTTGAAAAAATATGATTATGCATAAATTTATATTGATGTTGTGTATTGGTCTTGCAATGGTTTCCTGTGGGACAGATAGCGATACGGGCGAATTTGTTGTTGGATCGGATTATTTGGCTGTAAACAACAAAGTGATTTTAATTGATACGCTTACGGTAGAAATGTCGACTATAAATTTCGATTCACTTGTTACGTCAAATAAGAGCAGGGTTTTGGTAGGGAACTACGATGATCCTCTTTTTGGGAAAGTAAAATCTAATAGTTATTTTCAATTAGCATCAGATTCATATTCTTTAGTTAATACTACTGACACAGAAACGGCTAATTATGTTTTTGATTCTATTTCGATGATTTTAAAATATGATAATTATTATTATGGAGATACAACTAAAGTACAGACTTTTGATATTCATCGGTTAATTCAAAAAGTAAAGCCAAATACAGATGATGATTCTTTTTATAATAATTCATCTTTAAGTTATAGTTCAGAAAGCTTAGGGACTATCTCTTATAAACCAAGGCCTTTAGAGAAAGACTCTATCAACATTAAAATGGATGCTGCATTTGGAGAAGCTCTTTTTCAAAAACTAAAGAAAAGAGAGATTACAGATTTAGATAGTTTCAAAGAATATTTAAAAGGCCTTGTTCTTGTCCCGACAACGACTAATTCCTCAAGTGTTATTGGGTTTAATTTATCAAGTAAAGTACGGTTGTATTATTCCAAATATCAGGGTGATGCTGAAAATTCCTTTATAAAAGATTTTACTATTACGGATGCTACTAAGCAATTTAATGCAATTTCACTCGATAAATCTGGAACCCTGATTCAAAATTTACCTGCTTCAGATAGTAACTTGTCAAGTTTACTGACCAATAATCAAGGGTATATACAGTCTGGGACAGGTGTTGCCTGCAGGGTTGATTTTCCAAATATCAAACAGCTTAAATATATATCAGACAATGGCGCTATCGTTGATGCCCAATTGGTTTTGAAACCTGTAAATAATTCGTATTCCGAGAAGTATCCATTGCCTGATTCCTTGCAGGTATATGTTGCAGATAAATTAAATAGAATTAGCGGTACTTTAAATACTGCTGCGGGTGTGGCTTTATACGCTACATTAAATAAGGAGAGTGATGAATTTAATGAAAATGTTGAATACTCATTATCAGTCGGTAATTTTTTGCAAAAAGAAATGCTCAAACAATCTGATTCCAGATCTTCTCTGGTCTTCGTGTTACCAACTATTTCTAAAGCCGTTAACAGACTTGTCCTTGGTGATCAAAAACATCCGAATAATAAAATTCAATTGAAAATTTATTACATCTCTTATTAAATGAAAAATAAAATCACATTTTTAAGTTGCTTCATTTTAATGTATCTAACCTCTTTTTCGCAAAGTATTTCGAGTTCTCCTTATTCATTATATGGGTTAGGGAATGTGTATGATGCAGATTTTGGTATGATTCCTTCAATTGGTTCTTCCGGGATGGCACTACCGTCAGATACCTTTATCAATAACCTGAACCCTGCTTCTTTGGCATATTTGCCTCAGAATCATTTTATGTTTGAAGTTGGAGGAAAAGCTATTGCAACAACTTTTCAAAGCAGTTCTAAAACAGAAAAACGTAATAATTTTCAGTTTTCGCATATTGCTTTTGCATTTCCGGTTACTAAAAAATCCAGTTTTAGCATAGCTTTGCGACCTTATTCAAGTGCCGCCTTTAAAATTTCAGATTTAAAGTTGCCTATTTCTAACAGTTCAGAATATTATACTTTGAATGCTGAAGGATCCGGAGGTTTAAATAGTTTTGATTTCTCATATGGTTATCGTGTAAGTAAAAAATTGTCAGCCGGGATTTCTGCAACTGTGTTATTTGGAAATACCACTGATGACAGAAGTTATATTATTGCAAGCTCATTAACGACTATCAATAAAAAAACAGACTATAATGGTTTACGTGCTACTTTGGGAGCTCAATATAAAATTGATTCTACTTTTACGATAGCTTCTACTTTTAAAATACCTTCCCGAATTAAGGCTTCAAAAGTACAATCGATAGCGAATGTAAGTAATTCAAATAGTAGTGTGATAGAAACAGATGTTGCTTCGGATACGGATGATTATTATTTGCCTTTGGAAGTTGGTTTTGGTATAAGCAAGCGATTTAAAAATAACCTGAATATGATATTCGATTATGAAAAAAGCTTATGGAATAACACAAATCAATCTGAACTATATGGGGATTTTGTGAATCAGGATCGTTTTGCATTAGGGTTTACTTATAGAAAAAATAAAAATGTCAGAAGTTATTCAGACAGAATCCAATATGCGACGGGATTAAGTTTTGATACCGGTTATCTGGAAGTCGATGGAAAAAGGGTTAATAATGCAGCCATTTCTTTTGGAGTTACCTTACCAATAGAGAATACTTTCTCGGCTGTTAATATCTCCTATTCGTACGGACAAAAAGGTAAAATCGGGGATGGTCTGATAAAAGAAAACTATCATAAACTATCCCTTAATCTATCATTGGACGGAATTTGGTTTGCTAAGCGAAAAATAGAATAAGAGCTTAAAAATCCTTTTGAATCACATTGTATTTGTTCTTTAATATTGATTTTAAAACAGAAGGATCGGAATTGGAGAAAAATACAGGCTCGCTTTTTTCAGCATTCGAAAATCCTACTTTTTCCCTCAATATATTTTGAGTTTGTCTTGCAACAGCTTCTCCCGAATCTATAATCTTAATATGCTTAGGAAGAATTTTTTTAATCTGAGGAATCAAATACGGATAATGGCTGCATCCTAAAACAAGATAATCAATATTAGCTTCAATCATAGGTTGCAAATAGGATTCTAATAATTGAGTCATTTCGGGAGAATTCAGATTACCATCTTCTATTAGCTGGACTAATCCATAGCCTACTTGTTCTATTATTTTTGTTTCATGAAACATTTCGGCAGTTTTATTAAAAAGTTCACTGTTTAAAGTGCCTTTAGTAGCTAAAATACCGATAACCTGTGTTTTCGAATTATTGGCCGCCGGTTTTATTGCAGGTTCAATTCCAATAAACGGGATGTCATACTCAGCACGAAGCTCCTGAATAGCATTTGTTGTTGCTGTATTGCAGGCTATAACGATTAATTTACAATTGTTTTCAATTAAAAAATCAACATTTTTTTTACTTAAATCAACGATCTCCTCTTTTGTTTTTTGGCCATAGGGAGCATTTTTATTATCTGCTAAATAGATTGTGTTTTCGTTTGGAAGCAGTTTGTGAATGGCACTCCATATTGAAGTTCCCCCAATTCCGGAATCAAAAACACCTATCGGATTATTGTTCGTCATAAAACAAAGTTATATTTTTCAGGAATCTAAATTCGTACTTTTTATTGGTTTTTAGAATAAATACCTTGAAATTTAACCTAAATTTTGATATTTTTTTCACAAAACTAATGCTGAAATATTTCGTTATATTTACAGTATGAAATTAACCTGGTTTTTGTTTTCGATTTATCTGGTTTCAATGTCCTTACTGCCATGTAATGACACGGATGATTGTGCTGCTTTTGCAAAAACCGAACTTCATAAAAATCATTCCCAAGATAAAAACACAGACTCTCAAGATGACCAATGCAGTCCTTTTTGTTCTTGTGCTTGTTGTGGTGTACATGGTTTTCAATTTCAAAACCATACTTTTAAAAAAGAAAAAGCCATAAGTTGTGCTGACTCCCGAAAGCAAAATGATTTTTATATTTTTAATAATTACAAAACTATTTATTTAGGAATTTGGCAACCGCCAAAGTTAAGTTAAATCAATATTGACTTTTTTACCCCGTGACTTTGTTTCGGCTACTTTTAATATTTATTTAATTTAATATCAAATGACAAAATATATTTTTATTTTGGCTATGCTTGCATGCTCGCTTGCATATAGTCAAAACACCTTAAAAGTTATCGTAAAAGATAGCAAATCTTATGAAAATTTAATTGGAGTTTTAGTTCAGGTTGATAATTCGAATGTTTCCGGATTAACTGATGACAGGGGTTTTTTAGAATTACCCGTTATTGGTAATGGAGAAAAGAAAATCAGTTTTAGTCTTCCAGGTTATGAAGAATCGCTGATTGCCGTAATTTTTCCACAACAAAATAATGAAACTTTAACTGTTGAATTGACTTCAAAGCAAGAAGAAGAATTAGATGAGGTTATTGTTCAATCGACCCGTACCAGCAGAACGATAAAAAATACACCCACCAGGATTGAATCTATCGATGCCGAAGAATTGGATGAGAAAGCAAATATGAAACCAGCTAATGTCAGCATGGTTTTACATGAAAGTACCGGTTTGCAGGTACAACAAACATCTGCAACAAGTGGAAATGCCAGTATTCGTGTTCAGGGACTTGACGGGCGCTATACACAATTATTGAAAGATGGTTATGCCAACTTTGGCAATTTTGCAAGTGGTTTGAGTATTCTTGAAATTCCTCCTTTAGATTTGCAGCAGGTTGAGGTGATAAAAGGACCATCTTCAACACTATATGGAGGAGGGGCAATTGCAGGTGTGATTAATTTTATATCAAAAACACCTAAAGAAAAAGGAGAATATAATTTTATATTAAATCAATCCAATATTGGTCAGACTAATATTGGTGCTTATGCATCGCAACGAAAAGGTAAATTTGGATATTCAATACTCGGATTGCTTAATTTTCAGAAAGCATATGATGTTGATGATGATGATTTTTCAGAAGTTCCAAAATCACATAGCTTTACTATAAACCCAAAGTTGTTTTATTATCCATCAGAAAGTTTGAGTTTTATGATTGGAAATAGTTTTACCAAAACAACTATGGAGGGCGGTGATATGTATGTTGTTGCAGGAAATGCCGATGCCAATCATGTTTATTTCGAAAAAAACAAAACAATAAGGAATACGACAACTTTTGAAATCGATAAAAAGTTTGAAAATCAAAATAGCCTTAAAATAAAACAAAGTTTAAGCATCTTTGATCGAACAATTAACATTCCGAATTATGAATTTTCAGGAATAAATACAAACGCTTTTACAGATGTATCGTATGTTGTGAGCAGAGAGAAATACAGTTTAATAAGCGGGGCAAATTTAGTATATGATAATTTTGAGGAAAAAAAAATTAACGCTTTAGACGCAAAATCATTTACTACAGGAATTTATATTCAGCATACCTGGGATGTTTCTGAAACTGTTAAGTTAGAAAATGGTTTGCGATTTGATAATGTTACTTATTCCAATATAAATTTTTCAAAAAATCAAACTTTCTTTCTGCCAAAAATTTCAGCATTATTTAAAATAAATTCAAACTGGAGCAGTAGAGTAGGAGCTGGTTTGGGATATAAAATTCCAACTGTATTTACAGAACAAACAGAAACTGTTCAATATCAGAATGTACAGGCTTTGCAGAATGTCAAAGCCGAAAAAAGTATTGGCGGAACAGCAGATGTCAATTATAAAGGAGAAATTTTTTCAGATTTAAAATTTGCTGCTAACCAAATGTTCTTTATAACAGAAATTAATAAACCTTTGATTTTGCAGAATAATTCAGGTAATCTGTTTTTTATAAATGCTTCCAACCCTGTATTAAGTAGAGGTTTTGAAACTAATTTGAAGTTTATCTATCAGGAAGATTTTAAACTTTTTGTCGGGTATACTTTTACAGATGCGAAGGCTAAATATTTAATCGGGAATCAATTTTTACCCTTATTACCAAAGAATAAAGTTAATCTTGCACTTATTTATGAAAAGGAGAATAATTTTAAGATGGGCTTAGAAGGCTATTTTACTGATCAGCAATTTTTGTATAACGGAACCCAAACACCAGCTTATTGGGAATTTGGTTTCATGGCTGAAAAAACTTTATGGAATAATTTTGCCTTTTTTATCAATTTTGAAAACTTTACAGATACCAGACAAAGTAAATATAAAAGTGTCGTAAATGGACCACATAATGCACCGGCTTTTGATGATATATGGACACACACTGAAGGTTTCACGATCAATGGCGGCGTGAAAATAAAGTTATGAAAACAAAAAAATGGCTCAACATCGTTGAGCCATTTTTTATAATAAGAAATCTGTTTTTTAGAATCCTAAATCTTTTTTAACGTCAGCAGTAATGTTTGGACCATCAGCTAATAAAAGAGTAGAACCATCTAATACATATTGGAAACCTTTAGCTTTTCCAACTTTTTGGATAGAAGCTCTTACTTTTTCCATTAAAGGTTTTACGATATCAGTTTCTTTTTGTTGAAGTTCTTTTTGAGCATTGTCTCTGTAATCAACAATTCTTTTTTGCATATCCTGAACTTCTTTAGAACGCTCAGTGTTTACAGCTTCAGTTACAGTAGCCGCTTCAGCTTCATACTTTTTGATTTTTACCTGATATTCATCAACCATTTTTTTATATTCAGCATCATATGTTCCACTTAATTTTTGTAGTTGATTTTGTGCATCAAGCATAGCTGGCATCTTCGACATAATCTCGCTAACATCAACATGAGCTGTTTTAGCCTGCGCATTCATTGTATTGTTTGCAGTTAAAATAAGCACTGCAGCAATTAGTAAAGTTTTGATTTGTTTCATCATTTTAAAATATTAATTAATTATTGGTCGTATTTGATTTTTGTGTTTCTGCTTCTTTCGCTTTTTTAGCAGCTTCTCTTTCTTCTATGATTTTCTTTTTTCTTTCTTCTAATTCTTTCTTACGCTGCTCGTAAAGTTTTTGTCTTTCTTCTGCTTTATTAACGGTAGGTTCTGTCGTTGTCGTTTCCTCCTGAGTTCCTGTTGTGACTGTTGCAGCTGGTTTTGCAGTTGTTTCTGTTTTAGGAGTTTCAGAAACCGTGCCATTTTTTTTAGCTGCTTTTTCAGCTGCTGTGGCATTTCTTCTGTCTTCATACTCTTTTTTCTTGGCTTCCTGTTCCAGCTTCCTGTCTGCGACTAGTTTTTCTCGGGCAGCCTTTCTCTCATCTAAAGCTTTTTGTCTGTCTGCCATAGCCGGGTTTTCATCAATGGCATTTTCAACATTTTCTTTAGCCTCTTGTATTTTCAACTGTTTTTTAGTCAGCTGTTGCCTTTTATCAGTTCTGTTTAAAATACGTATAACCTGATCACTGATGTCAAATCTTTTGGCTGAGAAAAGCATAGTAAGATCTGATGATCTGTCAAAAATAAAATCATAGTTCTTAGCTTCTGCAATATCCTGAACAGCAGTAAAAACCTGATCTTGTATTGGTTTTGCCAAAGCAGCTTTTTGATGCATTAAATTCCCATCTGCGCCAAACTGCTTTTGTTGATACAAAAGCATTTCATCTTCAAGAAATCTAATTTCCGTTTCCCTTTCGTCGATAAGTTCTTTTGTAAGTAAAGCTTTTTCAGCTTTAAGGCTTTCTTTGAGTTTGGTAATTTCTATTTTTTTGGTCTCAATTTCTTGTTTCCATTTAGTAGCTTTTATTTCTAACTGGGATTTAGCTTCCTTATAATCAGAAACGTTTTCCAGAATATACTCCATGTCAATGTAGCCAATTCTGGTTGATCGTGTCTGACCCTGATTTGTATTTGCTACAATCAAGGCTAAAAATATAAATAAAAATTGTTTTCTCATAAACTAATTTATTTCAAAATTTTTAACCAATATCATTTTCCTAAAACTGTTGTCCAATAATAAAGTGAGTTTCCCAACCATTTGCTTTATTGGTAACTGATCCTGGTAAAGCATCGAAACCGTAACCGAAATCTATACCTAATAACCCAAATGCAGGCATGAATACACGTAAGCCTGCACCAGCTGAACGATTTAAGTCAAAAGGATTATAACCTTTGAAATCTTTATAAGACGATCCCGCTTCTAAAAATGTTAAAGCATAAATAGATGCTGAAGATTTTAACGTAATTGGGTAGCGTAACTCCATAGAGAATTTATTGTAAATTGTTGCTCCAATTTGTTCTCCCGAGGCATTTACCGGTGTTAAGGAGTTGTTTGGATAACCTCTTAACTGAATTGTTTCTCTTCCATCCATTGAATAATTTGCCATACCATCTCCTCCTAAATAAAAACGTTCAAAAGGCACAACACCCCTGTCCTGATTGTAAGCCCCTAAGAAACCAAACTCGGTTAATGTTCTTAAAACTAATTTACCATATACTTTAGTATACCAATCTGCTTTAAATTTAACTTTATAATATTCCAGCCAATTGTATTTTTTCTGATCTACTTTTGCCGGGTCTGCTCCAGCTTCCTGATAAGTACTCACTCTGTTTCCACTAGAATCCAGATAATCACCAGCTTTAACCATTTCTCCATTTGCATCAGCTACAGTTGCATCTGCAGTAGCTCTTAATTTGTATTCTTTTTTATCTCCTAATTTTGCATAATCTACACCATTCCATAATGAATAAGGAGGAGTTAATTTTGCAGAAATACTGAAATCTGACCCATAAGTCGGGAATATTGGATTAACCCCCTTGTTGCTTCTTGAAAGCCCAATAGTGTAAGCGATATTTCTTGAAGCTCCATTTGCAAAGGTAAATAAACCTGTGCTATAATTATTCAAATCATAGTGCTGATAACTAATAGATTGCGACAATACAAAGAAATCATCCGGAACAGTAAGTCTTTTGGCTAAACCAACTTGTAGTGTCAGGATATTAAAGCTTTTGTTTTTGTCAACGCTTCGTGTTATATAGTTATTCAGGAATTGTTTACTGTATGAAATAGAAGAACTAAATTGGACAGGTTTTTTTCCACCAAACCATGGTTCTGAAAATGATACACTATAGGTTTGAAAGTATGTACTTCCTTGTAATCGAAGCGATACTTTTTGTCCGTCTCCCATAGGTAGTGGCTTATATGCTTCCTTATCAAATAATTTTCGGGCTGAGAAATTATTAAATGACAATCCTAAAGTACCAATGAATCCGCCGCCGCCATAACCTCCCTGAAGTTCAATCTGGCTTGAGCCTTTTTCAACCAAATTATATTCAATATCAACAGTTCCTGCTCCGGCATCTACATTTTTGAATTTAGGATCAATTGCCTCGGGATCAAAAAATCCTAATTGTCCAATTTCACGAATGGTTCTTACCAATAGTTCCTTGCTGTATTTTTCACCGGGCTTAGTTCTTAATTCACGGTAAATAACACGGTCATTTGTTTTGTCATTCCCTACTACCGATATTTTGTTGAAATAAGCAATTGGTCCTTCAGTTATCCTAATTTCAAAATCAATAGTATCATTTGCTGTTTTTACCTCTACGGCATTTATATTTGAAAATAAATATCCGTTATTTTGATATAAGTTAGTAATGTCCTCTGCATCAGGTTTTGTCTTGTCTGCAATTCTTTTTTCAAGTAAAACACCATTATAGGTTTCTCCTTTTTTAATTCCTAAATAACGGTTTAATGTTTGGTCAGAATAAACAGTATTCCCTAAAAATTTAATATTTCCGAAGTAGTATTTATTTCCTTCCTCTAAATTGATTTTAATGGCAAGCATGTTTTTTTCTTTATTATAAACAACAGAGTCATATATAATACGGGCATCACGATATCCTTTTTCTTTGTATTTTGCAATAACTTTTTCTAAATCGGCTTTATATTTTTCAGGAATAAATTTCGAAGATTTTAATACACGAAATATATTTCTTTGTTTAGTGTCTTTCATGGCACTTCTCAACTTATTGTCTGTAAGTTGTTTATTTCCTTCAAAATCAATACTGCTTATTTTTACCTTATCTCCTTTGTCAACACGAACAAGCATGTTTACATTGTTTCCGGCAGTGCTGTCAGGAGTAGTGGTGATAGTAACTTTTGTATTGTAAAAACCTTCCTTTTTATACTTGTTTTCAATGTAATTTTTTGTAGTAGTGATTAGGTTTTCGTTTACAATTTTACTTTTTGTTAAATTGTTATCTTTAATTAATCCTTCAACTTTACTCTTTTTAACACCAACAAATTTTACTTCCTTTAACTTTGGAAGTTCTATTATATTTAAATCTAAATAAATACTGTCATTTTCGACTTTATTTACATAAAAAGCGATTTCATCAAAAAGACCAAGCTTACCTAGTTTTTTAATTGCACCACTAATTTCTTCACCAGGAACAGTAATTTCCTGACCTTTCTGAAGGCCTGAAAATGTTACAACAGTTTGTTCATTGAAGCTTATTTTACCAACAACAGAAACTTTCGCGAGAATGTATTTTTTTCCTTGATCAAAAGGAATTCTTTCCTGCGCTTTAATTTGAGAAAAACTACCCAAAAGAACCAGGGTAAGGGCTATTTGTATTCTTTTTTGTAACACTAAAATATTATTTAATTTGTTCACTGGTTTTTCCAAATCTACGTTCTCTTTTTTGATAACTAATGATAGCCTCATATAAATCTTGTTCTTTAAAGTCTGGCCAGAGGACATCAGTAAAATATAATTCTGCATAAGCAATCTGCCACAACAAAAAATTACTTATTCGATGTTCTCCACTCGTTCGTATTAATAAATCTACGTCGGGTAAATTTTGCGTGTAAAGATGCTCATTTATAATTGAATCGTCAAGACTGTCTATTGAAATTATATTATTTTTAACTTTATTACTGATGATTTTAATGGCATTTACCAATTCTTCTCTTGATCCGTAACTTAAGGCCAGTGTTAGGGTTAGACGAGTATTGTTTTTTGTCTTTTCAATAACATCCATCAATTCCTTTTGTGCAGATTTTGGTAATTTTTCAAGGTTTCCAATAGCATTAAGTTTGATATTGTTTTCTTGTAAAGTGGTAAGCTCTTTTCGTAATGAATTGATAAGGATTTTCATTAATGCATCTACTTCTAATTTTGGACGGTTCCAGTTTTCTGTAGAAAAAGCATATAATGTTAGATATTCAATGCCAAGTTTAGCACAATTTTTAATGGTTTCCTTAACTGATTTTGTACCATTTTCATGGCCAAATGCACGCAGAAAGCCTTGTTTTTTTGCCCAACGACCATTTCCATCCATAATAATGGCCAGATGTTTGGGTAAGTTAGTCGTATCTATAGATTCTAATAAATTCATTTTATTCAGCGCAATAGCAAGGTTTTTGTCCAAAAGTATATGTTAATGTAGCTCCCGTAAAAACATACCAGTCTTTATTATTTAAATTCCCGAAGCGATTATTTGCTAACGAGTCATCTTCAGGAAAGCTTCCGTCTATGTTATCTGTAAAAGTGTATCGGGCCCCAATTTCTGCTGCCAAAACAAAACGGCGGCTTATGTTTGATTTTAGTCCTATTATTATAGGTATAGCAAATGAAGAACCTGATCCATTATCTTTTTCAGTTTTTCCGTTTGCAATATATAGTTTGTCATATCTAAAATAACTTAGGCCTGAAAATATATAAGGTGTAATTTTTGTGTCCAGATCATGTAAATTAAAGTCAAAGAAATTAAATTCTAATCCGGCAGAAAGTTCTTTTATATTGTTCTCAAAGCTAAAACCTCTTTTGTTTCTTCCTCCTTCTTTCGAATCTAAATCGTTTCCGGTAATGGCAGATTGGGTGTACGAAAAACGATACGCATGACGCGGACTTTTATTCCATTTATATAAAATTCCAAAAGCTGGTTTTTCAGGAGCCACATAAGTAGTGTTTCCTACATCTCCAACAAAGTTGCTTCCGCCAAGAAAAACACCAATCTCATTTATTTGAGCATTCAGTGTAATAAAGGGGGAAAAACATAACAATAAATTAAAAATTTTCTTCATTTAATTAAAAATTGCGTGCAAATATAATAATTATCAATACGAATCAACGTTCCTTTAGCTAAATGTGTCTTTTTTTAAATTTACAATATGATTTTGAGGCATTTAATGAAGATTCGATACATGAAGAACGGGAAAAAGTAGTAATATCGTATAGTTGGAATTCGGAAAAAGGTTTAATTTCTTTTATCCTCTCCCCAAAGTAATTTTTTTCTGAGGGTCTTTAAGAAAGTTTCGCCGGGAATTTCTACCATTTTAATTTTAAAATCTGTTTTTTTGATAGTTAAAACCGATTCGTTTTTTACTGAAGAAATTCTTGAGTCTAAAGAAATTAAGTATTGATTCTCCCTTCCTGAGACACGAAGTTTGATCTCGGTATCATCCGGAATTACGAGAGGTCTTGCATTCAGGTTATGTGGTGCAATTGGTGTTATTACCAGGCTTTTTACATCAGGTGTTAATATTGGTCCGCCGCAGCTTAATGAATATCCGGTTGATCCGGTTGGTGTAGAAATGATTAAACCATCTGCCCAATACGAATTCAAATATTCATTATTCAGATAGGTCTCTACAGTAATCATCGAAGTTGTATCTTTTCTGCTTACTGTAACTTCGTTCATGGCAAAATTTAATTCTTCAATAGCATCATTTGTTGGATCGCAGGTAAGGCTTAATAAAGTCCTTTCTGAGGTAGTGTAATTTTTGTCGATAACAAATTGCAGAAAACTATCAATGTTCTCTTTTTGTACTGTTGCCAAAAAACCCAATCTTCCGGCATTGATTCCCAAAATAGGGACGCCGGAATTACGAACTAAAGTAGCAGCTCTTAAAATCGTTCCATCTCCTCCGATACTTATCAGCATTTCAAAACTATTATCTAATGATGTTGCTGACGAAAAAGTTTTGTATTCTTTTTTAACCAGTTCTTTTTCATAAAGCATTTTTAAAAAGTTTTCTTCAATTACCATTTCTACATTATTGGAATTGAAAAACATAAAAATATCGTTGATAATCGGTTCTGTACTATTTTGATAATATTGTCCGTAAATGGCTACTTTCATTTTTTTAAATTAGATAATGAGAAAAATTAGATAATGTGCCAAAGTGAAAATTTTCTGATTGACTCATTTTCTAAATTGCCACATTAAAATTATATGTTAAGGTATTTGTCTAAATAGTCAGAGCGTTCCTTTAAACTATTAATATAGGTGTCTTCCTGATGTTCTGAAATGATATCATAATTGTATCTTCTGAAAGTCTGGATGATTTCATTGATAGCACCCAATCCAATTTTTATAGTAATCTGAACATTTTCCAGATTTGCTTCAGAAACAAAACTGCCCAACACTTTACCATTATTGCTTTCTACAATTTGGGATACTTCACTCATAGAATAATCCAAAAGGCCCTTCTGAACTATTATAATTCCTCCCGGTTCTTTTAAAAATGGAGTTTCCTGAAAAAATTTCATAATGTCTTCCATCTCATAATATCCAATATAAATATTATTTTCATCCAGAATCGGGATCAGGTTTGTATGATTTTTTGCAAAAACTTCCAGAACATCGAGCCAAATCATCGATTTTCGCGCAAAAAAACGTTCTAAAGTATATTTGTAATCAATTAATTTTTTGTCGATATCAAAAGTTTCAACATCATCAGCTGCTATACTTCCTATGAAGATCCCATCCTCCAAAACAGGAAAATGCGAAAAATTCACATCTGCAAAAAAATCCTGAACCGATGCTATCGTTTCCTGACTATCGATTGCTCTAAAATCGTTGGTGATATAATTGGTAATTTCTGTCATAAATCGTTTGAAGATATTTGATGCAAAATAATCAAAAAATAGCAAAAACTGCTACGTTTTACTTTGTATTTTTGTCGCTGTAAATATAATGTTACTAGAATTAATTATCTATTTATATGACAAAGTTAAGTGTAAATATCAATAAAATTGCTACTCTGCGAAATGCCCGTGGCGGAAATGTTCCGGATTTATTAAAAGTTGCCGCAGATATTCAGAATTTTGGCGGGCAGGGAATCACTATTCACCCGCGTCCGGATGAGCGTCACATCCGTTATCAGGATGCCCGTGATTTAAAAGAAATTGTGTATACCGAATATAATATTGAAGGAAATCCACAGCATAATTTTATCGATTTGGTATTAGAATGCAAACCGACGCAGGTAACATTAGTTCCGGATGCAATTGGAGCTATCACCTCTTCTGCCGGTTGGGATACCATAAAAAACCAATCTTATCTGAGTGAAGTTATTCAGGAATTTCAACACAACGGAATAAGAACGTCGATTTTTGTTGATCCAATTTCTGAAATGATTGAAGGGGCAAAAAAAACCGGAACTGACAGAATCGAATTATATACAGAAGCTTTTGCACATCAATACAGTTTAGGAAATAAAAACGGAATAGATCCTTATATTACATCTGCCGAATTAGCAAATGAATTAGGTTTAGGAATTAATGCGGGCCATGATCTGAGTTTGGATAATATTCAGTTTTTTAAACAAAACATTCCGGGATTACTTGAGGTTTCTATCGGTCATGCTTTGATTTCTGAAGCTCTTTATCTCGGTTTAGAAAATGTTGTCAATATGTATTTGCAAAAATTAAAATAATATGCTTTACTCAAAAATAGAAGGCGAAGGGAAACCTTTCGTTATTATGCATGGTTTTCTGGGAATGTCAGACAACTGGAAAACACTTGCCGGACAATATGTAGAGGCTGGATTTCAGGTTCATCTTTTAGATTTACGCAATCACGGCCGCAGTTTTCATTCAGATGAATGGACTTATGAAGCAATGGTGCAGGACGTATTCGAATATTGTCAGGGTAATCAACTGAATAAAATAGATATTTTAGGACATTCGATGGGAGGAAAAGTAGCGATGCTTTTTGCAACGACACATCCGGAAATTGTAGATAAATTAATTGTAGCCGATATTGGTCCGAAATTCTACAAACAACACCATCAGGATATTTTGGACGGATTAAATGCGATAGATTTCTCCGTAAAACCAAGCCGAAATGATGTTGAAGCTGTTTTGTCGCAATATGTTCCGGATTTTGGAACACGCCAGTTTTTATTAAAAAATTTATATTGGAAGGAACCGGGACAACTTGCTTTTCGATTTAACCTGGCAGTTTTTAATACTAATTTAGACGCCATAGGAAAACCTTTGGCAGATGATTTGGTTTTTGAGAACCCTACATTATTTATTCGGGGAGGAGGATCAGATTATATTTTAGATTCAGATTTTGATGCTATTCGTAAGCATTTCCCAAACGTTAAATTCGAAACCATTCCAAATGTGGGACATTGGCTTCATGCCGAAAATCCAAAAATGTTTTTCGAATTGACGACTGCATTTTTAAAAGAATAAATTGGTTTCAAAAAAATTTCATTACATTTATTAAAAACTTAAAAAAGAAAATATGAAACTATTGATTAGGCTTCTGGTTACTGCTGTCCTGGTATTATTAATTGGTCATTTCATGCCGGGTATACATGTTGTTAGTTTTACAACAGCCGTAATTGTTGCGGTAGTTTTGGGATTGTTGAATGTTTTTATAAAACCGATATTGGTGGTCCTGACCTTTCCTGTAACTATTGTTACCCTTGGATTGTTTTTACTGGTTATTAATGCAGTAATAATTTTGCTTTGCACGAAAATTGTCGGAGGTTTTTATGTAGATTCATTTTTTACAGCTTTAGTGTTTAGTGTTATTTTATCTGTACTTCAGTCAATTGCCAATAAAATCATTGGAGAAGATTAATTTTAAAAATATCAAAGGGCGTTTTACGCGTCTTCAAATACAATAGATTAAAAACTTGGTTGGGTTGCAAAAATTTTATAATTTTGCAACCCAATTTTATTAT
>JBDTRA010000020.1:0-60464 GCA_039931915.1 Flavobacterium sp. | reverse complement strand
AATCAGGTGCTCACTTTAAATTGGAATTAGGTGGTCAATATAACTGGAATTTGCATGTATCTCCTTCTCGTGATCCATTTGCATACGCTGCTGTTCCAGTTTTACAACATGCTTTTCTTTTGTTCTGCGAACATAAAATGTCAGTGCGCCAATAATTAAAATCGCATATATGATAAAAGCCCAAATAGAAAAATAAAAAGGAGGCATTACATTGATATATAGCGCTGTAGGAATATTGCTCCATACCCCATCACCATTACGTGCTTTTATTAAAAGTTTATAGTTACCTGTTGGAAGTGAGGATATTACTATTTTATTTTTTTGAGTCGGCACCCATTGTGTATTAAAACCTTCTATTTGATAAACATATTTCACCTTATCTGCATTCAATAAATTTCCTGTTGTAAACTGTAAGGAAATAAGTTTATCATCATGCCTGAAATTCAACTCGGAAGTTAATTGCATCGGGTGATCAAGCAACTTGCGTCCGTCATAATAGGAATCTACCTGAATAGTATTATTACCCACTGTCAATTCAGTAAATATAACTTTTGGTGTAGATTGGTCTTTTTTAGACATTTTATTCGGATTCAAAATAGTATATCCTTCCACATTACCTAGCAGAATATCACTATTTTGTAATTTGCAAACAGCGCGATCATTAAAATAATTATTCATAAGGCCATCTTTGGCTGAGTAATTTTTACTTAAAAAAGTAAATCCTCCGTTTGATGCCGGCGTAACAGTAAGTATTGAAAGTCCATTGCTTGTTGTTACCCAAATATTATTGAGATTATCTTCTGTTATACCCTTAATTGCATTATCGCATAATCCGTTTTGATCATTTAAATAATAAAGAGTGTCCTTTTTTTGATTCCAGATAATGAGTCCCTCATTATTCCCTAACCATATAAGGCCACGTTTATCTTTATAGACATTTGAAATCAGAGTTTGGGAAAAAGTTTGGTTTCCTTTCTTATTGCCATGATATAAAGTCTTTTTGTAATTTGTAATATCAATTACTAACAGGCCAGCTACGGTACCTATGTACATTTTATCAACTCCATCATAAAACATATCCAGCGCATAAACAGTATCGTCAAATGGGGTAATCACAGCATTAAAATTATCTGATTCTGATTGTAATACCTGAATTTTTCCGCCTAATGGTCCTACCCATACATTTCCATACCTGTCTTCTTTTAAATTCCAAATATTATTACTGGTTATTTTGCTGTTCTTGGTAGTATACTGGATCATTTTGCCATTTTCATAACAAAAAAGTCCTTTTTGATAGGTACCAATCCAAATACGATGCTTCCTGTCTTCCAGCAGGGAAACAATTGCCATGTCTGGAATAGGCAATTTCCTAACGGTCTCTGAGTTTTTTTCTTTTATATATAATCCGTTTCCATCTGTTCCTAACCAAATATTTCCACGATGATCTTCCAACATAGACATGATATCGGAACACTTTGGATGCCTGAAATTGATAAAATTCCGGAAACTTTCATGATAAAATGAAAGTCCCTTTTTATAGTATCCAATCCAGACAGTCTTATTGTTATCTTTGTAAAGACACCTTACACTATTCGACGATAGGCCTGTCTCAACCCATGGATCAGATACTACATTTTTAAACAAACCTTTTCCTTTGTCATAAATAAACAAACCTTTGTGATCTGTTCCTACCCAGATTTGCCCTGGCTGATTCTCGATAATACTTGTTATAAGATTGGCCGTAGTTTCTAATCCCGAAGTCAATTCTAATCTTTTCCACTTTTCAATTGAATTCTTTTTGTAAAAAACCTGCTCGCTTTTATTCGAACAAATCCACAGCCCATTATTGCTGTCTATATAAATTGTATTAGTAGCATTAATAGCATTCTGTTTTATAAAATCAGGTAATTCTATGAAGGTTAAAACCCCGGATTTTTTATTCAGTTTCCAGAAAATCCCTGAATCATATTGAATTGCGTACAGAAATTCACCATTATCCACAATAGAAATCTCCTTTTTTAAAGGAGTCTTTAATTGGAATACAGAAGTCTTTTTTTTCTTAAAATTATAAAAGAACACCTTCTTTTTGTTTAGCACCCACAGATTACGATTTTTATCGACGAAAACTTTAGCATCAAACTCAGCTTCTATCCCCAGATTGAGCAACAACAATTTTGTATCTGAAAAAGAATCTTTATCTCTTTTATATACCATGTAAGAATATCCTAAGTCTATCCAGATATTACCCAGGCCATCTTCCTGCAATTCAACTATATTATTTGAAGACAGAGCATTAGCTACACCGGGATGCATTTTATAAACCTTAAATCCATATCCGTCGTATCTATTTAGTCCAGACTCTGTACCTATCCAAAGAAATCCGTAACTATCTCTCAGAATAGTTTTTACATTATTATTTGAAAGGCCTTCATTAGTTTCTAAATGATGAAAAACATAGGGGGACTGCCCCATAATACCCTGGAAAGAAAAAACCCAAAATAGTATGAGTATGTGCATGTACATTTGTCTGGTATTTTTTTTCATATCAAAAACTTTAATGTATTTAGGTGAATTTCTTCTCTAATTATTTTAAAAATGACTTTATTTTTTATTTATAGAGGTGTAAAGATGTTTGCTTATCGTTAAAAGCAGGTTATTTAAGGCTTTTCTCCTTCTTTGGATTCTAAATTATTATGTCAAATGGATTTTGATAGCCCTAATTTATTAATGAACTAATGATAAGTTTTAATTTACCCACTAAACATTGAAAGACTAACAAGTAAATAACTTTACACCTCTATTTATTTATTTTGGCTCACCCTTAATATTCAATATAATAAATGTTCCGGATCTTTCTGTCAAGTACTTTCATTGCTAAAAAATAAAATTTTGGCATCTTCAACCAATTTAGCTCTTTGTTGATTTTCTAATGTCCTCTCTTCCCGACCCAGTTCATCAATCTTGGATAAAATTCATGTTTGAAATGATTCGTCAGATAAAAAATCTTCAATTTCGACATAATAATTACGTTTTTGTATCTATAAAGTAAGGTTACATATGCATTTTATCACATTCTGACTGATAGGTTAATTGATATACAGCAGGCTAATATTTAAAGAATTAAAACTCTGCTTTAACAAGGGTTACAGTAATTAGGTTCGAGTGTAATGCCTTCTTCACAAATGCGAATAAAAGCTGCTTTACATCAGAAAGGTTTGTCGTAACTAATGATACATTTAATTATCCCTTTTATTTGTAATTAATTTTTCGAATAGTTAATTAATTGCTATTTAATCACTTTTCAAACATTATAAATTAAAAAATTAAGATTTTTAGATTTAAATAATTGTCATTATGTAAATATCTTAAAAGAAAAGAGCGTAAAATTATTTAATTTTAATTGCACCATAAACACGTTTTTGTATCCAAAAGATGCGTTAAATGTCGCATTATTAATAATTGCAGTTTAAACAATTAAATCGCTGTCAAATTAACTTCCCGTTTCAGAATTTTAAATTTAGCTATCAGATCATTTAGAATATAATTTTTCAAATAAACAGACCAATTATTTCAATACAACGTTATAGAGTTCCGATTGCTGTACGGGAAAAATCAGCAAAATTAAAACTACTGTGGCAGATGCGATTTTTTAAATGAAGCGGAAGATTTAATAAAAGACATTGGGGAAAAATCCAATACACTAACTCATGTGGGTTTAAGTTAAAAACCTTTGATTGTAAATTTGCCCCAAACAGTTGTTACTACTACATCAGATACAAAGATACTTATAATAATATCACCACGAGATTAATAAAGATTATTGATCTATTCATTTATATACAAAGATTTTAAAAATTTAAAGATTTATATAAAAACTTAAATTCTTGGATTACAGATGGAAATCAAGAATTTGTAAACTATAATTATAATGACAATGGCAGTATATTTATTCATTTACCTGACGAAATAATTACTACCAACACTTTACCTAAAAACAATTTTTGAAGATCAAAATGTTAAAATAATATTGAAAATAAACTGCCTGCCAAGAGAGGGAAAATTCGTAATTTCAAAATTAACAGTCTTTTCAATCTTTATGACAAACTTGAAAATCAAATACTTTTATTTTCAAATCTCTTTTAGCTCGCTTAAAATATGGAAATCATCAAGTAAAAGACTCGAATTTTGTCAAGATGTTCAAAGTATACCCTATCTTTTTCTTTACATTATATAATTCAGTAAATTTTTATGTGCTTATTTCTGGGTCGATAATTGTCATAATAATCGTTTATTTCTTAACTTTGAGATTGTATTTATTTAATACGCTGAAAGTTAAGTGACCCTATGGGTGACCCTTACTTAAATAATATATCGTAACCTCTTGTATTTACTGGGATTGACATAAAATCAGCGGAACCTCTTTCTCCGCCAGTAGAAGTTTCAAAAGAAACTTTAAAAGTCAAAAGCCTTTAAACACTAGCTTTTAAAGGATTTTTCTTTTTGGACAACCTTTCAAAAAGCATCTATTTTGACCCCTGTTTTTTTAGCAGTTTTTCGCAAAAAAAGGGTCACTATAAAAAGAGAATTCCCCGAGAATTCCTGTTACTTCTAGGCTCTCGCAAAATTTTTAAATCAATTTGAGTATTAATTTAAAACTAGAAAGCATGTTAAAAGTAATTTTTTATCTAAAACAGGAAAAAGTCGGAAAATGGAGAATCACCTATTTATGCCCGACTAACAAGTCCTCTTCATGAAATTACTATTAGCACCGAAAAATTGATCACAAAGTAATGATGGAACTCACCTGATAATTTCACTTACTGAAGATTATTTGAATAAAATATACAAAAAAGCACCTTGTCACAGGTGCTTTTTTGTATATTCTCAAGCGATGTTAAGCTACAACAACGTTTACTGCGTTGGGGCCTTTTTTGCCTTCTGCTACTTCATAACGCACTTCATCGTTCTCACGAATATTTTCTGATAAACCTGAAACATGAACAAAAATTTCACTTCCTCCATTCTTTGGTGTTATAAAACCAAAACCTTTTTCTTCATTAAAGAATTTTACTGTACCTTCTTGCATCTTTTTTAATTATTTGTTGACCACAAATGTAGCTTAATTGTTAATACCATACTAAAAAGAAACTACTTGTGATTAAATATAATTTAGTGTACAATTCTCGAGAGAATGTCATATTACCATTTAAATCGCAGTTTTAATACCTGATCAAACTTAAATACGATTGAACAATTGATATATTAGTGCTTATTATCAAAGAATTGTCAATAAAAAATAAAAAATCTAATTATGAATCCTTTTATTCTAGCCCTTCAAGCCCGTAATCTCACTATGGAAATTCATCACCATTCGGCATATCAAATAGTTTTGTCAAATGATACACCTTTTTATTTCGGCTATCAGTGGCATACCGTACGAAAGGATTCACGGTTTTCAAAGAACTTTAAAAGTCAAAAGCCTTTAAATACTAGTGTTTAAAGGCTTTTCTTTTTGGCATACCTTTCAAAGAGCACAATACTTCATAAAAGAACAATTACCCTATTTATTTTTTGCTTTTTTCCTCTGGACCTTTTTCAGCTCTATGCAGAAAAAAAATTAGTTGAACTTTAAAAAGGAGCCTGATAATTAGGTTCTGATTGAAAGTCACCCTCAGATGGTAGAGATTCCAAGAAACGAATCCTTAGATCTCACAATCTTAAATCAAAATCTGCATCCAGTAAAAAAGACCAAACATTCTTAAACGTTTGATCTTTTTTAATCTATTTTTATATGTCGCTATCCTGCTTTAAAATATTCAATGAGTAATAGTATTAGCGGCTGTCAAATTCTCTGCGATTGTAAAAAGTGTCATCATCGCTGTCAGACTCTGATCGGGACTCATAATCAGGATAGTAGGACCTTAATACTCTTCTTTCATAGTGTCTGTCAAAATTGTGCTCCTGGTTATATCTGCTTGTTTTTTTAAAAGTATTATATCCTATACTGTTAGCCATGACAATTTTCGTATCCTTATTTATGCTGACAGATCCAATCGGTATGATAATATGGCTGTCTCCATCTTTATACATAAACTCATTTCCATTGTCGTTCTCTATAGCATCATGCACCTCATTTCGGCTGTCCTCTATTAATCCTTTGTCCACATTCACATCCAGATAGACAACGCGCTGCATATCTTTATTAACCCAGAGATTATCAATTGTACCTATAGTACGGTTGTCAGCATCTACTATTTTCCATCCCCTTACGTCAGAATAATTTGAAGCAATTTTATAATCAGAAAGTTCGTTCAGTCTGTATAAATTTCTATCTTTATTTTCCATACATTATTTTTTATATTATAAATTGTTTTTTCTCTAAGACTAATCGCAGGAAACCCTGGCTATTTATTGTGTTTGCTCTTCCATCTGCCGCAGCAGATAAATTCATAAAGACATATTCGTAACATGTCTCAAGTCCTGCAAGTGTTTATTTTACTCACAAATTTTCATATGAACTCAAAGAGTTATTCTTATACCTGCCAGTTTCCTAGTTAATTTGTCGTGGTATTTTCAGTTGTATTGTTTTCGATTTCTACTTTGCTTTCACCCTGTGCTTGGTTATCTTTCAAAAAGATGAAGTATATAAGTGCTGAGATTAACACAACTGCTACAATCCATGGCCATATAGGCTTCTTTTTCTCAATTTTAATTTCTGCCATAACTTATTTTTTAAATAAACATTTTAACTATACACTAAAGGTACAAATGAGTATGGATTAAGAAATATTTAATTTCAGGTAGAAGTTATACAATTCCCAGTAGAATAAAATTTGATTTGGAAAGTCTTATGGGAAATAATTGCACCAAAAACGTATAAAAGTCTAGCAACTTCTTCGGGAATACTATGGCATGATTGGAAATTCAAATGATTCATAATCCGATTAAAAAATCCTATTGGTTTGTTTTGGTATTTTGTGAGACAAATATATAATTGTCCCTGATAAAAAGACAAAACTCAAAAATAAACTTATCGCCGTTTCGCTGATAGAAATCAAAAAATATTCCGACTCCACGACACTGACCATAATAATTGATAAGCTTCTATTTTGAAATTTTGCTTCTCAAGTTTTTTTGAACAAATCAACTAAAACTTCATTTGAATAATAATTCATACTCTTAAGTTTTGTATGAATAAATGTATACAGTTAGATATAATAGTGTAATTATAGATAACCCAGTTCTTAGAAAAGCTTACGAATTCCATGTTAATTGGGATAAAAATAAAGGTATCGGCGCCTTTTTCTCCGCCAGCAGAAGTTTCAAAAGATACTAAATCCACCTAATAATTCCACTCTTGGGAATAAAGCAACTTCCCTATCTGCGAAAGCTTTACCACTTAAATTAGATGCTTTTGCAGTTTGGATATGGATATTTCGATGTCAATAATGTCGATATCTTCCGTTAATTAAGATATCCATTTGGTAGAGGAGTAAACTAAGAAAAGCTGTAATTTGTACTCAATAAGTTTATAATTGCTTTTTGGAATTTCCAATTGGTAAATAATACAACAAACCAATACCAATTAAAAATAATATCAAGGAAGCGATAAATGCAGGAATAAGGATTTCCTTATTATTATCCAAAGCATTGTTTAAGGAAGCATACAACAACCAAATCTGAATAGTTACATTTAGAATCAATATAAAAATAATGGTCGAAAGTATCGCATTCAATTTATTAGGATTGGCTTGATTCTGACTTCTTCTAAAATTACTCATACTATTTTATTTTAGGGTTTATCCTAGTTTTTCTTCTACGTTTTCTGACGCTTTTACATAAACGGCATTGTCTTTAAAAAAAACTTCTAATTTAGGCAAAGCTCTTGGCGGCGGCCCTGCAATAACATCTCCCGTTTGAGCGTCAAAAGAACCTTCGTGACAAGGGCAATGAATAATTCCGGTACCGGGTTTGTAAAAAACAGAGCAGGAAAGATGGGTACATTTTTGTTCATATGCTTTAAACTCTCCTGTTTCCAAATGAATTAATATATAAGGAATTGTACTTCCTTCTATAACAAAAGCACGTGTACCACCTACAGGCACTTCATCTTTTTTACATACAAAATGCTCTCCTTGTACCTCATCCTTCGGAAAAAGATGGGCTTTAACTGCGACTAAACCACTTCCAACCATTAACCCTCCTGATACTAATGTCAGGAATTTAGCAAAATCACGACGACTCACATTGGTTGCCTGTTGTTTTTCTATTGGGAAATCTTTCTTCCAGTTTTTATTTAAATTATCTTCTTTAGACATGAATTTGTTCTAATAAATTATTAATTCATTACTTCCTTTCGGCATCATAATATTAACTTTTGTATTCACTACTTCTTTACCAAAAAGAAACGTATTTACGGGTGAACTATTTGGACGCATTTCTTGTATTTCCTCTCTCGTTCCATAAAACAAAGCACCACTTGGACAAACAGTAGCACACATTGGTTTTTTGCCCACACTTGTTCTGTCATAACACATTGTACATTTCATCATCAAATCGTATGACTCTTCTTTTTTAGGCACACCAAACGGACAAGCCATCACACAGTTCGAACAACCAATACATCTTTCCGTATTGGCGGTATGTACAATTCCGAATTCGTCTTTTGAAATAGCATCAGCGGGACATACATTTGCACAAACAGGATCTTCACAGTGCATACACACCTGAACGGTAGTTTGCACAGTTGAAGCCCGATCCACATAATTTACGTGAATTAAAGATTCCTGACCATTTGTTTCGCATTCGGCACACGCCATTTCACAGGCTTTGCAGCCAATACAACGTTGCATATCTACAAAAAACTCTTCATTTTTATTAAAATTGGTATAATTCATTTTTTGTTTTTAAAGATTAAACACTGGCATAAGCCATAGATTCACTCGAAGGCGGCGCTATTTCATGCAATGGCTCCAAATGACAGGCACAAACCTTGAATTCCGGAATTTTAGAAATAGGATCTAATGTTCCGGGTGTCAATTGGTTTGCTGATTTTTTTCCGGACCAGTGATACGGAATAAAAACTGTGTCTTCCCGAATGGTTTCTACAATATTTGCAGGAAAAATTCCTTCGCCACGTCGGGTAGTAACTTTTATTAATTCTCTTTGTTTGATTCCGTATTGTTGGGCTAAAGCAGGGTGAATTTCTAATAATGGTTCTGGATACTGATCAACCAATTTTCCAATTCTTCGGGTTTGTGTACCACTCAAATATTGAGAAACCACGCGTCCTGTAGTCAAAATTACTGGATAATCGGCATCTGTAACTTCACCCGGAAGTTTGTATGGAGCCGGATTAAAATGAGCTCTTTCATCTGGGGTTCTAAATTTTTTATCTTCCCATAAGCGGGGCGTTCCCGGATGCCCTATTTCCGGACATGGCCAAAAAACTCCCATTTCGTCTTCAATTCTTTGGTAGGTAATTCCATAATAATCAGCAGTTCCTCCTTTTGAGGCTACACGCAATTCATTAAAAACCGCTTCACTATTCTCATAAGTAAATTTATCTTTCACACCTAAACGTTTGGCTAATTCCAAAATAATCGAAGTATCGGTTCTGGCGTCTCCCGGAGGAGTTACTGCCTGACGAATTCGGATAACACGCCCTTCGGCTGAAGTAGTTGTACCTTCTTCTTCTTCCTGTAATGAACCTGCCAAAACAATATCGGCATGACGGGCCGTTTCGTTTAAGAAAAAATCAATACAAACATAAAATTCTAATTTTTCCAAAGCTTCGCGAACGTAATTACTATTGGGTAAAGAAACTAACGGATTAAAACAAATAGACAATAATCCTTTGATTTCCCCACGATGAATGGCTTCGATTATTTCGTAAGCTGATAAACCTTTTCCGGGCAAATCTTTTTCATTAATACCCCAAACTTCTGAAATGTATTTGCGATGTTCCGGATTTTCAATGTCCCGATTCCCGGGTAGCTGATCGCATTTATGACCGTGCTCCCTACCGCCTTGTCCATTTCCTTGTCCTGTAATAGTAGCATAACCGCAATACGGGCGCCCGATTCTGCCTGTTGCTAAAACCAAATTTATACAGCCCAAAACATTATCGACTCCTTTAGAATGATGTTCGATTCCGCGGGCATGAAGTAAAAAACTCGTTTTGGCTTTGCCCCATAATTGAGCAGCTTGTTCAATTTTTTCTTTTTTAATTCCTGTAACTTCCTCTGCCCATTCCAAAGTATAATCTTTTACAGCATCTATGGTTTCCTGAAAACCTGACGTATGGTTATCAATAAAATCGTGATCCAGCATGTCATGATCCACCAAATATTTTAGCATAGCACCATACAAAGCCGAATCTGTTCCCGGACGAACATCCAGATGAAGGTCAGCTGTCCTGGCCAATGGAATCATTCTTGGGTCAATAACTATCAGTTTTGCTCCCCGGTCCCTGGCTTTCCAAATCCAATGGGTTAAAGTTGGAAAGGTTTCACTAATATTGGCTCCGGCTACAATAATTACTTCGGCATATTCTAAATCCGAATAATTATTAGAGCCCCGGTCGAGACCAAATGCTTTTTTATTTCCCGCTCCTGCACTTACCATGCACAAACGTCCGTTGTAATCTAAATTTTTAGTTTTCAAAGCTACACGGGCAAACTTACCCATCAAATAACTTTTCTCATTGGTCAGCGAAACTCCGGAAAGAACTGAGAACGCATCATTTCCATATTTTTCCTGAATTCTTTTAATTTCCGAAACGGTTTTATCCATCGCATCATCCCAGGAAGCTGGTACAAATCCTTGGCCTTCTACTCTTTTTAACGGAGACAAAAGACGATCAGGATGGTTGTTTTGCAAATAACGCTGCACTCCTTTTGGACATAATCTTCCTTCGTTGAACGGAAATTCCATCCAGGGTTCAAAACCAACTACTTTGTTGTCTTTTACCGATAATTGAATACCACACTGCATTCCGCAAAAACAACAATGTGTTTTTACCAATTCATCCGGTTCATCTCGTCCTTCATAACCATCCTTAGGGCTATAATTTTTATGAGGGCCAAATTGTGTTATAATGTTTTGTTCTGAAACAGGTAATTTTGCCATGTTTTTATATTTTTTCACCGCTAAGCGCAAAGGCGCCAGGGTTTATTTTTAAATTGTAATTAGATCTTAATTAAAAAATCAACCAAATAAATTTCCGCCTTCCAGTCTTGCTTTCAGGTGGGCCTGGGCTAAACGGGATCTTTTTCCTTCGGGGCTTAAATCTAAATGTGAGGTTCCGTCAGGTCTGTCGAAATTAAAACCCAATTCTTTTGTTACTGTTTTAAGATCTTTAATATGTAATTTGGTAGTAAATTCTTCTCCAGTGTGCTCACAAATAGCCATTCCCATTTTCATTCCCTGCTTTTTATAAATATGAGCCCCAATTTGTGCAGGACGCTGAATGATATGAAAAAACTTCCCGAACGGAATCCAAATCAGGAACATAATTACCGTTACAGCATGTAAAACCGCCAGAAAATCAAAGGCAAAACCTTTCATAAATTGATAGGAATACGTTAATCCTAAACCTGTAGCAGAAATAGCAATTAATAAAATAAGGGGTAATAAATCGCCTTCAAAAGTTTGAGTAGCAATCAAACCCGGATTTGTCAAACGTCTTCTTAAATAATATAATGAACCAAAAATAACCAAATAAGAAGACCAGTTTAAAGCATGAAAAGTCAGGAATGCAATAATGGAATCCAATTTAAAATCCATGACTTTGAAACCAAAAAAATGTGCTTCGTAAACGGTTATACTATTAGGCGCCATCGCGAAATGAATCCATCCAAAAGTCAGCGGAATCGTAATTAAAAAAGCGGAGGTACAGCCAATGGCAATCATAAAATGTGCCATCCAGCGGTATTTTCCTCTTGGGTAAATAAATTTCTGAAAAGCAATATTTTCAATAGTTTCTTTTGAAGCAAACCAAAAATGAGAAAATACTTTTCCTGTAAACAAATAACTAATTCCTCTTTTAAAATAAATCCAGGTAGGCGGTCTTTGCAACCAAACCGAATATCGGTAGACAATACCAAAAAAAGCAAATACTGTCCCAAACAAATAGGTTATTAATGCCGCATCAAAGTTTTGCAATTTTCTAGATCCATAAAATACTAATACAATCATTAGTATGGACATGGAAGTGGCAATGAGTAAGGCTTTTATATTGTAATTTCTATCTTTCATTTCAAATTATATTGCATCAGCTCACTTTTAAATCTAATTAAAAGAATAACTGTTAATTTTAAAAAATTATGATTTCGAACAAAACTAAGTAAAAAAATAAGTTAAATTACGTAAGTAGTAATCATTCACAATAACACTTTATGATGTTATAATATTCAGGAATGTCAATTTACAATAAAAAAGAACAAGACTGTCCGATTTCAAAAACCGATTGGTCTGTTGCTTTCTATTTATAATAAAAATCAATAATATTTTTTATATTTATTCGCTATTCTACAGCATCTTTTCTGTCCATATCCTGAGCAAATTCCGGTAATTTTTCTCTTGTCACTTTTACAATTACACGGTGCATCCAAATCAGACAAATAATTGATAAGGCAAAAATAAAGAGCCATGAACTGGTCCAGAAACCTGTAAAAGCAAGCAGGTATCCAAAAACTATTGGCCCAATAAATCCTCCTAAACCACCAATCATTCCTACCATTCCTCCTATAACTCCTACCTGATTTGGAAAATATTCAGGAATGTGTTTGTAAACTGCTGCCGAACCAATTCCCCAACAGGCACCAATTAAAATAACCAATACAAGATAAATCCACATATTCGCCTCAAAATGAATTTGTGTTATTCCGTCTGCTATTAATTCTTTTTTCTGAACTTTTTGATTTTCGGAAACCACTACTTCCTGCCATGTTTTTTTAGATGGAAAAAATGGATTGTGCTCTGCTTTAACGTTTTTTGGAGTAACCAAATATTCTCTTTCTCCAATAACTATTTTAGAAGGAGAAACCTGCGTAACCTTTCCTGCTTTTGCGGCCATCAAACCGCTCCCGGAAGTAGTAATATTCATTTTTGGAAATAAGAGCAGAAAACTCAATACTACCGAAGTACTTAACACCCAATACATCACTTTTCGAGCTCCAAACTTATCGGATAAAAACCCTCCAAAAGCACGAATAATCCCCGCCGGTAAACTAAAACAAGTGGCAAACAATCCTCCTAAAATTAAAGTTGTATGATAAACATTCATGAAATTAGGCAACAGCCATTGGGAAAAGGATACAAACGAGCCAAACAGTAAAAAATAGTACGTTCCAAAACGCCACACACGTACTTCTTTAAGCGGCTGTAAAAGTTCTTTAACGGTTTTTGTTTTTGCTTCTATTTTTTTAGTTTTAGAGAAAAGAATAAAAACAATTCCCATCGTCAATAATACTACGCCATAAATAACAGGCAAATATTTCCAACCATTTAAAGGATCGGATTCTGAAAAGTATTTCAACATGCTAGGTGCTATAAAAGGAGTTATAGAAGCTCCTGCGGTACCCATGCCGAAAATTCCTAAAGCACGTCCCTGCCATTCTTTGGGGTACCATAATGAAGTATAAGCCACACCTACAGCAAAACTGGTTCCCACCATTCCGAACATAAAACTCAACAGCGCAAACATCCAAAAATTTGCAGCAAAAGGAAGCAAAAACAAAGGAATGGATGCCAAAATCAGTAAAGCCGAATAGACTACACGACCTCCATACTTATCGGTTAAAATTCCCATTGGTAACCGCATAAGCGAACCTGTAAGTATTGGAATTCCCAATAACCATCCGATTTGAACTACATTCCAATCAAAAATTTCCTGATCAACTAAAAAAGTGACTAAAACACCATTTAAAGTCCAACAAGCAAAACAAACCGCAAAAGCAAGAGTGTTTAAAAATAATATTCTGTGTGATTGTGATAAATTGCTCATACTTCCTTGTAATTAATTCTTTAGTCAAAGATAAAATACTCCTTAATCCTAAAACATGATATAAATCACTTCTTGACTTCATCCCAAAAATAGCCGGATATAAATATGGAATTAATAAAAGTAAGCGATAAAATTTACTATTTCACAAAATGAAACAAAAACTAATTACTTGTTCAATAGGAAATTAGGGTTATACAAACCTTCCTGATGGGTTATAGCATTTTAGAAAACTTTGAATTAAAATTATTTTTTATACGAAAAAATTTGAGGATTTACATTAATCATTAACCAGGCCCAATTGTTGGTGTGATCTACATCACCTCCTTTTAAAATTTGCATCGAATCTGTGCCGAACATTTGCGAATAACCGCCTGAAATGTTTATATATTTATGAACAGAATAAGTTGCTGTAAAGTCAATTTCTGTTCCGAGATAAGGGCTCATTTTATTGCCATTAGCATCTAAAACAGTATTCGCAGAATTAAAAACATGAGGCAATAAAGCAAATTGCCATTGCTCTGTTTTGTAACCAAATTTCAAAAAAGCATCTTGCAAGCCTACGGAATTTCTATAATTTCCCACATAGAAATAATCCATATATCCATTAAAAGCATGATTGGTTCCAAAAACAGGATGAAAAGATTTTATAGCCGAACCAGTATTTTCCTGGCTTTTTCCGGAAAGATATTCGTATCCAAAACCAACTTTAAATTTATTGGTTATTGCATAATTAAAATTAAAGGCAGCATCAAAAGCACTTACTGTATTAGTCGCATTTTTTCCTGTTTGCCCATAAAACCATAAATCCCCATCCCAGGATTTTCCTTTAGCACTCCAATAGGTTCCAAAAGTCTGCATATAATCTACTTTCAGCTCCGGAAGCGGTATAGGAATTGGTGGGGTCAATTTATTTTCGTAACCGGCATTTAAAAACAAAAAACTCATATTTATTTTTCCCAACTCAGTATGATACCACGCATATTGCATCGATTTGTAATTTGCAACGATATAAGGTGTTGCCAGTTCGGTTTCGGCATTTGCATTATATGCAATCGCTACATCCAAATGGTTTTTGTTACTTTTAAAAGTTGTCATCACAGCATCATGACTTTGCCCTTGTTGTGCCCAGTCAACTTCACCAAAAATGCGTTGATTGTCATACGAAATCACTTGACGGCCTAAACGCGCACTCCATTTTTCATTAAAGTTATAATGTACCCAAGCTTCATATAACTGAATTCCGTTTACATCCGATTTGGTATTTGTGGGTACATCTCCCCAAACCCGAACATTTTGCATACTGAGTTTCGTAATAAATTGATCTTGCCTGAAATTTAAACTCAAGCGGGTTCTTGTCGAAACAAACTGAGCAGGCGTTTCTCCGTAAGGAATAGGTGCTTTATAACCATTTCGAAACTCATAACGAGGTCTGATTTGCAAATTTGCATCCAATTCCTGAGCAAAAGCATTGCTGCTGAAAACTAATACAAGCGTCAGAACAATTATTTTTAAAATTTTCATTTTTAAGGTTTTAAGGAAGGTTCTAATTTATCTTTTCGGCTTCTTCAGTAATTTTTTTAATTGTTGCGTCAGAATTTACGCCCAAACCTTCTTGCTGAAATGTTAACTCTCCTTCGGTATTAAAGACGCTTATAATATTAGAATGAGAAAAGTCCAAAGGGGCGATTTTCTTGTAATTTACGGCCAAAACTGCTGCAAATTCCCGGGTATTTTCTTCGGTTGATCTCAAAAACTCCCATTGATCACCTTCCATTTTGTTAGTAATAGCAAACTCTTTCAAGCGTTTTGGGGTATCAACTTCGGGATCAATACTTACTAATACAAATTTGACATTTGGTTTGATATTGTCAGGCAAACGGGATTCTATGTTTCGCATATCAGCCACTAATCTTGGACAAGCTGCTTTGCAGGAAGTATAAATCATTACCATTACGAGTACTTTTCCTTTTAGATCCTTCATTTCAAGATCTTGCCCATTTTGATTGGTCCATTTTGAAGGCAGATTGTATATGGATAAATCTGAAATCGGTTTGTCTTCGGATTTTTTATTAGTAGTACACCCTTGTAAAACTAAAAGGATTAACATTAACCCCTGAAACAGTTTTTTCATTTTTTCAATATAAATGGTTTAGAACTTATTTTAAATCCCTGGCACAGCGAAAACCCAGATTTTTTGTAGTGTAATTTGCTTTCAGGCTGCTTCTGAAAGCATAGCGCATAAAAGCCGCATAATTCATTAAATCAGTGGCATTTACGGATCCGCTTCCGCAAAAGAGATTCTTATCTGTAGCCTTATCTTTTCTGGACTCGCCGGAAAGAAAGATACTATTGAAATCTCCTGTCCATTCCCAAACCAAACCGTGCATATCATAGACACCCCAGTAATTCCTGAAGGTTTGACCCACTGGATTTAGATAGGTTTTGGGTTTCTCATACCAGGACATGATGTATTTATTGAATTCTTTTTTAGAACGGGCATCAATACGTTTTTCATCGGCCATGGCCACATATTCCCATTCGTCCATTGTTGGCAATCTTTTGCCTTGACATTCGCAATATTTTTTGGCAGCAAACCAGGAAACATTGGTGATTGGAGCATTGTTAAAATTGTTAAGACCATAATCAAAATCACTTATCCATTGGGTTAGATAACTTTTATCGGCAAAAATTCCTTTCATTTCAGAGCGACTGTAAGCGGGATATTTTTTGACAAAAGCAAGGAATTGTGCATTGGTAACGGGATATGCATCCATATTAAAAGAAGCTATATTGACCGGTTTTTTAGAAGTGGCACCATAAAGAGGAACAAAACTGCCGCTCTTTATGGATGCCATTTTTACTTCCTGAGCAAAAAGAGAACTAACACAGAGTATAAAAAGGATTGTTATTGTTTTTAGTGCTGCCATTTGGTACTTTTTTTACTTATTAACCTGAGTTCGATTATTCAATAATTTGTTATTTATTAGATATCCTGCAAGGTTTTACAACCTTGTAGGTATGAATACTGATGATAAGATACCTACAAGGTCTCGAAAAAGACCTTGCAGGAACATTAACTGATATAATTTATTTGTAAACAAGTTTTGTGCTGTATTAATCGAACTCAGGTTATTATTATTTTCTTTGGGCTTTTACCATTGCTACCGTTACCACTTTTTTATTATTCCCCCAACTAGAATATACATACGTTAGAACACCTGCAATTTGTTGGTCACTCAAAGCCTGAGCAGGCATTGGTGTGGTGTATTTTTTGCCGTTAACAACTATCGGACCCTTAGATCCTTTGATTACTTGTTTGATGGCACGGTTTAAATCTGCATTCAAATAATCAGATTTTGCCAAGGGCGGAAATGCTCCGGGAATTCCTGCTCCCGTTGGCTGGTGACAAGCAATACAGGTTTTGGTATATACTGATTTACCATTGGCTGCATTTTGACTATAACCGTACAAACACATTCCCATCAATACGATACTTAATACAAACTTTTTCATTTTGATTATTTTTTTAATTGTTTTTTTGCTTTACTTTTTTTAATGTTCTGCAGTAGCTTTTGGTGCTGGCCGAGCTCTGACAGCTTTTACTTTTGCCGGAGTAATTACTGTTTTATTGTTGCCCCAATTGCTGTATACATAAGTCAAAACATCTGCTGCCTGTTCATCAGTAAGGTTTTGACTGGTCATTACATTATTGAATTTCTTGCCATTAACAGTGATTCCTCCACTCAATCCGTGTAATACAGCTCCAATTGCCCTGTCTGGATTAGCATTCAGGTAATCTGATTTTGCCAATGGAGGAAAAGCATTCGGAATACCTTGCCCTCCAGATTGGTGACAGGCATAACAGGTTCTGTCAAATAATTCTTTACCTGATTTAATTTGTTCAGGGACGGTTTTTGCAACAGTGCTTTTAGGGATCGCTTTTCCTTTTGGCATACCTTGAATGGTTCCACCTTCCGGTAAATAAATTCCATCTTGTATGGTTCCGGAATATATTTTTTTATTTTCCTCGCCTTCCACTTTCAACATTCCAAGTGCTCCTTTATTAAATGCTCTAAAAATCGAGTGATCAACTAATATAAAAGTTCCGGGAACATCCACTTTAAACTCAACAATGGCCGAACCTCCCGCAGGTATTAAAGTAGTCTGGACATTTTTGTTGATCATTTCTCCCCCTTCAATATGTACTTTGTCGAAAATTTCTCCAATAACATGGAAAGAAGACACCAAATTCGGACCTCCGTTCCCCATATAAATACGGACAGTTTCTCCCACTTTGGCCGTTAAAGCTTTATCTCCGGCAATAGCTCCAACTTTTCCATTAAAAACCACATAATCGGGTTGTTCTTTAATGGCTTTATCCATATCAAACGGCTGAGAACCCTGCTCGCCATAACTGCCTTTGGTATAAAAATCGCCTTGCATAACGTAATATTCTTTATCAACAGGCGGTAAACCTCCTTCCGGTTCAACCAAAATCAAACCGTACATTCCGTTTGCAATGTGCATTCCAACCGGAGCTGTAGCGCAATGATAGACGTACAAACCAGGATTTAGGGTTTTGAAACTGAACACTTTTTCGTGTCCAGGAGCTACCAACGATGAAGTTGCTCCTCCTCCTGGTCCCGTTACCGCATGTAAATCAATATTATGCGGCATTTTGTTATCGGGATGGTTTTTTAAATGAAATTCTACTTCATCACCCACTCTGGTTCTGATAAAACTTCCCGGTACGGAACCTCCAAAAGTCCAATAGGTATATTTTACGCCATCAACCATCTCTGCTTCCATTTCTTTAATTTCCATGTTGACGACTAATTTTGTTGCTTCACGATCTCCTACAGGTTTTGGAACCATCGGTGGTGCCGTGAGTTCAGCAGCTTGTTGTCCTTTCACCTCAATATTTTGGTATTTTTTTGATTCTTCATCCTCTTTTTTACAGGAAAAAAGTCCCACAAGAGCAAGCAACATTATAAAGATTACCCTTATTTGTCTGTTTAATTTAACCCTGGTTTTCATATTATTTTGGTTTGAAATTTATAGTGTAAAAATAAAAGACAAAAACATCCTTTATTATGATATTTGTCATGTTCATTACTTTTTTTTCTTTAGAAAATAAATATTTAAGAGAAAGGCTATTTACAGCTGGCTATTTTCCTTTAAAAAATAAAAACCGAATAAGATTAGATGTTTTATTTGGTAAAAAAATCATTTAAAAACAAATTTGATATGATTTAAATCATATTCTCCTTTTCATAATTAAACGAATTTTACAATATTAAATAAGACACTAATAATAATCACACAATTGAATAACAATGAATTGTTATTCAATTAGAAACTTTCAAAAAATAAAAAATCATGGAAACTTTAGAACAAATTACAATAGGAGAATACGTGGCAAAAGATTTTAGAACAGCAGCTTTATTCTCAAAATACGGAATAGATTTTTGCTGTAACGGAAACAGAAGTATTGAAGAGGCCTGCCAGAAAAAAGCAGTCAATTCGGACGTTTTATTACAGGAAATTGAAACTGTTCTGTCATCAAAAAGTGATTCCGGAATCGATTATAATGCATGGCCGATTGATTTATTAGCTGATTATATTGAGAAAACACATCATCGGTATGTATCAGAGAAAACACCAATACTGCTGCAGTTTTTAGACAAGTTAAGCAAAGTACACGGAGCCAATCATCCTGAACTGCTTGAAATTAACGAACTCTTTAAAGGTTGTGCTGAAGAATTGGCACAGCACATGAAAAAAGAAGAGCTGATTTTATTCCCTTTTATCAAAAAAATGGTCCATGCTGCTATTTCTGATGAATTAATTGAGCTGCCTCATTTTGAAACAATTGAAAATCCAATTGCGATGATGATGCACGAACACGATGCTGAAGGTGTTCGTTTTAGAAAGATAGCAGCACTAAGTAACAATTACACACCGCCGGCAGATGGTTGTAACACGTATAAAGTAACATTTGCCATGTTGGAAGAATTCGAACAGGATTTACACAAACACATTCATTTGGAAAATAATATTTTGTTTCCCAAAGCAGCTAAACTTGAAAAAGACTTTACAGCTCAAAAATAAGTAGCATCAAACACAACACTAAGAATAGCAACTATGGAAAATTATGTCATCAAAAGAAATGGAAAGTACCAGCCATTTGAAAGTTATAAAGTTAAAGATGTAATTGAAAAAAGTTTCCAGAGCGTCTCTGTAGTTGTTGATGAAAGTGTTTTTGAAAGTGTAAGTATTCAACTGAAAAATAAAGAAGTATGGGCTGTTGAAGAAATTCAGGATATAATCGAAAAAAAACTATTTGATAAAAACCATTTTGATGTGATGCGCTCCTTTATGCTGTTTCGACACACCCGAAAGCTGCAACGCGAACATCTTGAAGGCCTGAATGATGATACAACTTATGTCGACAGCACCCAAACGATTGAAGAATACATTCAGCAAACGGATTGGCGCATCAACGCCAATGCCAACACTTCTTATTCGAACGCCGGACTGGTGAACAATGTAGCAGGTAAGGTTATTGCAAATTATTGGCTGGATAAAGTGTATTCTAAAGAAGAAGGATATGCGCACCGTAATGGTGATCTTCACATTCACGATTTGGATTGCCTCACGGGCTATTGTGCAGGCTGGAGTTTGCGTGTACTGCTCAATGAAGGTTTCAACGGAGTAAGAGGCCGGGTGGAAAGTAAACCACCATCTCATTTTAGGGAAGCCTTAGGACAAATGGCCAATTTTCTGGGTATTTTGCAAAGTGAATGGGCTGGTGCACAAGCCTTCAGTTCTTTTGACACCTATTTAGCTCCTTATGTATTCAAGGACAATCTCCCTTATGATGAAGTTTTAAAAGCTGTACGGAGATTACATTCAGCATTTCGTAAACTGAGCCACGACAATAGAAAAACTTGGACATTCATTTAGAGAATTGGAAAACCATAATCTTTCTACAGAAAAAATTAAAATTAATTACAGAGGATAAAGTATGAGAAAGAGCTGGATTTTAATCTGTTTTGTCAATTTTTTTATCGCTTCATTGATGGGATTATGCCTTCGTTGGATGTATGTTACGCCAATAGAAGGAGTCAATTTTCAGTTTTTAATGCACGGTCATTCACATGTAGCTATGTTGGGTTGGGTGTATTTGATGTTGTACTGTTTGATTTTTCATTTTTTTGTTCCAAAAGAAAAACAGCAAAAACCCATCTATAACCGATTATTCTGGATAACAGAACTGGCAGTAGTTGGAATGATGGTTGATTTTCCGGCGCAAGGATATGCTTTTGCTTCTATTCTTTTTTCGACTTTGCATATTTTCTGCAGTTACTATTTTTTTTATTTAATTAAGAAGGATGCCAATCCAGGTACTTTGACCGAAAAAAAGATGCTTCACACAGCTTTATTTTTTATGATTTTTTCCACCTTGGGTGTCTGGTGTTTAGGTCCCATAGTAGGATTGCTAGGAAAAGCAAGTGCTTTTTATCAAATTGCGATTCAGTTTTTTCTTCATTTTCAATTTAATGGCTGGTTTCTGTTTGCTATTTTGGCTTTATTTTTCAAACAGGCAAAACTTACGGTTGAAGCTAAAAAATTTCGTTTGTTTTATACTTTATTTGTTGCTTCAACTTTATTAACATTGGCTTTGCCGGTGAGTTGGTATCTGTCTAACCCTGTTTTTTATTGGTTGAATGCTCTTGGAGTTCTGCTTCAGTTGTGTGCTGCATTACTTTTTATACAATTTATTCGTCCGCAATTTCAATCGTTCTTTGCTGCTTTGCCAGTGATAACAAAAACAGTTTATGGTTTTGCTTTGTTTTCATTGGCTTTAAAAGTAGTTATTCAATTGGTCGTTTTGGTTCCCGAATTGGCACAGGTATCGCATCAGATCAGGAATTTTGTTATTGGCTATATTCATTTGACGATGTTGGGAATTATTACGGGTTTTCTCTTTGGATTTGCCTTGCAAAATGATTTTTTAAATTCGGGAAACCGCATACAAAAATGGGGAATCGCAATTTTTTTGCTGGGATTTGTCACAACTGAAATCCTTTTGTTTCTTCAGGGAATTTGGTTTTTCTTTGGTAAAGGAGCGTTTCCGGATTATTATCAAAGTCTGTTTTTATCCAGTATCTTTCTGCCGGCAGGTCTTTTATTACTCTCTATTGAAATTTTAAAACTTAAACTAAAATCGATATGAACCACCATTTATTGTTAATCATCCATCTTTTGAGTGCCACTATTTGGGTTGGTGGTCATTTGTTGCTTGCCTTTGGCTATTTGCCACAAGCGCTAAAGGAAAAAAATCAAAATATAATTCTGAATTATGAAAGAAAATACGAACCTGTAGGAATGACTGCTTTGGTTTTATTGGTCATCACCGGGATTTTGATGGCTTATCAATATGGCGTGAGCATTGAATATTGGTTTCAATTTGAAACGCCAATAGAAAAAGTTGTTTCGACAAAATTAGCTTTGTTATTCCTGACGGTTCTTTTTGCTTTGAGCGCTCAATTTAGAGTGTTGCCCAAGCTTAAAAAAAGTAATGATAAATTGCCCGAAATGACTTTTCATATCGTTTCGGTTACGATAATTGGTGTTTTGATGGTTATTTTTGGATCTTTTGTACGTTTTGGAGGGTTTTAATTTTAAAAAAAAGTTGTCGTTTAGCCGCTCGCGTGAGGGGTTGCAGTGGAGCTCTTTTTTTAGACCGTTTTTTTTACGGGATAAAAAAAAGCGGGAACGTAAAACCCGACCCGAAGTTTTTACGGAGGGACACGCCCAAATAAAAATTTTCGTTACAACTTCCTTTGAAAGTTCGGAATTGAGGCTAAAACTTATTTGTTAAATTTGTAAAAAATCGATTATGTTTTCTAAAACCTGTGAATATGGCATTCGTGCTACTATTTTTATTGCTTCTCAATCGTATCAGGGCAATCGTACCGGCTTAAAAGATATTGCTAAAAAAATAGATTCCCCGGAGGCTTTTACGGCCAAAATTCTTCAGATACTATCGAGGGACAACATCATCAATTCCATAAAAGGGGTGGGTGGTGGTTTTGAGATTCCTAAAGAAAAGATGAAAGAAATTAAATTGGCGCAAATAGTGAGTGCTTTGGATGGAGACAGCATTTTTACAGGTTGTGGGTTGGGATTGACCCATTGTTCAGAAGATCATCCTTGTCCGTTGCACGATAAATTCAAATCGATTCGAAACGATTTGGCTTTTATGCTTGAAAATACCAATCTGGAAGAATTGGCTTTGGGAATTAAATCGGGTGATACTTTTTTAAGGTATTAAATTTTTGTTTCAAAATGAAGGTTTGTTTTGATTGGACTTCACTAAAATTGGAACAAAATCATTTTCTCTAAAATTTACAGGTTTAGAAAATCAACCAAAAAAATCTAATTAGCTGCTTAAAACTACCTGGACAAGTTTCGCAACTTGTACAGGGTATCTTTATTATTCCAAAAAAAAATTTCATATCTACAAAACAATATTAGAACAATACCTAAAATGTTCTTTTTTAAGTATTTATAAAAATTTTATCCTCACCTTTAGCTGTTTAAGTAAATTTTAATGTTTTTATGATTTGACTCATAAACCTTTTATTAAGGGAGGGTTATTTTTACTTATTATAAACAATTAAACAAATTAGTTTAAAAATCAATAAAGATGAGAAGAGAAAAAAAACTATGGATTGCGTTTGCTCTGGTTATGAGTATTTCATTTGCAGTTTTGGGATATTATGGATATGAAATTTACCAAAAAGCCCCTCCAATTCCGCTTAAAATTGTTTCTACAGATAACAAAACCATTTTTACAGATCAGGAAATTAAAGATGGCCAAAACGTCTGGCAAAGTATGGGTGGCCAGGAAGTGGGCTCAATTTGGGGACACGGTGCTTATGTTGCCCCTGATTGGACAGCCGACTGGCTGCATCGCGAAGCAGTTTTTATACTGGATAAATTATCGCAAGATGAATTCCAAAAGAACTTTGCAGATTTATCTGATGAGCAGCAAGCTATGATGAAGATCCGCCTGCAAAATGACGTTCGAAAAAATACCTTTAATGAAGAAAACAAAACGATCACCATTTCTCAAAACCGAATCGAAGCTATTGCTTATTTGAGTACTTATTATGAAGGTTTGTTTATGAATGATCCAAAGTTTGATCAATTGCGAAATGACTATGCCATTCCGAAAATGGCTATAAAAGACAAGGGAAGAATGCATAATATGAATGCCTTTTTCTTTTGGGCAACATGGGCAACAGTAACCAACAGACCTGATTCTAATATATCTTACACTCACAATTGGCCTTCTGATGAATTAGTGGGCAATGTGGCTACAAGAAATTTACTTGTTTGGTCTGGTGTCAGTATCATCCTTTTAATTTTATGTACCGGTCTTTTAATTTTCTATCATGTTAAATCCGGTGCAGATGAACATCTGGAAACGCCTGCTGTTGATCCTTTATTAAAACAAGGGATGACACCATCGATGTATCAAATAAAAAAATACTTTTGGGTAGTTAGTTTACTCATTATTCTGCAGGTTATTTTTGGTGTCATTACAGCACATTATGGTGTAGAAGGAAATGGTTTTTACGGAATACCTTTGGATGAATTTTTACCGTACGCCGTGACCAGGACCTGGCACACCCAATTAGCCATATTTTGGATTGCGACAGCCTGGCTTGCCACAGGACTATACATTGCTCCTGCTGTTTCCGGAAAAGATCCTAAATTTCAGGTTTTTGGAGTTAACTTTTTATTCTTTGCCTTGCTGATTATTGTTTTGGGTTCAATGGCCGGACAATGGTTTGGCGTAATGCAAAAATTAAACCTGGTAGATAACTTCTGGTTTGGGCACCAGGGATATGAGTATGTAGACTTAGGTCGTTTCTGGCAATGTTTCTTATTAGTAGGACTGTTTTTATGGTTAGCTTTAATGATTCGCCCATTAATTCCAGTACTTAAAAAAGGTACCGAGGAGCGCAATTTGATTATAATGTTCTTAATTTCATGTGCTGCCATAGCTTCATTTTACGGAGCCGGCCTGATGTGGGGAAGACAAACAAATTTGGCCATTGCAGAATACTGGAGATGGTGGGTGGTACATCTTTGGGTTGAAGGATTTTTCGAAGTATTTGCAACGGTTGTTATTGCCTTTTTATTCGTGCGTCTTGGACTTCTTAAAACAAAAACAGCCACACTAAATGTGATTTTTTCAACCATTATCTTTATGTCAGGAGGGATTTTAGGCACTTTTCACCATTTGTATTTCTCCGGGACACCAACTGCTGTGATGGCTTTTGGAGCTACATTCAGTGCTTTGGAAATTGTTCCTTTGGTATTGATTGGATATGAAGCCTACCACAATTATAGCTTGTCTAAAGCTACACCATGGATTGTAGATTACAAATGGCCGATATACTTTATGATTGCTGTGGCATTTTGGAATTTCTTAGGAGCCGGAATATTTGGCTTCATTATCAATCCTCCAATAGCTTTGTATTATATTCAGGGATTAAATACCACGGCTCTTCATGCACATACTGCTTTATTTGGTGTGTACGGAATGTTAGGAATTGGATTGATGCTATTTGTTTTAAGAAGCTTATATCGCCATGAAATCTGGAATGAAAAATTAATGAAATTTATATTCTGGTCAACAAATATTGGTCTTTTAACAATGGCATTGCTAAGTTTACTTCCTGTAGGTGTCTGGCAGGCTGTAGCAAGTATTGAACACGGTATGTGGTATGCACGTTCTGCAGAATTTATGCAACAGCCCACAATGGTAACCCTGAAATGGCTGCGTGCTATTGGAGATGCTATTTTTGGTTTTGGAATTCTGGCCCTTTGTTATTTCGTATTTGAATTGACATTTAGAAAAACTAAAAAATAAGATAGTATTCTATTTGAAAGTCAATTGATTAGAACCTTATTTGTACCTCAAAATCTGTTAACCTTAATAAACACTAAATTGTTGATGTACCATTAACCCTGACCTTAAAAATCTGGTGAAAGCCCATATTTATTGGGATTAAAATAAAACGCGGAGCCTCTTTCTCTGCCGAAGTTTCAAAACTTAAAAGTCAAAAGCCTTTAAACACTGGTATTTAAAGGCTTTTTCTTTTTGGAAAACCTTTCAAAAGCACTTATTTTCTCAAAGGGCTGTTACCCTATTGGTGTGTCTAAAAATGTGAATATCAGAACGTTTCCTAAGATGGTTTTACCATTGTATTCTAATCTATACCCCCCTACTTCTTAAAAAAACTGCTTATACTGCATCATCATATTCTATTAATAAATCCCCTTTTTCCACAAGGCTGTTAAATAGTAAATGAGGGACCTCACGATCCCCCATCAACACTACAAGAACCACACTATAAAACCAAAATAAACTAACTTAATTTTTCTATCTGACTAACTGTTATTTCTTAATAATTCGGATTATTTTATCCGGAAAAGCATGAAACTTTACCAAGTATACTCCTGTGGTATTATTCTCCAGATTCAGGTGAATTTTACCATTTTCGACCTTGTAATCCGATCTGGAAATTAATCTACCATCTGCAGTATAAATTGCAATTTTTTGAGAATCCTGATTTATCGGAAAATTAATATCTATTTGTCCCGATGTAGGATTTGGAAAAGCAGTTATATTCCCTGCAAATTCCCGCTGCGGTTTATTTAAAGACAAAGTAGTATCAATACTGCCATAAAACTCAAGTTCAGCAATATTTCCATAACCAGTTGATGTGTACCAATATATGTATCTGTATTTTGGAGTTGCCAAACCGCTGTCTGTTGTAAAGAGATCGTTGACCGGTGTCTGCGTTATCACATGCAAAACATCATAAGAATTGAGGTAATCTTCGCTGTTTGAACCCCGAATCTCACTTCCGTTTACGCGTGATCCGAAACCATTACGTGGAACGTATCGAACATCTGTTAGACTAGCTTTTTTATCAGCTCCAAAATCGTAACCTAAATATCCTGTCGCAGTTGGACCATCCACAAAAGTGCTCACATTTTCGTCAAAAGCTTTCTCGATTGTTAAGCCACTATTTTGATATGATCCCGCATGACCAATTATACTGCCCGTAATTTTTTGTCCTTGTGCAGGTGTTGCACTTAAAATACCGGAATCGGGACCTTCTCCTAAGGCATTAAAGGCCGAAATTTTATAGTAGTAAGGATTTCCGTTTACAACAGATACATCCTGATATTCATTCGCAGCAACAGTTGCTATTACGGTAAAAGGACCAGATGGTGAATTAGATCTTTTTACATAAAAATTCGCGTCGTACATGAAGTCCCATCTAAGATTTACTTTTGCATCCCCATATACCAAGCTGGCATTTGCAACTGCAGGAGGAATTGCAAACGATAATGTTTTCACCAGCAAAGGCGAAGAATACTGACTTTCTCCTCCTGTATTTACTGATGCCAATTTATAGAAGTAGTCTTTGTTTTCTTCTAAATTGATGTCATCAAAAGTGGTGGCTTTTAGATATACAGCTACATTTTCATAAGTGCCATCTACAGTTGGCGATCTTTTAATGGTATAAGATTCTGCTCCTGCAACCACTGGCCATTTCAAATTGATTATGGATTTCGATAGTGCCTTTCCTTCAATATTTGCTGGTGTAGCTGCAATTGGTGATTGCTCAAATACCAGTATGGCCGAATATGCTGTTTCTATATTGTCTTTACCAACGACTTTGATTCTGTATTCTGCCTTTGAATGAACCTGATCAGTTTGTTTAATAACCTTATAATCTGTTGATTCATAAAAAGCTGAGAATTCATTTTCGCCGTTTAATTTTCTTTCAACTATATATTTACTTACTAAATCCTGATTGGTACCTGTCCAATTTATGGTAATGTTTTGATAGTCTGATGACAATTGATAGCTCAATGTTTCGACTTTTGTTTTCCATGTCGGAATATATTCTCTATTCGAACTAAAAGCTTTTGTGGAAGCATTATTAGCATAATATTGTCCTGCCGGGGTTAAGACCACATAACTTGTAGCTGTACTGGAAATTACCGGTGCCGTTTGAAGCCACACGTAACTTTGCCAGTTTGGATTTCTCGTTTTAAAAGCATCGTCTATGGTAACATACATTGCCCTTGCATCCTGAACCCAATTGTATATAGAATAACGCTCTACATAATCGGTAGTTTCCAGGACGGTTAATATGGCTGCCAGATCATTTTTATGTTTAACTGCATTTGCATCTGTAAGTACGATAGGTCCATCAGGAAAATTATTCCCTGTCCAGTTTGCGCCTACATTCCATTCTGTAATCCAAAGAGGCCTTTTGTATCTGTCATATACATTTTGAAGATCACTTTTCCACTGGGCTGCAGACTTGTACCAATAACAGTGAATAGCGACATAATCAATTCGGTAATTATTGGCCTCAGCCTGAGTCATAAAATTGCCCATCCATGGATTAAAAGGATCTGACGTTGCCGGAGAACCTAGTCTTAAACCGGACTTCATCAATGCCGGCCAGGAACTTATAGCAGCCTCAACAGTCATATTGGATTGATCTGGCCGGTCGGGTTCATTAAATCCTAAAAGGTGCGTATATCCTTCTTTGGTATATGCAGGAGTAAATGAAGGCCAAAAATTAGTTTGTCTTATGGGTACATATTCCACATTTGGCGTAGTATCCATTCCTGTATTCCAGTTGTAATACCATGTAATATTTGTTGCATTTATAGCCTCTGTACTTCCGCCTGCAAGTCCTTTTTTGTTGACTTCATGCCATTTCATTGTTCTGATAAACGAAATGGTTCCATTTAAATTAACGGGTAAAACCGCAATTTCCAGATCCTGATTTTCTGCAATAAAAACCCTGCTGTAACCGCTTCCGTCTGCATTGGTAGCAAAGGTTGCCATATAGCCTTTTTTTAATTTAAATGACTTGATAGTATTATCAAAAGTATCTAAATTATCATGTGGCGTAACAGCTGCATATTGCCGGGAAGGACCTCCAAAATTTTCTGCTGCAAAAACTTCCAATGGCTTGGAATCCACAGAATATGGAGCTACTACTGCACCTCCTCCATAATTTGTGACTTCTGCATTAATACCATTACCGGCAAGGGCACCATTAATTGATACAAATTTTAGATAAGAACTAATAACTTCACTAGGCTTTATGTTTTCAAAATATAATCTCACATTTGCCGAATTTAGATTTACTGTTGAATTAATTAACGGATTGTAGGCATTTTTTAAATACAAAGAAGCCGAAGCATTTAAAACCACATTCGATTTTGCATAAGCTCCAATATTAAGATTGCTTGTAATCTCAGCAATTTCGGTTGAAGGGCTGATAATTTTTTCCGGGGCATAGGCCGTATCCTCAAAAGTTACGGAACTGACTACCATATCAACGGCACCTGTTGCATAATTTTTACCAATCACAATATTCGCAATTTGCTGCCCCTGAACCTTTAAATCACCTATTCCCAAAAGGGCTTTATCACCGGTGATATTAATGTAATAAGTGCCGGCATTCTGAGATTGAAAAGAAAAATCTCCTTTTCTTAACTTATTGACGTCTCCTGTAACAAAACTTTTGGCTGTAATAACTGTCCCTGCGCCGTTAGCTGCTGTTGAAACAGATACATTCATTTGAGATCCGGGACTCAAATTCGAAATATACTCATACAGCCAGGAAAACTGATAATCTTTGGTGGCCTCTAACTGTACCGGAAAAGAATAAATTGAATTTTCCTGTGCGCCATCCCATCTGATATACAGTAGCCTTCCGGAATAATTCGTACCATCCGATTCAAGGGCATGGCCTGAAGTTACATCCATATAGCGTACTCCACTGGTTGCATTTGCCGTATTAAAAATTGCGGAAGAAACAGAATTTGTCCAGCCATAAACCGCAGGAGTTCCTAAATTATCATTCGCAAAACCATCCCACACATTCAATAAATTTGAAGATTTAAGCTTTAAATCTCCAATTGCCATAAGTCCGGATCCTGCTGTGATGGTAATATAATATGTCCCATCAGCATTTGAGATAAAAGAAAGATCACCTTTTCTTAATTTATTGACATTTCCGGTTACAAATGTTTTTGAAGCTATAACTCCTGTTCCGTTTGCAGTTGCTGAAATGGCTATATTAATCGGTGTGCCGGGAGCCGAATTGGAAATATATTCATAAATCCATGAAAATTCATATTTAAGGTCTTTTTCTAATTTTACAGGATAACTGTAGGTTGAAGTAGAATAAGCACTGTTATCCCAGCGAATATACATGATCCTTCCGTTATAGGCTGTATTGTCCGATTCGAATGTATGCCCGGAAGTTACATCCAGATACCTGACGCCACTGGTAGAGTTGGCCGTATTCCAGGGAAGGCTTGCATATGTATTGGCCCAGCCATAATCGTTAGGCTTTCCTGAATTATTACCTGCAACTCCTGCCCATCTTCCGAGCAGATTATCTGGCCCGTACGCAATCGGTGCGACTGAGTTACCAGTTACAAAATCAAGTGCTTTAGAAGTTAAATAATGGCCATCCTGATAAATATTTACAAGACCATTTTTTACTGCATACCTGTACGTCTGTTCCTGGGCATTATCAACTGAAGTGCTTAAGTTATCTATTAATGATAAAGCTGTTGTACTATTAAAAGTTGTTTTATCTAAAGAGGTCCTAAATCCAAGACCGGCACTATTTTTAACCTCAACATCCAATCCTCTGCCCTGAGCTGCATTTACTTTGGCTTTTACCTCTAAAGTAAATTCACTTTGATTGGATAATGGAAAAGATATTACATCCGAAGTGACACTATTACTAAATGTCTTTGAGCCACTTAATGATGTCGCTAAATTTACTTTAACCGGTAAATTAGGAGCCTGTGCCTGTATCCGGAATAAAAAGACCGATAGTCCGAATAATAAAAAAGTGTATAATTTTTTCATATGAAGTTTTATTTAATTAGTAACAAATTAATGTGATGCAGAAACTAAAAGACTACTGCAGTTATTAATCGGCAAAATTTATTGATACATGTGAATATGGCCTGATTAAGCAGCATTTTTAAAATCCAGATTCATAAAGACCACCAGCATTATCCTTTTACAGATAATGCTTTCGTGGCCGATACTTTTTAAAAACTATTTATTGAGGGGCAAAAATTTAAATCTTTTTAAATGAATGTACCATTGTTTAGGCTTAACCTTTTAGGTAATTTTGAGCCATTAACTTTATGGTATTGGTACATTCAAATTGGTGTTTTTAGCATACTATAATATACTTTCATCAGCAACGGCATCCTGCCATTTGTCCCAAATTTTAACGTTAGCATCGTAACCATCATAACCGTAGTTCTGACTTAATTTGCCGTTAATATTTGCCGTTATAGCGCTGTTTGGAATTGGCCAGTAGTTATTACGTTTATCCATAGTATAAAACTTAGTACCGTTTGGAACTACAATTCCGCTTGGATATTTGTTGTAAAGTGTATAATGTACAATACGCTGGTACCAATAACTGCCTCCGGCTGCATCAGTTCCGGATTGCTTATCCCAATCGGTTTTACTGTACGTTTGGCCCCATTCATCCGGTTTTCCGCTGAGGGCGAGACAATGCGAAATACGTTTTAGTTCAACATTTCTCCATTCTTCGAGGTAAAGTTCTCTTCCTCTTTCTGCACAAATATCACCAATAGTTACCTGCCCGTACATTTGAGAAGCTCCGGCTCTTGCTCTGATAACATTCACATCCTGAGCTGCACCGCCAACATTTCCCTGATAAAAACGTGCTTCTGCCCTTAACAGATAAGTTTCTGCTAAACGATATAAGTACCAATGTGCTTTACTACCGGTACTGGCTCCCTGAAAATCAGTTGCGTTTGGATTGGTTTCATTTACAACATCATGCAGATAGATTTTATACAACGGAAAATCAAACCATTCACGAAGGGTATCTTTTGATAACAAAACGTTTCCTTCTTTCATTCTGAAATTTTGCTGGTAGTACGCAGAAGTCTTATCGCTGTATTTAAGATTTTCCATATTCACCCAGTTACCAACAGTATTATTATGCCTAAGATCCTGCTTATCTTCAATTCCGTTTACGACCCACATAGGATGCTGTGAATAATAGGAAGCACTAATAGTAGCAATACCGCGTCCCAATGCTCTTGCATAATCATATTTAGCCTGATAATTAGCATTGGTTGAGGCAAAACGACCTGCTGCCTGTTTACCATCTGGCGTAGTTAGTGTACCCGAATTCCAGTTAGGTCCAAAAATTCTCATGGAAGCAAATCCTAAAAATGACTGTACTCCTCCGTTTGGCATTACCATGATAGCTTCCTTATTGGCAGCAATAACCTTGTTTTCAGGTCTGTGTAAATCCCAAACGACATTTCTTGTAATTGCCCAGGTTTGTGGATTCCCTCCCGGATCAAAAGTTCCAAAATTGCTTTGCATTAAAGAATACCCGGACTGATTAATCAGAATATTGGCCTGCGCTTCAGCTTCTGCAAATCTGCCTGATGCCAGATAACATTTTATCAATAACTGACGGCATGCCCCTTTGTTAACCAAACCTAAATAAGGCAGTTTCGATTGCTCCGGAACCCATTCTACAGCTTTTTCCATATCTGCAGTAATCATTTCGATAATTGCTTCTTTCTTAGTCGAATAGTAACTCTGCTTTGGAACCTCCAGAATTTTAGTAATCAGCGGTATATCTCCAAATTGATATACCAGATTTAGATAACGGTATGCTCTATGAAAATAGGCCTGACCGATATACTTATTCTTAGCTTCCGTAGTTAAACTTGTCACTTTATCAATGTATGTCAATACGGTATTAGCGTGTTTAATGCCGGTGTAAGCTTCAACCCAGTAATATCCAAGATAAAAATCATCATTGGTTGCTGTTTTAAAACTTCCGGTTGGAACAATAGTGTTAGCAAAATCAGAAATAGTGCTGGAATTATCTGTTTTTCCATATTTTGCCATATCAGAGAAAACATATTCCGTACCTATAGGCACACTATTACCGGCATTATTGTAATGAATATAATTATTACGCAACATTTTATCAGCACTTGCTAAAGTGGCCTGCAATCCGGTTTCTGTAGTAAATGTAGTCCCGGGTTCATAAAACGAAAGTGGATCCGGCTCCAGAAAATCCTTTGAACAGGAAACCAAAAGAGCAGTAACTACTAAAGGTGCAAGTATTGAGATTCTATTTTTTATATATCTTTTCATTGTTGAGTAATTTTTAAAGTGAAACGTTAAAACCTAAATTAAACATTCGTGTAGCCAGTCCGCCTGTTTCCGGGTCTCCATAATATTTCCATTCACCGGAAGCAGACCATGTTGCCACGTTCTGAACCGAAGTATAAATTTTGAAATTTCTCACATGCAAGCGGTCCGAAAGATCCTTAGGAAGTGTATAGGCCAACGAAACATTGTCTAAACGAATAAAACTACGGTCGTATAATTTTGCTGTTCCGGCTCCTGCAGGTCCTCTGGCATCAAGACGTGCCCAGTCATTGGTTGGATTATCAATTGTCCAATACGGATTTACAAACGGATTGTAGTTATTTGTATATAAACTACCATCGTTATAATTATTCATATAACGTCCGTCAAGCGATTTGTGTCCCATATAAGAATACATATTAATTGCCAGATTCCAGTTTTTATAAATCGTAAAGTCATTACGCATCGACCAGTTAATCGGAGGTGAAGTTTCTCCTAAAAATTGTTTGTCTTTTTCGTTATAAGTTGGTTTTCCATTAACATCGTCGGCAGTGTAACTGTTTTCAATTTTTGGATCACCAGGGCGCTGTCCGTATTTGGCAGCTTCTTCAAACTCTTCTTTTTGCCAGATCCCGATTACTTTATAATCCCAGATTTGAGAGACCGGTTTACCAATAAACCATCCATTGGACTTATCGTCTGCTTCCTTAGTTCCGATAACATTGCCATTCGCATCCTTAATATTTTCCATATTGCCATACAATGCATTAATTTTGTTCTTATTGTATGAAAAAGCAACGCTGGTAGTCCATTCAAAGTTTGGGTTTTTTATATTTAAAGTACTTAAGCTTATTTCAATACCTTTATTTTCAACCTCTCCGAGATTGGTTGCAATTGATGAAAATCCAGTGAATTCAGGCAGACGCTGACTCATAATCATGTCATTGGTAACCATCTTATATAGCTCTACTGTAGCGGTAATACGGTCATTCAAGAAACCCAGGTCAAGACCAATATTTGTTGCCGTTGTTTTCTCCCATTGAAGATTTGGATTTGCCATACGATCAATTCCTAAATACTTCATATCAACAATGTTCCCTGAAGCATCTATATAACCCATAGTTGCTCCGGTTCCTGAGGCTAAATTTGCCAAAGCCAAGTAGGGATCAGCAAGTGATCGGTTTCCGTTTTTACCCCAGGATAAACGTAATTTACCTGTACTCAAAGTGTCCCAATTGAACCAGCTTTCTTTATTAAAGTTCCATCCTAATGCTACAGAAGGAAAAGTGGCATAAGGATACGAAGCCCCAAATGCTGAATATCCATCGCGACGTACCGTTCCTGTTATCATATAACGATTATCAAACGAATAGAAAAGTCTGGCCATTAATGCATCGGCTGTCTGATGGGTATCTGTAGTAGAAAATGAGCTATTTAAAAGAGTGGCATTGGAAGTATTGTGAAACCCTAAGGCATCTGAAGGCTGAATATTACGAGCTCTGATAATATCAGACCATGTTTGAAGTTCTTCAGCTTCCTGAACAAAAGTGGCTACGATATGGTGCTTTTCAGCAAATGTATAATCCCATGCTACTGTATTATTCAGGTTCCATGTAAAATTTTTACCGCTTTCTCTATCTGCTCCTATGTTAGCAGCGTTCCAGCCTTTATGACCTGATGACTGAAAATAACGATTGTAAAAAAATTGATAACGTGGTGCAACATTAAATGAATACGTAATTCCAAAAGGCAAATTTACCTTAGTATTGAAAATGGTATTCAATACGGTATACCCTTTCTCAAGTTCCATAAATTGGCGGTCATAGTAGTAATTATAGCCTCCAATAGTTGGTCCCATAGGTTGTCTTGCATACTCTCCGTTTACTTCCTTAAAGATAGAAAACGGGCTATTTCTTAACATATTTGCATCCCAATAATTAGTCCCGGTACCAACAGTGATGTCTCCGTCTGTACGATCCTGAAAATTAACGTTAGCTCCAAATTCAAGCCAGCTCGTGATTTTTGCATCCACTTTCATATTAGCACGAACTGCAGAATAATCATTACCCTGAATAGCTCCTTCTGACGTTAAATAACCCAAAGACATATAATAGTTTACTTTATCACTTGCCCCGGAAACACTTAAATTATTGTCATGATTTATTCCTGTTCTAAAAGTACTGCTATACCAATCGTGCGTTTTTCCTTCTGTAAAATTTTTCAAAAGCATAGCGTCAGTAATACCCAAACGCAACCCCCACACTTCATTCAGACTCTTTCCTTGTGTTTGTCCAACAGGCTGATAACCCAACCATTGAGCCTGAGATATACCATACTGATCCAATTGATTAGGGTTTGAAAAATACCCCACCTGACCAACACGGTTTGCCACATATGCCTCATACTGGCCTGTTGTTGTGTTTTGACCATATGTTTTAGCAACCTCCCAATCTTCTCGATATTTCACATATCCCTTTGAGGAATATACATCGCGATAGGCGCTTTTGTTAACAATAGTTGTGTTTGTAGTAACATTAATGACAGGCTTACCGGCTTTTCCTTTTTTCGTTGAAATTACAATAACCCCAGCCGCAGCTTTAGACCCATATACCGCTGTTGCCGATGCATCTTTTAAAATATCTATCTGACCAATATCATCAGGATTAATTTCTGAAAGCTCACCATAGAACTGCATTCCGTCTAAAATAATAAGCGGTGAATTATGGCCTCCATCAGAATAAACAGAAGTCTGTCCACGAATCTGCAAAGACCCTCCTCCTTTTGCATCAGCTGAATATCCAACTTTCAGACCGGGAACGCCTCGCAATAAATCCTGAACGGTCTGTGGATTTTGATTTGCCAAAGCTTCCGGTTTAACCTGAACAATTGCTCCCGTTAAATCCTTTTTCTTCATTTTTCCGTACCCAACAACTACAACTTCCTCTAAAGAAGCAGTATTCTCTTTTAATTGTACAATGATATTCGATTTGTCTTTTATGAGAATCTCCTGGGTTACATACCCTACAAAGGAAATTACCAATACTGAATTTTGATCTCCTGCTAAATTAAATTTTCCGTCAAAATCTGTAGTTGTACCTATTCTTGTTCCTTTTATGGAGATAGAGGCACCCGGCAGCGGTAAACCATTTTGGTCTTTAACTTGTCCGCTTATACTGTTTTGCTGCTGTACTTTTTCCAGTCGTGCTGTAATACCGGAACCAGAATACGCATGTACCTGAGATAAAGAAACCAATGCACAAAATAGTGCAAGTTTCTTTTTAAAATCAAAGCCGAATACGTAATCTCGGGCATTGATTTTTCTAATTAATTTTGTCATCTTTGGTTGTAATTTTTGGTTAATTGATAGTTAAGTTTTGTAAATTATAGCCACATCAATAAAATATCAGACTACTTTAAAATTTTTACTTTTTATAAGTATTTTTAAGATATTTCAGATCAATAACATATAATTCACATTGTAAATCTAGTATAACACTTACAAGCAAAAGGGGGGTATTATAACATTATAAAAGGGGCAAATCAACATTTTCCAGGTAAAATATTATAGTTCAATAATATTCGGAAAAACGTTGTTTCATCTGTAGCATAAATTTTTAAAACACATTCCTCAGATAGAAATTCTTTTACACCATAGACTTTACTGCTGATGGCAGGAAACACAAATACTTATTAGAACAGCAAGTTTCCAAAAACAGTAAGTAATGTATTGTAGATTGAAGAAAATAAATAATGATCTTAAGTATTCATTATTATCAAAAAATAATTCTGGTAAAACTTAAAAACAAACCCCGCTCAAAGTGATTTGAACGGGGTTTGCTTTTATATCTCAATTAGGTAAGGGATATTAAGACTCAAAAGTTGATTTTTACTGATACAAAAAATATTATGCAGTGATTATGTATAATATCTATCAAAGAAAACAATAGCCAAATTTTAATTGGATTCAGAATAAATTATAGTTAAGGAAAGTAAACAGTAAAAATAACTACTAAATTTTTATACTTTTTTGGCCAGCGACAACCAGTTGATTTGACAAAAGAAATACAAGTATTTTTTTTAACTTTTCAATTGGCATAAATTTATTCAAATTTTCTACAATACCTGAAACTGTTTTACCATTCATGCTTTTAAAAACCGGGAATAATTCTATTTGATCCAGGTAAACCAAAGGCCGCTCCAAATTAGGATGAATTAGGGCTTGCTTTATTACTATGGAATCATTATCAATTGCATAAACCGTCTTAAATGTAACGTTAGATGAAACCATAATTACCTCATTCCAAAGTCTATGTAAAATAAAATCAACAGGAATTGGCTCTGCTTGTTTTTTTTCAAATACAGGTCTGTCATTATTAAACTCCTTTTCCAGTTTAAGAGTAAAATCGGTTTTATTTTTCGAAATATCAAGTTGAAAGCCAGTTCTTTTTGTCCAGAATTCTGCTTTTTCACAACAAGCCCATGCGTTACGGTAATAGCCAGCTGTCCAATGTGCATGATTTACAACCGACTCTATCAGTTTTTCTTCATAGAAATCCTTCGGATGTTGTGAATCCGGGTCTTTCAAATAGGTATTTATTGCAATGGCAACCTGCAAAGAAAAGCGCATTGCCTTTTCTACTCCAGTAGAAGAAAGTGGGTCTAATGTGAAAGCCGCTTCCCCAATTTTTACAAACTGATTATTCCAGGGAATTTGGTTAACAAACGAAGTAACTGAACAAGTCTCGATAAAACTGCTGCCTATTTTGTTTATAAATGGAGAAAATAATTTTGTTTTGCCCATTAAATCCAAAAGATGCAATTCGCTGTTTTTTTTTAAGGTAATTGGATCTGTAAAAGTCATAATACGATAGCGATTTCCGGAAACCGGAGATCCCCATAACCAGCCATCATCAACAGCTTCAATAAATGCTTCGTTAAAAACCCCATTATTATCTATATGAGTCCAAACCGCAACCGCCGAGGGAGCAATTGGGACTCTTTCATTTAAAAGTGTCCCTTTACGACCCCGCCCATCTAATACTATTTTTGAATTAATTTTAACTTCTATCGAACCGTCTATTATTTCTAATATCCATCCATTTTCCGAACTTGTGGAGTACTTTAATTTCCCGGGCTGAATTAGATATAAGCCTTTAGAAACAGTGAATTTAAGTAATTCCTGATCCAATTTGCTTCTGTCAACAATTAGCCCTCCATTGTTTTGACTGGGACGATGATATATATGCGCTGCATCTTCCCAAATAACCCTGGCCGAAATATTTTTTAAATACATTGAATCTTCTAATAAATGATCTGCATTTAAGTATTCAAAAATATTGTGAATCCCAGGGGAAAGTGACTCCCCTATTTGTTGTCTGGGAAATTGTTCCTGTTCCAGCATTCCAACTGAATATCCCATATCCAATAAACGTATCGCGGCGCATAATCCGGCAGGACCTGCTCCAAGAATAAATACATCAAAAATTTCCGGCAACATTTTCATTTACAATTAATTATTCCAATTGGGTTTTAAACGTGATAATCTTTCATTGGCCTGAATAGTATAGAACAGCCATGATCTTATATAGTCACAGGCAGGTCTTCCTTTTTCAATTACTTCATGATGACATCCGCCACCGCAAAGATATCGGGCCCAGCATTGTGAACATGGTTCTTGTGTATTTACATGTCGGGAGGCAAGCCAATTGTTTTGCAGATCAGGTTGTATGCCATTATTTAAATCGCCCATTTTCCCTATATCTTCGTTTACAAAACGATGACAGGCAAATAACTCTTCATCTGCAGATACGCCCATGTAACCCGCACCTGCACCACAAGGATAAGGTCTATGTGTTCCTTTTGAAATTTCTTTCAATGCATTTACCATATTCAGAAAAGGATACCGTTTTCCTGCTAATACATTTTTTTCAAAATTAAGTCCACAGGCAATCATATTTTCTAACATAACTGCTAATTGCTCCTTGTTCATTTCGTTTTGTCCGTTGCTGGACCTTAATAAAGGCGAAAAACCCACACCATGAAAACCCATATTAATAAATTCATCCAAAATAGCCGGGAGGTTTGTGTTTTCCGGAGTTACAGTTACTCTAGCTGATACCTGCATTTTTTTTTGCAAAGCCAATAAGGACTGAATATTTTTTATGATGGTGTCATAACTTCCCTTACCTCCTTTCATAGGACGATTAAGATCATGATCTTTACCTATTCCGTCCAAACTTATGGTTACTGAAAAACCATATTCTTCAAAAAAAACGGCATCACTTTCTGTAACCAAAGTTCCGTTTGTAGTAATAGAATAACTGACTTTTATATCTCTTTTTTTTGCAATTGTTTCGGCATAAATAGTAGCTTCTCTAACTGCTTGTCTGTTAATCAGGGGCTCTCCTCCTAAAAAAGTAAGCTGTGCTTTTCCTCCTTCGGGACAATCTTTTAATAATAAATCGATGGCTTTAAAAGCAGTTTCCAAAGACATGTTTTTTGTAGGACCTCCAAAATCCCCCTGATCTGCATAGCAATAGGTACAACCCATATTACATTTTTGAGCTATTGCTAATGACAAAGCGTGTAATGGCGGACTTTGCAATGGCTCGTCCGTAATATATTCCGGAGCGTCAAGTCCCAAAGAAACCAGCTCATTTTGCAGGCCTTTCTCATCCTTTTCATTCATTAAAAAAGCTATTTTTTGTTCTACTTCTTCTGAAATAGTATAAAGCCGGCTTCCATTTGGAATAAAAATCTGAGTCGATTGCCCTCCTTTTACTAAATGTGCTTTAGCAGAACGCGGTCTGGATTGCGGAACAATCATTTGCGCCAGCTTAGTTGCAATTGCCACATTTTTTTGCTCTACGGTGAGTGTTTCAATTGCCCCTATCATTTCTTTGTTGAATTAGGTTTTATTGTGCTGCTTTCTATAGCATCTTTTCCTTCAATAATAAAATTGAGTTCCCCTTGCCAATTTTCAAAGAGATCCTGATAGGTTACTAATCTTGAATCTTGTCTATCATCCGGAATATAAGATCCTGTTCTTTTTTTCGACATCCATTGATCTCCTGTACTCAATCCACTTTCATCGGGAACAATATTTACAAAATCCGGTCTGCTGGCTGCCCAATAATAACAGGCACACTCACGGTAATCATTTTGCCAGGGTGCACAAAGGCTTTGAGTCAACTCTCCCGGATTTAAAATTGTATCCGAAAGTGCAGCACTATTGCCATCAAATATTTTATTTACTTCTAGCGTTACTGCGATATATTTATCCGTATTATCCAATTCCTTAATATCAACCAATACTTCGTCTATTGAAGGATTTGCTGTAAAATGACATATCACTTCCTCTCCTTGTTTCTGTAAAACATTTACCATTGAGTTTGACCATTCCATAAATGAAACCCCATTTGGATTAGCAGTTGTAATAAGTGGACCACTTGAAGCATCAGGACCCGGAAATATAGGACCTGTTGTTTCTACCATTGTAGCTTTTCTTTCTATTGCTACTAATCTGTGGTCTTTCAAATAATGATACTTTGGATCACTAGCTTCCAACACATAGTTATTGTTTTCAATAAGTAATATACCCTTAAAAGCTCTTCTCCAAAGATTTCTGAAATCATATTCTAAGCCCGGAAAACAATTAGAAATCGCTGTTCTTGGCAAAACCGCAATTGGGTTTCCCGTTCCTCTGTAATGCAATTGGGCCGTTAAGTTAGCTGCTTTTAGAGGTGACCCATATGATACAGGCAATGTATCTGGATTACTATCCTTGAACATAGCGGTGCTCGCCGCTTTTATTATCATATTGATTTGTCGATGGGTAAAAGTAAGTGACCTTCCATCGGCACCACGCATTAATGCCGGCATTTTTCGGAGTCCTTTACTGGATAAGTCGCCAATTTCTGTAGGTTTTCTCAATAAATCACCAAACCAGGGTGAAGCACCGGAGCTTAGTCCATTAAAAACCCGTTCGTGTAATATTTGTAAAGCAAGATTGTCAACAAGGGAGGTAGCCATAATTGGTTCATATAATCGACCAAAATCGTTAGTGTTTTGGCGGACCATTGTACTTGCTACGTTTTGTTTTCCTTCGTAACTGTTGCCATTCATTATCGTTGTATTCATTAAACGAATAGTTTCAAAAGCTCTTCGAATAATTTCTTCTGCTTCTTCTAAGTTAACTTCCCCCTCTATATCAGTGCTTAGCAATATTTGTTCTAACTCATCAGATACAACACGAATTGGCAAAGTATCCGGAGCAAAAGAAGGAGGGCCGGCACTAATGTGTGCTTTGGCAGTTAATGTAATTTCGTCTGACAGCTTAAGTTTACAAGAAACAAAGCCATCGCATTCATCATCAATATAACCCCAGCTTACTCGGTACCCTTTTTTGCTGTCATAGCCTGCAAAAAGTTGTGCAGGAGCGGTATAAAACACTTTACTGGTGTCACTTTCTTCATATCCGCGCCAAGTACCTTTATGTTTGTCATAAAGTATTCTGTCTTCCTTGTTTACAAAGGTTTGGTCTATTATTTTTTTTTGATGTGGACCAGGGATTTGCATTTTACTTGATCCATAGATTAATCCGCCTCCCGGTGTATAACGTAATCTTAATCCAGGGAATTCATTAGAGGGTTTTATGAATTGGATAGAACCCAATGGTAATTTTTTATTAGGTAAAAAGTTTTCACATTTTCCTAATAATGGTTTTAATTCGTGTGAATTAATATTTTTAATCGATGCAATTATTTTATCATTTGGTTTGAAGGTTCTTCTGTATATTTTTAGATTACCAACTTCAACATCCCAACTAATATCTTTTAAGCTTAATCCTGCTTGAGAAAGTAAGTCTTCTGTCAGAGGAACTAATTCATCCTGGTTTTGATCTGTAATAGCAAACACTTCTAAAAAAGGGGAAACCGGATGTATTTTTCCATTCTTATCTGCAAGATTTGAAGCGTCTTTGAATTTTATATTATTAGGTTCGTGAGCTTTTAACTCACCGGTAACAGGGTCTACTGACAAAGTCGTTTTTGGAATAATTTGTCTATAATCAAGTGGCTTTTCTTTTGACAATTCCAGATCATACGCGGCCATTGGTTCATTTGATTCCCCTAATCTGCCAATGGCTATGGGAGGAAGAATTCGTAGTTCTATAATTTTCATATCGTAGTATTTTAAATTTTAATTGAGTTGAATTAATTTGAAACTATACCAGATTATCTTGTGTTAAGTTTACAATTGCCTGCAGCAGTTTTTGATCGGCTTCCTGTAATCCATTCAAATATTGAATGTGTGGCTGGGTTTTAAAGCTCTTTAACTCCACTATTATGTTGTTTGATGCTTCCAAAAGATCTCTGTGCAATCTCCATCGATTGTGTTCCCCAAAAGGCAAATCAAATGTATAAGGCAGCGTAAATGGAGGCCCAGCCATCGTTTTGCTGTTTTTAGCTATAGGAGTCTGAACTAAGATCGTAGCCAGGCTTCGTAAATTATACATTTCTCCAAATGCAGAATTGATGATCATACCACGAGGAGAAGAATTCCCCGAATTATTATAACCATTATCCAATAAAAAACTATGATTTAGGAAATTAAGCAATAGTCGATAACGAATATCACACAAATTTGCCCAAAGTATTGCTTGTGGATCTGTAATTTTATCACTTTCAGCTTCTACTTCTACTGCTGAAATAGTAGAATCGAATTCCTCTGTTATTTCAGTTTCTGAGCCTACATAAGGATTGGTAGCTACATTACGGGAAGGTTCAAACTTATCATGTTCTTTCAATATCTCTTTGTACTCTTTGTAAATATGCAAAAACCGCTCAAAATGAGATGGCATAGTATCTTTTTCATCTAAACCTTCTCCCTGCTCAGCTATTTCATTCAATGCATTATAAGCATCATCACGAGATAATAATGGTGCAACTAATACATCGGGACTTTTTGTATAAATATTTTTCCCGTCACTTCCTCTGCTCCCTCCGGTATATCCCCGGCCCCATTCATCAAACTTAGCCTGACAGTTATAAGTTGCGGCTTGAAAAGTTTCATCCGAGATTACTTTAGGATCATTAATTAATTGAAGCAGCACTATAAACAATGCTCCAACAGTATGTGGATCAGATACGGTTGCACCTACCAAAACTTTAATTTCGGCCGCTAAAGGATCACCACTTTCCAGCCAGTCTGATGAAGCTTCAGCATATACGTACTTGGCAAGCGAACTAAGAGAAAACCTTTCTAAAGTAAAAGGAAAAGGATAAAAAGGACTGTCCCAGGGATAACTTTCTCTTCCAAAATTTAAGGGAGCTCCAATCACTTTCAATACATTCTGAACTGAGATGAAATGCCCCATTTCTTCTTTTGCAATACCCAAAATTATGTTTTGCCAGGTATGTACTTTTTCCTGATGCTTTTCAGGAATTTGAGCTCCGCCCATACTATAGGCAGCGTAAAGATACTGCAACATAAGTCCTTGCTCAATTTCTGCATCTATCTGAAGGAGCATAGTAATGTAGTCTTTACCGTTAAATTGGGGAGGTACTTCAAAAGGTTTTGCATTGCTTAAATTATCAAAAGTGCTTACAGGACTATCACTAGCCATAAACATATTTTTTGCAATGTTTTCCTTCGGATTATTATTGGCTTTTGCCCATTCTAATATTGGTGAAATAAAATGGTCTCTTTTTGGGTTGAAATTCATAATATGTTGTTTAGTTAAATTTATATTTAATACCTACCTACCTACCTACCTACCTACTGCCTGATTATTGGTACAATTGCTAAGTTTTAAGGATTCTTTCTTCAATATCGCAATAGCAACATAAATCTTTGTTTAATAAGCTGCGAAGATTGTTGACTTCAAACAAACGTCACCGTTTCTATTCTTAATATGGTATGCTTTAAAATCTAAAGATTGATAGAATTTCCAGATACCAAAGAACTCCACAACATCTCTATATAAAAGTGCTGTGGAGCTGTTTCTGAGTTTACTCTTTATGATGAGGGCATCCTGATGCCGGAGCAGAAGATAAAATTGTATTAGCGTCCGGGAATTGCTCTTCAATTAAACGTTTCTGATCAGGAGAAACATCTTCTATTTTACGAAGCGTATTTACCTGTATGTGTGGCCAACTCGTGGTACCACCGTCATCTCCAAAAGCAAATTCGAAAAGTATAACTTGTTCGTATTGCAACTGAAGGATTTCCTTCCCGTCTTCTACAACCGTTTCAACCCACATTGTCATATTCATTTCGACCGTAGGTACAAAACGATTTACGAATGGAACATTTAATATACCTCCTTGTGCTCCTGTTTTATTTTTGGATGACATCTGGATAAGCACATGGTTTTTTATATTTTCTCCTTTGTTGGAATCACGAAGCCGTAAATCTGGCCTTACTGAATAAGGATATAAATCATGGGCCAATATTCGCTGTGTATAGATTTTATTTTCTCCGGGATCATTTCCATCGTTAAGTACTTCATGCACCCAGGCAGGTGCAGGTTTGTCAAGATCTATAGGGTTGGTTTCGCTTGCACCGGCTCCTCCCATAGTTCTCGAAAGGGAAAGATGGTCATATTTCCAGGCAGCATCACCTTTTGGAAATTGTGGTGCACCTGTCATTAGATAACCTGAACTATTTTGAACCAGATCTCCTAATAAGGTTATAGTACTGCCATGCGGAATTACCCCGCTTCGGGAAATAGAGTAATCAGGTATAAAATAAGGTCCCGTTTGTCCGGCTCCTGGTTTGAGTTCTTTAGATGTAATAATTTCAGAATAGTGTCGTCCATTTAAATTTTCAAGAGTCACATATTCATCTTGTCCCTGATCATTTTTAATCAGGAAAAGAGTTTCGTCCTGATATCCGCTTTTATATAAATCTTTATTCGGATTATTCGGTGATACGGCATGCACACCACGGTCTTCTTCAATTGTTTTTTTAGTAGCAGCATAATTAAATATATCACTAAGCCATAAATACATCCCCGTCTCCTCATGAATTGGGGTGTATTTTAAGGATGCCTGACCTTCTACACTGTTTACGCTTTTAATGCTTTGTTCGTATTTAACAGCACCGCAAAATTGTTCATTTCCTCCACCCCGATTACGAACTCCGCCCGGAACCAAATTAAATATTAACTTTTCTATATACTCTTCGCAATCAAAACTATATTTTCCGGGAATGCCTCCTGAATTTGTACCCGGCGATGGCATAATAGTAGTATGAATACCGCTTCCGATTAATTTTTCCCGGCTTTGGTCATTCTTGCTGTTGTTATAACTAACCCAAGTTCCTTCTAATACTTTTAAAATACCATAATCTACATTGTTTACTATTTCCTGCAGGTCATTTTCATTAAAAGACCGGATTGGATCTTCTATTTGAACTTTTGCATATCCTGACATCAAATTTGCTAATATGCCATTGTTATCTTCTTGAGCAGCACCCAATACTATTTCATTTCCCTTTTCAACCGAATTTGTAGTTATTTGAGATAAATTTATCTCATCTGTAGGTTTTTTGCGCTTTAGCATAAATATTATTTTTTAAAGTTAATACTCTGTATTCAAATATGATAGCTGCATTGTATTGAGAATCCAGTGCAGTTTAATTACGTGCATAATTGTCTGCACGTTTATTAATCCAACGCCTTGCGTATAGTCAGCTACAAAACCAGACAATCGTTCCTACCCTCTGTAATCACTATCATTGAGCTATTCAAAATTGTCAAAATAATATGCTGTGATATGAAAAAATGACATAAAGACCCAATATTTGTGTATAAGAATATGTTTTTTAATCATATGTTAATGCAATGATTTGTCGGCTAAAACAGCTTATTTGCTATTACATCTTTGTGTTTTGGCTTACAGAATGATTTAAACCATAGTAATCACAAGACTCATGGATACTCTTGTGTTTGTAGTAAACATAATGTTAAAATTTAAATAAATTGCACGTATAAATACCTGTTATTAAAAAAGGTATTTACTAATTAATATTGAATATGTATAATCTCTCATCGTGTTGTTTAATTACAGCTTATGTACATTTGACAGGAATTCGATCAGGATAATCATAGTAAAGTTCCGGTTGCCGATGCAGCAGGGTATAATAAGGATTACAATTAGCATTGCACTTCCATTTACTTTAGATTTAAAATTAATGGAATCTTAAGCAATCAAAAGAAATAATATAATTAACAATTCGTTATTTTAGTAAGTGCCAAAAAAAACAAATTAAAAATGAAACTTATTACATTGCTGCTCCTATTAACAGTGCTTCCTATAAATTGGGAACCTGACTTTAATAATGCAAAAAAAAATGCCAAGGAAAAAAAGGAACTAATCCTTCTGAATTTCTCCGGATCAGACTGGTGCGGACCTTGTATCGTACTTCGCAGAGATTATCTGGAAAGTCAGGTTTTTACTGAGATGGCAAATGAAAATTTAATACTTGTAAATGCTGATTTCCCAAGAAAGAAAAAAAACATTGGAACAGCCGAGCAAGTCAAACGCAATGAAGGTTTAGCCGAAGTGTATAATAAAGAAGGCAGCTTTCCTTTAACGCTCCTTCTTGACGCAGAGGGCAAAGTATTAAAAACCTGGCACGGAAAACCAGAAACAACACCTGAAAAGTGGACTGCCGAAATAAAAGCGATCTGTGACAGCAAAAAATAACTTACTTAAAAATAAAAAATATTCTCAATCCCTTAAACTCATGGGCAACAACTTCACTATTACGGTTGTCGCAGAAAATGAAAAAACAGGAAATGAGAATATTAATCTGGCCATTGAGGAAATCAGAAGAATTGAAAAGCTTTTGACCACTTATAAAGAAGATAGCCAGACCAATCTGATTAACGAAAATGCGGGTGTTCAGCCTGTAAAAGTAGATTTGGAAGTTTTCAATCTAATCGAAAGATGTATCGGAATTTCAAGAATTACACAGGGTGCTTTTGATATCACATATGGAAGTATCGACAAAAGCCTCTGGAATTTTGATAAATCAATGACCCAATTGCCTGACGCCGAAACAGCATTAAAAATGGTTCATTTAATTGATTATCAAAATATTATTCTTGATAAAGAAAACACAAGTGTATTTTTAAAAGAAAAAGGAATGCGAATTGGTTTTGGCGGCATAGGAAAAGGATATGCTGCTGAAATGGCCAAACAAATTCTGCTAAAACAGAATGTTCAAAGCGGAATTATTAATGCCAGCGGAGACCTTTCTGCCTGGGGATTACAGCCAGACGGAAAAAAATGGACTATTGGCGTAGCTGATCCTGATGCTCCAAATGCTGCATTCTCATATATGGAAATATCAAACAAAGCGGTGGCAACTTCCGGGAATTATGAAAAATTCCTCACCATTAACGGAAAAAAATATTCGCATACCATAGACCCAAAAACAGGATTACCCATAAGCGGAATAAAAAGTGTTACTATTATTGCTGCTAATGCCGAATTTGCCGATGCAATGGCAACTCCAATTGCTGTTATGGGAATAAAAGCAGGATTGTATTTAATTGATCAAATACCCGATCTGTACTGTATTATAATCGATGACAACAACAAAATTTACACTTCAAAAAACATACGTCTAAAATGAAAAAGCCAAAGCAAAGAATTCCCATATTGCTATTCAGTTTTGCCTTTACAGGCCTGCTGTCTACGTCTTGCACTTCAGTTAAAGAATACCAAAAAGGAAAAATCAACGATTCTGAAATGGTGCTCTCTAACAGAAAAATTGAAAAGACAGAGCTTAGTTTTCAATCCTACCGAGAAGGAGCTTCCGGGGCAAATTCAGGAAAAAGCGGCGGTGGCTGTGGCTGCAATTAATTTTCATCCCATTAAAAAATGAAAAGAATATTTATTACAGGACTTGCCTTGCTTGGATTATTTCAATTAAGAGCGCAAAATGTTCCAACAGATTCTACCAGTTATAAAAGTAAAAAATTAAAACTGGAAGAGGTAAATCTTGTTTCAAGCTACTACAGTCAAAATGGTGATAATTCAGCCGTTACAGGCGGAATAGGTTCAGAACATCTGACGGATATTGCCAACACTATCGATGTTAAATTGGTAAAATACGGCCAAACCGGAATCAAGCATACATTTGATATTGAAGCAGGTATTGATCATTATACATCTGCATCTTCAGATATGATAGATTTGAGCGCCAATTCATCGGCTTCATCTTCAGATAATCGTTTTTATCCTTCTTTAACTTATTTTAGGGAGAACGAAGAGAAAGGCAGAACATTAGGAATTGGTCTTTCATCTTCAACCGAATTTGATTACCAGTCTTTTGGTGGAAATATCAGTTTTTCACAAAAAACCAAAAATAAAAACGGAGAGTTTACTGCCAAATTTCAAACTTATATTGATCAGCTAAAGCTAATTGAACCTATTGAACTTCGCACTCCAGGCGAAGGTTATGGCAGCGAAAATCGTAATACTTTTGCAGGAACCTTAAGTTATTCCCAAGTAATAAACCAAAATTTTCAGGTAATGATAGTTGGCGATGTTATCAGCCAAAACGGATATTTAAGTCTTCCTTTTCACAGGGTTTATTTTACTGACAGTTCTGTTCATCAGGAAAAGATGCCTGATACAAGACTAAAAATTCCATTGGGAATTAGAGCCAGTTATTTTTTAGGAGACAATGTAATAATAAAAGCTTACTACAGATATTATTCTGATGATTGGAGTTTGAAAGCACATACTGCTGATCTTGAAATCCCTGTAAAGTTAACCCAATCCTTCTCACTGAGTCCGTTTTACAGATATTATACACAAACAGGAACAAAGTATTTTAAACCTTACGGTGAACATACTGCCGCTGATGAATATTACACCAGCAATTATGATCTATCGAAGTTTGACAGCAGTTTCTTTGGAATGGACATGAAATTTACACCGCTTAATGGCATTTTTGGTCTTAAGCATTGGAATACATTAGAACTTCGTTATGGTCATTATACCAGAACTACCAATATGACTTCTGATATTATCAGTATTAATATTAAATACAAATAAAATTTTCAATCATAAAAAAACCTCCGGGATCAAATGTCCCGGAAGTTTATAATTTGCTTCGCTTCGTATGGATTAGTTGGCTTCTTTTTTTAATCCTATTATATTTTTTAAAAATATTAGCTTCCCTTTTAATTCAATCAGCCCTGACTTTTTAAAATCAGACAGCAATCGGATGCAGCTTTCTGTCGCTGTACCGATCATTCCGGCCAATTCTTCTCTTGACAGCTGAGCTTTTAACGATTGATCCTCATTTACTCCAAAAGTGTCTTTGAGATATAATAACGTTTCAGCCAGTCTTTCTTTAACCGTTTTCTGGGCCATATCAACCGTATGATCATCAGCACGTTTCAAGTCTTCACAAACCGACTGCATTAAATTCATTGAAAACTGATTGTTATTGTTGAAAAAATGAATGATTTCACTTTTAGGAATAAAACAAACTTCCATATCTGCAACAGCTTTAGCACTTAAATTGGCTGGCTCATTACTAATCATCGAGCGTTGCCCTAAAAGCTCTCCTGATTTTACCAATTTTACTATCTGATCTTTTCCGTTGGCACTTAATTTAGAAAGTTTTCCAATACCGTCCTTTACACAAAAAACACCATTTGTTACCTCACCTTCTTCAAAAATAGCCTCTCCTTTTTTTATAGTATGCGTCGTTTTACTATTGGCCAATTGTATGACTTCCTCTTTATTAAGCGCTTTTAGGGAACTAAGCTGCCTTACGATACATTGGTCACATTTGTTCATAGTAAAATTATTTGCTGTAAACTTAAGTATAATTCGAATCGATAAACCTAATGATGACTTAAAAAGCATAGAAAATAATCTTTCTATATAGTTATCCTCTTTTATTTTAGTTCATAAATGATATGATAAATGTCATATTTATAACCTTTTGCAATTTATAATCTTTGTAACGTACAAAAAACAAATTTTATGAATGCCCAAAGTTGTTTTCATTGCGGATTAATCATTCTTAAAAATGAAGAAATTGATTTTGATCAAAAAAAGTTTTGCTGTAATGGCTGTAAAACAGTTTATGAAATTTTCAGTCTTCACAATTTAACAAGTTACTATGATTTTGAAAAATCTCCGGGTGCCACACCACAAGATATTCAGGGAAAATATGATTTTTTAGACAACGAAGCCATTCTCTCAAAATTATTGGAATTTCAGGAAGGAAATACAGCAATAGTTTCATTAAATATTCCGCATATCCATTGCAGTTCCTGCATTTGGATTTTAGAAAACCTGAATAAAATTCAAACCGGAATCAATATTTCACAAGTTAACTTTCCGCAAAAAAGAGTTCGAATAACGTTCAACTCTGATGTTGTTTCACTTAAGGAAATTGTCAATTTATTGAGTTCTATTGGTTACGAACCTTATATTAGCCTGGAAAACTACGAAACTGGCAAAAAGAATATCGACAGAAGCCTGACCTATAAATTAGGTGTTGCTTTTTTCTGCTTTGGAAATATCATGCTGCTTTCGTTTCCGGAATATTTTGAAATCAAAGAATTCTGGCTCGACAATTACAAACCTTTTTTCAGGGCTTTAATATTGATTCTTTCCCTGCCAAGTTTCCTTTATTCTGCCCAGGGTTATTATGTTTCAGCCTACAAAAGTATCAGATCCCGAATGCTGAATATTGATATTCCGATTGCTTTGGGAATAATCGTAATGTTTGTCCGCAGTAGTTTTGATATTGTAATGAACTACGGCCCCGGCTTTTTTGACAGCCTCACAGGACTCATTTTCTTTATGTTACTCGGAAAAATGTTTCAGATCAAAACCTATAGCTTTTTAAGTTTTGAAAGAGATTTTAAATCCTATTTTCCTATTGCGGTTACCCGAATCAATACCGATACTACCGAAGAAAGCGTTCCGGTTTACGATATCATAAAAGGAAACCGATTATTGATTCGCAATCAGGAACTCATTCCGGTTGATGGAATCCTGATAAGCGAAAAAGCCGAAATCGATTATAGTTTCGTGACCGGAGAAGCAGTTCCGATTACCAAAAAATCAGGGGATAAAGTTTTTGCAGGAGGAAAACAAATCGGAAAAGTTATCGAAATGGAAGTCCTGCATTCGGTTTCGCAAAGTTACCTGACCCAATTGTGGAGTAATGAAATTTTTCAGAAAAAGGTATTTCAAAAACACAAAACCATTACAGATGCCATCAGTCGTTATTTCACTCCTATCCTGTTATTGATTGCTTTTTCCGGTTTTGGTTATTGGATATTTTTTGATGCCAATACCGCCTTTAATGTTTTTACAGCTGTATTGATTGTCGCTTGCCCGTGTGCATTGGCATTGACAGCTCCATTTACATTCGGAAACATTTTAAGAATTTTGGGGAAACAAAAATTATATCTCAAAAATGCACTGGTCATTGAACAGTTGGCTAAAGTAGATACCATCGTTTTTGATAAAACAGGAACCATTACAACCAATAAAAAATCGAATATTATTTATGAATCCTCCCCCAGCCCCTCCAAAGGAAGGGAGCCGGAATCAGCACTTTCGAAGGAAAATGAAATTCTTATCAAAAATATCCTTCGTGGATCCAATCATCCGCTAAGCCGAATGTTATATGATTTTTTACCTGAAACCAAAAAGATTAAAATAGATGATTTTGAGGAAATAACAGGTAAAGGAATTCAGGGTATAATTGATAATAAATTTATCCAAATGGGTTCGGCGGAATTTGTTGATGCCTTGATTTCAAATTTAGAAAGTGAAAAAACAGCAATTCATATTAAAATTGACGGCACTTATTACGGCAAATTTGTCTTTGAAAACCAATATAGAAAAGGACTGGAAAAACTGTTTTTTGATCTAAGCAAAAACTATCAGATAAAAGTACTTTCCGGAGATAATGATGGCGAAAGAGCTAATCTTACCACTATTTTACCTGAAAACACAGAGCTTATCTTCAATCAAAAACCGGAACAGAAGCTTGATTATATCAAAAAATTACAGGAAAAAGGATTAAACGTAATGATGGTTGGTGACGGATTGAACGACGCCGGAGCTTTGGCTCAAAGTAATATTGGAATATCAATATCAGAAAACGTGAATATCTTTTCTCCTGCCTGTGATGCTATTTTGGATGCCAGCGAATTTTCACGCCTGGATTATTTTCTGAAATTATCTCAAAAATCAATTACTATAATCAAGATGAGTTTTGTGCTCTCATTGCTTTATAATATTGTCGGTTTGGGTTTTGCCATAACAGGGAATTTACTTCCGCTGGTAGCAGCCATCATCATGCCTTTAAGTACCATCACAATAGTAAGTTTTGTCTCCCTCATGAGTAACCTTTACGCAAACAAAAAATAAACACGATGTAATTGCTGCATGATAATTATCATATTTTAAGAATCTGCAACGCACTAATTTTGCCTATATAAATTAAGAATATGAGTGTCATTTACCTGTTGATTTCAGTCAGTATTTGCATAGCAATCGGGTTTTTTATTGTTTTTATAATTGCAGTTAAATCCGGGCAGTATGATGATGATTACACACCATCTGTCAGAATGCTTTTTGATGACGAAACCAAAATAACCTCCCAAAATAATCAATCAACAACCGAAGAAAAACAAGTATAATTATGAAAATGGAACAGTTTTATTATGATAACAAAATTGTAAAGAAATTCATTTACGCTACCATTCTTTTTGGGGTAGTCGGAATGTTAGTCGGGCTAACCCTTGCCGTTATGTATCTTTTTCCCAACATCACTGACGGAATATCGTGGCTGAGTTACGGGCGGTTAAGACCTTTACATACCAATGCGGTAATTTTTGCCTTTGTGGGAAATGCCTTTTTTGCCGGAATGTATTATTCACTTCAGCGATTGCTAAAAGCCAGAATGTTTAGTGATTTTTTAAGTAATGTACACTTTTGGGGATGGCAGCTGATTATTGTTGCTGCAGCAATTACGCTGCCTCTGGGATATACCTCGTCTAAAGAATATGCCGAACTGGAATGGCCTATAGATATTGCGATTGCATTGATTTGGGTCGTTATGGGAATCAATATGATTGGTACGATGCTGCGTCGAAGAGAACGTCATTTGTATGTTGCCATTTGGTTTTATCTTGCCACATTTGTTACCGTTGCCGTTTTGCATATTTTCAATAATATAGAAATTCCTGTATCCTTTTGGAAAAGTTATTCTGTTTACGCAGGCGTTCAGGATGCTTTGGTGCAATGGTGGTACGGACATAACGCGGTGGCATTTTTCCTGACGACTCCATTTTTAGGGTTGATGTATTATTTTGTTCCCAAAGTCGCAAATCGTCCGGTGTATTCTTATCGTTTGTCGATTATTCACTTTTGGTCGTTGATTTTTATTTATATCTGGGCAGGACCACACCATTTATTGTATTCGGCTTTGCCAAATTGGGCTCAGAATTTAGGAGTTGCCTTTTCGGTTATGCTGCTTGCACCGTCCTGGGGTGGAATGATCAACGGACTTTTAACACTAAGAGGTGTCTGGGATAAAGTGCGTGAAGAACCGGTTTTAAAGTTTTTTGTAGTAGCAATTACAGGTTACGGAATGGCGACTTTTGAAGGTCCGATGCTTTCCTTAAAAAATGTAAACGCCATAGCGCATTATACGGACTGGATCATTGCTCACGTACACGTAGGTGCTTTGGCCTGGAACGGTTTTATGTCGTTTGGTATCATTTATTGGCTGATTCCTCGAATGACAAAAAGTAAATTATTCTCGAATAAATTAGCCAATTTCCATTTCTGGATCGGAACTTTAGGAATCATTTTGTATACCGTACCCATGTATGTTGCAGGTTTTCTGCAAGCCTCAATGTGGAAACAATTCAATCCTGACGGGACTTTAACGTATGGTAATTTCCTGGAAACAGTTACGCAAATTATGCCAATGTATTGGATGAGAGCCATTGGCGGTACAATGTATCTTATCGGGATGTTAGTTTTGGTTTATAACATCATTATGACCGTTCGATTAGGTAATCCTATTGAAGATGAATTGGCTCAGGCTCCGGCTTTGCAAAAAATTAAAAGCAGCAGGATAAACGGAGAAAAATTCCATAGCTGGTTAGAAAGAAGACCTATTCAGTTGACCATTTTAGCCACAGTTGCTATTTTGATTGGAGGAATTATACAGATTGTACCAACGATTATGGTCAAATCGAATATTCCAACAATTGCCAGCGTAAAGCCTTATACGCCTTTAGAATTAGAAGGCCGTGATTTGTACATCCGTGAAGGCTGTGTAGGATGTCATTCCCAATCTGTGCGTCCGTTTAGAAGCGAAGTCGAACGTTACGGACCACAAGCCAAGGCGGGAGAATTTGTTTATGATCATCCATTTCTTTGGGGATCAAAACGTACTGGTCCTGATTTACAAAGAGTAGGCGGGAAATATAATGACAATTGGCATTTTAATCATTTCTGGAGTCCGCAAAGTATTTCTGCAGGATCAATTATGCCGGGATACAAATGGCTGTTTGATAACAAACCAATGGATATTTCCCTGACTAAGAAGAAAATGCAAGCCATGGTTTCATTAGGAGTTCCTTATTCTGAGGCTGAAGTAGCCAACGGATTAAAGAATTTGAGAGCACAGGCAATTGCTATAGAAAGTAATCTTAAAAACGACCCTGATTTTGTAAAAAGCTATGAAGAGAGCAAGAAAAAAGCAGCTTTGAAAGGAGAGAAATTTGTTCCGATGAACGAAAGGGAAATTGTTGCCTTAATTGCTTACATACAAAGACTTGGAACTGATATTAAAGTAAAAGAAACCTCTAAATAATTACATAATGTTTGAACAAATAAAACACAACATGGAAAATATTGCGGGTATAGAAATTTACCCAATTCTTTCCTTATTAATTTTCTTTTTCTTTTTTGTCGGATTAGGGTTTTGGGTTTTCTCCTATAAAAAGGATAAAATTCAGGAAATGAGTGAAATACCTTTGGCAGATGGGTGCAGTTTAATTTCAAAAGATAAATTAGGATGAAAAAATTATTTCCAGTATTTGTATATATAAGAGTACCGCTGATTTTTTTGACCGTTTTTGGTTTGGTGGAATATTTTATAGATTCAGGCGATCGTCCTGCGTTTATTAAGTTTCCAATGGTATTTTTATTTTTAGTTGTATTTCTTTTTGTTCTGATTGCCATCGAAATTACGCTGAAAGCCGTGAACCGGGTGATGTATCAGTTAATGACTCCTGAAGAAAAAGCCCAAAAAGAGTATGAAAACAGTCTGGCTTTAAAAGAAAAAGATTGGTACAAAAACCTGATGCACAAGCTGACCAAAACAGAACCAATAGAGAGAGAAGGCGATTTATTGATGGATCACGACTATGACGGAATCAAAGAACTGGATAACAATTTACCGCCCTGGTGGCTGTATTTATTCTATATCGGAATCATTTTTGGAGTAATTTATTTTGCCAATTATGAGATTTTTGGAGGCGAAAATCAGGAAGCAGAACTCAAAAAAGAAATGGCTCAGGCAAAAACTGATGTGGAAGAATACCTGAAAACCGCTCCCGATTTAATGGATGAAAAAACAGTTGTTTTACTTACCGATGCCCCGAATCTGGATGCCGGAAAGGAAATTTTTACCACCAATTGTGCAGCTTGTCACAGAGCAGATGCAGGTGGACAAATTGGCCCTAATCTAACTGATAAACATTGGATTTTAGGAGGCGGAATTAAAAATTTATTTCATACCATAACCAACGGTGGCCGTGATGGAAAAGGAATGATTTCCTGGAAAGGAACTTTAAAACCTAAAGAAATTCAGAAAGTAGCCAGTTATATTTTGTCTTTGCAAGGAAGTAATCCGAAAGATCCAAAGGCACCCGATGGTGAAATCTGGGTAGAGGAAAATAATGCAAAATCTGATGTTGCTGTAAGTAAAACGGTAGATAGTACCGAAGTTAAAAAATAAAAAAAATGTCAAATTTACCAGACGAAGCTTTTAGGGATACCATTGCAACTGTTGATGAAAGTGGAAAACGAAAATTTATTTTCCCCAAAAAACCGTCCGGTAGATTTTATGAATATAGAAAATGGGTCAGCTATGTCTTGTTAGCCATTTTAATTGCCAATCCGTTCATAAAAGTTAATGGAAACCAATTTATGATGTTCAATATTTTAGAACGTCGATTTAATATTTTCGGTTTCCCGTTCTGGCCTCAGGATCTGTATCTTTTTGTCATATCCATGTTGGTTGGAGTTGTATTTGTTATTTTATTTACTGTCGTTTTTGGCAGGATTTTTTGTGGCTGGATTTGCCCGCAGACTATTTTTCTGGAAATGGTTTTCCGCCGAATCGAATATTGGATTGATGGTGACCGAGGAGCACAAACCCGTTTAGCCAGACAAGAATGGAATACAGAAAAAATTAAAAAAAGACTGCTGAAATGGCTTCTTTTTTTCCTGATTTCTTTTGGTATAGCCAATGTTTTCCTTGCTTATCTTGTAGGGAGTGATTCTTTATTTTTAATGATTGAACAAGGACCAATTCAACAATCAGGCAATTTTACAGCACTACTTATTTTTACAGCTGTTTTTTATTTTGTTTTTGTCTCTTTTCGGGAGCAGGTTTGTATTATCGCTTGTCCGTACGGGCGATTGCAAGGTGTACTTTTAGACAATAAATCGATCAATGTTGCCTATGATTTTGTTCGGGGCGAAAAAGAAGTTGGGAGAGCGAAATTCAACAAAAAAGAAAACAGATCCACAACCGGGAAAGGAGATTGTATCGACTGCCATCAATGCGTGCACGTTTGCCCAATGGGAATTGATATCCGAAACGGAACACAGTTAGAATGTACCAACTGTACGGCCTGTATCGATGAATGTGATACGATTATGGAATCGGTAGGATTGCCAAAAGGACTCATTCGTTATGCTTCTGAAGATGAGATAGAGAAAAAAGCGCCTTTTAAATTCACAGCCAGAATGAAAGGGTACACCACAGTCTTATTGATTTTAATGAGCATTTTTATCGGAATGTTATTTTTAAGAGCTAACGTCGAAGCAATTATTTTACGCTTGCCAGGCCAACTTTTTCAACACAAAGGAGATAAAATAAGCAATGTCTATACGTATAAAATTATCAACAAAACGATGAAAAATTACAGTGACATTCATTTTGAATTGATCAACCAAAAAGGAGAAATTAAAAACGTTGGCAGCACACATTTTAAAATAATAAAAGAAGGTATTTCGCAGGGAACCTTATTTATAGAAATAGACCAGGCTCTCCTGGAAAGTGATAAAACCAAAGTCAAAATCGGTGTTTACAACGGTAATAAATTGCTAGAAACCACCACAACCAACTTTTTAGGACCAAGAAGTTTTAATTAAAATAATAACATCATGAAATCGCCACTAATAAAACTTTGCGAAACAAAAACAAATAATTAAAGGCGATACCATATTTGACAACTAACAAATAAAATCTACAAATATGAAAATCAACTGGGGAACAGGAATAGTCATTGCTTTTGGGTTGTTTATGACCTTTATTTTATATTTTGTTTTTGAAGTACAATCCAACAGCAAGTACGACAATGATTTGGTTGTGGAAGAATATTACAAACATGATTCCCATTTTCAGGATGAAATGGCTCGTATTCAAAATGCACACGATCTACAGAAAAAACCTTCTGTCGAATATATTTCAGAAGGTGTGAGAGTTATTTTTCCTGATACTTTCGATAGTGATAAAGTAAAAGGAAATGTATTGTTGTACCGTGCATCCAATAAAAAGTTTGATTTTGATACCCCAATCACTTTGAAAAATTCGTCTTTACTGATTCCAAAAAACAAATTAATCAAAGGGCAATGGAAAGTCAATATGGAATGGCAATACGAAGGGAAAAAATACCTTTCGAAAGAAGTGATTTACGTTAATTAAAAATGAACGCTGATAAAACTGATTTTCTAAGCTATTTTTAGTTTTAAAATCTGCATAATTAGCAAAATCTGCGTGCTAAAATTTTCACGCAGATTTTGCAGATCTAGCAGATTTTTAAATCATTTTAATCTGGTTAATCTGTGGCAAAAATAAAAACAAATGTTGTATACGGCTTTTATATTTGGTTTAATCAGTAGTTTTCACTGCATCGGAATGTGCGGGCCAATTGCGATGATGTTACCTGTAGACCGGCAGAATGAAACCAAAAAAGCAACCCAAATCATAACCTATCATTTAGGCCGACTGACCGCATATGCTTCAATCGGTTTGATTTTTGGTTTACTGGGAAGAGGATTTTTCCTGGCAGGATTGCAGCAAAAAATGTCCGTTTTTATTGGCGTAATAATGATCCTGATTGTTTTAACTCCGGAGAAATTATTCTCAAAATACAATTTCTCCAAACCCGTTTACAAAATCATTTCTAAAATAAAATCAAGTCTGGGCAGTCAGTTTAAAACCAAAACCTATAAATCATTTTTTACCATTGGATTACTCAATGGTTTTTTGCCTTGCGGAATGGTGTACGTTGCCTTATTTGGCGCCATTGCCATGCAGAGTGCCGGTTTGGGTGTTTTGTATATGATTTTATTCGGATTAGGAACTTTGCCTTTAATGACTGCAGTTGTTTATATTAATTCGATGATAAAACTGCCTTTCAGAAATAAAATTCAAAAGGCAATTCCGTATGTTGCGGTGATTATTGGGATTCTGTTTATTTTGAGAGGTTTAGGTTTGGGAATTCCTTATATTTCTCCTTCTAATATGAGTTTGTTTGTGCAGGGAAATCCTAATTGCCATTAAATAATTGTAATAAGAAATGCCGAAGTTTAGAGCATTTATCAAGAAAGATAAACGAGCTATTCCCCAAATGGCTGCTATAGGCTGGCTTTTTATTCCAAAATGCTATAAAGTTTATTTATCTTATTCTGAATGTAATGCAAATCTGTAAACTCAGGCTTGTCATTCCACAACCACGGATCTTTAATTTTTTCAATCTCAGTTTTGATTTTCTCCACCACACTTTTTCCATATTTTGTTAAAATTTTACTTTTAATCATTAAGTCACACACATTAAGCGCGTTGCTTTTTATGTGTCGATTTTGATAATAGGATATTGAGTCAATTTTGTTTTTGATTTCTTGCGCAGTCATATTTTATGTTTTAAAATTAATTATGCAAAGTTCAGAAATTGACTTTTCTAAAAATAGGACATGAAAATTTGAAGTAGATTTTCTCTTTAAAGACGGGAAGATTGTCTGTAAAGTTCCCTTGCTACAAGCGGTTTGGGACTAAATTAAGATTTATCTTCGGTTAACACAAAATTTACAAACACAAGAAAAACTTTAAATTATGCCTAAAACCAAATCTTGCAAAACCGTTGTTATCTACAGTTATAATTCAAGCAATTCATATTCATTCAGGGCATCTATCCAAATATTTTCTTTATTAATTTCAAGTGCTTTTTTTACGAGTGAGCGAATTATGTTTTGAAATAATTCATCATGATTTATGAATTGAATAAAGATTTTCGAATCTTCAATACTTAAAGGCTTTGAGTTTTCTTCAAAATTACAACATCCATATCCATCAAAAGATATTCTAATAAGAAATACTAAATTTTCACCAGAAACATTAAAGTCGAGAAAAACAGAACTATCTAAACATCCTAAATAGTAATCTGCTTTTCTAGTTTTGGGCATTTTGGTTTTGAAAAAATTCATTTCTCTATCGATTGGAATTTCAATTATTAAATTCCTTTTTGAATCAAAGAAAGAACTATTTTCAATGATAATTTCTTCGTCCATTGGCATTTTAGACAATTTTTCTACAAAATTTTTTGTAAACTCTTTTATTTTTTTACTTGGGTTTGTTATTCCCTCGTCCTGCATGCCTTTTCTAATGGTATAGATATTCAGAAAATGTTCTACATTTAAGTTTGTCATATTTTTTGCAATAATTGCAGATAACGTCAGTCTGTGAATAAACTCAAAAAAAGCCTCTGAGAATCGGCTGTGTTTTGACCCCTATAAAACAAGAGTACTATTTTAAATTTCGATTTTTAATTAA
>JBDTRA010000019.1:0-67783 GCA_039931915.1 Flavobacterium sp. | reverse complement strand
GAATACAACGAATTGTTGCTTTTGTCAGATCTTTTATTTTTTCTTCAGTAGCAGCCGAACCGTCCCAATGAGCCGATACAAAACCACCTTTCCCTTCTAACACTTCCTTAAACTCCTCAAAGCTATTTACTTCCGTAATATGTGTATTACGATAATCTAATGCTTTATTAAATAAATCGTTTTGAATCTGCTCTAATAAGTCATTTATATAAGTTACGATTCCTTCTCCGGAAACTGTCTCTTTTGTCAAAGTATCACGTCGCGCAACCTCAAAAGTTCCGTTTTCTAAATCTTTTGGTCCAACAGCAATTCTAACTGGCACTCCTTTTAATTCCCATTCAGCAAACTTGAATCCTGGTTTTTGTGTCGTTCTGTCATCATATTTAACCGAAATCTTCAATTTTCTTAGTTTTGCCACTAATTCATTGACTGCTGCAGTAATTTGTTCTAATTGCTCATCCGTTTTATGAATAGGAACAATAACAACTTGTATTGGAGCTAAATTTGGAGGTAAAACCAATCCCTGATCATCAGAATGCGTCATAACTAAAGCTCCCATTAAACGGGTTGAAACTCCCCAGGAAGTTCCCCAAACGTGTTCTTGTTTTCCTTCAGCGTTTGCAAACTTAACATCAAAAGCTTTTGCAAAATTCTGCCCTAAAAAGTGAGATGTCCCAGCCTGCAATGCTTTTCCGTCCTGCATCAATGCTTCAATACAATATGTTTCATCTGCACCTGCAAAACGCTCCGTTTCGGTTTTTATACCTTTTACTACCGGAATAGCCATGAAGTTCTCAACAAAATCTGCATAAACATTCATCATTTTTTCAGATTCCTCTATAGCCTCAGCTTTTGTAGCATGTGCAGTATGGCCTTCCTGCCATAAAAACTCAGCTGTTCTTAAAAACAAACGTGTACGCATTTCCCAACGCACTACATTAGCCCACTGGTTAATCAATAAAGGTAAATCCCTGTATGATTGCACCCATCCCTTATAGGTCGACCAAATAATTGCCTCACTTGTAGGGCGAACAATTAGTTCCTCTTCAAGTTTAGCATTGGGATCAACCATTAATTTTCCAGGTTTATCCGGATCGTTTTTTAATCTGTAGTGTGTTACGATAGCACATTCTTTTGCAAATCCTTCGGCATTTTTTTCCTCAGCCTCAAACATGCTTTTAGGTACAAATAAAGGAAAATAGGCATTTTGATGTCCTGTTTCTTTAAACATTCTGTCTAACTCAGCCTGCATTTTTTCCCAAATAGCATATCCGTATGGCTTGATTACCATACATCCTCTAACTCCTGAATTTTCGGCTAAATCTGCTTTTACAACCAGTTCGTTATACCATTTCGAATAATCTTCTGATCTTGTAGTGAGGTTCTTACTCATATTGAATAGTTTGGCACAAATTTTGTTTTATTTTTTTAACTAAATAGTTCCGCAAAACTAACTATTTTTGTAATGTGCAACAATAAAAAACACCACAGATATGAAAACTTCTATTTCTCTTCGCCAAAACTCAGGTTTTTTCTATTTAATCGGATTACTGAGTTTTCTACTAACATCGTGTGGTTCTTACCAAAATACATCATATTATGATAATGACGGCGTTTATGGTAACACACCAAACACGTATAGACAAACAAGCACTAACGCTAATAACCAATATAAGGATTATTTCAAGTCGCTACAAGATGATAATCAGCCAACTGAAATTTTTACAGATGTAGACAATTACGGTAATTATGCTGAAAATGACAGTACCCAAACTACTGCTACCGCTTATCCTGCTTGGGGAAGCAGTAATTCAGAAGTAGCTATTAACGTTTACTCCAACCCTTCCTGGTCATGGGGATTTGGATTAGGATATCCTTATTATGGATGGGGTTATGGTGGTGGTTATTGGGGATATCCTGGTTATGCCTGGGGTGGTTACCCTGGATATTGGGGACCTGGTTACGGATATGGATATGGATGGAATTACCCTGGATATTATTGGGGAGGAGGATATGGTTACAGATATAACAATTACTCTTATAATTATGGAAGAAGAGGTTCTGCCTCATACTACGGAGGAAGAAACTATACTTCAAACAGAAGCTATGCTACAAATAGAAACTTTTCTAACAGAAGTTACACTAACAGCAATAGAAACTACACTAACAGAAGTAACTATAACACCACCAATAGACGAAGTGAGTACACTGATTACAGGAGAGGTGCTTCTGTAAACGGCAGAACATCAAGCCCTATGTTTACAAACAGAAGAAGTACAGCTCAAGGTCAAAATAATAACAGTTACGATTACTCAAACAGAAGATCGAGCAGTACTACTACAAACAGAAGCTACAATTACAATAACAACAGTACAAATAATAACAACTCATCAAGAAGCTACTCTCCCAGCCCATCACGCTCAACAAACAGTAGTGGCGGAAGCATGAGATCCTCTGGCGGCGGTGGCGGTGGTGGAAGATCTTATGGCGGTGGTGGAGGCAGAAGATAATTCATTCTTTTGTTTCTTCAGATCAGACACAACTATAAAATCATTTAAAACTTAAGCCAAATGAAAAAAATATTATTCCTAATTATATCAGGGCTAACTTTCAGCGTCTCAAATTCTCAGGAAACTGTTTCAGATGCAGTGCGTTATGCACAAGACAATCTTACGGGAACTGCCAGATTTAGAGCGATGAATGGTGCCTTTGGTGCTGTAGGTGGAGACTTATCCTCTTTAACTGTCAATCCTGCAGGGTCTGCTATATTTTCGAACAATCAGGTTGGAGTAACTTTAAGCAATCAGAACATTAAAAATAATTCCAACTATTTTGGAAATCAGACTAATGACAAGGAAAATTCATTTATTCTGAACCAGGCTGGTGGTGTTTTTGTTTTTTATGACAGAAACCCAAATAACAACTGGAAAAAATTTGCGATTGGAGCCACTTATGAAACCACAAATAATTTCGACAATAATACTGTTTCTGTCGGAACAAATCCAACAAATTCCGTAGGCAATTATTTTTTAGCTTATGCAAACGGAATTAAATTAGGAGACATTACAAAAATCTCATATAGAGATCAATTTTATGATGAGCAACAAGCTTATTTTGGGTATAATGGGTTTGTAATTAATCCTGCAAGTAATACCGACAACAATACTCAATACACAAGCAATATACCTTCAGGTGGTAATTATTATCACGAAAATGAAATTCACGAAAGAGGGTATAATAGTAAATTAAGTTTCAACATAGCAACTTCCTATAAAGACCGTCTTTATTTAGGAGCAAATTTAAATGTTCACGTTACTGATTACAGAAGAACCAGCAGTTTTTATGAAGATAATGACAATCCATTAGCAACCGGCGAAACAATATCAAATTTGCGTTTCAACAATAATCAATATACTTACGGAAATGGGTTTTCTTTTCAAGTGGGCGCAATTGCCAAAGTCACAGAATCTTTCCGTCTTGGTTTAGCATACGAATCGAATACATGGTACGAGCTTTATAAAGAAATATCACAAAGTCTATATACTACAAGACAAGCAAATGGTGGACAACCAATCGATGCGTCTGTAAATCCGGATGTAATAAATGTCTATGATCCATACAAATTACAAACTCCCGGAAAAATAACTTTTAGCGGCGCTTATGTATTTGGAAAGTCCGGTTTAATTAGTGTTGATTACGCTATTAAAAATTATAGCAACACAAAATTCAAACCAACTAACGATGCCTACTTTAGAGATTTAAATAGTGATGTTAGTGATCAATTAACTAATAATAGTAAATTAAGTAATGGTGAATTAAGAATTGGTGCTGAATTCAAAATAAAACAATTAAGCCTGCGCGGAGGATATCGTTTTGAAGGAAGTCCTTATAAAAACGGAACTACAATTGGTGACTTAAACAGTTATTCCGGCGGTTTGGGATATAACTTTGGCACTACAAAAGTAGATTTAGCCTATTCTTATTTAGAAAGAAAATCAAATCAGGGATTTTTTGACAGAGGATTTACTGATGCTGCCAACATTACATCAAAACTGAATAATGTGTCGTTGACTTTATTATTTGAATTGTAATTAGAAATAAAAATAGATGAATAAAGAATTCCGTCAGGTCTTGCCTGGCGGAATTTTTTTAGCCCTGATGGAAACGGCATCCTTTTTATCTGCTTTTTGCAGATAAAAAGATATAGTGTACAGCAGGAATAGCTTCATAAAAAACACCTAAATGAAACCGAAACAAGCGGTGTTTGGATAAAAAAGTGTAATTTTGCACTCCAATTTATAAAAGTATGAGAACCAAGTCTTTAAAAAAGAACAAAATTAACGTAATCACTCTTGGGTGTTCGAAGAATGTATATGATAGTGAAGTGTTGATGGGACAACTTCGTGCAAACGGAAAAGATGTTGAACATGAAGCTCCTGCAGAAAGAGAAGGAAACATCATTGTGATTAACACTTGCGGTTTTATTGATAATGCCAAAGCAGAATCAGTAAATATGATTTTGGAATATGCTGATAAAAAAGACAAAGGACTTGTTGATAAAGTTTTTGTAACCGGATGTTTATCTGAACGTTACAGACCTGATTTAGAAAAAGAAATTCCGAATGTAGATCAATATTTTGGTACAACTGAGTTACCTCAACTATTGAAAGCTTTAGGAGCCGATTATAAACATGAATTATTAGGGGAGCGTTTAACAACAACTCCTAAAAACTACGCTTATTTAAAGATTGCCGAGGGCTGCGACAGACCCTGCAGTTTCTGTGCTATTCCGATTATGCGTGGCAAACACGTTTCGCAAACTATTGAAAAATTAGTTAAAGAAACTGAAGGTTTAGCTAAAAACGGTGTTAAGGAATTGATTTTAATTGCTCAGGATTTAACTTATTATGGCCTTGACATTTATAAAAAGAGAAATCTTGCAGAACTGTTAGAAGCATTAGTAAAAGTTGAAGGAATTGAATGGATTCGTCTGCATTATGCTTTCCCCACCGGTTTCCCAATGGATGTTTTGGAAATAATGAAACGCGAGCCTAAGATTTGTAATTATATTGATATTCCGTTGCAGCATATTTCGGATTCAATTTTAAAATCGATGCGTCGCGGAACTACACAGGCTAAGACAACTCAATTATTAAAAGATTTCCGTGCTGCAGTTCCCGGAATGGCAATCAGAACAACATTAATTGTTGGATATCCCGGTGAAACCCAGGAAGATTTTGAAATCCTGAAAGATTTTGTTCAGGAAATGAAATTTGACAGAATGGGATGTTTCGCTTATTCTCATGAAGAAAATACCCACGCATATTTACTTGAAGATGATGTTCCGGATGATGTAAAACAAGCCAGAGCCAATGAAATCATGGAATTACAATCTCAAATTTCATGGGACCTGAACCAGGAAAAAGTTGGGCAAGTTTACAAATGTATTATTGACAGAAAAGAAGGAGCTCATTTTGTAGGCAGAACAGAGTTTGACAGTCCTGATGTTGACAACGAAGTCTTGATTGATGCATCAAAACATTATGTAAAAACAGGAGAATTTGTTAATATCAAGATAATTGAAGCAACAGAATTTGATTTATACGGAGAACCTGCTTAAATTTACCATATTATATTGCTAACTTTTGATAAAATACTTTATGAAACCTATTCAATCCTTATTTCTTTTGGTTTTCACGATATTCTGTATTACCTCTGTTTCGGCTCAATACGGAAATGGGTACAATAATGGTTATGGAGGAAATGGTTACGGAAGAGGCGGCGGAATGGGAATGGACAGAAGTATGATGCAGGGTCCACAAAGTGCTCCAAGCAAACCTAAAGAAGTTCCTGCTGAAGAAACGGCTGCAAAAATTGTAGAACAAATGAAACCGGAGGTAAATCTTGATGAGCTTCAGGCAATTGCAATAACAAATGTTTTAGCTGACAGCATGAGAGAGCAAGGAGTTCTTTTAAAAAATGAAAGCAGCAATCAGGAAGAAAAAATGGAGCAAATAAAAGCATTGAGAGAAAGTACAAATAAAAAAATAACAGCTTTTCTTAATCCTGATCAAGTTGAAAAATATACTTTTTTTATGGAGAATTTTAAGGAAATTAAAAAACCAAAGTCAAAAAAGAAAAAAGATTCCAAAGAGGAGGCCAAAGAAAATCCTGAAACACCAAAAACTCAGGAATAATTGTTTCAATTAATCTTACAATCTAATTAAACCATGGTAAAAAGACATCTTTGTTATCTTATTTTAGCAATTATTATTGCTTCTTGTGCTACAAAAAACCCATATAAGGACACTGAGAAAGTCTATGATAAACAGCTTAAAACTTTAGAAAATCAAATTACCAGCAAAGAAGCCCAGCCAATACCTTCAGTTAGTCCTGTAGTCATTGATACATCATATGCCCAACAATTAGGTATTATCAAAGATACACTGTCAAAAACAGGCTCTACTGCTTTATTAAACGGCATCAATACAGAATGGATTGGTACTGTCAATTTTAATTTAAGAAAACCAAGTTTTATAATTATTCATCATACAGCGCAAGATTCAATTCAGCAAACCATAAACACTTTTACTAAGACCAAAACGCAAGTAAGTGCTCATTATATAATTTCTGAAAACGGAAAAGTCGTTCAGATGTTAAATGATTATTTAAGGGCGTGGCATGCCGGAGCATCAACCTGGGGGAAAAATACCGATTTAAACTCAAGTTCAATTGGTATTGAACTCGACAATAATGGTTTTAAACCTTTTACGGAAGCACAGATCAGCAGTTTGGTTGCCCTTTTAACTAAATTAAAAAAAGATTATAGTATCCCTACTCAAAATATATTAGGACATTCTGATATTGCACCTGGGAGAAAACAAGATCCGAGTGCTTTATTCCCCTGGAAAACATTAGCAGAAAAAGGTTTTGGAATTTGGCCGGACGAAATTCTGGAAGAAGCTCCTTTTGACTTTAAAATCGAACCTGCTTTGAGAATTATAGGTTATAATACCAAAAATCTTTCGGCAGCGATAATTGCCTTTAAATTGCATTATATCCAAACTGACACAAGTGTAACTTTAGACAGAAAAACAATAGACACGATCTATTCGATTTACAAAAAGCAATTGCAATAAAAATCAACTATACAAAATAAAAATGCGTTTCCGAATAAAATTCCGAAACGCATTTTTTTATTTAATAAGCAGCCCAACTATATACCGCATGCTATCTATCTTTAAAAAGCTTAATATTATTCTCTAAAACACCGTGTTCTGTTTCTTAAAGCATTCCTTCACTTTTTCTTTGAAAGCTATTCTTCAATAAAAATTCACATCAATAAAAAAGCTGCCAAAAATTATAAAATTTTGACAGCTTCCAAAAAAAAAAAAAATATCAATCTTTATCTCTAGAAAGAGTATGTTTAATAATTAATGCTTAGAATCCGTAAACCACAGCTAAAAGCACTTGAGAAGCAGATTTAGCAGGAGCTAAATCCGAATCTACGAAAACTTCATCTGAATTAGAATCAAGTCTAAACTCCGGAATAATAGTCAAACCGTTTATTTTATAATTTCCTGACAAGGTAAGAGCTGTAACACTTGTATCTCCAGAACCTTCTTTGTATTTAAAATATTCTCCACGCAATCCTAAAGCAAAGGCATCAGTGATCGCATAAGATGGGTATAAAGCTGCTCCTGAATAACCAACATCACCTTCGTTTGAAAAATCAGCGGCGTTTAATCCTAATTTGAATTTTTCAGATAACTGGAATGTTGCAGTCAAGTCAACAATAGTACCACTTACAGAGCCATCCATAAAATTCAAATAAGCACTCGCTTTATCAGTTACAAAAGATAATTGACCGCCTACAGCATTTAATCCTTTTTGTGGGTCAGCATTATATTTATTCCAAGAGTCATTAAACACACCTACCATTGCTCCAAATTTCTCCGTTATTGCATAATTCGCTTTAACACCTGCATTTTGGAATGGTCCGTTAGTAAACAAATAAGAAGTAGAGTAGTGAAAGTTAGCTACAGGAGAAATTACCTCATATCCAATAAATGTCCCCATATAACCTGCGGTCAAACTAAGTTTATCAGAAACTGCATAACTAGCATATAAATTTTGGATGTGGAATGAATTTTCAGCATTTAAAGCTGCTCCATCACCATTCGGGATTGATTGATACTGACCTCTTGGTCCAAAAGAAATTTCACCTACAAAAGACACATTTTTTATTTTTTTCTTCAATGCAATATCTAACATTCCTAAAGAAACAGAATTCTGATCTGTTCCGAAACTTGTTGGGATATTACCAACTTTAGCAAAATCATATTTGTAATATAAATCTCCAGAACCTGAAATTTCTAAAGGAGTAGAAGTAGATTCTGGTGCATCTTCCTGAGCAAATGCAAAAGAGCTTGTTAACATTGCGGCAAAAATGTGTAATACTTTTTTCATGTGTGAATTGGTTTTTTAGTTATTAATTGATTTTGGTTAGTTAAATTTTATAGCATAAATTATAATTATATAATTTATTTAAGAATTCCATTCCATCAACATTTTCATTTTCTTCAGCGAATTTATTAACTTTTGCATAAGTAAAAGAATCGAAATCTATTTTTTTAATGTTTTTCAGAAAGAATTACGGATTACAAAAATTAATTTAAAAATAATCATTATTTCATATTAATATGAATTCGTTTTTGAAAATACAATAATGACTTTTTTTGAATTTTGCATCTAAAAAGACAGGGGTAATAATTATTTATTAAATAAAAAAATGAAAAATTTAGTTTTTAATACTAAAAAACAACAATCAACCCTATAAAAAACAGGGGTTTTAAAAATATTTATAAAATAACAGTTGTAAATTATTTTTAAAATACACAACAAAATAAATTAAAAAAACTTTAATTCTTACAAAAAACAAATCCGGCTTCTATTAAGAACCATGCAGATTAACTAAGTTGTACGTACTCTAAATAAAAAAAGCCCGTTCAGTTTAGAACAGGCTTTCTTATAAATTCTTATATTATTTTTCTGAATTATATTTTCTTAAGAAGTCACGAACTTTGATTCCTGATTCTTTTAGGTCTTCATCTTTCCATTTTCCTTCTGAACTGGCTGTTTTCTTTAATATAGAGCAAGTTTCATCTTTATCCGAAATCGACCATGTAATCCAGCTTAACTTTCTGGCTTCCATCCAATCAATATATTCCTGCCAGGCCTGAAGATTTAAAGGTCCATCACCAGAAGCTTCCATTCCTGCTGATTCAGAAATAAAAACAGGAAGCCCGCTTTTTATAGCTGCATCTGTTCTGTCCCGTAACTCCTTGCCATGTGTTGCCGCATAAAAATGCATTGTATACATTATGTTATTATATCCTGTTATTGGATCTGCAGCCGGAAGATCTATATCCTGATCCCAATGTGGACAGCCCACTAAAATAACGTTATTTGGATCGTTCTCTCGTATAACCTTAATTATTTCTTCGGCATAAGACTTAACTTCTGTCCAGGATTCATAATCCGGCTCATTAAAGACCTCGTAGATTATATTTGGATATTTAGCATACTTCTTAGACATTTCTGCAAAAAAACCTTTTGCTTCATTCAGATTGACATTATGACTGTGCCAATCGATAATCACATACATCTCAGATTTTATAGCTCCTTTTACAACAGTTTCAATTTTTTCTTTTGAGAATTGAGCGTCCTTTATATAGGGCCTGTCACCTAGTTCGATACCCATTGCGGCACGAATAATGTTGCAATTGAAATCTTTTTTTAACCAATTTACTATTTTTTCATTATAAAACCTCGGCCACATGCTATGCCAGCCAAAACTCATTCCTCTTAATACGATTGGGTTGTTATTTTTATCAACCAGCTGAGTTCCCTGAACACTTAATTGCCCATGACGTTTTACAAATTGTGCTTTTGACTCACTAAATATCAATAATAAGACGATAATCAAAAGTTTAGCTTTTAATCTCATAATAGAATATTTATGGAATTAATCTTAATGTTACAGAATCGTGAGAAGCAAGGTCTGCAACAAAATTCTTTTTTGTATTTCCTGTTTCTTTGTTTTTCCAAAGGTCTTTTAATTTGAAAACTGTTTTATTAAAATCGGCTTCGTAACCAAAATCAGCATCTTTTATAGTGTGTTTTTTCCAGTCAAAATTGATTTTTTTAGCAACATCACTTCTATTTAAAAAAGTAACAGCCCAATTTCCATCAGATAAAGGCTTTACCCAAACCTCTAATCCATCTTCAGCCGAGTATTTAAAGCCCTGAATTCCTAATTTATCCTGATTGACAGCTATTAATTCCTTGTTTGTTAAAATTGCCAGTGTTTCTTTTGACATTTTTCTGAAATCATTTCCGGCAACAAGCGGCGAAGCCATCATACACCACATGGCAAAATGCGATTTATCTTCTGTATCATTCATTTCATTTCCTACTTCCATCATATCAAAATCATTCCAATGATCTGGGCCTGAATATTTACGAATATCTTTTCGCATTTCTACAATTTTCATAAATCCCCAGGATGACCAATTTTCCGGATGTTTAAACTCACAATCAAAACAAGGATAAATATCTCCCGAGATCCTCCATAGGTTACCAACTGGCTTTCCCCATTCCCACGGCTGATTATCCCCCCATTCACAAAGACTGAAAACAATTGGTTTTCCTGCAGTTTTAAGTGCGTTACTCATTGTTGTATACGCTTCTTTTGCTGTAATTCCCTGGGTGTTACACCAATCGTATTTTAAGAAATCGATTCCTAATTTAGCATAAAAGCGGGCATCCTGATATTCATAACCACGAGTTCCCGGGTAACCAGCACAAGTTTGGGTTCCTGCACAATTGTACAATCCAAATTTCAAACCTTTACTGTGTACATAATCAATTACAGCTTTCATTCCGTTAAGGAATTTAACAGGGTCAGCAACCAAATCCCCATTAACATCACGTTCTTTTGCCATCCAGCCATCGTCAAGCACAATATAATTGTAACCTGCCGCTGCCATTCCTGATGAAACCATAATGTCTGCTGTTTCTTTGACTAATTTTTCATCGATACTAGTTCCAAAAGTATTCCATGAATTCCAACCCATTGGCGGCGTCATTGCCAAACCTTCAAATTTACCCCCTGCCTGTGTATGGGTGTTTCCCTGGCTGAAACCTAAACATGACAAACTTAAAGCAAATACTAAAATTATTTTTTTCATTATTATTAAATTTAAAATATATTATAAAAAAGAATTCCCTAATCTTTCAATCAGGGAATATCTTAAACTAACTCAAACCAAAAAATTTAAAATTTAAATCCTATATCGTCTACATATTGAGTAGAAGCAGTAGCATTATTAAAAAATACAATACTTGTTATTGATGCAGGAGCAGCTGCAAGTCCTAAATCTGCCCATTTGATAACATATTCAGCATATTTCCCATTAAGAGAAAAAGGTACTGGACTGCCCCAATTCCCTTGATTAATAATCATACCAATTGCACAAGGAGTACTAGCTTTTATTTGAAATCTTAGTCCTACAGCACCTGCAGGAACAGGTATTCCATCTGAAAAATCTAATTGAAGCCCTGACCAAGCACTTATATCATACTTAATTGCTTTTGCACCTTGTGCAACCTCTGAAGCAGTTGTATTAGCCAAATTAACATTATCAATACCCCAACCCCCTTGAGAATAAGCAGCATAAAATTTATCATCATAAATTGAACTACCAATTGCAGAAGCAGAAGTTGCAGTACCTGAAGCGTTTGTAACCGAAATGCTTCTAGAGTTAGCATTTGCTGGTATTTTTATTACAATTTCATTCATAGTAGAAGAAACAATCGTAACAGGAACTTCAGGTAATGTTTCCGTTTTAGCAAGGGTCACAATTGGAGCTATAAAGTAATTACCCATAATCGTAATTTGGTCACCTTCTGCTCCATTCATAGCATTAAACCAATCAATAATAGGAAGCGGTGGCGCAATTATAAAATCATAAAGCACAGTACCTTTTTTAGTTACCAGTTTAATTTTATTAGAGGAATCAGCATAAGGCGTATTACCGTCAATCATTATAACGATATCAGTATCTGTTACATAAGTTGGTCGAAAATAAGTATCATAATCATTAAAATATACTTTCTGAGTAGAGAGTAATCCTTTTCCATGAATGATGTAATAATTTTTCGGAATTCCAATTGTAACTGGATCTAGTGGAAAAATCACTTTGTTTTCATCATAACCCGTACGTATTACCGACTCTATAACTGGGGCTGCACCAGAGCCGCTAGAAGAATCATCGTTCGAGCATGAACTAAAAAACATTAAGGATAACATCAATGCAATACATGCTGTTAACGTAACAATTTTTATATTTTTCATATTTTTATTTTTAAAAATTATTTAAAAGTATACGGAGCTACTTCTGTCAATTTTGGATTTTTAATCAAATCATCTGACGGATAAGGCAATAAAAGGCTTGTTGCAGAAATTGATATATGTTTCTCATTATCTTTATCCCCTCTGTTTTGTCCCTCTAATATTTCTTTCGCTTTAGCAAAAGGCAAACGACCTAAATCAAAGTAATAATCACCTTCACAAGCTAATTCTGCACGTCTTTCTTTGAATATATCATCAAAAGATATTGTAGCCTTTGGTAGTAAACCAGCTCTAACATGAACCGCATTAAACGCCTTAAGAGCTTGTGCATCACTAGTACTACCTGATTGTGAACCTAATATTGCTTCTGCATAAATTAATAACAATTCAGCATAACGCATTTGATAGGTATTCATACTGCTTTCACCATTATTTACTTTATTAAATTTCCCAGTAATTGGTAAATTTTCTTTTCCTATTACATATTTTTTTAATCCAGCACCAGAATTTTGAACACCATTACGTGTAGGATTAGCTGTAGTCCCATCAGGTAAGAATGGTGATGTTGAATCAAATGTGTACCCTAAAACATAAGGTGCACCTACTGCAAGTGTTGCTGCATACGTTAAATTCTCATAATAATCTCCATCTATCATGAATGTCTCTTTTCTTCTTTTATCACCAGCCTCAAAAGCATTGTGAATTAAATCCTGAGATGGAGCAATCTGAGCAGAATAAGTAGTCTCTACTAATCTATTCTCTGGAGCAAATGTTGTATTAGAGAAGTTACCATCAAAATAACCACCTGTCCCTGTCCATTGCCATGCAAAGATAGATTCTTCGTTATTATTGTTTTTTTGTAAATACAAATCAGCAAAAGATTTTGTAGGCAAATCTTCACCTCCTAATAATTTAAATTCTCCGCTATTAATTACATCTTGAGCCATGGCTTTAGCTAGGTCATATTTTTTTTCATATAAATATACCTTTGCTAAAAATGCTTTTGCAGAACCACTAGAAACGTGAGCGTTTGCAGCATAATCAGAACCTCTAGTTTTTGTTCTCAAATTTGCAGCAGCAAATTTAAAGTCATTTTCTATAAATTTATAAACATCTTCAACTGGATTACTAGGAATAACAAAATTCTTAGAATAATCAGCATTGTTTTCGATAATAGGCACATTACCCCAAGTTCTCACTAAGAAAAAATAAGCAAAAGCTCTGATAAAATGTGCTTCTCCCAAAGCATTATTTAAAGCTTCTTTACTAACATTTGGTCCCACACTGACAGGCAAACTGTTTATATAAGCATTAGAATTTGAGATAGCTCCAAAACATGATCTCCATGAATCAGAAATATAAGAGGCTGTATTGGTAAAACTTAAATCAGTAAATGTACCAAAATCATTATACGGACCTGCATACATATTACCAGAAATCACATCTGTAATCCCATAATACCCAGCCTTGTTCATATTAAACCATACTAAACCATACAAACCATTAGAGGCATTATCTAGTTTTAAGTCTGAGTCATAATAGTTACTTATAGTTGGTGTTCCCACTGGTGGTACATCAATAAAGTCCTGAGAACAAGAAGATGAAACCAACAATACCAAAGTTATAGCAATAGCACTGCTTCTTTTTATTATATTTTTCATAATATTAATACGTATTAAAATTCAACATTTAAACCTAAAGATATTTGTCTAGGCGTAGGGTAACGTCCATTATCAACACCTGACAACAATGCATCCTGGTTGTAAGAACCTACCTCAGGATCATAACCTGTGTATTTTGTAAAAGTGTATAGATTTTGTACCGTTGCATAAAGTCTTAATCTAGATAATTTTATTTTTGAAATCAAATCAGACGGTAACGAATAACCAATAGTTACATTCTGAATTCTTAAATAAGAACCATCTTCAATAAAACGAGAAGATACTGCATTATTGATATTGTCATATTTTGATGGTGTTGGGTAAGCTCCATCTAAATTTTCAGCTGAATAAAAATCTGCTGCTTCACTTAAATAATTAACCCCAAGATTACTGTTCATTGTACCAGATGCTTTAGTTAAATTCATTAATTTATTTCCTGTAGTTCCCTGAAGAAAAATAGATAAATCAACATTTTTGTATTTGAAATTATTGGTAAATCCATAAGTTAATTTTGGATTTGGATTTCCAATTGGCACTAAATCTTTCGAATCAATAATACCATCATTATTTTGATCTTTATAAATTACATCTCCTTTTTTAAATTCTGGTAATAAGGAATTAGTTCCATTTTTCAAAGGTACATTAGTAGTACCACCATTATTATGCCCATAAGCCAATAAATCATCATCTGTTCTATAAATACCTTCTGATTGATAACCATAAAAAGATCCAATTGGTAAACCTTCTACTGTTCTAGAAACAGTAACGGTATTATAGGCTAGAGTATTCATTGTTTTAACAATATTCAATCCTGCCATATCAGTAACTTCATTCACATATTTAGATAAATTCAAGCTAGCATTCCATGAAAAGTTTTGAGAAAAATTATGAGAGTACCCAAGTGCAACCTCAATACCTTTATTTCGCATACTTCCTAAATTAACATTCGGTGGATTTATACCCCCTTCATAATCACCCCCACCAGAAAGGAAATTTGGCAAAGGAAGTGAATACAAGAAGTTTTTAGAAACTTTATTATACACATCCACAGAAGCGGTAAGTTTAGAATCAAATAATGTAAAATCTAAACCTAAATTGGTTTGCTCCTGAGTTTCCCATTTTAAAGCGCTATTAGGTGTATTCGATGGTAAATAAGAATTCCCCATTGAACTAGTAACAGCATGCAAGTTAGAATCATATAAATTATTACCAATTTGATTGTTACCTGTTTGTCCCCAACCAAATCTAAATTTAATGTTATCAATATACTTTTTAGTATCTTCCATAAAAGTCTCATTAGAAAGCTTCCAAGAACCACCGACAGAACTAAAAACTCCCCATTTATTACCTACAATAAATTTAGAAGAACCATCTGCTCTAACTGCTGCAGAAAGTCCGTATTTACCAGCATAATCATAAACTACCCTTCCTAAATAAGAAGATAATGTTTGCGATCCTTGGTATGGTTGTTGCGTTTTTGCTTGAGACAAATCAGAATCTGCTAGTAATTTATGATTATTATCCTTGAAACCCGTAGCATTAATATTATATCCTTCCCAATGTGCTCTATTAGACTCTTGTACTGCCAAAACTGTGAAGTTGTGTTTACCAATAGTATTTCTATAAGTAAGCATGTTTTTTAAGTTCCAAGAATTACCAGAAGATGGACTATAATCTAAAGTTGCATAATCTTTTACTGCGTTCCCTAGAGAATACATTGGATTAAAATTTTGGCTTAAATTATCATACATATAACCACCAGCCTCAAAACGATAATTTAACCCTTTTACTATATCAATTTGAGTGTAAAAATTTCCAGAATAATTTTTTCTAACCAATGTATTAGATCCTAATAAAGAAGTTGCAACAGGATTAACAAACGAACTTTGATTTCCTACAGGTCCAGAAAAAGATCCTGACAATTCTTGAACAGGAACATCTGGTGTAGCCGTTAATGAAGTAGCAACAACACCATTAAATTGACCATTTAAAGTTAATTTCTCATCTGTTAATGCACCACTTACATTCAGACCTACTTTTATAAATTTATTAACTTGAGCATCAATATTAGCTCTAAAATTATATCTTTTAAATGCTGATTCAATCACGATACCTTCCTGATTCAAAACACCTCCGGAAAGATAATAATTAACACCATCTTTACCACCCGAAAAAGATAATTGGTTTGAAGTCATAATTCCTGTTTCGTAAATAGCATCCTGCCAATCTGTTCCTTTTCCTAAAAGCTCAGGATGAGCAAATTCAGGACGAAGTTGTGTAGGATCATACACATTTGCTAAAGCATTTTGATGAGTTGCATATTGTTGCAAATTCATAGAAGGCAATTTTTTAGGCAAATTACTGAACGAATAAGAATGCTCATAAGTTAATTTTCCAGTACCTTTTTTACCGGATTTTGTTGTAACGATAATAACTCCATTTGCACCACGTGAACCGTAAATAGCAGTAGCTGAAGCATCTTTAAGAATATCTATAGATTCAATATCACTAGGATTTAACATCGCTAATGGACTATAAGTAATATTACCAGAATTAGAAAAATTAGAATTTCCAGCTGCATTTCTTCCAGATGTAGATGAATTTCTAGCATCTCCGGAAATTGGCACTCCATCAATTACATACAAAGGCTCATTAGTACCAGTTAAAGATGAAGCTCCTCTAATTTTTACAGAAACATTCGACCCTGGCTCACCAGAATTATTACTTACAACAACACCAGCAGCCTTACCCTGCATCATTTGATCAAAGGAAGCAACCTTGATATTTTCGATATCTTTTGAACTGATACTGGAAATAGCACTGTTTATGTCTTTCCTTTTTTGAGTACCATATCCAATTACAACTATATCCTTTAGTTCTTCAGCAGCAGATTTTAAAACGGCATTTATACTTTTTTTGCCATCTACTGCTATTCTTAGAGTATTAAATCCAATAAAAGAGAATTCTAAAGTCGCATTCGCAGGAGCATCAATAGAATATTTTCCATCAAAATCAGTCGAAACTGACGCTCTTTGCCCAACGACAGAAATATTGGCTCCCGGGATAGACAATCCCTTCTCATCGGACACAGTACCTGATATTTTACTCTGTGCCGTAATAAAATTACTCGTAAGTAACAAAAATAAAATCAATGGAATCGCTCTGTGGTTAGCATTCCAATGAATAAAATTAGTCATTAGTTTTTTCATAATAAATGTTGGTTAGTTTTAAATTGTTTTTTTTTAACTTATAATTTTCGGTAACAAATAAGTGATATTATTTCCTTCAAATTATTTTAACAAATCTATAACACAAGATAACATTAAATCGATAGTATTATATCATTTACTGATGATATTTTTACTATAAGAGTTAAAAAAAACATATATCAAAATAAATACGTGAAAAAATTACATTATTCACAACAACACCGCTCTAACACCTATAAATCATAAAGAAAAGTTAACAAAATAGGAAAAAGAAAACGATTTCGTTAAAAATAATATTTGTTTATGAAAAAAAAGTATCACTACAAAATACGCTTCAGTCCGGAAAAATCTTCTCTATACTGACTAGGAGTGCAATTTTTAGTAATTTTAAAGCTACGATTGAAATTTGCTATATTATTAAAGCCGCATTTAAAAGCAACTTCAGAAACACTCATTTCCTTTTCAACGAGCCAACGTGCAGCATATCCGATCCTAATATCATTAATATAATTGACAAAGGTTTTTCCTGTTCGCTTTTTTATAAATCGATTAAATGAAATCATAGACATACTTGCTACATTAGCAGCATCCTCAAGTGTGATTTTACCTGTAAAATTCTTTTGAACATATTCATACACCAGCTTCATCTTATCGTAATCATCAAACGTATCGTAATCAACCGTAAAAGTAGAAAGTAATTTTTGATTCCTGGAATTAGCCAAATCATAAAGCAAGGAAGTAATTTCAAGAAAATAATCCATACCATCTAATTTAGAAAGACTTATGAGTCTCGGCGTTAATTCTTCGGCTACCTTTTTCGAAAAAAGAATGCCATGAATAGAACGATTAAACATATCCCGTATCGGATTCATAATACGTCTGGAAAGTAAGGATTCATGAAATAAATCATTATGAAACTGAATCGTAATTTCATGTATTTTTTTACTGCTACATTTATTCAATTGCCATCCATGATATAAATTTGGCCCAATTAAAACGAGTTCTACATTATCAATTTCTTCAATATTATCACCAACAACACGCTTCACTCCTTTCCCATTCAAAATAAAATTGATTTCAAATTCCGGATGATAATGCACCGGAAAATCAAAACTATCCTTTACTCTGTCAAAAACCAAAAAACTATCTCCTGCAGAAAGCGGGGCAATTTCTCTATAAAAATTTTTAATATTATTCATTTTTAATACTATTTAGGAAGCAACATTCGTTTATTATTTTGCAATAATATGATATATAATTGATAAAATAATATTAAATACACGACAAACATACATATATCTTTGAAAAATAGAATTATCGATTTTACAAAAAGTATATTAATAATAAACATTAATCATTTTTAATACAATATCTTTTTATAGTTTTAATAATTTTAGACCAAAAAAGCTACTAAATTTTCGATAAGAAAAATAAGATTTTTTTAGTTGATTTATAGATTTACTCACAGTGCGTTGAAAACAACCAGATTCAAAATGAAAAAAAACATAGTAACTTTAATGATGTCAGTATTTATAGGAACTTCTTGTTCTGCGAAAGATATTGTTACTAATAGTAATTTGTCAATTTCAGATAAAAAAGCAACATCTGAGACTGTTTCGCTATATAAAAAACTCAATCAATTAACTCAAAAAGGGTATCTTTTTGGTCATCAGGACGATCTTGCATATGGTGTTAATTGGAAATATGAAGATAAACGAAGTGATATAAAAGATGTCGTTGGAGATTATCCTGCCGTTTATGGCTGGGATATCGCAGGTTTAGAAAAAGATGACACTAAAAACATTGATGGTGTCCCGTTTGATAAAATGAAACAATATATAAAGGAAGCAAATGAAAGAGGCGGAATATCGACAATAAGCTGGCATTTTGACAATCCTGCAACAGGAAAAAATGCCTGGGACAATACACCTAATTCATTAAAGACAATTTTACCGGACGGCGAAAATCATAAAAAATTCACTAGTTGGCTGGATAAAGCTGCAAATTTCTTTTTGTCATTAAAAGATAAAAAAGGAAAAAATATCCCAATCCTTTTCAGACCTTACCATGAACTTACAGGTGGCTGGTTTTGGTGGGGAAAAGGAAATTGTACTCCTGAAGAATTTAAATCTTTATGGAAATTTACTTTTGAGTATTTGCAAAAAAAAGGAGTCCATAATTTAATTTATGTATACAATACAGGAAGTTTTAGTTCTGAAACTGAATTCCTGGCTAATTATCCCGGTGATAATTATGCAGATATTCTCAGTTTTGACAGTTATCAGAATAATGAAGATAAAAATGGACAAAAATTTATTACCGAAATTCAAAATCAATTTAAAATATTAAACGAAATTGCCCAGAAAAAACATAAACTTATGGCTCTTGCAGAAGCTGGATATGAAGCTGTTCCTGACCCGCAATGGTGGACCGGAACCCTATCTAAAGCCATTGGGGATTATAAAATTTCTTATGTATTATTATGGAGAAACCATGGCTGGCAGGAAAAAGAACAAAAAATGCATTATTACGCACCATTTTCCGGTCAGGTAAGCGAAAAAAATTTTGTTGATTTCTATAATTCAGACAAAACTTTATTTGAAAAAGACATTAAAAAAGCACTTAAATAATTACCCCCAAATCTATAACCACAACCTTAAAAAAAACCTGATGCACGACAAAATTAGCTTAAAAGAAAAAATAGGTTACGGTCTTGGAGATGCAGCATCTTCAATGTTCTGGAAAATATTCAGCATGTACCTTCTATTTTTCTATACCGATGTTTTCGGATTGGCACCTGCCGTAGTAGGAACTATGTTTTTGATTACCAGAATCTGGGATTCCTGCTTCGATCCGATTGTTGGAATTATAGCTGACAGGACAAAAAGCAAATGGGGAAAATTCAGACCTTATTTATTATGGGTTGCTGTACCTTTTGCCGTAATTGGAGTATTGACATTTTATACACCGGATTTTGACGAAAAAGGAAAAATAATTTATGCTTACGTAACGTATTCAGCCATGATGATGATTTATTCATTAATCAATGTACCCTATGCCTCTCTTTTAGGTGTAATGTCGTCTGACAGAAAAGAAAGAACAACACTTTCTTCATACAGAATGGTTTTTGCTTTTGGAGGAAGCCTTTTGGCTCTTTGGCTAATTGAGCCTTTAGTGAATTATTTCGGCGGAAGCCTTAGCTCAAAAACAGGATGGCTCGCCACAATTTCAGTATTTGGAGTTATAACTACAGCTTTTTTCTGGGGTTGTTTTTTCTTCACAAAAGAAAGAGTAAAACCAATTTCTGATGAACAAACTAATTTAAAGGAAGATCTGAAAGATCTATTAAAAAATAAACCATGGTGGATTTTACTTGGAGCAGGAATTGGTGCTTTAGTATTCAATTCTATCCGAGATGGCGCCGCTGTTTATTATTTTAAATATTATGTGAGCAGTAGTATCAACTTTGATTTTTCGCTTTTCGGAACTGATTTTCATATGACGCCTACCTCTATTTATTTAGTTTTAGGGCAAGCAGCAAATATTATCGGAGTTATCATTGCTACACCAATTGCAAATAAAATTGGTAAAAAGAAAACATTTTTTGGCGCAATGGCATTAGCAGCAGTTTTGAGCCTGATTTTCTATTTCTTCGGAAAAGAAGATATTTCTCTTATTCTGGGTTTCCAGGTTTTAATCAGTATTTGTGCCGGTTGTGTTTTCCCATTAATCTGGTCAATGTATGCTGACAGTGCAGATTACTCAGAGTGGAAACAAGGGCGAAGAGCCACAGGATTAGTTTTCTCAGCTTCATCAATGTCACAAAAATTCGGATGGACAATTGGTGGTGCAGGAGCAGGATGGCTTTTAGGTTATTATGGTTTTCAGGCCAATGTTGAGCAAACGGCTGTTGCCCAAAACGGAATTCAATTAATGTTAAGCATACTTCCTGCAATTGCAGCAATTATATCTGTCGCTTTTATTTTGTTTTATCCCTTATCTGAGGAAAAATTACAAATAATAGAACAGGATTTAAACGAAAAAAGAGATCAGACAAATTAAAAATACGTATTTAGAAATCGATTCATATGGCAACAATAGCAACTTCAACTACATTTCAAGATAGAAAAGTAGCATTAGAAAAAGAACATAAAGCACTTTTAGAGCAAAAAAACGAGCCTCAAAACACAATAGGTAATGGAATTTACCAACGTTATAAAAACCCGGTAGTTACAGCTGCCCATGTTCCATTAAACTGGCGTTTTGACTTAAACGAAAAAACAAATCCGTTTTTACAGGAGCGAATCGGAATGAACGCTGCATTTAATGCCGGTGCATTAAAATGGAATGACAAATATTTATTGGCTGTTCGTGTTGAAGGAATTGACCGCAAATCTTTTTTTGCTATTGCAGAAAGCCCAAACGGAATAGACAATTTTCAATTTTGGGAGAAACCATGCGTTATTCCACAAACCGAAGTACCTGATACCAATGTATATGACATGCGTTTGATTAACCATGAAGATGGCTGGGTTTATGGTATTTTTTGTACGGAAAGAAAAGATCCGAAAGCACCAAAAAACGATACAAGTTCTGCTATAGCCAATGCAGGAATTGTACGCTCTAAAGATTTAGTAAACTGGGAAAGACTGCCTGATTTGATTTCGAATACCGGCCAACAGCGAAATGTCGTTTTGCATCCGGAATTCGTAAATGGTAAATACGCTTTATATACACGTCCGCAAGATGGTTTTATTGATGTAGGAGCTGGTGGCGGAATTGGTTTAGGGTATGTTGATGATATGACAAATCCGGTAGTAAAAGACGAAAAAATCATTTTTGGGAAACAGTATCATACTATTTACGAATTAAAGAATGGTCTTGGCCCCGCTCCTATCAAAACTGAAAAAGGCTGGCTGCATTTGGCACATGGCGTTCGAAACACTGCTGCCGGTCTTCGTTATACTTTATATATGTTTATGACTGACTTAAATGATATTACTAAGGTAACGCACGTTCCTGCAGGTCATTTTATGGGCCCGGAAGACATTGAAAGAATTGGAGATGTATCAAATGTATTATTCTCAAACGGCTGGATTGAAGATACTGACGGAACTGTTTATGTATACTACGCTTCATCTGATACAAGAATGCACGTTGCAGTTTCATCTGTAGCAAAACTTGTTGATTATGTGACTAATGCGCCATCCGATACTTTTATATCTGCAGGCTCTGTAAATACAATCATCGACCAAATTGAAAAAAATAATTCAATTTAATACATCGTGTCAACAAAATTAAAACAACTTAAAACTGAGTTATCAGCTGAACTTGATTCTATCTTAAATTATTGGTCAGAAAACACGATCGATATTCAAAATGGCGGTTTCATTGGTCAGATAGATTATAATGAAAAGGCTATTCCTGATGCTGAAAAAGGTTCTGTTTTAAATGCAAGAATTTTATGGTCCTATTCTGCAAGTTATCAGGTTACCAAAAATGAAGAACATAAAAAAATAGCGGCACGGGCTTTCGAATTTCTTTCAAAGTATTTTTATGATGCTGAATTTGGAGGTTTATTTTGGAGTATCAATGTTGATAAAACTCCAAAAGACACTAAAAATCAAATTTACGCTTTAGCCTTTGCTATCTATGGATTATCTGAATATTATGCTATTTCTAAAGACGACAAAGCGCTGGCAATAGCGATTAATTTATATTTAAAAATACAAAAACACAGTTACGATCCTGTACATAAAGGCTATTTAGAAGCATTTACAAGAGATTGGCAGCCAATAGATGATTTGCGTCTAAGTCCTAAAGATGCCAATGAAAAGAAAACAATGAATACGCATTTGCATATTATTGAAGCGTATGCCAATTTGTTTAAGGTCTGGAAAGACAAAGCACTTCATAATGACATTATCGAATTGCTGCAAACCATCGAAAAACATTTCATCAATACAGAAACAGGTCATTTACATTTGTTTTTTGATGAAAACTGGACTGAGAAGCCAGATGTCATTTCGTATGGACATGATATCGAAGCAGGCTGGCTTTTATTGCAATGTGCAGAAATTTCAGAAGATGAAACCCTAATTGCCAGTTATAAAAAACATGCAGTACAAATAGCAGAAGCTACCAAAGAAGGATTAGATGTTGACGGAGGTCTATGCTATGAACTTAATCCTGAAAAAAACGAGTTAATTGTCGAAAAACATTGGTGGGTTCAAGCCGAAGCTTTAATAGGTTTTTATAATGCTTATCAATTAACAGGCGATGAAAATTATCTGGACATTGCTTTTAAAAACTGGGGTTTTATAAAAAAACACATAATTGATTCTAAAAACGGAGAGTGGTTCTGGGGTGTTTATCGTGATTATTCTTTAATAGAGAAAGATAAAGCCGGTTTTTGGAAATGTCCGTATCATAACAGCCGTGCTTGTTTAGAGCTCATTCAGAGAATCAAACTTTAAGTTTTTATTTTTCAGAAATTAATTTATTGCATTAAAAAACAACGATTATGAAACAAATCTTTTTCTTTAGTTTATTATTTTTTAGTGCAATAAGTTATGCACAAATCAATTTAGTTAAAAACGGTAGTTTTGAATCCGAAACAACAAATTGGCGCGGAGATGTTGGAACTATTTCTCCTTATGACAAAAAAATAGGTCAAAATAGTGTTGTCATCAATCAGTTTGCAGGTGCAGAATGGAAATCGATAGATCAAATTATGACGATTCCGAAAAACACCTATGCGATAACATTTAGTGCCTGGGTGAAAGCAGATCAAATTGAAACTGGTAAAGAAGCTTATAATGCCGGTCTTATGGTCGCAGAATTTACAAATGGAGCCGAAAAAAAAATCACTTCAGAAAATATTGTCCAAATAATAGGAACTACAGCATGGATCAATTACAAAAAAACTATTCTGGTTCCTGAAAAGGCGCAAAAAATAAGAATCATGCTGGCTTTGGCACAAACAAACGGGTCCATATTTTTTGATGATGTAAAAGCTGTTGCCCTTTCCGAAGAAGATTATTTTAGATTAAATCCAATAATTACAGTTGCGGAGGGGCAAAAAATAGTCACAAATGTAAAACAGTTTTCAAACGGAAATTTTGAAGAACTCTTAAATTTCTGGAAAGGACCCGGAATAATTACTACAACATATAAAAAAGAAGGTAATTCGGCTGCAGAAATAATTTCAAAAACTGCCGAATGGAATGCAATTTATCAGACAGTCCCAATTAATGAAGGAGATAAAACAATAGAAGTTTCAGGCTGGCTAAAAGCAATAAATATTCAACAAGGCAAAGAAATCTGGAATAGCGGCATGTTAATTATTGAATTTAAAAAAGACGAAAACACTAAAGCATCTGAAGACCAGGTAATAGGAACTTTAACCGGTACAACTGACTGGACCCTTTTTAAAAAATCTTTTCAAATTCCATACGGTGCAAAAGAATACCGAATTATCATCGCAATGAGTGCTTGTACCGGAACATTATTAGCAGATGATATTCAGGTTAAACTCACTAAGAATTAAACTTAAACTAACTAAAAAATTAAAAATGAAAAAAACTTTTCTAAAATTAGCATTTATCAGCTTTACGCTTTTAACATTTACAAATTGTTCGTCAGATAAAGACCCTGAAAATGAAGTTATAGTTAATCCCCCAGTAGTTGAAACTGATCTGTTGACAACTTCAAATGTAACCACTTATATGGTTGATCCAAATGCTACAAAAGAAACTGTAGCCTTATTTTACAACCTGAAAAAACTGGCCAAAACAAAAACTGCAATTGGACAACAAGATGCTTTTAGTGGCATCTACAACAATGGCTCTTCGGCTCAATCGGACATAAAGAAAACAACTGGATACGATCCTGCTGTTTTGGGTTCTGATTTAATGTTTATCACCGACAAAAACAATAATGGACAAGCTGACAATTGGTTTTACCAACAGGAAATTACTATAACCGATGATGTTAAAGAGGCGTATGCCAAAGGCATGATCAACACTTTCTCTTGGCACATCAGAGAACCCAATAAAGAAGATAGCTTTTACACAGCTGATATGACAGCAGAGCAAAAAGCAACTGCCTTCAAAAGTATTTTGCCTGGCGGAACAAATCACGAATGGTACAAGAAAAAACTTGATAAAGTAGCCAGTGTTTTCTTAAAATTGACAGGATCAAAAGGAGAATTAATTCCGGTCATTTTTAGACCTTTCCATGAATTTGACGGAAGCTGGTTTTGGTGGGGCACTAATTTCTGTTCGCCAGAAGAATATAAGACAGCCTATCAATTTACAGTTACTTATTTAAGAGATACCAAAGGGGTTCACAATGTTTTGTATGCTTTTTCTCCTGACAATTCTTATGCTACATCGACCGCTTATTTGAGTCGTTATCCGGGCGATGCCTATGTAGATGTTTTAGGAATGGACAATTATGGTGATTTGAACAACCAAGGACAAACCGGAGCTGATAAAGCTAATGCTAAATTAAAAATGATATCAGACTTAGCAATAACAAAAGTAAAAATTGCTGCAATGACAGAAACAGGCTATCAAGTTACAGCAAGCGTTTCTCCAATCGCCAATTGGTTTTCGACTTACTTATACAGTGCGTTGACAGCAAATGACATCCAAATAAGTTATGTTGTTTTTTGGACCAATTATCAAGATGGTTATTTTGTTCCAACACCTACGACATCCAATGCATCTGATTTTAAAACATTTGCAACAAAAACAAAATCGGCTTTGGTAAATTCTTTGCCAAAAATGTATGAGTTACCTAAATAAATAGTCAAGATGAAAAAAATAATCCTTGTAACAGTTAGTATTCTTTTATTACAACTTTCATCTTGCTCAAAACAAGACGATAATTCTTCTGACCCAACACCAACACCGGAAGACCCTGTAATAAAATCACAAACAGACCCTTTAGTATCTAATACAATTGGTTTTTTTCTGGATAATTGGACATCAAAGAGCTTTACGTCTCCAGCCAGTTATACTGATGCTGCTGTTCCTGAAACAACAACCTCTACTGTTACTATTGATTATGCCAATGTAATTACTAAAATCCCCAGCTCCATTTACGGAAACAATGCCAATTTATGGTCCGGAAAAATGATTACCAATACAACTCTGGTAAATGACATAACCAATCTGAAACCCAATATCATCAGATTTCCCGGCGGAAGTATTAGTGATGTTTATTTTTGGAATGCCCTAAATGCTCCTTCAACTGCTCCTTCAAAATTAATAAAAGCAGATGGTACTGAAGTAGAATCCGGCTTTTGGTTTGGTAAAAATGATGGTGACTGGACAATTTCATTAGATAATTATTACCAACTTTTACAATCAACCAATAGCAAAGGGATCATCACCATAAACTACGGTTATGCCAGATACGGAACAGGTGCAAATCCTGTTGAAGATGCTGCAAAACTAGCTGCAGACTGGGTAACTTATGATAATGGAAGAACGCAATATTGGGAAATTGGTAATGAGGTTTTTGCAGATTGGGAAGCAAGCTACAGAATCAATACCGCAAACAATAAAGATGGTCAGCCAGAGCTTTTAAACGGAAAATTATATGCCGAACATTTTAAAATAATAGCCGCCGCCATGCGTGCTGCTGCAGCTGCGGTTGGAAACACAAATATCAAAATTGGAGCTATTATGGTCGAAAACACTCCTGCCAGCTATGTACCTGATTGTTATAAAACATGGAATAATAAATTGCTTAGCAACATCGCCGGTAAAGCCGATTATTATGTGATTCATAATTATTACACCAACTATAATACAAATGCACCTGCAGCAGAAATTTTAGAAACTCCTAAAAAAGTAACTGCCGAAATGATGGCTTTTTGTAAAAGTGAATTAACCGCAACAAGCAATGAAATCAAACCTTTTGCATTAGATGAATGGAATATCTTCTCGACTGGAAGTAAACAGCAGGTTTCGCATATAAACGGAATGCACGCAGTATTGATTTTGGGAGAAGTTCTAAAAAATAAAATTGGCCTTGCAGCACGTTGGGATTTAGCAAATGCCTGGTCAAACGGAGATGATCACGGAACATTTAGCAACGGGGACGAACCAAACATCCCTAAAGGCACACCCCGCCCAGCTTTCTATCATATGTATTATTTTCAAAAATATATGGGAGATCGTTTGATTGAAGCCAATAAAGATGCTAATGGAAATTACGAAGTATATGCCTCCTCATTTTCTGATGGAAAAGTAGGTCTGGCCTTTGTAAATAAAGCAACAACTCCAATTAACATAAAAGTAAAACTTAACAATTTCCTTACCGGAAAAAGAATGTTTTGGTACACTTTAGTTGGTGATACCGATAATGGAGAATTTTCAAGAAAAGTAATTATAAACGGAACCGGCCCAAGTTTAGCAGCAGGAGGACCAACAAATTATGCCTCTTTAAAACCATTTTCAGCAGAAACAACAAAAGGAACAAATATAACATTGCCAGCCCGTTCATCTGTTTTTGTTGTTATAGAAAAAAAATAAATTACCAATTTATAAAACCATGAAAAATTCTATTTCAAAATTAATTGTGTTTGTCTTTTGCTTAGCAAATTTAAATAGCCAGGCACAACAACAGCTTCCAAGAATCACCGTAAAAGGAACACAATTTTATAAAGGCGATAAACCATATTCATACATTGGAACGAATTATTGGTACGGAAGTCTTTTGGCTTCCAAGAAAATTGGTGATCGAAAAAGATTACTTCGTGAACTTGATTTAATGCAAAAAAACAAAATTGATAATTTACGTATCCTCGTTGGTGCAGATGGTGGAAAATATGATTTTACAGTTCGTCCGGCGCTGCAATATGAGCAGGGAAAATATGATGAGGATTTACTTGATGGTTTGGATTTCCTGATTAATGAAATGAGTAAGCGCAAGATGTATGCAGTTTTGTATTTGACAAACAACTGGGAATGGTCTGGCGGAATGTCACAATATTTAGAGTGGAACGGCAAAGGACCTATTCCGGTTCCGGCTATCCCGCCAAATACATGGCCTCAATTCATGTCATATACGGAGCAATTTCACAGTTGTGAGCCTTGTATGGAAAGTTTGAATAATCATGTGAAATTTATTATTGGAAGAACAAATACCTATTCTAAAAAGAAATATACTGAAGACAACACAATAATGGCATGGCAGGTTGGTAATGAACCAAGGCTTTTTACTGTAGAAAATGAAGCTAAATTTACAGTTTGGCTAAATAATATTGTGGATTTAATTGACAGTTTAGATAAAAATCATTTGGTTTCTACAGGTTCCGAAGGATTAAACAGCTCAAATGACAGCATGGAAATCTTTGAGAGAACACATCAAAATCCGAATATCGATTATTTAACAATGCACATCTGGCCAAAAAACTGGAATTGGTTTAAGGCAGATAATGCCGAAAAAACATTACCAACTACACTTGAAAATGCCGGAATATATATTGATAAACATGTAAAAGTCGCAAATAATTTAAAACGCCCAATTATCATTGAAGAATTTGGTTTACCAAGAGAAAATGAGAGTTTACTAAATAATTCATCTGTTGCAAACAGAGATGTTTTTTACAATTATATTTTTAACAGGGTTGCTGAAAGTGTTGCTAATAAAGGACCTTTGCAGGCAGCAAATTTTTGGGGGTTTGGCGGTGAAGGAAAACCGGTAAACGAAACAGGAAAATGGAATCCCGGAGATCCTTTAACAACTGATCCTCCGCAGGAACCACAAGGATTAAATTCGGTTTTTTCATCTGATAAATCCACTTTAAAAATTATAAAAAAATACAATTGTAAACTGAAATAAATCTTAGTTTAAAAAATATTTAACCATATAAGTTAAGTTTCATTTGAGAGGACAGCTTAAATAATTTTTATAAAATACTTTTATAACTTGTATGGTTAATTAAATTTGCCATTATACTCAAATAACCTAATAATGAAAAAAGGAATATTCTTTATTTTAACACTGCTCTTTTTTAATGCCACATTTTCGCAGGAAGCCCAAGACTTTGTTGTAACATCGCCTAACGGAAAAATTAAGGTCAGTATTCTGATCGGCGAAAAAATAACATGGTCTGTTCTGCATGAAAAAAATCAAATTCTGGCGCCTTCCTCTATTTCAATGACTTTAGATCAAAATGAGGTTTTAGGAAAAAATGCTTTGGTTTTGAATTCAAAAAGAGAAAAAGTAAATATTACATTTGAATCTCCTTTTTACAAAAAAAGTTCAATAAAAAATCAGTACAATCTTCTGCTTTTAAATTTTAAAAATGATTTTAGTATTGAATATCGTATTTTTGATGATGGTCTGGCATATCGATTTATTACTAAAAAGAAAAAAGATATTACTGTAAAATCAGAAGAAGTGACTTTAAATTTCGATCAGGATTACGAGACTTTAATGCCTTATGTACGTGATTTAAGAAATCCAAAAGATCCATATATTTCTTCTTTTGAAGCACATTATGAAAACAAAAAAATTAGTGAATTTGCAAAAGACACCATAGCTTTTTTACCATTTTTAATTGATTTTAAAAACCATAAAAAAGCAGTTTTTCTTGAAGCCAATCTTCAGGATTATCCGGGATTATTTGTAACTAATAATGATTCGAAATCCGGGTTTCAATCCCGTTTTTCCAAATATCCGTTGCAGGAAAAAAACGGAGGGTTCAATAACATCAACCGACTTATTACAGAAAGAGCTGATTATTTAGTCAAAACAAAAGGAACACGAAATTTCCCCTGGAGAATTCTGGTTATTTCTGAAAGTGACAAAGACTTAGCCAATAACGATATGGTTCAGAAATTATCTGAACCAACTAAAATCAAAGATATCAGTTGGATTAAACCCGGAAAAGTGGCGTGGGACTGGTGGAACGACTGGAACATTTACAACATTGATTTTAAGGCCGGAATTAACACTGAAACTTATAAATATTATATTGATTTTGCTTCAAAAAACAAAGTAGAATATGTGGTTTTGGATGAAGGATGGAGCCTTGAAGATGACATTATGAAACACAATCCAAATGTGGATCTGGAAGCATTGATTTCATACGGAAAAGAACGCAATGTGGGAATAATTTTGTGGAGTTCCTGGATGGCTTTGACCAAAAACACAGAAGGGATTTTAAAGAATTATGCGAATTTAGGAATCAAAGGATTTAAAGTAGATTTCTTAGATCGTGATGATGCTAAAATGGTAAATTCGGTTTACGATATTGCGCAAAAAGCAGCTGACAATCACTTATTATTAGATTTTCATGGCATGTATAAACCAACCGGAATCCAACGAACATTCCCTAATATTCTAAATTTTGAAGGTGTAAAAGGATTGGAAAATAATAAATGGACACCAAATGATGATGTTCCGACTTACGACTGTTCTATTCCGTTTATCCGAATGATGGCTGGTCCAATGGATTATACGCCCGGTGCGATGCGAAATGCATCGAAAAGTGAATTCAAACCAAGTAATGCAAATCCGGCAAGTCAGGGAACAAGATGTCATCAATTAGCACTTTACACTATTTTTGAAGCGCCTTTGCAAATGATGGCCGATAGCCCTACGGCTTATATGAAAGAACAGGAAAGCACCGATTTTATTTCAAAAACACCAACCACTTTTGATGAAACTGTGGCTATAGATGGTGAAGTAGGTAAGTTTGTAGCGTTGGCAAGAAGAAAAGCTTCAACATGGTATTTAGGAGTGATTACGAATTGGGGTTCCAGAGATGTAACAATTGATTTTTCATTCCTTGAAAAAGGCAAAAAATACGAAGCTGAAATTTTCTCTGACGGAATAAACGCTGATAAAGCTGCAGTAGATTATAAAAAAGAAATTATAACCGTAGATTCCACTACAAAACTAAAATATCACTTAGCAAGCGGCGGCGGATTAGCTGCTATCATCAAATAAAAAAATTAAACACAACGACATAGAGGCGCACAGCAGTGCGTCTACGTTGCGTGTACGGTTGCATATGACACACGTGAAGACGCACTGCTGTGCGCCTCTGCCGTTTTTTTGAATATGTATTAATTTCATTTTTAAATTGTAATTATCAATCTCTTACCATCAGGAATTTTCATATCCCAAGCTTTTTCGATATCTTTTATATCAATTGAAACGGTTTCTATAACTAACTTTTTAGACGCTGCCAACTCAAACATTTCAGGCAAAATCTCGTTTACCAGTTTTTTCATTTCATCTTTGGTCCAGCTTCCTAAACCTGAACCCGATAATTGAAGATCAACGCTTCGCAAAATCTCTGCTGATAATTGAATTGAATCTCCTGCCAATGAGCCCACAGAAACGAATCTGGTTCTATGCGTAAATGAACCTTCGCCTTTTAATGCCTTTAGAATTAATTCGGCCGAATGTCCCCACAAATAATCAATTATAATATCAATTGGCGTATTAGCATGAATCTGCTTAATCTGTGCTTTAAAATCATCATCCGGCTGCGTAAGGATTACATATTCATCTGCACCTAAATCCAACAATGGTTTTAAAGTCTCCTCATTTCTGCCGGTAACGATTATCCTTGCTGCACCATAATGTTTTGCTAGTTGAATGGCTATTTTTCCTGTAACACCGGTTGCCCCGTTTATTAAAACAGCTTCTCCTTTTTGAATATTGGCTCTAAAGCGCAAGGCCATTGCTGATCCTGCAACTGCATTTGGCAATGCCGAAGCTGTGCAATCATCAAGATCTTCCGGAACTTTTACAATTTTGTTTTTATCCACAATTGCTTTTTCGGCAATCATTCCCGTTACACCTAAGGCATAAACTCTGGTGCCGTCTTCAAGTATTCCTACTCCATCGCCGCCCGCAACTTTTGCAGTCTTTTTAGCATCTGCTGAGTAATGCTTTCCGCTTGCTATGTATTTATCTAAATTTTTAACTGCCGATGCTTTTACCGAAATTAAAAGGTGATTCTCATTTTCGATAATTGGGTCGGGAAAATCGGTGTATTGTGGTAATTCGCCCTTTTTATAAATTACTGCTGCTTTCATAATGCTTAAATTTTAAGTATTGTTTAAATTTTATGAAGCAAAATTAGTACGCAGTAAATGGCTGGGCGATAACATTTGTTATCAAATACAGATTAGATTTATTTATGTAATTTATTTTTTATCCGACTTAAATGAACCGAAGTAATTCCTAAATAAGAAGCGATGTAATGCTGTGGAATACGTTTAATAATCTGTGGATTTTCTTTTAGAATATTTTGATAGCGCTGTTCCGGCGAATCTTTTATAAAAGAAACAAATTGTTTTATATAATCGAAAGTACGTTCGAAAATAAGATCTATAATTTTCTCTCTTAATTCCGGAATTTCAAGTAAATCGTTAAGAATGGTGTCAACGTCTTTTTTGTCGATGCACCATAAAACACTTGGCTCAATGGTTTCAATCGTAATGGGACTTGGAATTTTCTTTCTAAAGCTTTCTATGGAAGCTACCATTCCGCCTTCTAAAAAGAATTGCAGGGTTAGGTCTTTTCCATCTTTATTAAACGAGCATCTAAGACAGCCTTTTTCAATAATAAAGATTCTTTCGGAAATTTCTCCTTCATTTAAAAGAATTGTTTTTGCAGAAAACTCAAATTTATAAAAACAGTTTATGTAACTCTCCCATTTACGGTCTTCTATCGGAAACTTATTTTTAAGATGATCAAACATGGAAGAGTTTATAAAATTAGTTTAGAATCGATTCGATTGCATTTAATTCGTCTGAAGAAAAATCAAGACCTTGCAAACATTCAATATTATTATTTAATTGTCTAACAGAACTTGCACCAATTAAAACCGAAGTAATTCGTTTGTCTTTTTGCAGCCAGGCCAGTGCCATTTGTGCCAAAGACTGATTCCTGTTTTGCGCAATTTCATTTAATTGAATCAGTTTCTGAATACGTTCTGCTGTAACCTCATCTTCTTTTAAATGCCCGTTTGGATTATGTGCTCGAGAATTTTCCGGAATTCCATTTAAATATTTATCTGTTAAAAGTCCTTGCGCCAAAGGGGAAAAGGCAATACAGCCCACTCCTTTTTCTTCTAAAACATCCAATAAACCATCTTCTACCCAGCGTACCAACATCGAATATTTGGCTTGGTGAATTAGACAAGGTGTTCCTAATTGTTTTAAAACATCAACTGCAACCCCGGTTTGTTCTGCAGAATAATTACTAATTCCAACATACAAAGCTTTCCCGCATCTTACTGCATGATCTAAAGCCATCATCGTTTCTTCAATTGGAGTTTCAGGATCAGGACGGTGTGAATAAAAAATATCTACATAATCAACATTCATACGTTTTAAACTTTGGTCTAAACTCGACAATAAATATTTTCGGGAACCCCAATCGCCATAAGGTCCGTCCCACATAGTATAACCAGCTTTTGTCGAAATTACGATTTCATCACGCAGGTTTCCCTGAAAATTATGCCATAATATTTTACCAAAATTCTCTTCGGCAGAGCCTGGAACCGGACCATAGTTATTTGCTAAATCAAAATGAGTAATTCCTTTATCAAAAGCTTCTTTAGCAATGCTTTCAGCATTTTCAAAATTATCTACTGATCCGAAATTATGCCATAATCCTAAAGAAATTTCAGGTAATAACAACCCGCTTTTTCCACATCTGTTATATTTCATTGTTTTGGTTTAATAGTTGAAGTTTTAAGATTTTAAAGATAAAAACAATCCCAAATAATTTAAACCCAATTAGTACTTTATTTTTTAAATTTGTGTAAATAATAAAAATATGGATAACTGGCAAAACTTAATTTCTATAAATCCTGATATCCGATTTGGAAAACCTGTCATTACAGGAACAAGAATCTGTGTTTCTGACATTCTTTCATGGCTGTCTACAGGAATGTCTTTTGAAGATATTATTAAAGATTTTCCTGAATTAAAAAGAGAGGACATTCTTGCATCTCTTGCATTTGCTGCAAACAGAGAAAATATAACAAAAATAATTGCTGCATAATGAATTTACTTCTGGATGCAAATATTTTCTGGAGAATCATCAAACTGGTTGAAAATAACTTTTCAGATTATTTTCATTCTAAATATACTCTAGCTAATAAAAAAAAATCACCCAGATTAACAGATTGGGGGATCTGCTAAACCTGCGTGCAAAAAAAATCAGATTATTTTTAATTTATTTTAATTCAAACCTACTCGTTAAACCTGTATCAGAGCTTCCTCCAACCATGATTTTAAATGTTCCGGACTCTACTAAATAATTTCCTTCATTATCATAAAAACCTAATTCTTTTTCAGTTAAAGTAAAAGATATTGTTTTCGTTTCTCCTTTTTTCAAATTAACCAATTCGAAACCTTTTAATTCTTTAATCGGGCGGATAATACTTGCAAACTCATCATGAATGTATAATTGCACTACTTCTTTTCCGTCATAATTTCCAGAATTTGTAACTTCGACAGAAACCTTAACAGTTTCACCTTTTGCGAAATCAGTTTTGTTTAGTTTCAGGTTTTTATAATCGAATTTGGTATAACTCAAACCAAATCCAAACGAAAACTGAGGAGTTTTCTCAACATCTGTATAATGAGTCCAAAACACATTTTTATCAGTATTTACAGGTCTTCCAGTACTGTATTTATTATAATAAATTGGCACCTGACCTACGTTTCTAGGAAAAGACATTGGTAATTTTCCACTCGGATTATAGTCTCCATATAAAACTTGCGCGACAGCATTTCCGTTTTGTGTTCCTAAATGCCATGCTTCAACAATTGCAGGAACATTTTCTGCTGCCCACGGAATACTCAACGGACGTCCATTATTTAAAACCAAAACAACATTTGGATTCACCTTATAAATTTCTTCAAGCAATTCCTGCTGTAACCCGGGCAAATTAAGATCGGTCCTGCTTCTGCCCTCACCGCTCTGAAAACCATGTTCTCCTAAAACCATTACCACTACATCTGCATTTTTTGCTGCAGTTTTCGCTGCTTCAAATCCGCTTCTGTCCGTTGTATTAAAAATAACCTCATCCAAAAACGAAACTTTTCCAACCGTCAGGTCAGCACCTTTTTCAAAAGTCAATTTATTGTCTTTATATTGCTGCATTCCTTCTAAAACCGAAACTGCCGTATTGTCATCAGCAGCAATTCTCCAGCTTCCCAACGGACTGGTTTTATCATTTGCCAAAGCACCTATCAAAGCAATTCTTTGTCCGGATTTCTTTAGCGGAAGCAAATTTTTATCATTCTTTAAAAGCACAATCGATTTTTTCGCCATGTCAAGAACACCATCATTATTGGTCTTACTTCCAACAATTTCTTTTTCGCGTTTCTCGTCACAATATCGGTATGGGTCATCAAATAAACCTAATTCGAATTTCACACGCAAAATTCTGCGAACAGCATCATCAACCATCGCCTCTTTTACTTTTCCTTCTTTTACTAAACCAACTAATTTGGCAACGTATAAATACGATTCCATATCCATATCAGAACCTGCAACTACAGCTTTTAAAGCTGCATCTTCCTCGTCTTTTGCATAACCGTGCGCAATCATTTCACGAATCGAAGCATAATCTGAAATCACAAAACCATCAAACTTCCATTTTCCTTTCAGGATATCTCTTTGTAAAAATGCATTTCCGGTTGCCGGAACACCATTCAGGGTATTAAATGAATTCATAAACGTACGGATACCTGCATCTACAGCTGCTTTAAACGGGGGCAAAACCGAATTATATAATTTAGAATTACTGATATCAACAATATTATATTCCAATCCCGCTTCAACATATCCGTATGCTGCAAAATGTTTCGCACATGCTGCAATTGTATTTATTTTGGTCAAATCAGCAATTGTTTCTCCCTGAAAACCTTTTACTCTTGCCGTTGCAATCTTACTTCCTAAATACGGATCTTCTCCGGCACCTTCCATCACACGTCCCCAGCGGGCATCATTGGCGACATCTACATTCGGGCCAAAAGTCCAGTTAATTCCGGATGCCGAAGCTTCATCAGCTGCAATAGCTGCCGATTTTTTAATAGCTTCCAAATCCCAGCTTGCCGATTCAGCCAGTGGAATTGGGCTCAACGTTTTATAACCGTGAATTACATCAAAACCAATAATCAACGGAATTCCCAAACGGGTTTCTTCAACTGCAATTTTCTGTACGGCACGAACTTCTTTCACACCGCGAACTGTAAGCATACTCCCTACCCATCCTTTTCGCAGATGTTCATATTTCAACTCTGCCGAACCTCCTTTTGGTGCTGGTCCCGTAACATCCCAAAAACCATTATACTGATTCATTTGGCCTGCTTTTTCCTCCAAAGTCATTAATGGTAAAAGCAAATCAATGCGGTCTTCTATGGTTTTATTTTTATCCAGATATGGCTTTTTCTGTGCGTTCATATTTCCAACAGTAAAGAGGGTAAAAACCCCAATAGTTAATATTTTTTTATTCCTCATGGTTAGTTAGTTTATTATTTTTCGTTTTGAGCGTACCAATCATCCAAAATCTAAAATCTACACTCTAAAATCTCTACTCCGTAATAAAACAGGAAGCAGGCAAATTGACTTTATTAAACAAATCTGATTGTATCGTATTTCCCCATGCAAAACGAACTTTCACCGGAACGTTTACTTTCTTACTCGTCAAAATCACCTGATTATTTTTAATCGAGGCATCAGCCTTATAAAAAACACCATCGGCTCCGGCCACTTCAAATTGATTAGATGTTTTAGTTGCAAAATGTAAACCTTCAGCAGCATCAAAATAAACAATTACTTTATTTTTATCTGTTTTAAAATCTTTAAAAACCGGACCATTTACCAAATTAGAATTGGTTTTATACGTATTTGCCAAAGCTAAATTCGCCAAACGAATTCCAACCGATTTTTTATCTTTTGGGTGAATATCAATTGTATCAGAAACATCGCTGATTACAACCATTCCGGTATTGTTGACTTCCTTTAAGAGTTTTCTTTGGGAATCTCTCAAAATAACATTCGAGAAATTATTGGTCCCTGTTTTATAAGGTGCAATTTGTACATAATAAAAAGGGAAATCATCCTGCCACGCTTTTCTCCAGGAAGTTATCAAAGCCGATAATGTTTTGTCATAAACTGCAGATCCCACATTCGATTCACCCTGATACCAAAGCGCCCCTGCAATTTTAAATCCAACAAACGGATAAATCATTGCATTATAAGCACGTCCCGGTTGTCTTGGTCCATATTCCTGCTCATTGAGTTTTTTGGCATTTTCTAATAAAAGAGGATCGTTCTGAATAACTTCTTCCGGTATCCAGATTTCAGCCGGAGTCCCACCCCAATTTGAAGAAATTAATCCGATTGGAACATTTTTTAAGTCTTCTCTTAAACGCTTGGCGAAAAAGTATCCGACAGCACTAAAATTTTTCATGGTTTCCGGAGTCGATTCTGTCCAGTTTCCTAATAAATTATTTTGTGGAGTTGTAGCCGTTAACTTCGGAACAGTAAAAAACCGGATATTAGGGTTTGCAGCATTTTTTGCTTCTTCATCACCATTATCAATTCCCCAGCTTACCGACATTTCCATGTTTGATTGTCCGGAACAAACCCAGACTTCGCCAATCAGAATGTTCTTCAAAACGACTTCGTTATATCCTTTTATAGAAATCGTGAATGGCCCTCCGGCTTCGGGAGTTTTTATTTTAAGTTCCCATTGCGCCTGATTGTTCGCTGTAACTTTATATTCCTGATTATTCCAGCTGGAAACTAATTTAATTTCTTCTTTTGGATTCGCCCAACCCCAGATCTTAACTTCTGAATTGCGCTGTAAAACCATATTATCACCAAAAATATTGGGTAGCGAAACATTTGCCATCATAGTACCGGAAATCAACAGAAAGAAAGCAAACTTAAATATATTATTTTTCATTTAGCAGCTTTTTTAAAAATGGACCATATTCATCTGCCATCACCTTATGATCGGCAAGATTTGGATGCCAACTACATCCTTTCGGAGTCATTGGTTTAAACTTAAATATCACAATTGGTTTGTGTGTTTTATCGTCTTTAAAAGCATCTTTAACCTTATTCAGGCATTCTTCAAAAACAATTCCTTTGTCACCGCCAACCATTGGACTGTTCGTAATTACTATCCGCGCATTTGGATTGTGACTATACAGCATTTTAATAAAATTAATGTAGTTCGAAACATATTTTTCAGGATTAAAAAGCAGACGTTCTTTCTTCCCGTCCCCGCCTGAAAAATCATTTGTTCCTAAAGCAATACTGATAATATTTGGCTGAAAAGCAAAATCATATTTAGTTTTTGAAGGATCTTTTGTTAAATACAAATTCCCATATAAATCCGGCATAATGCCTTCGTCCTTATTTTCATCATTCCAATTGCGGTACATTCCAATTCCCGAAACGGAACTCATTAAATAATCAACCCCAATTTCTCTGGAAAGTGTTGGCCCGTAAGCATAATACCCGTTATGATGATCAAAATATTCGCCCTTATCACAAGGAACATCAGCATCATCACTTGCAGCGCCACATGTGATAGAATCTCCTATAAATTCGATTTTTTTCTTTTTCTTTTTTGAAGAAATCGAAGCTAGTTTTGCTGTAGTTCCGGCAAATAAAACGTTACCGCTCTGTGCTTCAGTAGTTTTATAAATCGTGAGATTATGGAGTTTTTTATCAGAAGTAATTTTTATTGGATACGATTGCGCTGCTCCTTTTTCGATTCTCAGTTTCCCAATATAATTTCCATCTAAAACTAAAGAAACATAATTATGATGTTCCCATGCTTCATCTATACTCTGAAGAAAAATTGAACATTCTTTTCCTGTAAAATTGAACGAAACCGAAGAAGCTGTTCCAATTAAAACAACATTATTATCCTGGAGTTTGTCAATCCGACCTTCATAAAGAAATGTACTGATTTTATTTTGTGAAGTCGAAACGATCGAAATCAACAAAAACAAAATTAAAAGTGGTATTTTTTTGAGAAACATAATTTATTTGTTAAAATATAAACACGATTGACAAATATACCTGAAATGAATTATCAAAAAAGATACTAAAATATCAAAATGCAATAAAAAAACACCAAAAGCAGTTGTACCATTTCGTTTCCTTAAATATCCGTTTTCGACATCATTAACACCTTTATACCTTAATTCCTAAAACTTAGCCCTATCTTTGAATTTATACACCCCAATTTACTTATAAAATGAAACTACCTACCTATATATTATTTACCGTTCTATTTTTTTCGTTTTCAAAAAAAGATAATGCAACAGTAATTAATCAAATTCCAAAAAACCATACTACAGTTGACAGGGATTCAATTATTAGGTATGCCAAAAAATATTTGGGCACCCCTTATTTATACGCAGGAAATAATCCGCAAAAAGGGTTTGACTGTTCCGGTTTTGTCAGTTATGTATTTAATAATTTCGACATAAACTTACCACGAAGTTCAAATGGCTATAAAAATATAGGGACTGCATTAGCTCCTGAAGATTTTAAAGTTGGGGATATTTTAGTTTTTTACGGTTATAAAGACATAACAATCGTAGGCCATGTCGGAATTGTTTGTGAGGCAAATGGCATGCATTCAAAGTTTATACATGCCTCTTCCGGAAAAGCAAATAAGGTAACCATTAGTGAACTGGATTCAGAACATTACACTAAACGTTTTTATAAATGTATTGATGTACTATCTAAATAAGGAAATCCGTTGGGTCTAATTCATAAAAAGATGATTTAACACATAGAAACATAGTTTTTATTTGTAAAAAAGAGCACAAAAAGAAAATCATTTCTTTCACATAGCGTCTATTGTATTTTAAATAAGTGAAACGCCTGTTTGGAGTTTGCAAAATCTATGTTTCCAGCCTGCACTGAGCGGAGTCGAAGTGTATTGAAAATAATTATACTCAACTAGTTAAATAAACAAATAATTACTCTTCAGTCAATAATTTTACCAAACTTTCATCTCTTTGATAAACGTCTTTATAAAAATTCAATTGTCCTTTTCTGTCTACCCAGGCAGTAAAATAACCAATATAAACAGGCACTTTCTTTTTTAGCGTATACCAGCTTTCTTTACCGGCATGCATTGCTTTATCAATTCGGGCCGGATTCCATTTAGGATCGTTTTTTAAAAGTTCAATCGCTAATTCCCTGGGTTTTGCTACACGCACACAACCATGGCTAAAAGCTCTGTTTTCTCTTTCAAACAAACTTTTTGACGGTGTATCATGTAAATAAATATTATTTGAATTTGGAAATAAAAATTTCACCAAACCAAGAGAATTATTTATCCCCGGCAATTGCCGAACCGCACCATTATTCCACTCCAAATGTTTTTGAGCTAAATAATTCTTGTTTTTAGCCATTCCGGGTTTGATTTCTTTATTGATAATGCTTTGAGGAACATTCCAATACGGGCTAAAAACAATATTATTCATCATACCGCTAAAAATAACCGTTTTGGTCATGGCTTTTCCTACCACAACTGCCGAAACAAAAGTAATTTCGTGATTGCGAATTAAGTATAATCTGAATTCAGGAATATTAACCTCAATGAATTCTTTTCCTTTCTCTAATTCAGGATCGATCCATCTGCAGCGCTCCATGTTTGCAATAATAGTTTTGATTCTATCAGAAACAGGAATATTCATTTCGTCAATATGCTCTTTTATGATTATATTTTTAGGAGCATTTCCATGATGTAATTCGTAATCTTTCATAGCCGAAATTAAAACCGAATCACAAACAGCGCTTTTATTATTTTCTTTAAGCTCTCCGGTTATAGAAAGTCTTTCTCTAATTTGCGCTATTGTAATCGCTGAATCTCCTAATTTTAAGTTTTTAAAATCATCACTGATTTCAATAGTTTTCCAGCCTCCTTTTTTCTCTATTTGCCTGTATTGTTTCAACGCTTCACGCAGTTTATAATACTGACTGAACATTTTACTTTTATCATCATCATTAATAGTAGAATGTTTAAAAATGGAATCTGAAAACACCTGATAATTTACTTTTTTTCGGGGTAAAAGCCATTCTAAGGAAGTCGATGTTTTTTCATCGAAACCATTGAATACTTTTTCGGCATAATAGAAATATAAATTGGTTATCATCAAATCCGTATCAATTTTCGATAATTTATTTTCTGAAGTACGCTCGAAAATTGGATTGATTTTTTCGTTGTATGGAAAATTAGCTTTTAAACCTTCATCACCCAGACCTTTATATTTATTGAATAAAGTATTTCCAAACTCTACTACACCTTTATTATCTAACCATAATTGAACAGAGTTCTTTTGCTTATATAAAGACAAAACATCTTCCTGAAATTTAACCAGTTTAGGATATGCTTGATAAAACTTAGAGATATCAGTACTATCAATCGGAATCTTCAGTTCCGGTAATTCTGTCTTTGCTTTATTTATTTGGTTTCCTTTTTTATCATTTGCTTTGGAGTTGCATGAAACAACAGTACAAAGAATGATTATTGCCGCAAGCGGATACAAAATTTTCATATTGATATTTTCAATAAAAGTAGAAAAGTTTTCATAAAAAGGCTGCTTTTATAAAAAAATAAATACTCATTTTTAACAACAAGATTATTAACAACAATAAACGTAAAAAAACTCCGGACACATAACATGTCCGGAGTTCTCCCCTTTTATAATCAACTTTTTATTTTTAAATTACCGTTCCTTTTAAAGTTAGGATTTTTGGTGTTGTTTCTGCACTTGTTGTTACTGTTACTGTTTTTGTAAAACCTCCTTTATTCGCTGCATTATAAGTAGCCGTTACTTTAGCCGATTTACCGGACAAAATTGGTTCTTTAGTATAATCTGTTGCTGTACATCCACAAGATCCCTGAACATTTGTAATTATAACTGTTGCTTTTCCTGTGTTTTTGAATTCATATACAATTGCTTTTGGAGTTCCTTGTGGAATTTCACCAACATCAATTGACTCCGCTTTCCATACAATTACAGAAGCTGAAGTTTCTTTTTCTGTTTTTATGTCAGAAACTAATGATTGCACCGGGGCTATTGCTGAAAAAGACATTAGGCCCAAAACTAAAGCTAACATCGAAATTTTTATAATTTTCATGGTTTATCTATTTAAATGGTTTATAGTTAAATTTATTTTTCAAAATTACCTCAGAATAAATCAATTCGCTGTTAAGCGGTTTCAAATGTTTGTTAACTACTTGTTAATGGGTATTTTTAAGTATAAATTTGATTAATATTACACTTTAATAAATTTTATTTTTCCTTGAAAATAAACAAACTCAATATCATTATCCTTTTAGGTTTATTCGCCATTATCAGCATACTGATAGTACAATTACTATGGACAAAAGAGGCTTTTACTTTAGAACAAAAAAAGTTAAGTCAGAAAACACATATTGCATTGTTGGAGGTTGCCAAGAAATTATATGAAGGGACAAATCATGAATTGCCATCTCAAAACCCGGTTCAGAAAATTGCCAACGATTATTATATTGTAAATATCGACAACGATTTTGAAGCCGATATTTTGGAATTTTATTTAAAATCAGAATTCAAAAAAATGAATATCACCACTGATTTTGAATACGCCATGTACAATTGTCAAAGTGATGAAATGGTTTATGGAAACTACATTTCATTATCTGAAAAAGGAAAAGGAAAGCAGACTGTTTATTTTCCTAAACATAAAAACCTAGTTTATTATTTTGCAGTTCGTTTCCCAAACGAAACCACCTATTTATTTAGTTCGATGCGCTTTTGGTTTATACTTTCGATAGCATTAATTCTTATTTTATTGATTTATGTTTATTCGATTTTTACACTTTTACAGCAAAAAAAATACTCCGAATTACAGCGTGATTTCATCAATAATATGACACATGAGTTTAAAACGCCCTTATCCTCTATTTTAATTGCTTCGAAATATTTAATTGAACAGAATCCGATCAAAGAAGATAAAAAACTGTATACTTATACTGATATCATTATCAATCAGAGCAATAAACTGAATAATCATATCGAGAAAATTTTAAACATTGCCAAATCTGACTATACTCCTTTGGAGCTAAAAACAGAATCGATTCTGATAGTACCGGTTATAGAAGAAACAATTATTAATATTCAATTAAAATATCCGGAAGCCAATATTAAAATTGAAACAAATACTGATAATTATAAAATTGAAACAGACGTTTTTCATTTTACCAATTTAATTTACAATCTGTTGGATAATGCAGTGAAATATTGCACTGAAAAACCTGAAATTCTCATCCGCATTTCGAAAGAAAACCAATCCTTAAAATTAGAATTTGTTGATAATGGAATTGGAATCCCATCTAAAAAAATTCCTTATATTTTTGATAAGTTTTACCGGATTCAAAATGAAAAAAGTAATGAAGTCACTGGTTTTGGGCTTGGTTTATATTATGTAAAAGAAATTTGTAACTTGCAGAACTGGAAAATTAACGCCTTAAACAATTTAGAAAGAGGTACTACTATAACACTGTCAATTCCATATAGAAAATGAAAAATTTTAAAATTCTTTATACTGAAGATGATGAAACACTGGCTTTTTTGACCAAAGATAATCTGGAACAAAACAACTATGATGTTACGCATTGTCCTGATGGAAATTTAGGTTTTGAAGCCTTCAAAAAAGAAGATTTTGATATTTGCATTCTCGATATTATGATGCCAAAAATGGACGGTTTTGAATTGGCAACAGAAATTAGAAAAATCAATACCGATATTCCGATTATTTTTCTTTCGGCAAAAACATTAAAGGAAGACCGTATAAAAGGGCTGCGCCTGGGCGCCGATGATTATCTCGTAAAGCCTTTTAGCATTGAAGAATTAATCCTAAAAATTGAAATATTCCTGAAACGTTCCCAAAAAAATAATGCAGTCAAAAAATCATTTTACGAAATTGGAAAATATCAGTTTGACATTAAAAACTTTATACTTTTTAATGAAACAGAAAAAATTAACCTCACCCAACGTGAAGCCGAACTTCTAAAGTTATTTCTGGATAATAAAAATTCTGTTTTAAAAAGAGAACAGATTTTAACCTCGCTTTGGGGAACTGATGATTATTTTATGGGACGAAGTCTGGACGTTTTTATTTCGCGTCTGCGTAAAATTTTAGCCAACGAAAAAGGAATTTCTATCGAAAATTTACACGGGATTGGGTTTCGATTTAAGGTTGATTCTTAATTTCAAAAAGAGAAAAGTGCTGAGATTTCAAATCTTGCATAAAATTACAACACCAACAAACCAAATTCACGTAACGTATTGATTGCCTTTGAATACCAAAACAATTCAAAATCTTCAAAATTCATTTCGAAATCTGTTTTTACTTCTTGAAATATATAACTTTTACTGTTTGAAACGGTGATTTTTTTCAGGACCTCCACAAGCCATTCCCCTTCATTTTTATTGGTCTGAATGGTGAAACTTTCTTTTTTATCATGAAAAGTAAACGTCATCATTTCCCAGGTCTGACCTTTTTTAGATTTTGTAAAATGCTCAACGGATGGCTTTCCTCCTAACCAAACCACTTTTGCATTTGGTTTTGTATTAAAATCATTTCCTTCTTCCAGGGCATTAAAAATAAAATCGGGATCTATTTTTGTTTTCGGAATTTTAAAGTCGAACCAATCCTGCAATTCGTAATCAAAACAGATTCCATGCATAAAATTGAAGAGTGATTTCTTTAATCCAAAACTAAACTTATCGTGATTAATTCCGGTGGAATCGGTATAATCAATATCATTATTTGCAAAAGTACCGATAGTTTCTGTTTTTTTGGTCACACCAAATTTCTCCGGATACAATCCAACAGGACTGTGTGCTGTCATCGCAAATTGATGCCAAAAACCGGATTGCAAAATTCCGGCTTCAAACAATTGACGTACCATTTCGAGACTATCAATCGTTTCCTGAATAGTTTGTGTTGGATATCCGTACATTAAATAGGCATGAACCATGATTCCGGCTTCAGTAAAATTTCGGGTCACTTTTGCGACCTGTTCTACGGTTATGCCCTTATCAATTAATTTTAACAATCGGTCTGAAGCTACTTCCAATCCACCGGAAACAGCAATACAGCCGGAAGCTTTCAACAAAAGACATAAATCTTTAGAAAAGCTTTTTTCAAAACGAATATTTGTCCACCAGGTTACGGCTAATTTTCGACGTAAAATCTCAATGGCCAAAGCGCGCATTAGAGCCGGCGGAGCAGCTTCATCAACAAAATGAAAACCATTCTGGCCGGTTTGCAGCATCATATCTTCCATTCTGTCACACAATAAATTTGCTGCAACAGGCTCGTAGACCTTTATATAATCTAATGAAATATCGCAGAATGTACATTTTCCCCAATAACAGCCGTGCGCCATGGTGAGTTTATTCCAACGTCCATCACTCCACATTCGGTGCATTGGATTTACGATTTCGATAACCGAAATATATTTATCCAAAGACAGATCTGAATAATCCGGTGTTCCAACGTAGGCCTGTTTATAATCGTGTTTCAGCGAATTGTTTTTGTAAATAACTTCTCCGTTTTCTAATAAAAAAGTTCGTTTATAAGATTGATATTCCGGATTTTCAATACTTGAAATTAATTCTTCAATTGGAACTTCACCATCATCCAAAGTGATAAAATCGAAAAACTCAAAAACCCGTACGTCAGAAAGCGAACGCAATTCGGTATTTGGGAAACCGCCACCCATTGAAATCTTAATTTCGGGATGATGTTGTTTTACCCATTGTGCACATCGGAACGCACTGTATAAATTTCCCGGAAAGGGAACGGAAATCAAAAACAAAGTAGGTTGAACAACTTCAATTTTAGCTTTCAAAAGAGAAATTAAAATTGAATCGATATAAGTAGGTTGTTGCTGTAAGGCCTCATACAATTCATCAAAAGAATTGGCACTTCGACCTAAACGTTCAGCATATCGGCTAAAACCAAAATTTTCATCGACACATTCAACAATATAGTCTGAAATATCTTCAAGGTATAAAGTGGCTAAGTGTTTTGCTTTATCTTGCGTTCCCATTGTCCCAAAAGCCCAGTCGAGTTCTTCTAATTGTGCAAAACGGGAAGCTTCGGGCAGAAAATCTTCCTGACAAATCTGCAAAGCCAAAGTTGGATTTTTCCCCTGTAAAAACTGAATAACCGCATCTATAGTTTTGATGTATTCGTCCTGTAAAGCGAAAATTCTTTTGGAATTATCTGAAATTGTATTTCCAGCAACTTCAAACTTGAAACCTGAAAAGTTAAACAAATCTTGTAATCCTTTCTTCGAAAACAATTCTAAAATCACATCAATACCCAAATCCGCCTGAACAGATTCTATATTTTTAGTATTCAGAAAGCCTTTTATATATGCTGTTGCCGGATACGGTGTATTCAGTTGGGTAAAAGGTGGCGTGATTACAAAAATTTTGGTTTTCAAGACTACATTATTTTCTGCAAAAATACGGGATATTTAGTATTATTTGACAAAAGAAATAACTCCTGATTATTGGGCTAAAATCATGAAATATATCAAGTTATTATTTTTTAATATAAAAACGTACAAAACACTATTTTTTTTATTTAAAACTTGGTTTTTTAGTTACATTTGCCTACAAAATTTTCTTAATGAAGCTTAAAATTACCCTCTCATTTATCGTATTTCTCCAATGTCTTTTTGTTTTTTCACAAGAGATCAATCCAAATTCGTCCAATAATTTTTTATTAGAAGATAAAAATGGTCATTTAATTCAAAATTTGGAACAGCAGAAACAATTTTTGAAAATTAGGGAAGAAAAAATGAAAGCAGAAATCCTGAATTTGAAAAAAGTAAATCAGAATTCGAAAAAGGGAAATTTGACTGCGAAAACAGAAGCTATACTTCAGGCCGTAGAAATGTGTACTAATGGAGGTTTTGAGCAATATGAAAATATAAACGGAAGTAGTTATCTTAAGAATTTTCTTTACACAATAGGTGATCCTCCCGGTCCCACACAATGCCGTTCAATCACCAATACAGCCGATTCATACATCAATCGTTATAACCCTAATGATATGAATATTATGGCAACTGGTGTTTCAGCAAATTTGTTTGACCCATATATAGGAGATATTAAAGCATTTGATCAATATGCTCTTAAAATTAATCATGAAAACTCATCTACTTATGGTTCTATTGTGCAAAGTAAAAGGTTTAAAACAAATAATGAAAATTATCTAAAATTCAACTACAAAGCTGTATTACAAAGCGTTTACGACAACAGCCATACTGATAATCAAGCATTTGTAAAAGCAAGGATTTTAGATAAAAATAAAGTAGTTGTAAATGAATTTTGTTTGGTAGGTGATGAAAAAAACTGCATTTTCTCCAAAGTTCCGAGCCAGGATTCTTATTATGTTACCTTATATACTACCAATTGGCAATCTGGATTTTTGGACATTTCATCAATTCCAAATAATGAAGAATTTACCGTTGAATTTATGGCTTCAAGATGCGGATTGGGGGGGCATTTTGGGTATATGTATGTTGATGATATTTGCTTATTGCATTCCACAGAGAATTTACAAGGTTCTATAGAGCTTGATCCTTTGAATAAAGTTTGTCCCACTTTACCAATTTCAGTGTGTGGTACTTATACTATTCCTAATTCCGGAGGAATTTCTGCATCAGTAAAAAAAATCACTTTAAATGTTTACAACAGCAATAACGTTTCTGTTTATAGTACATCAACTACCTCAAGCTTAGACACAACAAATAAAAAGTTTTGTTTCACACTGAACGCCACTGATTTCCCAAATAGTACCAGTGCAAATTACAATGTAGGAGTACAAGTAGATTATGATATTTCCGGAACCTCTTGTACAGGGACTACATTTAATTCTGCCATTGATCCTGATGCAAATTCTGGCTGGGATATTTCTTTTTTGAATTGTACTTCAAGTTGTAACATTAATGTAACAAATGCAAAAATATCGCAATGTGATGCTAATCATGACGGAAGCGAAAATTTTGATTTGTCTAAATTAAATTCTTTAGTGGTACCTTCTACTACGGGTTTAAATTTTAGTTATTTCAAAAATTACAACGAGGCAGAGGCCAACCTGAATGCCATCACTAATTTTACAAATTATCCAAGTTCAAGTGCTTCTATTTTTGTTAGGGCCAGTAAAGATGCAACTTGTTACAAAATAATCTCTGCCAGTTTAGACGTAAGAAATCCTACGGCAAATATTTCAGGTATTCTAAATGTTTGCTCAGGAAGCACTGTATTGACCGCTTCTCCAGGATCTTCATATCTATGGAGTACTGGAGGTACCTCGCAAAGTATTACGGTAACTTCGTTAGGAAATTATTCTGTTACTGTCACTGATTCTTTTGGATGTAGTAGCGATGCAAGTGTTACTATCGAACCGAGCCAAACTGCGGTATCTCCTGTCTTGCAGATTACGCAACCCTCTTGTTTTGCCTCCACAGGAACAATAAAAATAACTTCAGCTGCATCACAATATAGTTTTGATGATGGCGTAACCTGGAGTACAAATAACACAAAGAGTAATTTGTATCCCGGTAACTATTTAGTAAAAATAAAGACAATAAATGGATGTACTTCCTATTCTGAAAGCGTAACTATCACAGCTGCTTCTACCTCCTATCCAAATTACAATTATAAGAATCCTTTATTTTGTGGAGATACTGGCACCATCACCATTACAACTCCAGCTACATACTATAGTTTTGATGATGGTGTAACTTGGGGCAATAATTCTACTGCTACCAATCTTTTGCCCGGAAATTATAAAATTCGTACCAAAGATTTACAAAGTTGTATTTCTTCTGCCAACAATGTACTGCTTAGTAGTAATACACTGGAAATTCCAACTTATACTATTACACAGCCCGCTTGTACTGCAAAAGGAAGTATTACCATCAATACACTTTCGGATTTTTATACTTTTGATGGAGGAAGCACATGGGTTACAAGCAACATCATGAACAATTTAAATACTGGAAGCTATTCTTTAGGAATTAAAAATGCTTTAGGCTGCACTTCCAATTATACTTATGTTTATTTAAATGATTTTCAATATTCCTATCCTGAATATACAACAGAGCAACCTGCTTGCGGAACAAATGGAAGTATTACTATTACTACAATAGCAGACTTCTACAGTTTTGATAATGGAGTAACCTGGACTAGTAATAACGTTAAAATTTTACCCGTTGGGAATTATCAAATAAAGATAAAAAACAGTACGGGATGTATCAGCTCTACGAATTATGCTAATTTAAATCAGCCTTACCTGAATTCGCCAGTTATTAGCGTGGAACAGCCAACTTGTGGTGTAAACGGAAAAATCACTATCAACTCATTATCGGATTTTTATAGTTTTGATAATGGTGCAACCTGGACAACTCTCAATTCTAAATCATTGCCTCCTGGTGTTTATTTAATAATTATAAAAAATAGTATTGGTTGTATCTCTTATCCTAATTATATTTATTTAAATAATCCAAATATAGATTCCCCTAATTATACTGTTGTTCAGCCCACTTGTACGACCTCGGGTAGCATTACAATAAATACAGTTGCCGATTTTTATAGTTTTGATGGAGGGTATACCTGGGGAACTTCTTCTTCATTATCAAATCTTAATTCTTATAGATATTATAGCATTGCAATAAAAAACAATTTAGGATGTATTTCTAACAATATAAGTGTTTCTATAAACGACCCAAAACTTCCTGATCCGGATTATACTGTTACCAATCCAAGTTGTGGAAATATTGGCAATATTACATTCAACACCATTGCAGATTATTATAGTATAGATTATGGTGCAACATGGGTTACAAATAATGCTTTTAATAATTTAAAGCAAGGGTATTACTATTTAATGATAAAAAAAGCGAATTGTACGTCCAATATCATTCAAATTTATATGGATAACTTGAATTTGGCACGGCCCAATCTTACCATAGTTCAACCAACATGCGGAGCAAAAGGCAGTATCAAAATCAATACCACAGCTGATTTGTACAGTATCGACGGGACAAATTGGGGGACAAATCCAGTTTTTTCGAATCTTTCATCAGGATATTATTACCCAAAAGTCAAAAATAACCAAGGTTGTATTTCTGACTATAACTCGGTATATCTTCAACCTTTTTATCTCCCTCTTCCAACTTTTACAACAACACAGCCTGCTTGTGGAAAAGGAGGAAGCATAACTTTTACTTCAACTGAAGCACAATACAGTATAGACGGAGGAAATACCTGGAGTGTCAATCCTGTGTTTACTAATCTAAATCCAGACTCTTATTATTATTTAACAGTAAAAAATACTTCTGGGTGCACCTCTAATCCTTATGGTGTATACACTACTATACAACAATATTATTTGCCAAATCCCGATTTCACATTAATTCAGCCAAGTTGTGGCATCAATGGAAGTATTACTATTGCAACAGTTGCAGCTTCTTATAGCTTTGACAATGGCTATACCTGGACTACAAACCCGGTTCTTTCCGGACTTACTTCCGGCTATTATACCCTTATGATCAAAAATGCAACCGGGTGTAAATCTAATTATGTATCGATATACATCAATCCTTATTATCTTCCCAATCCAAATGTAAAAGTGGTACAACCCAGTTGTGGAAATGGAGGAAGCATTACCGTTACTACTCCTGCTGACAAATATAGTTTTGACGGAGGCACCACTTGGACTACTAATCCCATTTTACTAAATCCTACATCGACATCTTATACTGTCCTCATTAAAAATGCAACGGGTTGTAAATCAAATTCACAATATTTCTACATAAATAAATATTATTTACCCTCGCCAAATATAACCACCATTCAACCGACCTGCAGTATTCCTACTGGAACTATAATAATAAATTCTGCCGCAGATCAATACAGTTTTGATGGAGGAACAACCTGGACTACTAATCCGGTAAAGAAAAATTTAGCTGAAGGCTCTTATAATGTATTAATAAAAAACACTTTAGGCTGTACCTCATATGGCAGTTATTCTTATATTTATACTCCTCCTGCAATTCCTGCAGCACCCGCTGTAAAGATAGTTCAACCTTCTTCTTGCGGAGCCACTGATGGTAGTATCACCATAACTATACCGGCCATAAGTTATAGTTTCAATGACGGAAACAGCTGGACAACAAACCCAACAAAAATAAATGTAGGAGCTGGTACTTATATTGTTAAAATCAAAACAAATTCATATAGTTGCGAATCACTAACAACTGCAGTAAATTTGAGCTCTGGCACCACAATTGCAGCACCTGCTTTTACTGCAACCCAACCCAACTGCAGCTCATCAAAAGGTGCTATTACAATTACTACAAATGCTGCAACTTATAGTTATGACAATGGATTAACCTACGTTTTTTCTAATACAAAAACAGATCTTTCTCCAGGAATTTATTTCATAAAGATCAAAAATTTAGCGGGTTGTGTTTCAGATGCAGCTTCAGTCACTATTTCAGCATTAGCAGCACTTCCAGCTCCTGCCTATAAAGCAATTCAACCAAATTGTACTAATTTCACAGGATCAATTTCCATTAATACCGTAGCCGATTTCTACAGTTTTGATAACGGAATCACATTTGGGACATCCAATACAAAATCTAATTTATCACCGGGAACCTATAATTTAATAATTAAATATAATTCGGGTTGTATTTCTCTTGGCACACCCGTCACCATAGATACTGCGCCTACAATTCCTGAAGTACCACAAGTTGTAGTCACAGACCCCATAGGTTGTAATTCAGCTAAAGGCAGTATTACGGTCTCTACTGTTGCTAATCTATATAGTTTTGATGATGGTGCTACCTGGAATACCAGCAATACTTCCAGTTTATCGCCAGGAAATTATTTTATCCGAATAAAGTATACAAATGGTTGCGCTTCTGTTGCGTATAAAGCAACTATCAATACACCGCCAAACGCGCCTTCATCTCCAACTTTCAATGTTTCTCAACCTGTTACTTGCAGCAGTCCCTTTGGCTCAATTATAATTACAAGTATGGCTTACCAATATAGTTTTGACGATGGTACAAATTATTCGACCAATCCAAATTCAGGAAATTTAATCGCCGGAATCTATCTGGTTCGTGTTAAAAATAGTAGCGGTTGCGAATCTGCTCCATTATCTATAGCCATTAATCCTCCAACAGATTATCCTGGCAATCCTGCATTCACAACTATCCAGCCCGATTGTAATAATCTTAAAGGTGCTATTACAATTACCAGCACTGCACCAGAATATAGTTTCGATAATGGTGTTAGTTGGACTACAAATGCAAGGCAATCAAATCTTGACCCAAAAACCTATTTTATTAAGGTAAAAAATAATAAGGGATGTGTTTCAAATTCGACCACAGTTACCATAATTCCTTTTACAGATTTTACTCAAAAACCTACTTTAGCAAACCCTCAAACTTTCTGTATTCAACAAAATGCGACTTTAAATTCAATTATCATCACAGGCCAAAACATAAAATGGTATGATGGTTTGACCAATGGAAATTTTCTTGCTAATACCACTTTGATACAAAACGGTATCACTTATTATGCTTCGCAAACTATCAATGGTTGTGAAAGTGAAAGAATTCCTGTAGCTATTATTATTCAAAGTACACCTCCTCCAACTGGAAATACAAGTCAGCCATTCTGTACAGGACAAAATCCCACAATTGCGAATATTCAAATTACAGGAGATCAAATAAAATGGTATGACGCATTAAATAATGGTTCTTTAGTAGCAAAAACAATGAATCTTCAAAATGGCAGAACTTATTATGCATCACAAACCATCAACGGTTGTGAAAGCGAAAAACTCGGAGTTACAGTTTCGATTGTAAATACACCTTCTGCTCCAACAGGAAATCTAAATCAATCATTCTGTAAAAATGAAAATGCAAAGCTGAGTAATATTCAAATATCAGGACAAAATATAAAATGGTACGATACAAATATTGCAATGGCCGCTTTGCCCAATACTACTTTACTGGAAAACAACAGAACCTATTATGCTTCACAAACTGTAGGATGCGAAAGTGACAGAAAACCTGTTTCAATTCAGATTTACGACACTCCATTACCCACAGGAAGTAATAATCAACAATTTTGTATTGATGAAAATGCAACCATCACTAATCTTAACATTACAGGAACAGCTTTAAAATGGTATGATTCAGGAACAAATGGAAATATTTTAACTCAAACAACTTTACTTCAAAACGGCGTATATTACGTTGCACAAACATTAAACAACTGCGAAAGCAAAAGATTAGCTGTTAATGTAAAAATTCAGGATACTCAAACTCCAATTGCTGATTCCCCGCAAACATTCTGCATCCAAAAAAATGCAAAAATTAGTAACATTAACATAGCTGGACAAAACATTCAATGGTTTGAAAGTACTTCATCATCTGTTCCTTTATCCCAATCAACCCCGCTAAAAAATGGAATTACCTATTATGCTTCACAAACCATAAGTAATTGTGAAAGTGAAAGAATTTCTTTAACAATTATCATCCTTGAAGCAACAATAGGTGACTGTATTAATTATGTTGAGGAGCTTCCTTTTCCGAAATTTTTTACTCCAAACAATGATGGTTATAATGACACCTGGACAATTGATTTTGCATATTTAAAACCCAATACGGGAATTAGAATCTTTGATCGTTATGGAAAATTCATCAAAGAATTAAGAACAGATAGTTCGTGGGACGGTACTTATATTGGTCGTGACGAACCAGCTTCAGATTATTGGTTTACAGTTAAAAGAATAAACGGTGTAGAATTTAGAGGACATTTTAGTCTGAAACGATAGTAATATAAGAACAAAAGCTCTTAAAAAGAGCTTTTGTTAATTTAGTATTTCAGTTAAAATTGAGAAAATAATAATCCAAATTAGAGTGAAGATTTTTACAAAAATCATTTTTCGATTTGTTTAAATTTTAAATAAGAAAAAAGAATTGGTACAAATACAATTATTACCATCATACTTATCAAGCTATACTTTATTAGTTCGTTTGAAAGCAAAAACCCTGACAATACAATTATTAAACCTCCTAACATCCAAAGTTTTCCTGAAAATGTGTGTGTAGATTTCCAAACTTCTTTACTCTCAAGGGTCCAGGGCGTTCTTATTCCAATAAAATAATTGGGTTGTATGACTTTAAAGTAATTTCCTAAAGCTATAAACAAAAAACCAATAAAAGCATTAATCAAACCTGGATTTGACAGAGACTCATTTTTAGAAATATTTACAATTATTAAGGCTAACCCGGAGAAGAATAAAAGCAAAATGAATTTTAGCTGATAAAATTTACCGCCCATCACTTCTAATCTTTTCTTAGGATCAATTTTAGGAATAATAAGCATAAGGACATACAGAAAAATTGTAAAGAAAAACACGGTTATTATCAATGTATGTTTTTCTCCCCATCGATCAATTTGACCATTATAATTCCAATGTACTGGCACTTTCTCAGAAAGGCTATTCCAAATTACAGCCAAATACACCAGAGGAGCCAAAACAATTCCGATTAACGGAAGCTCTTTTTTTAATTTTAAATTCATCTCATTATTTTTTAAAAGTTAGTATCCATTGTAAAACATCCTCCATTATTGTAGTATTAATGGAGTAAATAATAAATTGTCCATTTTTTTCAGAAGTAATTAAATCAGCACGTTTCAAAATATCCAGATGATGAGAGATACTGGGTTTTGAAATATTAAAGGCATCTGCTATTTCTCCGGCAGATAAGTCTTTCTGTTTCAAAAGCTCAAGAATTTCTCTTCGGGTGGCATCGTTTAAAGCTTTAAAAATAGCATTCATGTATTTATATATTTAGACAAATATCTAAATATATTTCATATTGACAAAATATTATATAATATTTATTTTCTGAAATAAAAAAGAGGTAACGATTACTATCATTACCTCTAATATTCTAATAAATTATAGTTTTAAAACTTATGCTCCTTCTTACTAATAGCCAATAAAGAAAATAATGAAATACAGGCTGCTATAGTTAAATAAAAACCTACATAAGTTAAACTATAGGTACTGGCCAGCCAAATTGCAATCATTGGAGCAAAAGCAGCACCAAGGATTCCTGCCAGATTAAACGTCAGTGAAGCACCGGAATATCTCACGGTAGTAGGAAATAATTCAGACAAAAATGTTCCTAAAGGTCCATAAGTAAATCCCATCAAAGCCATTCCCGTACATAAAAAGAACGTTACCATAGCTGGACTTCCTGAATTTAGAAAATACGAAAAGAAAAAACCAAAAAGAGCAATAGCAGTCGTGGCTATAATCAGCATTTTACGACGTCCGATTTTATCTGCTACCACTGCTGAAACAGGAATAAATATGGCGAAAAACAATACTGAAAACAACTGAATCAGTAAAAAATCTCTTTTGGCATAACCCAAATCAGAAGTTGCCCAACTCAATGTAAACACAGTCATCAAATAGAATACTAAGAATGTTGTAATGGCTGTAAATGTCCCAAAAATCAATTGGTTTTTATACGATTTAATTAAAGTTAAGAATGGAATTTTTACTTCTTCGTGCTCTTTTTTTGAATTCTCAAAAGAGGGGGTTTCCGTAATTTTAGTTCGGATATAAAATCCAACTACCACTAAAAGTGAACTCGCAATAAAAGGAATTCGCCAACCGTAATCCATGAAATCTTCACTACTCATAGAATCGGTTAATAACAAAAAGGTACCTCCCGAGAGTAACAAACCGATTGGAGCACCCAATTGTGGAAACATACCATACCAGGCACGTTTATTTGGTGGTGCATTTTCTATAGCCAGCAAAACTGCTCCTCCCCATTCACCTCCTAATCCAACACCTTGTCCAAATCGACATAACATCAATAACAATGGAGCTGTAACACCAATACTCGCATAACTTGGTAAAAAACCAATTGCCACGGTCGAAATACCCATGGTCAATAAAGCGGCAACTAAAGTAAATTTGCGGCCAATTTTATCACCATAATGACCAAAAAATGCAGAACCCAAAGGGCGGGATAAAAAAGCAATCGAAAAAGTCGCTAATGATTCTAAAGTTGCCATGGTCTTATCAGAACCCGGAAAAAATAATTGCGGAAATACCAATACTGCAGCATTGGCATAGATATAAAAGTCAAAAAATTCGATTGTGGTGCCTATCAAGCTTCCAAAAAGAACATGTTTTAAGGAGTTCTTTTTATTTGGGTTATTTTTCATATGGTTTAGATATAGATTTTTTTTAAGAAAATAAGGGTATAAAAATGATTCTTATTTCTGAAAGTAACAAACATTTATCTTTAAAAATACCACATCGTTGTGAAAAACCCAGAATCAAAATTGATTTTATAAATCTAAAAAAAGGATGCCGTTACGACATCCTTCGATAATTTATTTCCGCTTTTTCTTAGCAGGCTTTTCTTTTTTAACAACATTATCCGATTTTTTATTGACTTTTCTATTCAATCGTTTTTCGGAATCTTCAATAACATAATCATACTCATTGCTTAAAGTTTCCAATCTTGCCTCTTTTAATGCTTTCAACGCCTTTTTGAAACTTTTCCGACTTTCTAAAAGCATTACTTTTTTCAAAAGGATTTCCACTTTATTAATTCCCTTAATGGTCAGAGCAAAACATATAAGTTTGACGGCTTCATCATAATCCTGATTCAAAATCAAAGTATTGATGTAATATGGATACACTTCAATTGCATTGATATTGATTGTAATTGCCTGCCTGAAATATTCCTTCGCTTCTTCATATTTGAATAACTGATCTGCCTGAATACGACCGTATAAGCATAACGCCATTGTATTTTTATCATCATAAGACAATGCATAATCTAATGCTTCAATTGATTCTGCCAACCAGCATGGATAATTGTCTAATGCTTCAAAAATATATTTATCTACTGTTTTCATTTTTAAATTCTATTTGGAAATTCAAAATCAGAGTTATTATTCCCGATCGAAATAATCTTCTCTTTTTAATCTTTGTCTTTCCTGTTTATATTTTTTTTCCTGTTTTTGTTTTTTAAAATCAGAACCCTGAAAAACCCGAATCGGATTTCCACGTTGAATTTGTAACTGATTCATCCATTGCGTCTGAAATTCAGCCTTAAACTGCTTTACCGTTTCTTCTTTAAATTTCTGCAATAATCGTTCGGTTGCCAGTTTTTTATTCTGATGCTGAGAACGTGAATCCATTGAAACAACACTAATTCCGGTTGGAATATGAGTTGCTCTTACCGCCGAGCTTACTTTATTAACATGCTGACCTCCTGCTCCGGAGCTTCGCATTGCCTGATATTGAATATCATTTTCGGAAATTTCAGTTGCTGTTGATTTTTCAATTTCAAAAATTCCTACGAACCAATTTTTCCGTTTATGAAATTTCCTAAACTGACTTTGTCCAATCCATTGAATCGTACCAATCCATGAATTGACAAATGCATTTAGAGTATCACTTTCAAGTAAAATCGTAGCGGTTTCTACAGTTCCGTTTTCAATTCCAATTTCTCTGTAAAGCATTGTTGTTTTTATATTATTTTCCTTTGCTTCTTCTATAAAGGTTTTTAAAACCTGAGCCACAACCCAGCTGCATTCAGCTGGACCACGACCTGATGTTATTTGAATTATTTTCTCCATAATTTCTATTTTTTTAGCGATCCATTCTAACAATCTTTGGTGTGAACGTACCAAGTACATCAACCAATTCGTTTTGGTTTGCCATTACTTTATTAATGTCCTTATACGCCATTGGAGCTTCATCAATATTTCCTCCAATCAAACTGACATCATTTGCTTTCAGCACTTTATTAATCTCACTTTGCGTAAACGTTTCTTTACACTTCCTGCGTGAAAAAAGCCTTCCTGCTCCATGTGATGCAGAATTTAAACTTTCAGCATTCCCTCTTCCCTGAACAATAAATCCCGGAGCTGTCATAGAACCTGGGATAATTCCCAGTTCACCAACATTTGCAGGAGTTGCGCCTTTTCGATGCACGATTGCTTCCTTGCCGTTTACGATTTCTTTCCACGCAAAATTGTGATGATTTTCGATTGTTACGACAACACGTTTTCCCATTGCTTTTGCGATTCGGCGGTGAATATCATCGTGACAGGCTTTTGCATAATCTCCGGCTAAATTCATCGCCAGCCAATATTCCTGACCATCATGCGTATTCATATCTAACCATGCCAAATGCTGCACATTTTTTGGTAACGGACATTGTTTTGTTGCCAGATAGGTATAATGTTTCGCAATATTTGCACCTAAACCTCTTGAACCGCTATGCGAAAGCACCGCAAAATATTCGCCAACACCAATTTTCCATTCATTAAGCGGATTGGTAATTTTTGCAATTCCAAATTCTACAAAATGATTTCCTCCCCCGGAAGTTCCCAATTGCTTGTAAGCTTTACCCAAAAGATTCTTCAAAAGCGGAATATCCTGAAATTCACTTCGGCTAAACAATTCATGATCAGCTTTTATCGCGTGTGTTTCATACATTCCAAATTTTGTATTGTCTTTTAAAATTGCCTGCAGCTGATGGTCTTTTCCTTTAAAGAAAGAAGCCGGAATATCAAAAATTGACAAACTCATTCTACATCCGATATCCACACCAACTCCATACGGAATCACAGCATTATCTGTTGCAAGTACGCCTCCGATTGGTAATCCGTAACCTGAATGTGCATCCGGCATTAAAGCACCGGCTATGGAAATTGGTAATTTTAAGGCATCATATAACTGATACTTTGCCTGTTCATCAATTTCATTTTCTCCAAATATCGAAAATGGTGCCCGTGTATTATTCAATTGATGCATTCTTACCTGCACTGGATTTATTAATCCTTCAGCAACTTTTCCCCATGTACCGTGTCCGGTAAATTTTTCCGGAAATAGTAAAACTTCTTTAGCTTCAGTTAATATGCTCTCTTTTTTTTCTCTTTTCCTGTATCTGTTTATTTGCCCTAAAGCAATATTGATACTATTATTTTTTGGAAAACCTATTTTAATCAGGTCTTTTCCGGATAATTTATTTCCCTTTATGTATATTTTTCTTCTAAATACGCTTCATATATCGCATTCAGATTTTTATTGATTATTTGATTATTACTTTTTAGCTTATCTAAGCTGTAATAATAATGCCTGTTTCGATTACCAGTTTTATAAATCCCATATCCTAAGTCCCAATTTCGAATGTAATTTTCTATCAACCTCAATTCACTTTCAAGTACTGCATCTACAGCTTTTTTATGTGTAATTACATTAGGCTCAATCTTAAATACAAACCTCCAGGATTCATTAAACTTGTAATATCTTTTTAAGCAGTTACATCTGTCAGACCATTTTTCGATTAGCGTAAAGCATGATTTCTCTTTATCAGTTAATTCGAACTTATTATTATTCCATTCGCTGATACTGATGTTATTAACAAATTACTCCTTTGGATTATCTGTCTTTTTACCAAAACGCTTTTTGCGATTTGTAAATGTTTTTTGGTTTGAAAACTGAAAAGTGTTTATTTTTTCTAATAAGTTCTCATAAAACACACCCTCATCTGAGCGTAAAACATCTTTTCGAACTACAAAAAAATGAACCCAGCCTTTCAGGCTCTTTCAATTCTATTAGAGGCAGGTTTTTAATTGCCGAATAGATTGCGCATTTCCGTTTTGATAATTGAACCAGTTGTTTTTCAAAATCCTCTTTAACCAATCTTTTTTTTCGTCTTTTTTTCTTTAAACGACTACATTGAAAGTAATCCTCCAAAAGAGAATTGTCCATTAAAAAAAAATTAAATTAATTTTCACCAAACATTTAAAAATGTAAGGCAAGGCATTTTATCTGAAACAGATAAATTGAGTTCTGGTAATCGGGAATTTTTTGAAGAGTCTAGAATAAAAAAAAAGCCCGAAAGTTAATTTACTTCGGGCTTGTTCATATATCTAAAATTGATTTGCTATGATTGAGAAAAGCCACGAAGACACATGCCAACAGAATCTGATCCTGATGCGATGTTTTGAGAGGTAAGGTTTAATACAAACATTTATCTTCGTTGTTAATAATTAATGATTTATTTTTCTGGGGCAAATTTTGTGAAATATTTTCTTAATAAACAAATTAATATTGAAATATTTTAAAATAATATTTAAAACAAACTGATTTATAGCAAGTTAAGCTCGGAAATAAATTTCAAATCATAAGCAATCGTTAAAACCATTTTTAACTGCATATTTTCCTTAAATTTACAGCTATCAAAATAAACCCAAAATTATGCCTACCGACTGTATCAGCTACCAAAACTCAGGATATTTCTCGACTTTGATACATGATTATTTAGAACAAAAACCGGACTTAAAACCGCTATATAATAATTTCCCAACGCTGGAAAAATTTGAAAAACAAATCATTGAAAAACAGCAGAATTTCAATAATCAAAACCGAATTCCGCTGGTTTCTGTTTTAAAAGAACAATATTCCTCAATTGAAATTTCAGATTTAACTAAACAAAATATTGAGCTTTTAGCACACGAAAAAACGTTTACAGTAACAACCGGGCATCAATTAAATCTTTTTAGCGGACCGCTATATTTTCTTTATAAAATCATATCGACCATTAATCTTACCAAAGAATTAAAATCGAAATATCCAACTTACAATTTCGTTCCAATTTATTGGATGGCGACCGAAGATCACGATTTTGAAGAAATCAATTACTTTAATTTTAAAGGAAAAAAGTTCCGATGGAATACTGAAAGTATCGGTCCTGTTGGAAGACTTTCGACAGAAGGTTTAGCTGAATTTTTCGAAATATACGCTTTAGAATTAGGATCAAGCACCAATGCAAATACCTTAAAAAAATTATTTGAAGAGGCATATTTGAAGCATAATAATCTTGCCGATGCAACCCGATTTTTAGCGAACAGTTTATTTGCATCGCAAGGCTTAGTTATTGTTGATGCTGATAATGCTGACTTAAAACGTGCTTTTATTCCTTATATAAAAGAAGAATTATTACAACAAACTTCTTATAAAGCAGTTCAGGAAACTATCGAAAAACTAAAAGATTATACTGTTCAGGTAAATCCTCGTGAGATCAATTTATTTTATATTGAAGATAATCTGCGTGAAAGAATAATTTTTGAAAATGATAAATTCATTTTTAACAATACCAAAACTTCATTTTCGAAAGAAGAAATTTTAAAATTACTGGAAAGTAATCCGGAAAAATTCAGTCCGAATGTGATTATGCGTCCGTTATATCAGGAAGTCATTTTGCCTAATTTATGTTACATTGGCGGAGGCGGGGAAATCGCATATTGGTTAGAATTAAAATCTTTCTTTGATGCAGTAAACATCACTTTTCCTATGATTTTGGTTCGGAATTCAGTATTACTAACAACAGAAAAACAAGCTAAAAAAGCAGACAGGCTAGCCTTAAGCTGGAAAGATTTATTTACCAAACCAGCTGATTTAATTAACGCTGTAACTCATAAAATTTCAGAATTTCCAATTGACTTAACACCACAAAAAGAAATCCTTGAAAAACAATTTCAACATTTATATGAGTTAGCCCAAAAAACTGACAAATCGTTTACCGGAGCTGTAAAAGCACAGGAGGCGAAACAGAAAAAAGGTTTAGAAAATCTTGAAAAACGTCTGCTGAAAGCACAAAAAAGAAAACTACACGATCAATTGGACCGTGTTACAGATTTGCAATCTCAATTGTTCCCTAATAATAGTTTACAGGAACGCCAGTCTAATTTTTCTGAATTTTATTTAGAAAAAGGAGAACAACTGATTCCATTATTAACTCAAAAATTAAAACCTTTAGAAACTAATTTTTCAATTATAACAATATAATTTATGCGATACAGCGATAATTTCAGGATAAAATAACCACCTGATCCTGAAATTATTGTTTCTTAAACCAAATAGCGGCTTTTAAAAATTATTAACTAATCAATTTACCCAAAACCATGGTAAAAGAACGCTTAATTTCGCTGGATGTCTTTCGCGGACTCACTATTTTATTAATGACAATTGTCAACAATCCAGGTGACTGGGGCAATGTTTTTCCTCCATTACTACACGCCGAATGGAATGGCTGTACACCAACCGACTTAGTATTTCCGTTTTTTATTTTTATTATGGGAGTTGCAGTTCCGCTTGCGATGCCGGATAAAAGATACGACAGCACAACTTTCAATAAAATTCTGGTTCGTTCGTTACGAATGTTATGTTTGGGAATTTTCTTCAATTTCTTCGAAAAAATACAGTTTTTTGGACAGGAAGGAATCCCACTTCTCATTTTCAGATTAATTATTACAATCGCTGTTGGATATGCTTTAATGGGGAATTTCAGTTCAAAACTAAAAAACATATTCGCATTCTCAATATTACTTATTTATCTGTTTTTAGCCTATAGCGGAATCGAACCTTACCAGAATGTACGTCTTCCGGGAGTTTTACAACGAATTGCAGTCGTGTATTTTGTAGTTTCACTTTTGTATTTGAAAACATCTCAAAAAACACAAATTACAACCGGAGTTCTTTTATTATTAGGTTATTGGGCAGTTATGACATTGATTCCGGTTCCCGGAATTGAAGAAGCAAATCTTGAGAAAGGAACCAATCTGGCTTCATGGCTGGACAGCGTTCTGCTTAAAGGTCATATGTATCACGAAACCAGAACATGGGATCCCGAAGGAATTCTAAGTACAATTCCATCAATTGTAAACGGAATCATTGGTATATTAATCGGACAACTGCTACAGCTTAAAAACAATAAAACAGATATCGCAAAAAAAATGGCATTGGTTGGAGTAGCGTTAATTATTGGCGGTTTGCTCTGGAATATTGTTTTCCCTATAAACAAATCAATATGGACAAGCAGTTATGTATTGTACACAACAGGATTGGCTACGACCACTTTGTCTATTTTATACTTTATAATTGACATTGCAGAGTATAAAAAAGGATTCAAATTATTTTTAATGTGGGGTGTAAACCCGATGATTGTGTTTTTCGCTTCTCAGATTATTCCGCAGGCTTTGGTGATGATCCAATTTGAAAATTCTCATAAAACCGGTAAAGAAATTAATCTTTTAAACTATCTGTATCGTTACGATATAGCACCTTTTTTCAATAATCCAATGACAGCTTCATTAGCAGGAGCTTTAATTTATGTTGGAATCTGGACTTTCATTTTATGGATATTCTACAAAAACAAACTTATTTTTAAAGTTTAGTTGCTATAAAGTCAGTACTTGAAGTTTTAATTATGAATTTATTAAAATCAATTCACAAAAAAAGTATACTTTTGCACAAAATTTAAAAACGCAAGAAAATGGCAACAAATAGAACTTTTACAATGATTAAGCCGGATGCTGTTGCAAACGGACATATTGGGAATATCTTAGCAATGATTACTAATGGAGGTTTCAAAATCGTTTCATTAAAATTAACACAATTAACTGTAGCTGATGCTCAGGCATTTTATGCTGTACATGCTGCAAGACCTTTCTACGGAGAATTAGTTGAATTCATGTCACGCGGACCAATTGTTGCTGCTATTTTAGAAAAAGACAATGCAGTAGAAGATTTCAGAACTTTAATTGGAGCTACAAATCCTGCCGAAGCTGCTGAAGGAACTATTCGTAAAGCGTACGCAACTTCTATTGGAGAAAATGCAGTACACGGTTCAGACAGCGACGAAAATGCAGCTATCGAAAGTGCATTTCATTTTGCAGGAAGAGAGCAGTTTTAATTTAGATTTTAGATTGCTGAACTTTGTAAAAAACCTATACAGAAAATCCCGTTTCAAAAATTTTGAAACGGGATTTTTTATTTTTATGTCTGAATCTAAAAATTATCGCAAAACAACCTCCTTAACTACTTCCCTGCCCAATTCTTCATTAATCATCTTAACAATTTTAGACTTTCCGTGGCTCAATTCGTCTCTTAAAACTGATGATCCAAGTTCAACATAAAGTGTGCTTCCTTTCAAAACAACATTTTTCGTATATGTGTTCACACCATTTCCCATCAGCTGTCTCCACGCCTCTTTTACATCAATCTGATCCATTCCGGGCTGTAATTTATTCACCTGAATGATCTGCTGCAAAACGTCTCCAATCGTACTTTGATTATTTAGTCTTTTCGCCATCGTTTAATAAATTTATTGGTCCTGCCTTTTTATAATGATACTCTTTATTTTGGTCATTTTTCACAACGAACTGCTCATCAGAAATCGAAATCAATTCCTCACTCCACTTTGCGTAAGCTGTCTTATAATCCAGGAAAGTTCCTTTATCTGTAAATCGAACCGATACATTTTCAAAAGAATTACCGGTTAAAAAAGTTCCATCTAATTGTGGCATAACCTTCTTTCTGATTCCTGAATTTCCTTTCATTTTAAAAAAATCAAAGCTTTCATTCATCCCATAATCTTTCTCTTCGCCTTTATCAAAAACCACTTTTTCAATTTCCCAATAACCATTCAATTTTGCAATATCTGCCGGTTTTATTTCCTGCTTGCAACCCAAGAACAAAAGCGACAAAACCAAAATCATAAAAGTGTTTTTCATAGTGTATTAATTAAATTATTATCCCTCTGAGCGAAGTCGAAGAGTAAGGAGCTGTTTCCTGCTGTCCGCTGTATCTTTTGTGGTCCCGTTCCAAAAAACGAGACCACAAAAGGATACCGCTCCCATCAGGGCTAGGGCTCCGGTATTCAAAAGAATATTTCGTGAAATACAAAGTTAATCTTATAAAGGTTCAAAAGAAATAAAAATTTACAAAAGGCATTAAACTATTTTCTATATTTTTGGTCAAACCTAGAACCAAAACCTAAAAAGTATGAACAAAACTATTTTTAAACTACTGATAATCTTAAGTTTTATCAGTTGCAGTAAAGAATCTTCCGAAGATGAATCAACTCCTGTACAAGCTATGTATTTCCCCCCATTAACAGGAACTACTTGGGAAACACAATCTATTTCAGATTTAAAATGGAATCAAAATGCAGTTCAGCCACTTTTGGATTATCTGGAACTTAAACATTCTAAATCATTTATTGTTTTAGTAAATGGAAGAATTGTTTTAGAAAATTACTTCAACGGTCATTCTGCAACTACAAACTGGTATTGGGCAAGCGCCGGAAAAACCTTAACCTCAACCATGACAGGAATTGCACAGCAGGAAGGTTTTATTAACATCAACAATAAAGTTTCAGATTATATTGGTCAGGGCTGGACAAGTGAAACAACTGCTAAGGAAAACCTGATTACCTGCAAAAATTTACTCAACATGACATCCGGACTTGACGACAGCACAGACGATGTAGATCCTGCCAGTCTAATTTACAAAGCCGATGCAGGAACACGCTGGGCATATCACAATGTATATGTAAAATTGCAGGATGTCATTGCACAAGCAAGCGGACAAACCTGGACGAATTACTTCAACGCCAAATTAAGAGATAAAATCGGAATGAATGGTGCCTGGGTACAAATTGACAACAATAGTGTTTATACAAGTACATCCAGAAGTATGGCCCGCTTTGGGCTTTTGATGCTCAATAAAGGAAAATGGGATAATAATGTTGTCCTAAACGAAAATTACTTTACCGAAGCTACAAATACTTCACAAAATATCAATTTAGGATATGGGTATCTATGGTGGCTGAACGGAAAAGCCAATTATCATGTACCACAATCGCAACTTACTTTTACCGGAAGCGTGATTCCAACTGCTCCAAACGATATGTTTATGGCATTGGGTAAAAACGATCAGAAAATATATGTGGTGCCGAGCAAGAAAATGGTCATCATCAGGATGGGAGACGCAGCTGACGATGTCAACTTAGCGCTATCCGATTTTGACGAAACTTTATGGGAGAAAATTAGTGCTTTATATCAGTAAAACTATCGTTTAGTACGGATTCTTTTTAGCATTCCCATAAAAAAGAACGCAATACCTAAAACTAATAAAATGTAATAAAAAGATAAACTCTTATCTTTTAAGACATTCGCTAAAACAAAACTTATAACGCTTGCGAAATAGAAAGTAACAGGCGTTATATTTTTTAAAGAAGAAAAACTCATTCTGATATTATTTAAAAAAACTATCTACAAATTCATATTTATTAAAGACCTGTAAATCTTCGATACCTTCGCCAACCCCTATATATTTAACAGGAATCTGAAATTGATCTGAAATACCAATTACAACACCACCTTTTGCAGTTCCATCCAATTTAGTTACAGCAAGAGAAGTTACCTCTGTAGCAGCTGTAAATTGTTTAGCCTGCTCAAAAGCATTCTGACCAGTTGAGCCATCTAAGACCAAAAGCACATCGTGAGGCGCATCAGCAACCACTTTTTGCATGACACGTTTTACTTTGGTAAGTTCGTTCATCAAATTGACTTTGTTATGAAGACGCCCGGCAGTATCAATAATAACGATATCGGCATTTTGAGCTACAGCAGACTGTAAAGTATCAAAAGCTACCGAAGCAGGATCGCTTCCCATATTTTGTCTTACGATTGGCACATCAACACGATCTGCCCAAACTTGCAGCTGATCTATAGCAGCAGCACGAAACGTATCAGCAGCACCTAAAACCACTTTATAACCAGCCTTTTTAAACTGATAGGCAAGTTTACCTATTGTTGTAGTTTTACCTACACCGTTTACACCAACAACCATTAAAACATATGGTTTTTTATCTTTTGGTATATCAAATTCGGTTGCTTCTCCCCTGTTGGTTTCAGACAATAAAGCACCGATTTCGTCACGAAGAATTTGATTTAATTCTTCTGTTCCTAAATATTTATCTTCAGCTACTCTTTTTTCAATTCTGGTAATGATTTTTAAAGTTGTGTTTACACCAACATCCGAAGCAACGAGAATTTCTTCAAGATTATCTAAAACATCATCATCGACTTTAGATTTTCCTGCTACAGCTTTGCTTAACTTTGAGAAGAAAGTTGTTTTTGATTTTTCAAGACTTTTGTCTAAAGTCTCTTTTTTATCGGTAGAGAATAATTTTTTAAAAAAACTCATTTTTTATTTGTTGTTAGTTTTAGATTATATGATTTTTGACAATCTAAATAATCCGAATGTTTATAGAAGACAATTTGTTGTTTACCAACCCTGACAGCAGTGACATCCTTTGCTTGCCTTCTTTAGGCAAGTAAAGATAAAGCGAATGGCGGGAATCCATGCTTAAAATGGGACTAATGTTTTGTTTCTATAAAAATTTAGACAAATATAAAAAATAAAAAAGCTACTTCCGAATGAAAGTAGCTTTTCTA
>JBDTRA010000018.1:0-68046 GCA_039931915.1 Flavobacterium sp. | reverse complement strand
GTTCGAAGAATGGTAGAGAATCAGAATCAAAACGTTTAGGCGTTAAGATTTTTGGAGGACAAGCTGCTATTGCTGGGAACATCATCGTTAGACAAAGAGGTTCAAAACATAATCCAGGTGAAAATGTTTACATCAGTAAAGATCACACACTACACGCAAGAGTAGATGGAGTTGTTAAGTTCCAAAAGAAAAGAGATAACAAATCTTATGTATCTATTCTTCCATTCGAAGCATAATCATTAGATTACTTATTACAAAACCCGTTCTGAAAAGAACGGGTTTTTTGTTTTTTAGAGGTTTTATCTAGTTTTGTTATCCCGAGGAACGAAGCAATTTCATTTGTTAGATCGATTATTGATTTTGTTAGTGCGGTTGCTTCGTCCCTCGCAATGACAAGATTATAAAAAAACCTTTGTCAAAGTTTAAACTTTGACAAAGGTCATATTGGTAAAAATTGGAATTTGGAATTTCAAAAATTTGGAATTTTTAAAAGTTTATTCAGTATCCTTAGTTTCTTCCAAATCCTCTGTTTGTCGTCCAACTTTTATTTTAGGATTGTTCTGTGTTCCGGTAACCGTTAGCGGAATTCCGAAGATGCCCAAAGGAGGAAGTCCTAATCGCATTTTTAAGTTTAATTTCCCGTCTAAGCTTGTTGTTCCTTCAATTCTGGGCCTGAAACCTGCAAACTTAAATTTAAAACGTTCAATCGTCATAATATTATTCCTGATGGTGCTTTTGATTTCTACTTTTGAAAGGTCGGGATTTTTAATTGCATCAGAACTTGTTTTTTTACTGACAGCGTTAAACATTTTTAATCCTCTTACTTTTACATCTTTTATTGAAAGTGTCCCGCCTCCGACAAGTGATGGATAAACAGGATCCATATTACCATTTAAACGCCCTTTTAATTGATAATCTAAAGATGCAATTCCTTGTACTTTCTCTGCGGTACTGGCCATTTTCCTGAAAGCTTCAATTTCGTTATAGGCTCTTTTTATATCAAAATCAGTTGCTTTAATGCTGTAATCAAACTTTGCTTTTTGAGTAGCCACCGATTGATAATTTGCATTCATAGCAACGTTACAGCCAATTAAATTAAAACCGGTATTTTGCATGCTGAGTTTTCCTTTGCGTATTTTTAAATTTCCAGTTGCATTTTTAATATTCAATTTGTCAAAATTTACTTTTTGGGCATTGGCCAGTAATTTTAAATCTAAATTGTTCGGAATTATAATAACCCCGGTTTGTTTTGCTTCTGTTTGAGAATTTTTATTTTGAGTTTCAGTTTGTGTTACTGATGTGTTTGCAGTCATACTCGACATAAATTCATCAACATTTATGTATCGAGCAGAAACTTTAAAAGAACCTTTTAAAATCCCTGTTTTACTGGTAGCGTAGTTGAACACGTTTTGTAAATAACCATTCATTCTAAAATCTGATTGGCCGTAAGCAGCCAAAAAGTTATTGAAAGACATTTTATCCTGATTAATTTTAAAAATACCTTCCTTGATTATAAACTTTTTAGGCAAATATTCAGAAGCTATTCCTATGTTTCTAAGTTCAAGAATTCCTTTGTTGTTTAATTTGCTGTAATTTCCTTTTTCAGCATCACTTTGTTTTCCTTTCAAAGCCAAATCAGCTTTTACAAAACCATCTAAATCAAGGCCTTTTTGAGAGAAAACTTTATATATTTTGTTGACATCAAGTTCGCCTTTTGCTTGGATATCATAATTTAAATCATCAAAATTGCTCAAATCTGCCTGTACAAAAACAGGTTTTCCTTCAAAAGTAAATTGAGCAGGTTTCAGATTAACTTTTAAGTCCTGAAAAGTTCCTTTTTGGTTCTCAATTTTAGTGTTTACAATAATATTAGTAATCGGATTTGGGTAATATTTTGTTTTTAAATATCCATTTTTCAAATCAATTACCCCTTTTGTAATCGGGAAAAGCTTGTTTTTCTGATCAAATTTCCCTTTTGTTTTAATATCACCAATTAGAATTCCTTTTAAAGTCAGATTAGGAATTCCCAATGCATTATTTAATTTCTCAAGGTTGATTTTAGCTTTAAAATCACCATTGATGTCAGGAGTATTCATGCCTTTGATGTAAAACTTAGATTTTAAATAATCTTTGCCAACATTCAGGGATAAATTTCGGGCATCAACAATTAAAAGATCCGGATTTAACGAAGGCACTTTTGTTTTTATTTCTAAATTTAAGTTTGAAACCGGAAAAGCACTTTTGTTATAGTTTACAAATCCGTTATCTATTTTTAAATCAAGATTTAAATCGGGAGCAATATTTTGTGAAGCAATATAATTACCCTTTAAAGTAAAAAGTAAATTCGTATTTCCTTTTATCTCGGTCTTAGAAAGCCAGGTAATATATTTTGGAGGAAAAGCGGTAAAAACATCATATAAGTTGCTATTGTCTGATTTTATGACAAAATCCATATTGTAACCATCTTTTAAGAACTCAAATTTTCCTTTAAAATCAACCAAAAGCTGATTTATTTTCAGGTTATTCTGTTCAAAGAAAAAAGATAACGAGTTGACATTTACTTTAGTAATCAAATCAGCATCAATCTGTTTGTTCATTAAATACGACTCATTTTCATAAATCACATTTAATTTATCAATTTTTGCTTTTGAATATAAATCGAAAACTGCTTTATCTAAATTTCCTTTTCCTAAATAATTAAATCCAAATGCATCAAAATGTACTTTTGTAGATTGATCATCATAAATGATTTTACTGTTTATGATTTCGATACTTTCCAGTTTTAACGCTGTGTGTGTGCTGTCTTTGGGTTTTTCCTGAGTTGATGAAGATTTATAAATATTATAATTGGCTTCACCTTTCTGGTTTACTTTTACATTAATAAATGAATCAGATAAATAAATCTGATCAATTTTTACAGATTTACTAAAAATCAAACTCGCTACATTTATTCCAAAAGAAACTTCTTTTGCAGTGATGAATTTTTCGTTTTTATAGGGTGCAGACCCATTTAAATTTAAATTGTTTAATGTTAAAGTTAAAGATGGAAAATGGCGAAAAAATGAAACAGAAACATCGGAGTAATTAAGTTCCGCACTAAGTTTTTCGTTAGCAGTTTTTTTAATTTGTTCCTTAATTTTATCAGCAAAAATAATAGGTGTTAGAAATAATAATCCTAAAATTACGGCAAAGGTTATTCCGGTGTATTTTGCTATTTTAAATAAGAGGGATTTTTTTTTATCTTTTGACATTACAAAAAGGTTAGTTTTAAATAGGGAAGGCTTTGACTTTTAAATGAAATAAGCTTCTTTATCCGTGAACGGTTTCGCTTTTTCCATAATTGCTAATGATAGAGCCTTCATATTCAATCCATTCCTTCCAACGTTTATCAATGTCTATATTGTCTGTATATTTTCTGGCAAATCCTAAAAATGTAGTATAATGCCCGGCTTCAGAAATCATCAAATCATGATAAAATTTAGCCAGTTCTTCGTCTTTTATGTTTTCAGAAAGCACTTTAAAACGTTCACAGCTTCTGGCTTCGATCATCGCAGAAAATAATAAACGATCGCAAAGTGCATCTTTACGGCTTCCGTCTTTCTTCATGAATTTAAAAAGCTCATTTACATAATGGTCTTTTCTTTCTCGTCCCAATGAGAGGCCTCTTTTTTTGATTAAGTTATGAACCATTTGCAAATGCTCCAATTCTTCTCTGGCAATAACCAGCATTTCGGTTACTAATTCCTCTAATTCAGAGTTATAAGTAACTAAACTTATTGCATTTGAAGCCGCTTTTTGCTCACACCATGCGTGGTCTGTCAAAATTTCTTCAATATTTGATTCGACAATATTTACCCAGCGCGGGTCTGTGGCTAATTTTAATCCCAGCATGATTTACAGAAATTTATTTGATGCAAAATTAGTCTTTTTATAACCGAAAATCAGGAAATATCGTGTAATTACGAGTAAAAAAGCATTATTTTGTAACTTGAAAGAATTAAAATGGATCAAATAAAAAAACTCTTAATTATTGGTTTTGTCTGGCCTGAACCAAATTCTTCTGCGGCTGGAGGCAGAATGATGCAGTTGATTTCTGTTTTTATAGAAAACGGATTTGCAATTACATTTGCCAGCCCGGCTTTAGACAGTGATTTCATGGTTGATTTGACTGCTTTTGGAGTTGAAAAAAGAGCTATTGAATTAAATAATTCGAGTTTTGATGATTTTGTAATTGAATTAAATCCCGATGTTGTTTTATTTGATCGTTTTATGATTGAAGAACAATTTGGGTGGAGAGTTTCTGAAAATTGTCCAAAAGCAATAAGATTATTAGATACTGAAGATTTACATTGTTTAAGGACTGCAAGACAAAAAACATTTAAGGAAAACAGAGCTTTCGAATTAAACGATTTGTTATCTGAAGAGGTAGCAAAGCGTGAAATCGCCAGTATTTTGAGATGTGATTTATCGTTTATTATTTCTGAGTTTGAAATAAAAATTTTAAAAGAGATTTTTAAAATTGATTCTAAATTATTGTTTTATCTTCCGTTTTTGGTTGACGAAATGACAGAAAAAGATCTTGTAGACCTGCCTTTATTTGAAGATCGTGAGAATTTTGTTTTTATTGGAAATTTTCTTCACGAACCTAATTGGAATACCGTTCAATATTTAAAAGAAACAATTTGGCCATTAGTTAGGAAAGGCCTTCCGGAAGCTGTTTTGCAAATTTATGGTGCATATCCATCTCAAAAAGTATTGCAGTTACATCAGCCTAAAAATGGTTTTTTTATTATGGGAAGAGCCTCTGATGCGAATGAAATCGTGAAAAATGCCAGAGTTGTTTTGGCACCTATACGTTTTGGGGCAGGCTTAAAAGGAAAATTATTAGAAGCCATGCAATGCGGAACGCCAAGTGTCACAACAGAAGTAGGAGCAGAGGCAATGCACGTCGATTTGCTCTGGAACGGATTTATTACTAATGACATTGAAATTTTTGCCAAACAAGCTGTAGAATTATATCAAAATGAAAGTCTTTGGAAAGAATCTCAAAAAAACGGAATAGCAATTGTAAATAAATGTTACCAAAAAAGCCAATTTGCTTCTGTATTAATTGATGAAGTCAATCAATTAATGATGGATTTTGAAAATCACAGACTTCATAATTTTATGGGAAGTTTGCTGCAGCATCATACTTTAAAAAGTACCAAATACATGGCAAAATGGATTGAGGCTAAAAATAAAAATTAATTTTATCCTCTTCCAAAACCAACAGTTTCACGATACAATTGCGGCGAAACATCAGCATTAGTTTTAAAAAACCGGCTGAAATAATGCTCGTCATCATAACCTAATTCGTACGCGATTTCTTTTATCGATTTATTGGTAAGGTATAATTCCCGTTTTGCTTCAATGATTATTCTTTCCGCTATTAGATCTGTTAGTGTTTTACTAAAATAAGCTTTAGATATTTTGGCTAAAGCTTTAGGCGAAATATTGAGCATTTCGGCATAATTACCAGCAGAATGTTTGGTTTTGAAATTGTCCTCTATCGCATCTTTTAGATTTTGAAGAATAAAAGGTTCTTTAGAATCTGGTTTAGAGTGTAATTCCTCTAATTGCTCTGTTTTTAATCGGGAAGCGGTGATTAAAAATATTTTCAGGTAGGAAATCAATAATTCATATTGTGCTAATTCGGCATTTTGAATTTCGGTTTCCATTTGATCAATTACCATCTGAAAAGTAACTTTTGCCTGATCTGTAATACGCGCAAATGGTGGCTGATAAATATTGTTAAACAAAACTCCATTGCACGAAACTTCTTTTTGATGCATGTGAATACAATAAAAATCCGGATGAAAATGAATGGCAATTCCTTGAATATCTTCAGTTGTACAAATCATAAAAGGCTGATATGGAGAAAAGGCAAGGAGTGAATCTTCTTCAAATTGATGTTCGGCAAAATCAGCTTTTATTTTACCGCTTCCTTTGGTAATCCATATTAAAGAATAGTAATTATTGCGCTGTATATGATCAAAATGACTATTGTTCTCAAAATGAAAAATTTTAAACGCAAGATTACCGTTTTGCGGATTTATTAAAGTAGAAACATTCTGATTTGACATAATTCCAGATAGTTATAATTTACGGTCAGATTCGTCAATAGCTAAATCATTAATACTGGCAAATCGTTTTTGCATATAACCATTTTCGTCAAATTCCCAAAGTTCATTCCCATAGCTTCTGAACCATTGTCCGGAATGATCCTGCCATTCATATTCAAATCTTACGGCCATTCTGTTTTCTTTAAAGCCCCATAATTCTTTTTTGAGTTTGTAGTTTAATTCCTTTTCCCATTTTTTGGTTAAGAATTCTTTTACTTCTTCACGACCATTAATGAAATCCGTTCGATTTCTCCATTCGGTGTCTATAGTATAAGCAAGAGCTACTTTTTCAGGATCTTTTGTGCTCCATGCATCTTCTGCAATTTGTACTTTTTGCAATGCTTTTTCCATTGTAAATGGAGGTAAAGGATGTCTTGGTGTTTCCATATTGATTTTTTATACTAAGATAGTCATGAAATGAATCATGACTATCTTTAAAAATTATTTTTTTTTGAATTTAGTTTTGTAATTCCAAACTTGGAACTGCTGGAAAATCAAGTTCTGTATTTGCAGTATTATTGAAATAATTTGTCAGGATATTCAAAGCTACGTGACCAACTGTTTCAGCTAATTCAGCATCAGAAACTCCTGCACTTTTGATTGTATTTACATCATCATCATTTACTAAACCGTTTTTGCTAACCAAAGTTTTTGCGAATTGTAAAATTGCAGCAGTTTTTGCATCTGCAGAATTTCCTGTTCTGGCAGCGTGTAAAACTTCCGGATCAGCTTTAAGTAATTTTTCTCCAATAAAAGTGTGAGCGGCTACACAATAATCACAAGAATTTTGTTCTGAAATCGCCAAAGCTAAAAGTTCGCCAGTTTTTGCGTTTAATTTTCCGTGACTTAAAGCGCCACTTAAGGTTAAATAGCCTTCTAATACTGCTGGAGAATTTCCCATTGTGCGCATCATGTTCGGAACAACTCCTAATTTAGCTTGTACGGCATTGAATAAATCTTTTGTTTTTCCTGTTGCTTCTTCAGGGTTTAATGCTGTTAATCGTGTCATCTTATTTTATTTTTATGTTGTTATTTATTTGTTGTCTTTTGACATTACAAAGATGCGACGATGCTGCATTTTAGAACATGGAGAATTAACGCTATGTGATGGACAATTTTCCCCAAGCTTTTTTTGCATAAAAAATCCCCGACTACACTGAGATAATCGGGGACGTAAGTTTTCGGTTTTCAGTCACAGTTTTCAGATTACTGTTTACTGCGACTGAAAACTGTGACTGAATATTATTTCAATAAACCTTCAACAGATTGAATGGTTGTTGCATGATAACCTGATTTTGCTTTTTCGAAAATCTTTTTTGCCCAGTCTTTTCCTTGGGAAGTTTTTACCAATTCTTTGTAAAGTGTCATTAAAGATCCGGTTCTGCTCGTTCCAATCATAAATTGTTCGATTGCAGGATAAGCAACTGTATAATGACTGCGAATTGAAGGTACAAACCATTGGCGTTTGATCACGAAGTTTCCGCCTTTTGTAAAGTTGAATTCTGCATCAATTTCAGCCATTTCTTTTGGAGTGATATCTTCAGGAAGGTAGTCTATGAAATGTTGTTTTTCAGTTGTTGATTTTATTTTCTGACTCAATCCTTTTACTCCGGTTACTCTCCAGCTTTTTTGAATTGCATCTATTGCAGCAAAATCTTCAGAAACTGATGGAGTTATGTTTGACGGAACTCCCGGTTGGTAAATCCATTCATCTGCTTTTATTTTATCGGACAAAGCTTTATCGCCTTTAATAAGGTTTTCGTTTAAATACTTTACGAAATCTTCTGTTGTTATTGATTTGAAAGCGTGGGCATCAAAATAATTCTTGATGAAAGCATCAAATTTTTCGCGTCCAACTGCCTGCTCAATTACTTTTAAAAAATTATAACCTTTTACATATGGAATCTGGCTGATCCCATCATCCGGATTTCTTCCGGTTAATTCAACTTTAAGACGAGTGTCCGGATTTGTTTTCCCATATTCCTCAATATTGTCATCCAATACTTTGCGAGTTAAAACATCCTGCATTTTGGCTTCTTTTTCTCCGAAAATTTCTTCTCCAATGCGGTGTTCTACATAAGTTGTAAAACCTTCGTTTAACCAAATATCATCCCAGGTTGCATTAGTAACTAAGTTTCCGCTCCAGCTGTGTCCTAATTCGTGCGCCAATAAACTTGTCAATGAGCGATCGCCTGCAATAACTCCGGGAGTTAAAAAAGTTAAGTTTGGATTTTCCATTCCGCCATAAGGAAAACTTGGAGGCAAAACTAATACATCATAACGACCCCAGCGATAAGGACCATATAATTTTTCGGCGGCAACAACCATTTTGCCTAATTCAGCAAATTCCCAAGCCGCTTTTTTAAGAACTGAAGGCTCGGCATAAACGCCGGTTCTGTTGTCTATTGATTGAAATTGAATGTCTCCAACTGCAATTGCCATTAAATAAGACGGAATTGCTTTGTCTTGTTTGAAAGTATAAACCCCGGTATCATTTTTTTGCTGTGGATTTACAGCACTCATTACGGCAAGTAAATCCTTAGGAACTATAACTTTTGCATTATAAGTGAAACGAACTCCCGGAGAATCCTGACACGGAATCCAGGTACGTGACCAGATACTTTCTCCCTGAGAAAAAAGAAATGGTTTCTTTTTATCTGCTGTTTGTTGTGGTGTTAACCATTGTAAAGCTACTGCATCTTTGGTTGTACTGTAATATATATTAACTTTTGTAGTATTTGGTTCGATTGTAATATGAAGTGGTTTTCCATGAAATTCTACTTCAGATCCAAGTTCGAATTTTGTTTCTTTTTCTTCATCACCCAAAGTTACTTTTGTAATATTAAGTGTGTTTTCATCAAAAATAATTTCATTTCCTTTACTGATGTTGTCAATCTGCCAGGAAGCTTTTCCTGAAATTTCCTGTTTTTCAAAATCAACTTTAATGTCAAGATCTAAATGTTTAACAACGGCTAAATCTGGTTTAGAGAAAGTGTGCTCGTCTTTAACGATTGCTGTTTCTTCTTTTGTGGTTTCTTTGGTGCTGTCTTTTTTCTGACAGGCTAAAGTTGCCAGAAATAAAGTCGCTAGAAGTATTTTTTTCATGGTAATGAATAATTGAATTTATGCAACTAAATTAAATAAAAAATCCCGTTTTGAAAGTTCAAAACGGGATTTTAATATAAATAACCTCAGACTCAGCTCAGGCTGACAAAATTATGCCAACATTGTAACCGGGCTTTCGATGTATTGTTTTAATGTTTGTAAAAACTGAGCTCCGGTAGCACCGTCAATTGTTCTGTGGTCACAAGCTAATGATAACATCATGGTGTTTCCTACGACAATCTGACCGTTTTTAACAACTGGTTTCTCTACAATTGCACCTACAGAAAGGATAGCAGAGTTTGGCTGGTTGATAATTGAATTAAATTCGGTAATACCAAACATTCCAAGGTTTGAAACAGTAAAAGTACTTCCTTCCATTTCCTGAGGTCCAAGTTTTTTGTTTTTAGCTCTTCCTGCAAGATCTCTTACGCTGGCTCCAATTTGAGATAAACTCATAGCATCTGTAAATTTCAATACAGGAACTACCAATCCGTCTTCAACAGCAACAGCAACACCAATATTTACGTGGTGGTTGATGATAATTGCATCTTCTTTCCACTGAGAGTTAATTTTTGGATGTTTTTTCAATGCTAAAGCACAAGCTTTAATTACCATATCGTTAAAAGATACTTTTGTATCCGGAACAGTATTGATTGTTGCTCTTGCAGCCATCGCGTCATCCATGCTTACTTCGATCACTAAGTTGTAGTGAGGAGCTGTAAATAAAGATTCTGCCAAACGTTTTGCAATAATTTTACGCATTTGAGAGTTTTTGATCTCTTCTGTGTAAACTTCTCCGGCAGGAACAAATACTTTTGGTGCAGCAGGTTTAGCTTCTTCAGCTTTAGCAGCTGGTGCAGCAGTACTTGTTGCAGTTTGTGCAGCTGAAGATGGAGTAAAGTTTTCGATATCACTTTTTACGATACGTCCGTTTTCTCCTGAACCTTTAACCTGATTTAATTGAATTCCTTTATCAGAAGCAATTTTCTTTGCCAATGGCGAAGCTATAACTCTTCCGTTTGAAGTTTCAGCAACGGCTTCAGACGCTTTTTCAGCAGCAGGGGCAGCTTTTGTTTCTTCTGCAGGAGTACTTGCTGATGCAGTTCCTCCGGCAGTATAATTTTCAGCAATTCCTGAAATGTCAGTTCCCGCAGGTCCGATGATAGCTAATAAACTATCAACAGGAGCTGTGTTTCCTTCCTGAATTCCGATGTATAATAAAGTTCCTTCATTGAAAGACTCAAACTCCATAGTAGCTTTGTCAGTTTCAATTTCAGCTAAAATATCACCTTCAGCAACGGCATCACCAACCTTTTTCAACCAGGTAGCTACAGTTCCTTCAGTCATTGTATCACTCAAACGAGGCATAGTCACAACTATGACACCTTTTGGTAATTCAGTTGCAGTTTTTGCAGGAGCAGTTTCAGTTTTTGTTTCAGCAGGAGCAGCTTCAGCTTTTGGAGCTTCGGCAGCAGGAGCGTCACCACCGGCTAAAAGAGCAGAAATATCTTCTCCTTCATTTCCAATGATTGCTAATAATGAATCTACAGGAGCAGTTTCTCCCACTTGAATTCCGATATGTAAAAGAGTTCCTTCATTGAAAGATTCGAACTCCATTGTTGCTTTATCTGTTTCAATTTCAGCCAAGATATCTCCTTCGCTTATTTTGTCGCCTACTTTTTTAAGCCAGGTCGCTACCGTTCCTTCCGTCATAGTATCGCTCAAACGAGGCATTGTTACTTTTATCGCCATAATATTTCTATAGTTTATGAGGTGTAAATGGATAGTCTTCTTGTGCGTATACTACATCGTATAATTGTTGTAATTCAGGATATGGAGATTCTTCAGCGAATTTCACACATTCTTCTACTAAGTCTTTAACTCTTTGGTCAATTACTTCAATTTCTTCTTCAGTAGCATATTTTTGATCCATAATTACATCTAAGACTTGTGTAATTGGGTCAATTTTTTTGTATTCTTCCACCTCTTCTTTAGAACGGTATAATTGTGCATCAGACATTGAATGTCCTCTGTAGCGGTACGTTTTCATTTCAAGGAAAGTTGGTCCGTCACCACGACGTGCTCTTTCAATAGCCTCTGTCATTGCTTCAGCAACTTTTACGGGGTTCATTCCGTCAACTGGTCCGCAAGGCATTTCGTAGCCTAAACCAAGTTTCCAAATGTCTGTGTGATTTGCGGTTCTTTCTACAGAAGTCCCCATTGCATAACCATTGTTTTCAACGATAAATACAACTGGAAGTTTCCATAACATAGCCATATTAAAAGCCTCATGCAAAGAACCCTGACGAGCAGCACCATCACCAAAATAGGTCATTGTAACTCCTCCTGTATTGAAGTATTTGTCTCCAAAAGCCAATCCGGCACCAACTGGAATTTGACCTCCAACAATACCGTGACCTCCGTAAAAACGGTGTTCTTTTGAGAAAATGTGCATAGAACCACCCATACCTTTAGAAGTTCCGGTTGCTTTTCCTAAAAGTTCAGCCATAACACGTCTGGGATCAACTCCCATACCAATTGGCTGCACGTGATTTCTGTATGCAGTAATCATCTTATCTTTTGTCAGGTCCATAGCGTGTAAAGCTCCCGCTAATACTGCTTCCTGGCCATTGTAGAGGTGAAGAAAACCTCTTACTTTTTGTTGAATGTATAATGCTGCAAGTTTGTCTTCAAACTTTCTCCAAAGTAGCATGTCTTCATACCACTTTAAGTAAACCTCTTTTGTAACTTCTTTCATCTGAATTCTTTCTTTTGCTAAAGTTGTTTTTTTGTGTTATCAATTATTACCTATAACGCAAAATAGTTTCCTCCCACAAATTTGCGCCCGAAGGGTCGGGATGCAAAAATAAGACATTAGATTTAAGAACTAAAATTTAAAAGGTACTTTTTGGCTTTTTTTGTTTTTTTTTATAAAAACTTTTTATCAAACATGAAAGGAAGCAGGTTTTTAAGGGATGCTGACTGATAAATTGAGCCTATTTCACCCATAAAATATATTTCTATAGGGGTGTCTTGTTTAATTTCGTATTCTGCAATTGATTGTCGGCAGGAACCGCATGGAGGAATTGGCGCTTTTGTCTGGTTTGTATCTGAAGCCGCCGTGATAGCCATTTTTAAAATTTTTGCTTCAGGATAAATGCTTCCTGCGTGAAAAATCGCAACACGTTCTGCGCATAATCCAGACGGGTAGGCAGCATTTTCCTGATTTGATCCTAAAACTATTTTTCCATTATCCAAAAGTAAAGCAGTGCCAACCCTAAACTGTGAGTATGGTGCATACGCTTTTTTACGAATCTCAACAGCCTGATCCATTAAGTTTTGAACGTCTTTTGGGAGCTCATCTAATGAATTGTATTCTAAAAATGATGATGTAATACTTATTTCTTTCATTCTTTTTATGGGAAAAAAAATCCAAATTCCTAAAAAGTAGAAATTTGGATTGTTATTATTGTTTATTTTTTTGTTTAGTACTCTTCGTATTTGTCACCAAAATTAAAAGTTAATGAGAAGCGTAGTGTATTTTCTAACGGATTTTTAACTTTTGAAGCAGAGAATAAATAAGATACATCTACTTTTACTATGTTATATTTAAATCCGGCTCCCAAAGAGAAAAATTTCATGGCTCCTTTATCAGGACTTTGATGAAAATATCCTAATCGCATTGAAAATGAATCCTGATAAAGGTATTCAGCTCCTACACTATAGGTAATTTCTTTTATTTCTTCGCTGAAACCATCTGGTGCATCACCAAACGATTTGAAAATTCCCGGAACCCATCCTATACTATTATAATCATTATTTGCTTCCTGAACTCCATCAGTTTCTCCTGCATCAGTAGTGTCTCCGTCATTATTTAAATCAACGGGTACTGGTTTTTGTTGCGTCGGAACTAATAATTTTGCAAATTCTAAACTCACAGCAACCTTATTATAATCATCTAATATAAAATCAAAACCAGCTCCTAATCTTAAATTAGCAGGCAGGAAGTTTGATCCATTATCAGAATCGCTCAAATCATAATTGATTTTTGGACCAAGATTTTGAAAGTTAAAACCGGCTCTCCATCTTCCGTTAAAATCACTATAGGCAATTTCTTCAGATTGGTAAAATCCCGCAACATCAAAGGCAAAAGACCTGGCAGCTGATAAACTTTGTCCTTCTGTTGTAAGACCTAAATTCGAGCTAATGAATCGGGCACCAACAGCCATTGAAAACATTTCACTTAATTTTAAGGAATAGGAGCCGTCGATTGCATATTCTGATGGCTTAACAATATTTGGCTGATCATTTTGATTCTCCCTTAATTCAATATCACCGATACTAAAATATCGAATGCTTCCTGCAAAAGCACTTCTTTCGTTGATTTTGTTGTAATAGGTTAACTGGCTCAAAGAGATATCATTTACCAGATCAGTTAAGTAAGGAGTATAACTCACAGAGAAACCTTGTTTATCTACTGAAAAAGCATATTTAGCAGGATTCCATTGTTGTGAAAATGCATCTGCAGATGTTGCTACACCCTGATCAGCAAGACCGGCAGCTCGTGCATCAGCAGCAACAAGTAAAAAAGGTACTCCTGTTGTTATTGGTCTCTCTTGTGCATTTGCAAACGAAATAATAAGAAAACAGGATAATAAGAGTGATATTTTTTTCATTTATATGGTTAATGGTGGTTAATATGTTAAATTGTACAAATATATATTATAGAATGACAAGTTTTTCATACTTCTCTGCTTTTTTGTTTGTTAAACTAGATTTGACAGTAAGTTTGTAGATATATACTCCTTTTCCAATTTTGTCTCCAAAGTCATCTTTTCCATCCCAGGTTATTTCTCTTGATAAAAAACCTTCAGTATTTATAGTTTGGTTTTTAGTCCACACTACTTTTCCTGTTATTGTCATTACCTGAACCTGTACTTCTAAAGGTTCGTAAGGCCTGTTATGAGAAAACCAAAATTGTGTGTAGGTGGAAAACGGATTTGGATAATTAAGAACGTGGGTTAAGGTTAACGATTCATCTCCAACGACAATAAATTGTATTTCACTTGTTACAGGATTGTTGTAAACATCCCATGCCGTAAAACTTATAGTGTGCATGCCGGTACTTAAATTACGCAGCGGAAAACGCAGGTTACCATTAGTGTAATCATTTAATTTTGTTTGATAATAATCATTTAAAACATACGGATTACTAACATCACCATCTAAAACTGCAATAATATCATGACCAATTCCGCTTGCTGTATTGATTCCATTTTCATCTTCAAGAAATGCTAAAAGAAACGGAGAACCGTTTGTAATGCCTCCGGAAACGAAAGTTTCATCATTCATATATAACTGCACTTTCGGACTAATATTGTCCTGAGGTGCATTTTGGTTAATTCCGCCAATTTTTATAATATCATTATATCCTGACTGGTTTTCTAAGATCTCATTTTTTTTCGAATAAAAGCTAATCCTGCCATTGTTAACAGGAATTCTAATATCTCTGGGTACTATAAAACTAAACTCAAACAGACCATTGGTTACAGAAGCATTTCCTCTGAAAATGGTTTCGCCCAGAGTCTTAAATTGCATTGCGGGACTATTGCCATCGTTATTAAGTGTTGTGCTTGTGATGAATTTATCAAAGATAGAAGTTGAAAGCTCGCCATTATAATTACTTAATATGTTGTTGTTTTCGTCTGTAATTTCGCCTGAAATTTTAATTTTTGCCAAAGATTTAAAATCTTCAATTGTTCCTGAGACAGCTACGTCATTTACTTTTGTCAGGTTAATTCGGGGTTTAGGGATGGCCAGCATTAGCGCAGGATCTCCTATATAAAAAACAACATTACTGGAAGAACTGGGAGTGTCATTTTTTGAAATTCTAAGCGCTTCAGAAATTGTTGTATATTGATTTGTACCAAAGGAGAGTAAATTTCTCGTCAGATTGTCATTGAAATTTTCAGCATTATATTGCCCGATAGAACGTATGGTGGTTAACATTGCAATAGCGCCACCTTTAGGATTCCAATAGGTATATTCACCTGCTGTTGGTCTTGTGGGGTCATCAAAACGAGAAAACTCACAGGTTATGGTTATAAATAAAGGGTATTTATATTGATTGTTTAAATTTTGACCATCTGATTTTTCCCAGATTCGTTCAGCTGATAATCCGTCTTCTCCACCATGTCCTAAATAATTAAAAACTAAAGCCCCTTTTTCAAAAGCATTAAAAAAATCAGTTTTTGCTTTCGGATATCTGGAGCCGCCGGCTGATGCTTCTTGTGTGTAAGAATCTAAAATAATTTTATCAATATTGAAAAATGGTTTTTCTGTAGCAATTACATCAGCTAAAGCATTTTGACGTGTTTGCAATGAAGCATCAGAAGCTCTATCGGAATCATCACTAATCAGAACAAAATTGTTTCTCCAGTTTCCATAAGATTTTATATTGTGATATTCTAAAACTTTATTGACCATTTCTTCTGCCTGGGCATTGTCGGAAACCAACATTCTTCCAACGGCAATGTCTATCCCGCCAAAAAAGGAAGTTATATTTCCTTCGTCACTATCCATTAGTCCAAAGAAATCATCAGAAGCAAATGAAGATTCTCCTGAACTGTTACTGGATAGTGAATGATAAATAGGTACAATATTAGAATTATTCGAAATGCGGTCTTTATAATCGAAGGAAGCATCACCAAAGAGATTTACATATTTTATTCTTTTATCTGATGAAGAAGCATTTTCATAAATATATTTAACGCAATTTCGAATAGCGGAAATATCTTGTTTTCCCGATGAGAATTCCTCGTAAACGTTTTCAAGTGAAACAACTTTTACGTTTAAATTAGAATTGTTTCTGTGAAAGTTTGCCAGCTTTTCAGCTTGGGTTAGTAAGAACTTTGGAGCAACAATTAAATAATCAATGTCCTGAAAATTATTTTGAGCATTCTTAAAAAGCGCTCCTTTTAAATTTTGATTAGCAATTTTCGATTGTCTTTCTTTTAAAGGAGTATAATAATCTCCAGGATCAACTGCAATATAATTTCTAATTTCTCCCAAAGAAGCTTTGAAGCTAAAATTAGGCTGATTGTTATTTTCTATTTTGCTAACATTATATAAGTCAGTAACATCCCAAATTTGCGAAATCCTTGAAGCATTTGAGATGGAGTAATTTACAATTCCCGAGACTGAACCGGCTAAGTCATATTGAAACTGAAATTGCTTGCCGATACCTGTTAGTTTTCTTTTTGCAATTAAATTAATGTAATCTAAATATCCTTTTGAACCAGGGACACCATTATTATTGTATATTAATTTGATTTTTACATTTTCAGATCCTGTGAAACTTGAGTTTGCCGGTAATTTTCCGTTATAAAATTTTATTTCAGAACCAGATACAAGTTGACCAAATATAATACTTCCAACATTTTGGCCGTTCGCTGAAACGGTAAATGAAGTATTTGTAAATGAAGCCGAAGCTCCTTTTACTTCAATTTTTATTGGAGTTGTAGTTTCAGGATTTGGAAAATTAAATTCAAATTCCTGTTCCTGATCAGTTTCAAAAGATTCTCCAAGCCATTGACGGCCTAAATGTACAATATTGGTTTTGTCGATTTCATGAAATTGATGATCATCAAAAGTATTTAATTCTAAAGTGCTGTTTCCTGTTGGTTGATTTAAAGTTGAAATTCTTTTCCCGTCTCCTCCTTGTGTTGTAATATAATAGTAAGATTTAGTGTCGTATAAGTTAATGTTGGTTTCACTTTCACTATTCCAATTGTTAACCCCTTCAGCATAAAAAAGAATATAATCTTCATTATTGAAGGTACCGTCGCTTTCCCCAATGACCTGTATTGCATTTTCAGTTAAATCGGCAGGGTAATAAGCATCATTACTTAAAGGAAGCATTTTTCCTCCGTTTCCATAGATTTTGATTCTTTTTGGATTACTCTTACTTGCATCAAAGCCCAGATTTTGTAAAAAAGATTTTGAAATTTTATAAACACCTGATTTTTCAACATAAAAACGGTACCAGTCTCCGGATGTTAAAACCGAATTTGAAATAATGGCAGATTTTAAAGTTGAGGCTGATGAATTATTGTTTTTTGAAGAAGAGTTACTATTTATCGAATAGGAAAAAGATTTAATTCGTTTAAAGCTATTTCCTTCTGATATAATTGGTGACAAGGAGATGAAGCCTTGCTTTTGACCTCTTGATGTGGCTATCTTAAGTGTTTCGTTGGGTTGTTTTGGAATATTTGTTACTGATAAATCTCCTAAATCGCCAACTGAAACCTGTTCATATATAATATTAGTAATTTGAACTGTGCCGGCGTTAGAAAAGTCAGAATAATTGGGTTTAAATAATAGTGATATATTTTTTTTAACATTATCATATCGAAAATTATCACCAGTAAAGTAAGGTATGGTCGTTTTGGATTCGCCAAAATTCATCTCTTTTTTGCTTTGCCAATCGAGCGTCAGGGTTCCATTCTTCTGAGAAAATAAGAAAAACGGAGCTAAAAAAAGGTATAAAAGTATGGCTTGTTTCATATGTTAAAGAAAACGAAATTAATTTTAATATATTTTAGTGAGTAAAAATATATTATTTAATGTAATAGTAATAATAAAAAGTATATTTTTGCGTTCGGAACTATAGGTTATTTTCTGGTAAAAAACAGCTAAATAAAATTATGAGAACAGATGTTGCTAATTAAATGTTAATTATTATATTGCAACACCTAAATTTATCACCTAAGAATGAGTATGAAAGTAAACAAAATTGTAGCCCTGCAAGTAATGATGTCAATAGTATTGATGTTTGGCACGGCTAGTTGTAGCAAAAAGTCAAGTTCGAGCCGTGCATCAAGAGCAACAGGTTGGGACGTCGATAGTCAAAATGGAACGGCTGCCAGAAATGCAGGAAAAAAACAACAGGCAGGACCTGGTTTGGTTTTTGTTGAAGGAGGTACATTTACTATGGGTAAAGTACAGGATGATGTTATGCACGATTGGAATAACACCGCAACTCAGCAACACGTTCAGTCGTTTTACATGGATGAAACAGAAGTAACCAATGGTATGTATTTAGAATACCTGGAATGGTTGAAAAAAGTTTTCCCTCCTACAGAAGAAAGTTATAAAAATATTTATGCCGGAGCATCACCAGATACTTTGGTATGGAGAAATCGTTTAGGATACAACGAAACGATGACAAATAATTATTTGAGACATCCTTCATATGCTAATTATCCGGTAGTTGGTGTTAACTGGATTCAGGCAGTTGAATTCAGTAAATGGAGAACTGATCGTGTAAATGAAGCAGTTTTAGAGAAAAACGGATACATTAAAAGAGGAGCTAAAACACAAGAGATTACTGCAGAAAGTCTGTTTAACACAGAAGGTTATCTTGCTTCTCCATCTACTACTTATGGTAGTAATGAAGAAATTGTGTTAAAGAAAAGTCCTAACGGAAGAAGACCTAAAAAAGGGAAAGATGGTATTGCAGAAGAACAAAAAAACGTGTACGCACAACGTTCTTCCGGTATTATTTTGCCTGAATACAGACTTCCTACTGAAGCAGAATGGGAGTATGCAGCAGCAGCAGATGTTGGGCAAAGAGAATATAATATCTATAAAGGACAAAAGAAATATCCTTGGTCTGGAGATTATACTCGTTCATCAAAACGTAAAACAAGAGGGGATCAATTGGCAAACTTTAAGCAAGGAAATGGTGATTATGGTGGAATTGCAGGTTGGTCAGATGATGGAGCAGATATTACCAATGCAATAAAAAGCTATCCTCCAAATGATTTTGGATTATACGATATGGCAGGAAACGTTGCAGAATGGGTTGCGGATGTTTACAGACCTATAATTGATAATGAAGCGAATGATTTTAATTATTTTAGAGGGAATCTTTATGCTAAAAATAAAATAGGTAAAGATGGAAAAATTGAAATAGTTACAAAAGAGAGTATTAAATATGACACTTTGAGTAATGGTAAAGTTGTTGCCATAAATCTTCCAGGTGAAATTGCTCAGGTTCCTGTTGATGAAAATGAGACCTATTTAAGACAAAACTTTAGCAAAAGTGATAATATCAATTACAGAGATGGTGATAAACAATCTTCAAAATATTATGATTTTGGAGAATCAGAATCAGCTGACGCAAGTAAAAAAGAAGCAATGTATAATTCTCCAATACACAATGTTACAACAGATAGTTTAGGTAACATGTTGAGAAAATATGATAATACAAGTAAAAGAACAACTTTAATAAACGATAAAACAAGAGTTTATAAAGGAGGTTCATGGAGAGACAGAGCTTATTGGTTAGATCCTGCACAAAGAAGATATTTTCCTCAGGATATGGCTACTGACTACATCGGATTTAGATGTGCTATGTCCAGAGTAGGTGCTAAAACTGAAAGAAGAAAATCACCAAGGAATTAAATTTTAGAAATTCCAATAAAAAATCCAAATTCCAAAAGCTGTTTCAGTCTGGAATTTGGATTTTTTTTTATAATTTATTAAAAAGTTTATAAAATGAATATTCAAGAAATTCATGATTTATTTTTAAAATGTAAATCTCTTTCAATCGATACACGTAAAATTGAAAAAGACTCTATGTTTTTTGCTATTAAAGGAGAAAATTTTGATGCTAATACTTTTGCTCAGGAAGCATTAGAACTTGGCGCCTTATTTGTAATAATTGATAATCCGTCTTATTTAATCGATCACAGAACTATTCTGGTTCAAAACAGTTTGGAGACATTACAGGAATTGGCAAAATTTCATAGGCAGTATTTAAAGATTCCAATTATTGCCTTAACAGGAAGTAATGGAAAAACAACTACTAAAGAACTTATCAATGTTGTTTTGTCTAAAAAACACAAAACAAAAGCTACTGTTGGAAACTTAAATAATCATATTGGAGTTCCGTTAACATTATTGTCTTTTACAAATGAAACTGAAGTTGGGATTGTTGAAATGGGAGCCAATCACAAAAAAGAAATTGAATTTTTATGTGGAATTGCACAACCTGATTACGGCTATATTACCAATTTTGGTAAGGCACATTTAGAAGGATTTGGTGGTGTGGAAGGTGTAATTGAAGGGAAAAGCGAAATGTATAAATATCTTGCAGATAATAACAAGCTTGCTTTTATTAATATGGAAGACCCTATTCAGGTTGAAAAATCTAAAACAATAAAAACATTTACTTTCGGAATTAATAATAGTAAAGCTGATGTTAAAATCAATTCAATTGAAGCAAATCCGTTTGTAATTATTGGTTATGACAGTTTTATTGTAAATTCAAATTTAATAGGTCTTTATAATGCTAACAACATTAATGCAGCTGTTGCTATTGGTAATTATTTTAAGGTTGAGGCAACAGATATTAAGGCTGCAATCGAAAATTATATACCAACCAATAATAGATCGCAGTTACTGAAAAAAGGAACCTTTCAAATTATTTTAGATGCTTATAATGCTAATCCAAGCAGTATGGGCGTAGCAATTACTAATTTTTTACAATTAGGCAGTTTAAATAAAATAATGATTTTGGGAGATATGTTTGAGCTTGGGAATGAAAGCCATCAAGAACATAAGAGTATTGTTGATACTTTGGTAAACCAAGATGAATCGACTTGTTTTTTAATTGGAAAATCATTTTTTGCAAATCGTATTATTAAAAAAGACCTTCATTTTTTTGAAACTTTTGAAGAGTTTACTGAATATCTAAAAGAAAATAAATTCAACCAGGAAAGTACCATTTTGATTAAAGGATCCCGAGGTATGGCTTTAGAAAGAACATTAGATTATCTATAATAAATGTATTCTTTATTTAAAAAAAAAGATAGATGGAAGAGAATAGATGAATTAAATAAGGACTTATGATAACTATTGAGCTATTTAGAACATTAGCCATGGCGCTTCCGGAAGCAACAGAAGAGCCCCATTTTGAAAAAACTTCTTTCAGGATAAAGAAAAAGATATTTGCCACAATTGATGAGAAAAATAACAAAGGAGTTTTTAAATTTAATGAAATTGATCAATCTGTCTTTTGTGCGTCAAGCAAAATGATTTTCTACCCGATTCCAAATAAATGGGGAAAACAAGGGTGGACATTTGTAGATTTAGCTAAAGTTCCTATTGAAATGTTTCAGGAAGCATTGACACTTTCGTATAATACTGTATTACAAAAGAAAAAATAATTTATAAAACTATAGTTCTAAAAGTGAGATTTACTCTTGGCTTTGTGATTGTTTTTGTGGGTGGTAAGCGATGAAGCCAATGTGTTTGAGTACTATCTTTCATTACCAATAAACTTCCATGTTCGAGAATTAAAGAAACAACTTCTTTGGTTTCTTTATGTTTGAAAGCAAACTTACGTTCAGCGCCAAAACTAACAGAAGCGATTGCCCCATTTTTTTTTAAATCTTTTTCTGCATCACTGTGCCATGCCATTCCTTCGTTTCCGGAATGGTATAAATTCAGCAGACACGAATTGAATGTTTCGCCTGTTTTTTCCTCAATTGCAAACTTGAGTTGCAATAATTTTTTTGTCCAGGGAAGGGCTTTTTTGGTGGTTTTGGAATAAGTATATTCAAATTCCTGATCGCCGTACCAGGCAACTTTTCGTTTGGTTAGAATTAGTTTCCCAAAGATTATGGCTTCATCATTTTTCCATTCGATGGTATTTAATAAAGTATCACGATAGAAATCGGCTTTTTCTCCCGGAAACAATTTTCCGTAATAATTTACGGTTCCGTCTTTGGGAAGCAAGTTTGTTGTTTCGTCTGTCTGTGGATTAAATAGGTCCATTTTTCCATATTTTATATTCGGTTTTCATACAATGTCCGCAAGGTCTGAAACCATTTTGTCCGGCTTCTTTTTCGGAAGCAAAGAAAACCCGATTTTCACGTTTCATTCTTTTACCGGAAGAACATTTTAAAGTTCCATAAATTTTTAATTTTTGGTTTCCACCAAAGCAAATTTCCGCATTTTTAATTTTATTCCGTAAATCGGAGTCAAATATTTTATTATGATGAATCATGATTTGTATATTAATTACACCTGTAGAGACACACAGCAGCGCGTCTTTACTGTGTGTCTGATTTACGACAATGCATCATGAAAAATAATTCCTAATGTATGTCGTTCGCCACTATGAATTTCGCTAATACCGTGTTTCATATTTACACGATAATATCCTTTTGCTCCTTTTACAGGGCGGAAATTTGTTGTGAAAATAAGCATGTCACCTTTTTTTGGTTTTAAAACAATGGCTTTAGACTGTGCTCTTGGCGTTTGCTGTGTAAGAACAAATTCACCGCCAGTAAATTCTTTGTCAGGTTCGTTCAGGAAAAGTACGGTTTGAATAGGAAAATATATATCTCCGTATAAATCCTGATGCAATGTGTTAAATCCGCCTTGTCCATATTTTAAAATTAAAACCGTTGCTTTTAGTTGTTCATTTTGATGGCATTGCTTTAAAAGTTCGCCATGTGTTTTCGGAAAAACTGTATTTATGTTCAATGCTTTCATCCAGGCATTTGCAATTGGTGCCAATTTTGGGTAAATCGAAGTTCGAATTGTTTGAATTAATTCCGGAAGCGGATAATTGAAATATTTATATTCACCCAAGCCAAATCGATAGCGTTCCATCACAACTGTTTTTCGATATAAAGCTGGATTTGAATAATCTGCTTTTAAAGCTTCGCATTGTTTATTATCAAGAAGATCCGGAATAATTGCAAAACCTTTTTCGTGCATAGATTCGGTGATGCTATCCCAATTTAGAGAAATTATTTTTTCTTTCATTATTTCGTTTTTGAAAATCCACCATCAACTATAATTTCAATTCCATGAATATAAGAGGCGTCATCAGAAGCCAGGAAAAGAGCGGTTTTAGCAATTTCTGAAGGTTCTCCAAAGCGCTTGAAAGGAAGTATCGGAGTAACAGCTTCAATTGTGCCGTGAATTTCTTCCGGTGTCAGACCAGTATTGTTAAAAATATTGGTTTTAATATAGCCGGGGCTTATACCATTTACCCGTATTTTTTTAGAAGTACATTCAGCTGCAAATGTTTTTATGAAGGATTGGACTGCAGCTTTAGCGGCTGTATAAACAGAGGTGTTAGGATGGCCAACTTCAGTTAGAGCTGTAGTATTTAAAATGATTGAGCCACCTTTCGAGATTATTGGTAACATTTGTTGTACTGTAAAAAATGTGCCTTTAACCAGCATGTCAAATAATTCGTTAAATTCGGTTACAGTTACCATTTCGATCGAAGCAAATTTTCCATATCCCGCATTAACAAATAAAATATCCAGTTTATCGGTGTGTTTATTTATTTGATTTTGTAATTCAAACACATCAATCAAATTTCCTGCATTAGAGACAATTCCAATTGCTTTTATACCCAAATTGTTCACAGCTTTATCTACAGTTTCCTGACTGCGTCCTGTTATAATTATAGTAGCGCCATTATTAATAAATTCCTGGGCCGTTGCAAAACCTATTCCGTTTGTTCCACCTGTAATTAATACTACTTTGTCTTTAATTTTTTTCATTTCTATTTATTTAGAATACAAAGATTCTAAAAATAGATAAGCTGAAAAATCCGAAACTTGCTGTATTAAACTTCCAGATTAATTTTTGAGCCTTCCCACCCAATAATAGCTGTTTTTCGCGTGTTTCCCCACATATATCCACCAAAGGTTCCGGAAGATTGAATCACGCGGTGGCATGGAATCAAAAAGGCTACGGGATTGCTGCCAATTGCGGTTCCGACAGCTCTTGAGGCATTTGGTTTCTCAATTTGTTGTGCAATAGAACCATAAGTAGATAGCTGTCCCATTGGAATTTTAAGCAATGTTTCCCAAACCTTTAATTGGAAATCAGTACCTTTTAAATGCAGCTTTATTTCGGATAATTTACTCCAGTCATTTTGGAAAATGAAAAGTGCATTTTGCTGGGTTAAATCCAGTCTTCTTGAAAATGCGGCATTCGGAAATTTGTATTTTAAATCTTCAAAACCCGCTTCTTCATCTTTAGAGAAAGCCATAAAACAAACCCCTTTTTCAGTCGAAGCAACAATAATATTTCCAAAAGGACTTTCTGCAAAGCTGTAGTTTATGAAAAGGTTTTTGCCTCCGTTTTTATATTCCGCAGGTGTCATTCCTTCGATATTTACAAATAAATCATGCAAACGGCTTGTACCTGAAAGTCCGGTTTCGTAAGCGGTATCAAATAAAGTCGCCTGATTGTTTTCTTTCAGTATTTTCTTTGCATGTTCGACACTGATATATTGCAAAAATTTCTTCGGACTTGTGCCTGCCCATTCTGTAAATAAACGCTGAAAGTGAAACGGACTCAAATGTACTTTTTCGGCAACCTCATCAAGATTGGGCTGTTCCCGAAAGTTAGTTTTAATATAATCTATTGCTTCTGCAATGCGATTATAATTTATGTTTTCCTGTGTGTTCATTTCGTTTAATTTTATAATACAAATATCGGTTAGGTTTTGCGGTTATAAAATCCGAAACTTGCGATAAAAAATTATTTTGTTTCAGGTTTTAAATTTAATATTTCAAGCTGTAAAATCTGAAATCCGAAACTTGGAATTTTAATTATTTAAGGCTTTCTTTTTAAGAGAAACGCTTATTAATTTATAGCCATTTTCAGTTCGGAGAAATTCAAAATAATCCTGCCCAAAATCGGCTTTGTTTTTTGGAGAAATCACAATGTTTTTTACCGGATACAACCATTCTTTTGGCTGGTTACAATTATCAAAATACTGTTGGTATTCTTCGCTTTCAAATATAAACTGATTTAATCCATCGCTTGAAACAAAGTATTCACAAGTTGAAGATTTAAGTTCGTCGAGTTTGTTTTTTAATAATTTGTAATTGTTGTTTATAAAAGTTTTTTTCGGACTGTTGATCCAGCCTTTTGGTTCTTTCCAATGGGTAATTTTATCAGCAGAAATTTTGAGTAATTTTTTTTTTGATAATTCCTGAGATAATTGTCTTGCCAGCCAAATTTTAAATTCTTTGTCGTAATTAATGAAAGAATAATATTCACGATTCACACCAATAAAGCTATCTCTTGCGGGATCATTATTTTTATCTTTAGATTTTTCGACAGAATAAAAATTAAGGTCTGTTGTATAAGGAAAATTTTCTACTAAGATTTTGTTGTTCGAGTCAATCAGAAATTCTTTTCCTCCTTTCCAGAAAAAATGCTCACCATCTGTTTCTTTTTCAGCATCTTTTAGAGCTATAAACATTCCGTTTCTCATTTTGGTCAGATCGCTGTATTCGGCTGGAATTATAATTTTTCCTTCCTGATTAAAGAAACCCATTTTATCCGTTTTACGATCTGTAAATCTTATAAAACCTTCGTTTTCGCAATCAGGTCCATTGTCGAAAATATATAAACTGTCTAAACCTACTATTTTTCCGGTTTTGGTTAAGTAGTAGCTTTTCCATTTATCATTAACATCTTCGCTTACAACAATGATATCATCAAATTTATTGGCCGAGGTAATTCCTGTAAATTTAGGTGGGATTTTTATTTTACCTGTTTTATCTTTAAAACCAAGATGTGTGGTGTCTTTATCCCAAAAAGAAGTCCAGGTATCTTTATTTTGTGCAAACGCTAAGCAATTTGAGATTAGCAGTATTAAAAGTAAAATGAATTGCTTCATAAAAAAGATATTTACGGTTAAGAGCTAAGTTATAAATTTATAACATAAAAATCTTACGTTAATTTAAGCCTTTCTTGGTTTTAGCATAAAGTTTAAATCGTAGTATTTAATGTTATTGTTTGTTTTTTGATTCTTTTTTCTCTGCCTTTTCCTTCTTCCCTTGCTTTTTTTTCTTCTTCGTGTTTTTTGGTAAGCTCTTCCTTTTTTGCCTTTGCAGTTTCTATCTGATTTTTAAAATCCTGAATTTTTTTTGAACTTGATTCGGCCTTAGTTTTTGTTTTTTCTAATTCCTCTTCCAATTTCTCAATTTGCTTTTTAGATTTTTTGATATCTTTTAGGATATTTGGATTGTTGCTTTTTTCTGAATTTGCCTCAAGATTATCTAATTGTTCACTTTTTGTTTTTAAATTGGCTTCTATTTCGGTAGATTTTTCCTGGAGCTTTTTTAGTTTTCGTTCTTCGTTAGCTAACTTATTTTCTGTAGTTTGAGTCAGGCTTTGTAAACGTGCCATATCGCGCTGTTGCTGTTGTTGCTGCATGAACATTCTGTTTTGCTGAGCAAACATTGCATTTGATTGATTCATTTGTCTTTGCGCGCCTGAAAATTGTGCGATAGAAATGATAGGTAACAGCAATAGAATTATTATAAGATGTTTTTTCATGATTTTGGTTTCGGATGTTGGGGATTTAATTTCAAATGTAAAATTTAATTTTAAGAACTGTATATAGTATCTGATTAAATTTGATATTGATTTACGTGAGCGTGAGTGATAGAAGCAGGCTGCCAAAGTAGCGCGGATAGCCCGACAGCATTTGAGAAATGGCCCAATGAACGCAAAGATTGTTGGGCCATTTTTTAAATGGTGGCACGCCCGGATAATTTTAGATTAAAAACAAAACAAAACCCGACAAGTTTTAAAAACTGTCGGGTTTGAAATATGAATTAAAAATCTAAGATCTACAATCTAAAATCTTTCTAGTATCTGTAGTATTCCGGTTTGTAAGGACCTTCAACTGGAACACCAATATAAGCAGCCTGATCGTCACGTAAAGTTTCCAATTCAACGCCTAATTTAGCTAAGTGCAAAGCAGCCACTTTTTCATCTAAATGTTTTGGTAACATATAAACGTCATTGTTGTAAGCAGCGCTGTTTTTCCATAATTCGATTTGAGCAAGAGTTTGGTTGGTGAATGAGTTACTCATTACAAAACTTGGGTGACCTGTAGCACAACCAAGGTTTACCAAACGACCTTCGGCAAGAATGATGATATCTTTTCCTGCGATAGTATATTTGTCAACCTGAGGTTTGATTTCGATTTTAGATTTACCATGGTTTTTGTTTAACCATGCCATATCAATTTCGTTATCAAAATGTCCGATGTTACAAACAACAGTTTTGTCCTTCATTTGTTCGAAGTGCTCTCCAAGAACGATATCTTTGTTTCCTGTAGTTGTAATGATGATATCAGCAGTAGCAATTACAGTGTTTAATTTTTTAACTTCATAACCGTCCATTGCAGCTTGTAAAGCACAAATTGGGTCAATTTCAGTAACAGTTACAATAGATCCTGCACCTCTGAAAGAAGCAGCAGTTCCTTTTCCAACATCACCGTATCCGCAAACGATAACTCTTTTACCGGCTAACATTAAGTCAGTTGCACGACGAACTGCATCTACAGCAGATTCTTTACAACCATATTTGTTGTCAAATTTAGATTTAGTAACAGAGTCGTTAATGTTGATTGCAGGCATTGGTAAAGTTCCTGCTTTTACTCTTTCATAAAGTCTGTGAACTCCGGTTGTAGTTTCTTCAGACAATCCTTTGATTCCAGGAACCAATTCAGGGAAACGGTCAATAACCATATTTGTTAAATCTCCACCATCATCCAAGATCATGTTCAATGGTTTTCTGTCTTCACCAAAGAATAAAGTTTGCTCAATACACCAGTCAAATGACTCTTCGTCAAGACCTTTCCAGGCATAAACCTGAATTCCGGCAGCAGCAATAGCAGCAGCAGCCTGATCCTGAGTAGAGAAAATGTTACAAGAAGACCAGGTAACCTCTGCACCAAGAGAGATTAAAGTTTCGATCAAAACTGCAGTCTGGATCGTCATGTGCAGACATCCTGCAATACGAGCACCTTTAAGAGGCTGCTCATCTTTATATTCAGCACGAAGCGCCATTAAACCCGGCATTTCAGCTTCAGCCAGTTCAATTTCTTTTCTTCCCCAAGCCGCCAGGGAAATGTCTTTTACTTTGAAAGCCACAAAAGGCGTAGTTGTAGTACTCATTTATAGTATATTTGTATTGTAGAATTTTTTGCAAATTTACGGAATACCTTTTGAATTTTTACTAATTTCTGTAAGATTTATGAAATGTTTAATTTCTTAATCTTTAGAGTATTAGTCAGATAGTATGATTGTCATATTGAGCATAGTCGAAATAAGAAGCCAATCCTGCTGTCCACTATATCTTTTGTGGTCTCGTTAGAAAAAACGAGACCACAAAAGGATGCCGTTCCCATCAGGGCTAAAAGACCAGACGTTACATTACAAATTCAGTTTTCAACGCAAAAATAATTTTATAATTGACCATTTATAATTTACAATTCAAAGAATAATGCCTTTATTTCAAACCATACACTGCAGCAAAACTACCAAAATTTTGATTTGGGAAATAACAGAATCTCTCGAGGAATTATTGAGTAAAGTAGTTTTAAAGGAAAAAACACAACGAAGGCTAGAGGGAATGAAATCTCAGCAGCATCAGCGTGCCTTTTTGAGCGTTCGTATGCTGATTCAGGAAATGGGTTTTACCGATAAAGACCTGCATTATGACGAATTCGGGAAACCTTATTTTGATTGTCATAATTATATTTCAATAACACATTCGTATCATTTTGCAGCCATTATCATCAGTCATGAAACGGTCGGAATTGATATGGAATTACAACGCGAAAAAATCATTCGCATAGCCGATAAATTTACTGATTACGAATGCAATTATTTAAAACCGGATATTTTAGAGGATTATGTAAAAAAGCTGACTATAATCTGGGGCGCAAAGGAAGCAATCTTTAAAATCAGAAATGAAAAAGGAATCAGTTTTAAAGATCATATCATGGTTGAGGATTTTTCGTTAAGCAAAAGCCAAACAGAAGCCAGCCTTCATTTTGATGATTTGGTCAAAGATTTCAACGTGCATTATGAAGAAATCAAATCGGATAATTCAGATCAGAAGTTTACTTTGGTTTATGCTTTTGAGAAATAATCTCAAAGTTCGGTCTTTGTGAGGTACGAAGCAATCTCATTTGCTACATTAAAGAATGCTTTTAGTAGTGTGATTTCTCACATCTGAAATGACACAAAAAGCATTAATTATTCTATTATTCTGTAGAATTTAATCCATTTTTTTTTTCGATGCTTAAACATACTCATAAACAAAAAGGTTCCCATTTTTCTGGCGCGGCGTTTTAAGGTCTCCACATTTTCGCCTTCAAAAAGTTCGTCTAAAGTCTGAAACCAATAGTTCAGCCATATTCCAAATTCGTTTGAAGTAATTTTGCCGTCAAAATGCGAATCAACTTCATTATGAACAGCATTCGGATTTCCGCTGTACTTTTTTACTGCAAACAAATTGGTTTCCCAAAAATCAGTCAGTTTTTCGAGATGTGCATCCCAGTCTTTTATCATGGTATTAAAATAAAAACCGATTTCTTTATCGGTTCTGATTTTAGTGTAAAAGGCATGAACCAAAACCTCTATGTCGGCTCGGTTTTCTATTTCCTTTCTCATATTACAAAATTGTTTAAAATAATAAACAGAACACTACAAAAAGCACTTATGATAATCAGGTTAAAAACCAGTTTGTGTTTCATTTGCGCAAGAATAGAAGTGTTTACAAAGATACAAGCAAGAACAATAATTGCCAATTGTATCATTTGCCCAATAGAAGTTCCGTTAGCCAGAACATACATAGCTGCCGCCGCCCCTAAACAGCTTTGTCCAATTACTGCCATCGTAGCGGAACCAATGTAACTTTTGTTGAAATTTTCGAATGTAGTGTTATAAAGTGTCATGATATATTGTTTTATAGAACAAATTTACCACCACAATGCATCATCATTTTATGACTTAAATCATAATTCAAAATATTTTTTATCGGTATACTTTTCTGTTAATGATCTTTAAAACACCCTTTTTTTCTAAGGCTTTAATAGTTCTAATAACAGTTTCTACGCGAAGGCCGGTCAAATCACCAATTTGCTGTCTCGTAAAATTGATGCGATACCCATTTTCATCTTTCTTAAAATTAAAATAAGCAATTCCGTGATCGATCAATTTTAAGACGCGATGCTCTGGTTCCTGGGTCGACATTTCTGCTGCCATAACCGATTTATAATACAGGCGCTGTGCTAAATTTTCTATTATTTTAATGCTGATTGCAGGATTCTCTTCCAGCAATTTCATGAAATTTAATTTGGAAAGACATAGAATTTCTGCATCCTCTACGGCAACTGCACTTGCCGGATAATTTTGATTCAAAAATAATGGAGGCTCGCCAAATGACTGATCTTTATAAAAAATCCCCTGAATAAACTCGCGTCCGTCATCATTGTAATTGTTCATTTTTATTTCTCCCGAAAGAATCTGATAATAATGCGAAGGCAACTTCCCTTCTTCAAAAACAATAGAAGTTTTTCCGTAAAATTTCTTTAAGGCACCATATTTTTCTAAAAGATCAGGAGCAATCATAATTTGTTTCTTTGATTATCAAAAGCCATCATACAAATATAATTCATTCAAAATAGTTCTTCGGCATTAAAAAACTTTTACTTTTACGCCCAATTATGAGACAAAAAATAGCCAATATCTACCAGCAAATTATTCAGGCCAAGATTGATGGGCAAAAATTGCTTGCCATACTTTTAGATCCGGATAAAATTGTTTTGGAAAATTTAGATCATCTTTTGCTTCAAATAAACCAATCGCCTGCAACTCATATTTTTGTTGGCGGGAGTATAGTCCGGACAACTATTTTAGAAGATTTAATGACGGCATTAAAACAAAAAACAAACTTGCCCGTTATTATATTTCCGGGAGACCCTTCGCAAATTTCAGCTCACGCTGATGCTATTTTGTTCTTGTCTTTATTGTCCGGCCGAAATGCTGATTATTTAATTGAATATCAGGTTCAGGCGGCGCCAATTCTTAAAAAAACCAACCTTGAAGTTATTTCAACAGGTTATATTTTAATAGAAAGCGGGAATGAAACTGCTGTGGCAAGAGTGAGTAAAACACAGCCTCTCGATCGTCAGGACCTTAATTTAGTTTTAGCAACAGCCCAGGCGGGAGAAATGTTAGGCAATAAATTAGTGTATCTCGAAGCCGGTAGTGGGGCAAAACAATCTGTTCCGTTGGAAATGATACAGTTAATCGCTCAAAATATTGAAATTCCGATAATAGTTGGAGGCGGAATTGCAGATTTGAAAGGGATTCAACAAGCGTATAATGCTGGTGCGGATTTAGTAGTCATTGGGACAGCTTTTGAAAATAACAATCACTTTTTTGAATCATAAGTATTAAAATAACACCTCAAAAATAACACGCGAAAAATGATAGATTTTTTTCTAGACAGTTATAAAAATGCTCCTTTATGGCATATCGCTTTAGAGTTTTTGGTTTTTGTCTGCGGGATTTTAAGTGTTTGGTTTGCGAAAAAAGAAAATATCTGGGTATATCCTACAGGATTAATTGCTACCGTAATTTCGGTTTATCTTTTATATGTTGCCGGTTATATAGGGGATATGATTATAAACGGGTATTTTTCTGTTATGAGTATTTATGGGTGGTATGTTTGGGCAAAAGGAGGAACCGTTGAAGATACGATGCCAATTACGAGAACAAATCTTAACGAAAAAATCATAGGAATTTTATTGTTTTTTGTTACGTTTTTCGTAGTTTTAGGTATCTATAAATATTTCGATTATGAGATTAAAGCAGACAATTATGTCGACATGGTTTCATCAGGAATATTTTTTGCCGGAATGTGGTATATGGCAAGAAAAAAAATAGAAAATTGGACACTTTGGATAATAGGTGATATTATTGTAGTGCCTCTTTATGCATATCGTGGTTTGGGGATGTTGTCATTTCAGTATTTAATTTTTACAATTTTGGCTATTTCAGCTTATTTAGAATGGAGAAAAATCTTAGACAACAGAAAACAAATATTATAAAAATTGCTTTATTTGGTCCTGAAAGTACAGGTAAAACCACATTAGCAAAACAACTTGCCGCATTTTATGAAACGGAATGGGTTCCTGAGTTTGCACGCGATTATTTGCAGGAAAAATGGGAAGGAACCAAACATATTTGTGTTGAAGAAGATATGATGCCAATTGCTTACGGGCAAGTAGCATTAGAAAATGAAAAGTTATATACCGCACAAAAATATTTGTTTTGTGATACCAATTTAATGGTAACTAAGGTTTTTTCTGAGGTGTATTATGGTTTTTGTAATCCATTATTAGACAAAGCTGCTTTAGAACATGACTATGACTTATTTTTCCTCACAGATATTGACGTACCCTGGGAAAAAGATGATATTCGTGACAGTCCAAATAAAAGAGAAACTGTTTTTTCAGTTTTCAAACAAACTTTAATAGATAGCAAAAAACCATTTATTACCCTTTCCGGAGATAAAGAAACCCGTTTGGCAAAAGCTACGGCTATCATTGATAATCTGGCTGTCGCTAAAAAAAAGGGATTTTCATCAAATGACTTTGTTGAAATTTATGATCATGGGATTCCATTCGAAAATATCCTGAAACAGCTCAAAATTTTTAAAAAAGGAGTTTCGAAAAGTAATTTAATAAGCCCGGCAACAATTAATAATGGGATTTTAAGTTTGTCAGATGCTGGTTTTGAAGAAAAGGCTAGTTTTTTTGATACTCATAAAGCTGACTTTAAAATATGTAAATTCATTCCTGCTTCGGGTGCAGCAACAAGGATGTTTAAGTTTTTAATTGCTTTTCTGAGTGATTATGATATTCAAAAAGAAACAATTAACTCTTACATCAATAGAAAAAATGACAATGATTTGTCCATTTTTATTGTTGCAATGGATAAATTTCCTTTTTTTAAAGCTATAGATAAAAAATTAAGGATAATTTACCCTCATTTTGATACTTTAGACAGAGATCATAAAAATTATTATTTTATAAAACTATTATTGTCATCCAATTATTTTGATTTTTCGAATAAGCCAAAAGCAGTTTTACCTTTTCATAAATATGAAACTCACATAGCAAATCCAATAGAAGAACATTTGAATGAATGTGTGCATTACGCAGCTACTAATAAAGCTTCGAATTTACATTTTACGGTTTCCGAAGCTCATCTTGAGTTGTTTGAAAAAGCTATTGAGGATGTCAAACAAAAAGTAGAATCACAATCCGGAACCAAAATACATATTAGTTTTTCATATCAAAACAGGCGTACAGACTCTATTGTTGTTGATATAAAAGATAATGTTTTCAGGAATCAAAAAGGATCATTCGTTTTTAGACCCGGCGGACACGGAGCGCTGATTGAAAATCTTAATAAAATTGATGCTGATATTATTTTTATAAAAAATATTGATAATGTAATTCAAAATCATATTGATAAAATTACATTGTATAAAAAAGGATTAGGGGGAATTTTAATAGCATTACAACAAAAGGTTTTTGGATATTTAGAGGCAATAGAAAAGGAGCAGATTAAAGAGAAAGGCATTGAGGAAATTGTCGATTTTTTAATGCAGAAGCTTTGCATAAAAATGACAAGTGATTTTAATAAATTTACTTTTGAAAATAAAATAAGCAAAATAAAAGAGCTTCTGGACAAACCGATTCGGGTTTGCGGAATGGTTAAAAACGAAGGTGAAGCAGGCGGCGGGCCATTTTGGACCAGAAATGACAAAGGTGAGGTTTCCCTGCAAATCGTTGAAACTTCACAAGTCGATTTAACGAATAAAAAGCAAAAATCAATTTTAGAAGCATCTACTCATTTTAATCCTGTCGACCTGGTTTGCAGTACTAAAAACTATAAAGGAGAGAAGTATGACCTGACCCAGTTCGTAGATCATAATACAGGATTTATTGTAGAAAAAAGTGCTGAAGGGAAAATAGTTAAAAATTATGAGTTGCCGGGATTATGGAATGGTGGAATGTCAAACTGGCTTACCATTTTTGTAGCAGTCCCATTAATAACTTTTAATCCGGTGAAAACAGTTAACGACTTATTAAAGCAAGCGCATCAACCACAAAAATGGATATCGGAAGAATAATAACAGAATTAAATTTTAAAGCCGTTAGAAGTAGCGGAGCCGGTGGACAAAATGTAAATAAGGTGTCTTCAAAAGTAGTACTGACTTTTGATCTCAATGCTTCTGAATCTTTATTGGAAGAAGAAAAATTGCTTTTGAAAACTAATCTGGCTTCACGTTTGACTTCAGAAGATATCCTGATCTTAAATTGTGACGAAGGCAGAAGTCAGCTTAAAAACAAAGAGATTGTTGTAAAACGTTTTTTAGAAGTAATTAAAAAAGGATTATTTGTTCCTAAAGTTCGGAAAGCTACTAAGATTCCAAAATCAGTAATTAAAAAACGCATTAAAGACAAAAAGAATATTTCTGAGATTAAACAATCACGCAAGAAGCCTAATTTGGATTAACTTTATATTTTAGAGCGTTATAACATTACTTGATGGTATATTTGATTGATTGTTTATTATCAAATTAAAATTTAAAAACAGAAATTTTTTGTAGAAATGAATTAGTCAGGTAATTTCAAATTTGATTTATTGCAATTGCCTTTTGATTTTTGCAATTTTTAATACTACTTTTGCAGAGTCTCAAAGGGGTGCTCTAAATAACGAGCTGAGATCATACCCAAAGAACCTGAGCGAGTAATGTCGCTAAGGGAAAAAACGACAGTTTTAGTTTGTACTATAATATTGTCGTGAAACAAATTTATTAATTAACAAAAGAATAATTCCCCCTTTTATTCGTAATTCTTTACGGATGAAAACCATTTTTAAAGGTGCTGAGGTACTAAGTCACAAAGGTTCTAAGTTTCAAAAAACGACAAGAACTAAATCTATTTTCTTCACTCTCTTCTCTATTTTCTTTACTCTGTTTTCTTTTTCACAAGAGCAGGATTCAACAAAAGTCAATCAGTTAGATGATGTGTTGGTTTCAGCAGTTCGTGTTACTACAAAAACACCGGTAAGTTTTAGTAATTTAGATAAGAAAGATATCAAATTCAGGAATCTGGGTCAGGACATTCCAATTCTAATGAATTATTTACCATCTGTAGTTACTACTTCTGATGCAGGAAACGGAATGGGATACACAGGAATTCGGGTACGCGGAAGCGATGCAACAAGAGTAAATGTTACCATAAACGGAATTCCGTACAACGATGCCGAAAGCCAGGGAACATTTTGGGTAAACATGCCTGATTTTGCTTCTTCGGTAGAAAGTCTGCAATTACAAAGAGGAGTAGGAACATCGACTAACGGATCAGGAGCTTTCGGTGCCAGTCTGAATATGCTGACAGATAATTATGCGTCAAAAGCGAATGGTGAAATTTCGAATTCTTTTGGTAGTTTCAACTCTCATAAACATACCGTGAAATTCAGTACAGGTTTATTAAATGATCATTTTGAATTGGCAGGACGTTTATCTACTATAAAATCAGACGGATATGTTGACAGGGCAAGTTCTGATTTGAAATCTTACTTTTTACAGGGAACTTATGTTGGTAAAACTACTTTAATTAAAGCGTTAGTTTTTGGTGGAACAGAAAAAACATACCAATCCTGGAACGGAATTGATGCTGAAACACTTAATACAGATCGTACTTATAACTCTGCTGGACAATATACAGACGAAGCAGGAAATGTTCGTTTTTATGACAATGAAACAGATAATTACAAACAAGATCATTACCAATTGCATTGGAATGAGTCGTTTTCTGATAAATGGAGTACAAATTTAGCATTTCATTATACTAAAGGAAAAGGGTACTATGAAAATTATAAGGAAGATGCCGATATGGCCGATTACGGATTGCTTCCGGTTGGAACAGTTACTACTACCGATTTGGTACGTCAGAAATGGTTAGATAATGATTTTTATGGAACTACATTTTCAGCAAAATACAAAGATGAAAAGTTAGATGTTATTTTTGGCGGAGGCTGGAATAAATATGAAGGAGACCATTTCGGGAAAGTAATATGGGCAAGATATGCATCGCAATCGGAATTAGGAGATTATTACTATGATGATTTTTCAACAAAAACAGACGGGAATATTTTTGCAAAAGCAAATTATCAGTTAATTGAAAAATTAAGTTTTTATGGTGATTTGCAATTGCGTAATGTTACCTATAAAGCCAATTCAGCAGAAACAGGATTAGTAGATGATACTTTCAGTTTTTTTAATCCAAAAGCTGGTTTAAACTTTGAAATCAATGAAAAAAGCACTCTTTATTTTTCATATGCAAGAGCTAATCGTGAACCAAACAGAACTGATTATGAAGGTGGAAATGTAAGACCTGAAAAATTAAATGATTTTGAACTGGGATGGAGATTTAATTCAGATAATTTTCAACTGAATACTAATTTCTATTTTATGGGATACAAAGATCAATTGGTTCTAACCGGTGAGTTAAATGATGTGGGTTCTCCTATGCGTGCAAATAGTGGCGACAGTTACAGAGCAGGTATTGAGGTAGATGCAACCCTTAAACTTTCAGAAAAATGGTTTCTTCAGCCTAATATTACTTTAAGCAAAAACAAAAACAAAGATTTTCATTTTACACGAGATGGGGTTTTGCAAAATTTCGGCGAAACCAATATTGCTTTTTCTCCTGAAATAATTGCAGGTAATCGTTTGACTTTTATGCCAATTAAAAATTTACAATTGTCATTACTATCTAAATTTGTAGGGGAACAATTTATGGGAAATATTGATTCGGATGTTTCAAAATTAGACAGTTATTTTGTAAATGATTTGAATGTTTCGTATGAGATAAAACTTGAAAAGATTTTTAAATCAATTATGATATCAGCATTAGTCAATAATATTTTTGATTTAAAATATGAAAGCAATGGTTTTTTCTACACATATGATGACGATTATTCTAACCCAGCAGCTATTAAAACTGTTGAGGGTGCAGGTTATTACCCTCAGGCCGGAACCAATTTTTTAGTCGGACTGACATTGAAATTTTAAAAAATCCATGTAAATTTTGCAAAAGAAAATTTGTTAAAGAATGGTTAATAATGTAATTTTCTACTTACGGAAGTTTTTTTTTTTGATATTTGTATTGGTTAACCAAAAAATAGATTTTAAATTTTAAAACTTTTAAATTATGAAAAAAATAGTATTTACTGTTCTTGCAGTGATTGCATTTAGTAGCATTTCAATGGCAAATAATTCTTCTGAAATAAAAACAAAGGTATTGGAGGAGAAGGATATAATATTATTTATTACTGATTGTGAAAACTGGGCTATGGATCAAATGGCACAAAGCGATCCACAAGATCAAATGCCTCCAGAAGAAGCTCATGATGAGTACAGGTATTATGTAGAGTTGTGTGATTCGCATTAATTGTAAAATATATTAAATAGCAGGTGTTGTAAATTTTATCTTCACCTGCTGTTTTAAATTTAAAAAAATGATAAAGAATATATTTTTTTTTGGATTGATTTTATTTGCGGTTGTAAAAGCTCATTCGCAACAATATTCAGGTACTGTGCTTTATAAAGTAGCACTTGCTGAGGATTACGAATATAAACCAACTGATCCCTTAGGAAAAGAGATTAAAGAAGGAAAATTAGCTAGTCTCGCTAAACAAATATTTTTATTAGAATTTAACGATTCAAATTCCAGATTTATACGTAGTAATAGTTTATCTCTTGATGCTAATAACGATGAAGAACGATATGATAAAATGGCTAATAGTTATTCAAGTACTTATGATTATTACTTAGATAATAGCTTAAAATTAGGAATGTTTCGTTACGCATCAAATGGAATGCTTGTTAAACAAAATATCAAAGATAAAGTATGGGAGATTTCAAAAGAAAGTAAAAAAATAGGTAATTATTTATGTTATAAAGCAGTGTATCTTAAAAGTTATATGAATTGGAAAGGTAAAAATATAACAATTCCGGTTACAGCCTGGTTTGCTCCTGAGTTACCCTACAGATATGGTCCTAAAGAGTATCACAGTTTACCGGGATTAATTTTAGAACTGCATGAATCATACGGGGTATTTCTTGCTACAGAAGTCAAAATCGAAAAGGAGAAACAGTTTAAATTTGAGTTTCCTAAAGGTAAAACAATTTCAGAAGAAGAATATAAGGAATACCAATCATCATTTATTATCGGTAATCGTTAAATTGGGATTTGAAATTAAATCAATATGGATTACATGAATTAACCTGACTGATATTTGAAAATTAAAATAAAGTGTGAAAATTTTTAAATCTAACAATATAAGTTTATACTCATTAAAAATATATATTTTTATTGGTCCCAAAAATAGTTAAAACTATGCACTTTAGTGCATTTCGCTTTTAGCTTCTAAAATGTACATTTGAGATATGGATTTTCAAAGAACAAATGGACATACAGTATCAAGATTAACGGTTTATATAGTTTTGGGCAACAAAGTATAGGTATGCTGTTTTGCAAGGTGATATTAAAATGCGATGTAGAAGTGTTTTGATCCAAATTTGTGAAGCTGAAGGAGTTCAAATATTAAAGGGAGTTATATCAAAAGACCATGTCCATATGCATATTGAATATCGACCTTCCCAAGATATAAGCACTTTGTTTAAGTTAATGAAGGGACGTTCTTCAAGAAAACTACAAATTGAATTTCCAGAACTTAAAAAAAGGTATTGGGCTCGTCATTTTTGGGTAATAGGTTTTGGATGTTGGAGTACGGGTAATATTACAGATGAAATGGTAAATCAATATTTGGAACATCACAGAAATCCGAATGAGAATAATAATAATGATAACTTCATAATTGAAGACTAGAAACATGCAGACTTTAAGTCTGACAACCAAATCTATGGACTTTCAGTCCATAGCGGTTTAGTTAAATTCTCCTGTTATTTAAACTAAATATTTGAATAAATGAGATGTTTTTTTGTTGTTAATTAGAAAGTTATGAAAAAAATAAAGTTATATAAAATAGTAATGTTGCTTTTGTGTGTTACAGTTTGCAGTGGAGCTACAATAGATACTGACACCATTACTGTTAATAAAGTAATTTATAAAATAAGAATGCCCATCAGAGATAATAAATCTAAATCTCCTCAGGCAGAAAAGTTTATTAATGATATTGCTAACGGCTTAGAATTAGTCGAATGTCAATTGTTGTTTAATAATACTAAATCTGTTTTTAGAATAGTAGATAAATTAGTTTTTGATAGTGATAAAAACTATGGTTTAGGCGCAATTCAGGCTAGTGGGATTTATTATAAAGACACAAGAAACAAAGTGAAAATTATGCAACAGGATATTCGTGGGGAAAAACTAAATATAATTTTGCCATATGAAGAACATAAATGGGATATTTTGTCAGAAACGAAAGAAATAGAAGGGTATAAATGTTATAAAGCTATTGGATACCGTGAAGAATTTAGCGCTAAGGATAATAAAATTAAAATTATTCGTCCTGAAGTATGGTTTACACCAGAGATACCCTCATCATTTGGACTGAAAGGGATGGATGGCTTACCTGGATTAGTTTTGGAAGGAAAATTAAGTGAAATGGCTTATTTTTATGCTACACAAATAATCTTTAATATTGAGTCTAAAATAAAATTAGAAAAACCAAAAGAAGGAAAGGATATAACTTATGAAGATTTTAAAGATTTTATGCTCAAAACATATCGTAAGGATTAAAGATACTTTAATTTAGTAGTTTTAAAGGTATATCTGATTAATGATAAAAGCAAAGAGAATTGTTAAAATAGTTTGATAAAATTAATGAGACGATGATGTAAAATCATACGTTTACTATTAATTTTTTTATAACTTATCTGCTTAATAAAATGTACAAAATATTACTTTTTTTTTTCTTTAGCTCCCTCTCTTTTGGACAAACTCATTTCTTTTCCGGAATAGTTTCTGATAATAATAATAAACCCTTAGAATCGGCCAATGTTATTGCAAAACCTTTACAAGAAAAAGCAAGCTTAAAATTTGCTATTGCAGACCATAAAGGACGTTACAAATTAGAGCTTGAGAGAAATGCAAAATATGAAATTACTGTTTCGTATATTGGTTATATAGAGGAAGTTTTCATTCTAGAACCTGAATCAGATAAAACTTCTTATGATTTTAAACTGAAGGCTACAGGTGAAAACCTTAAAGAAATAGTTATTAAGCATGAATTTAAACCCATAGTAGTCAAAAAAGATACTCTGGTTTTTGATGTCAACAGTTTTGCTAATGGTAGCGAACGCAAAATGAAAGAAATTCTTGAAAAACTTCCTGGCGTTGAAGTCGATAAAAAAGGAGTTGTTACCGTACAGGGGAAAAGAGTCACCAAAATGCTTGTAGAAGGGAAATCTTTTTTTGGTGGAGGTTCTAAGCTAGCTGTAGAGAATATTCCGGCTGATGCACTGGATAAAATTGAGGTTATAGACCATTTTAGCGAAGTTGGTTTTATGAAGCAAGTTTCAGATAGTGATGATTTAGCAATGAATGTGAAACTTAAAGAGGATAAGAAAAAGTTTGTTTTTGGTGACATTGAGGCTGGAGTAGAGGCTGGAGCAGGGGATAATGGTTTTTATCTGGCACATGCAGCTTTATTTTATTATAGCCCAAAAAGCAATTTAAGTTTTATAGGAGATGCCAATAATGTTGGAAAAAGCACCTTTACTTTTGATGATTTAATGAGATTTAGTGGTGGTTTCAGTAGTTTTTTATCAGGAAGAAAACCTTTAGCTAATTTATATTCTTTCTCTAATGACAACACCGATGTAGTACAGAATAAATCACAATTTAGTGCTTTCAATTTTAGTCACGATTTTTCATCAAAATTAGCCATATCCGGATTTGGTATTTTGTCTAAAGTTTTTACCGCCTCAAGAATGGAAAATAAAGTTGAATATCTCAGTAATAATACTGTTGATTATGAAAACCAAAGCAAAAATGGGGAAAATAGATCTGTATTGGGAATTGGAAATGTAAAACTGGATTATTCTCCATCGGACAAAGAAAAATGGTATTATAATGGGCAATATCAATCCAGTACAAATGATTTAATGAATACCTTAAACTCTGTAACAAATTTAGGTTCCAATCTTTTCGAAACTATTAATAAGGCTGATAATTCATCTGTTAAGCAGTATATTGAGTGGCATAAAAGTTATAATAAAAATCACACTACAACTTTTGTGGTCAATCAGGCTTACGACAAAATTACTCCTAAAAACAGATGGTTTACAAGTGAGCCTTTTTTACAAGGATTAATTCCGTTGCAGAATGATAAAAGCTACCGGATTGAACAAATAAAAAAATCAGAGGTTAATAGTATTGATGCACTTTTTAAGCATTACTGGATTATTAATAATTCTAATCATTTATATACAAATGTTGGTAATAATTATGAGTCATCAGATTTTAAGACTTCAGAAAAGCAAATCCTAACAGATGGTTCTATTAATGATTTTGCTTCTGCAGGATTCGGTAATGATATCAAATATAAATTAAATGATACTTATATTGGTTTAGAGTATAAATTTAGAATAGGAAAATGGGTTAATAAGCCTGGTTTGTACCTGCATTGGTATCATTTAAATACGATTCAAAACAATATCGATTATACTGTCTCAAAAACGCTTTTTCAACCTCAATGGAATAGTGATTATGAGTTTAATAAGTCAGAAACTTTAAGTTTTACCTATAAATTAGAAAATGAATTTCCAGAAGCTAATCAATTAGCAAATAGATACACTTTGCAATATTATAATTCAGTTTATAAAGGAAATGCACTTTTGCAAAATGAAAAATATCATTCGGCAAATTTGCGCTATTCAAAAATGAATTCTTATAGAGGAATTATCTGGAATGGGATGCTGAATTATTCAAAAAAAGTAAAAGTAATTCGGGATGAAATTAAATTAGATGGAATAAATCAGTTTGTCACGCCTATTCTAACAAATAATCCTGAAACAAATATTGGATTTAATGGTTCTTTCTCTAAAAGAATTTATCGATTCAATCTAAAATTAAATACAAGAGTATCATGGTTTAATTATACTCAAATAGTAAATGATATTGCTACAAATAATCAGAGAAATAATCAAAGTGTAGGTCTTCTTTTCAAAACAGCTTACAAAAAATGGCCGGATTTTAGTATTGGTTATACCAAAGGTTTTAGTGATTTTTCTGGTTTAACAACATCTAAGTATAAAACAGATGCAATTACGTCAAAGTTTGAAGCTACATTCTTTAAATTTTGGATTTTTAATATTGAATATGAAAGTTTGAAAAACACTAATAACGTAAATCAATCCAATTTTTATGACATGTTAAATACTTCGTTATTTTATCAAAAGAAAAATAGTCCGTTAGGATTTGAACTTACCGTGAATAATCTTTTGGATTTAAAAAAGAAAAATAGTTATTCTTTTTCCAATTATATGATTAACGAGCAAGCTACTTATATTTTGCCAAGAACAATTTTATTTTCGATAAGCTATAAATTATAATTCTAATTATAAACATGTATCACTGTTCCGCTAACCTCAACACGATATTGTTTTAAAGGATATTCTTTTCCTCCTAATCCGGTAAATAAACTGTATTCGGCTTTATCACAAGAACAAAGAGCATTAATGCCATTAATAGTCATGGCAACGCAAGAAGTTAATTCCTGATTAGGACATGCGGCATCAAAAGCATTAAAGCCACTTCCGGTATTAAAAACAATAACTCCTTTAGCTCCATAACCGGACATTATAATTCCATTGCTTGGATATTTAAGATTAGAATAAGCCGGTAAATTCATATCTATAGTAAAATTGACACTGTAATTGGGGATATAAGGATTTTTATTGTTTATCCCATTATCACTACAAGAAAAAAGTACAGAAACAAATACAATCAGGAGCCAGATTTTTTTCATTATTTTAATATGAATTAGTGAAACAAAAATAAATTATTTAGTTTTTGAATTTTATATGATTAACATATAATTATGTACTATTAAAAATAATAGTATATTTGTAATAAGAAATCCCGTTCCGATGGGATTTTTTGTATTTATATAAACGATGAAGTTATGAGTAAAGTATCTTATTATACAGTAGAAGGATTAAAAAAATTAAAAGATGAGTTGGAGCACTTAAAAAGTGTAATGCGACCAAAGGCATCTCAGGATATAGCAGAAGCAAGAGACAAAGGAGATTTATCTGAAAACGCAGAATATGATGCAGCAAAAGAAGCGCAGGGTTTACTGGAAATGAGAATTTCTAAGTTAGAAGAAGTATATTCAAATGCCAGATTAATTGATGAATCACAACTGGATGTTTCTAAGGCATTGGTGCTTTCGAATGTGAAAATCAAAAACCAAGGCAATGGTATGGAAATGAAATACACATTGGTTGCAGAAAGTGAAGCTGATTTGAAAACAGGGAAAATTTCAGTAACCTCTCCTATCGGAAAAGGTTTACTTGGAAAATCAGTTGGAGAAGTAGCTGAAATTACGGTACCAAATGGAGTTTTGAAATTTGAGATTCTTGAAATTACAAGGGACTAAGTCATTGCGAGGAACGAAGCAATCTCACTATAGGGATTTTTAAAAATTAACAAATGAGTTCTATATTTACCAAAATAGTAAAAGGAGAAATTCCTTCTTATAAAATTGCCGAAGATGATAACTATTTGGCTTTTTTAGATGTAAATCCAAATGCGAAAGGACATACACTTTGTATTCCGAAACAGGAAATCGACAAGATTTTTGATATGGATGATGAGTTGTATTTAGGGTTAATGAAGTTTTCTAAGAAAATTGCAATTGCCCTGGAAAAAACTGTCCCGTGCAAGAGAGTAGGAATGGCAGTTGTTGGTTTAGAAGTACCTCATGCACACGTGCATTTAATTCCGTTAAACGAAATGGATGAAATGCGTTTTCTTAATAAAGTGTCACTTTCTAAAGAAGAATTTGAAGCTTTAGCAAAAAGTATTCAGGCGAATTTGTAAAATTCCAGAAGAAATAAATAGTATTAAGAGTTGTTAGGTTGAGCGGAGTCGAAACCCTTTGGTATTCAAAATATCTCGACTCCACTCGATTTGACATTAAAATAAAAAAGTGTAGCAAAAGCAATTTTCGCTACACTTTTTTATTTAACAGAATCTGAAAAGTAGTTCCTTTTCCTATTTCCGAATGTAAAACTTTTATTTTTCCGCTATGATATTCCTCGACAATTCTTTTTGTCAACGAAAGTCCAAGTCCCCAACCTCTTTTTTTGGTAGTAAAACCGGGTTCAAAAATGGTTTTAAATTGCTTCTTTGAGATTCCCGTTCCTGAATCTTTTACGTTTATTTTTACGTGATGTGCATCTTGTTCAATTTGGAGATCTAAGGTTCCTTTACCTTTCATCGCATCAATTGCATTTTTTACTAAATTTTCTATAGTCCAACTGTGTAAGGTTGGGTTTATCATTGCTAAAATTGGTTCTTTTGGGGCATTATAGGAAAATGCAACTTGTTTAGAAAAACGTGATTGCAAGTATTCATAAGTATTCAACGTTTCGGTAATAATGTCATGTGGTTCTAAAACCGGAACAGATCCAATTTTTGAAAAACGATCTGTAATAGTCTGCAAGCGTTCAATATCTTTTTCAATTTCTACTGTTATCGATGGATCGATTTCCTCGGTTTTCAATATTTCGACCCATCCAATTAAAGAGGATAGCGGTGTACCAATCTGATGTGCAGTCTCTTTTGCCATTCCAGCCCAAAGTTTGTTTTGGGTAGCCATTTTTGTGCTTTTGTAAAAATTATAAATCAAAGCGCCAAACAAAAAGATAATCAGTAATAAAGCAATCGGATAATATTTAAGCTTATTAAGTAATTCAGAGTTTCCATAATATAATTCCTGATGTTTTCCCGGGGAATATTCAAAGATTATAGGCTCATTTTCATTTTTTAATCTTTTCAAAAAAGCCTTCGATTTTTTCTTGTCATTCAGGATTTCATCAGGGACATTCTTTGAGCTTACAATCTTATCATACATTGTTAGTATCACGGGAATTGAAGTATTATCACTAAAAATCTGAAGCGGAAGTTCTACATCAGTATTTTCATTGGCATTCACTATAGAAATCTGCGCGTTAGCGAAAAGTTTCATTTTTAGCCGTTCTTCATTTTTAAAAATTTGAAAAAAAGTATAAGTATTCCAAAGTATCAGTGAGATAATTAAAAAGGAAACAAAAATAATAATCCATCGGGTAGTATTTCTTCTTTCAGAAAAGATCATAAATATGATTTTGAGGTATAAATATAACGAAATAAACACATTTAATATTTTGTGAAGCTCTAAAGATTTTTTGGTTTTAAGTTTGAAACTATTTCTTTGGCTTAAACCATTTCTATACTTTTGTAGTTACTGAAATGAGATTCGGTTAAAAAGAAAAAAATATGATTAGTATTAATCCAAAAGAAATACCAACGGCAAAATTGCAAGGTTATTTACAAAGTGCTGTTGGTCCAAGGCCAATTGCTTTTGCGAGTACAATTAGCACAAAAGGAATTCCGAATTTATCACCTTTTAGTTTCTTTAATGTATTTAGTGCCAATCCGCCAATTTTGGTTTTTTCACCATCAAGACGTGTACGTGATAATACGATCAAACATACTTTAATCAATGCTGAAGCAACCCGCGAAGTCGTAATAAATGTGGTGAATTATGATTTGGTGCAGCAAACATCATTGGCCAGCACAGAATATGGGGAAGGAGTAAATGAATTTTTAAAAGCCGGATTAACACAAATCCCGTCAGATATGGTGAAACCGTATCGTGTAAAAGAATCTCCGGTACAGTTTGAGTGCAAAGTCACACAGATTATTCCGCTAGGAGATGAAGGCGGAGCAGGAAACCTGATTCTTTGTGAAGTGGTGAAAATTCATATTCATGAATCTGTTTTAGATGAAAATGGGGCTATTGATCAGCATAAAATCGATCTGGTTTCAAGATTAGGCAATAATTGGTATTCAAGATCAAATCAAGGACTTTTTGAAGTGCCAAAACCACTCACAACTTTAGGCGTTGGAGTAGATGTGATTCCGAATTTCATCAAAGAGAGCCCTGTTTTTAACGGAAATGATCTCGGAAAATTAGGAAATATAGAAGCCTTGCCTACAACCGAAGAAGTTAGTATATTTGTGAAAGAAAACTTTTCGGTAAAAGGAGTTTTGAGCTCTGACGATCGGGAAAAAATACATTTAGAAGCAAAAAAATATCTCAATAAAGATGATATTCTATCAGCATGGAAAGTGCTTTTAGCCAAAAAATAAGAAACGAAACAATAATTAATATAGACGAAGATGGAAGTTACAGGAAAAGTAAAAGTGGTTAACCCGGAGCAACAAGTTAGTGCCTCATTCAAGAAAAGAGAATTAGTTGTTACTACAGATGAGCAATATCCGCAACATATTTTAATCGAATTTACACAAGATAAATGCGATTTATTAAGTAGCTATAAACAAGGTGAAGCTGTAAAAGTTTCTATTAATTTAAGAGGAAGAGAATGGGTTAATCCACAAGGAGAAACCAGATATTTTAATAGTATTCAAGGTTGGAGAATCGAAAGAGTAGCTCCTGAAGGGCCAGCGCAAACTCCGCCAATGCCAGCTTCTGAAGCTTTTGCTCCTGCTACAAACTTAAACGAAGACGAACCGGACGATTTACCTTTCTAAAAGTTAAATTTTAAAGTTTTAAATTCCAAATTCCAATTCATTTGTATGCAATTGGAATTTGGAATTTGTTTTTGTGTTGAAATTGATATTTGAAATTTTTATTGCTTTTTAAGATGTACTACGTATTCAAAGATTTATTTTTTCCTCCAGTTTCAGAAACCGATGAAGAAGGAATTCTTGCTGTAGGAGGTGACTTAACTATAGAGCGTTTGCAATTAGCATACAAAAGCGGTATTTTTCCCTGGTTTAATGAAGGAGAACCAATTCTTTGGTGGTCTCCGGATCCAAGAATGGTATTGTTTTTAGATGAATTAATTATATCTAAAAGTATGCGGAATATTTTAAATCGAAATCAGTTTACAGTTACTTTTAATCAAAATTTTAAAGACGTTATTTCAAATTGCCAGAAAATAAAACGAGATGGACAAAACGGTACCTGGATTTCAAACGAAATGATTGATGCTTACTGTAAGCTTCATGAAAATGGAATTGCAAAATCGGTTGAGGTTTGGCAGGACGAGGTTTTGGTTGGAGGTTTGTACGGAATGGATTTAGGTCATGTTTTTTGCGGAGAAAGTATGTTTTCGAAAGTATCAAATGCTTCAAAAGTGGCTTTTATCTCCCTGGTTGAATATTTAAAAAACAACAATTATAAACTTTTAGATTGTCAGGTTTATAATCCGCATTTAGAAAGTTTAGGCTGTCGTGAAATTAGTCGTGAAGAATTTATGTCAATTTTAAAAAGTAAGTAAGATGAGTAAAATTCATATTGTAAAAGAAATTTATATTTATCCGATAAAAAGCTTAGCAGGAATAAGCTGCGACAAAGCTTTAGCTGAAGAAATGGGATTTGAAAACGATCGGCGCTGGATGTTAATTGATGCTGAAAATTTGCATATAACACAAAGAGAGCATCCAATTTTGAGTCAGTTTTATCCTCAAATTTCAGAAGGGAAAATTCAAATTACTTTTCAGGACAAAAAACATGAATTTTCTATAAACGAATATTTAGACATTCTGATTGATACAAAAGTCTGGGAGGATAAAAGTGAGGTTTTTGAGGTAAATAAAGCAACTTCAGAATGGTTTAGCAAACATTTAGGTTTTGAATGTAAATTAGTTAAAATCATGAAAATCGGCGGCCGTAAACATGAAAGCTCCAAATTAAAAGAAACATTCAATGTAAGCCTTGCCGATGGTTATCCTTATTTGTTAGTAGGGACCAAAAGCTTGGATTTTCTGAATGAAAAATTAGATGATAAAATTACTGTTTTGAGATTTCGTCCGAATATTGTTGTAAATAGTGCAAACCCTCATGAAGAAGATGATTTTGATACTTTTCAGATTGGTAAAGTGCAATTTAGAAATGTTAAACCCTGCGGAAGATGTATTATGATTAATAATGACCCACAGAAAAGTATCATAAAAAAGGAGCCTTTAAAAACATTAAGCACTTACCGAAAAGTTGATAATTCAGTTTTATTCGGGACAAATATCGTGAGTTTAAATAGTGGAATTATTAGCGTTGGAGATACCGTTATTTTCTAAAAATTTAATTTAGTGAAGTTCCAATTCACCGTGTTAAAAAGAACCAGTTCGTTTTTTAAGGTTGGTAATTCTAATATCAATTTTAAAGTTTCATGCGCCATCATTGTTCCAATTATCCCCGGAAGAGTTCCCAAAACGCCATTCAGATTACAATTCGGCACCTCTTTTGGATCGGGCATTTCAGGAAATAAATCACGTAAATTTTTACTTCCTTTATGATTGAAAACCGCAAGTTGTCCTTCAAATTTTAAGATGCTTCCATAGACCAGTGTTTTCCCTAAACCGACACAAGTATCGTTAACTAAATAACGGGTTTTAAAATTATCAGAACCATCAACAATAACATCAAAATCCTGAATAATCTGAGATGCGTTTTCAATCGTTAATTTTTCTTCAAAAGCGATGATTTCTATCAGTGGGTTTAGTTTTTCAAGTACTTTCTTAGCTGTTGAAGCTTTTGCCTGACCCACCTGATCTTCGGTATATAAAATCTGACGATGAAGATTGTGAATTTCAATCGTATCAAAATCTACAATTCCAATTGTTCCAACTCCGGCTGTTGCAATATATTGTAAAATTGGACAGCCTAAACCGCCAGCTCCAATGACTAAGACCTTTGCTTTTTTAATTTTTTCCTGACCCTCATCACCAATTTCAGGAAGCATGGTTTGTCTGTTATACCGTAAAAATTCTTGTATGATGCTCATGCTGTAATTTAAGTGTAAAAGTTAGTAGTTAAAAGACTTGTTGCTGTCAGGTTGAGCGGAGTCGAAACTCTTTAACGTTGCGAGAATCTCGACTCCGCTCGATTTGACATATAAATTATGATAAATTCAATGTAAAAATCTTTAGATTTGATGACTAAATATTCGATCCCAGTCTTTCCAAACTGGTTCATAGCCAGATTTTTTTATAATTAAAGCAATTTCTTCTGCAGAGCGTTCATCGCTGATTTCAAATTGCTCTAATGATTGCGGGTCAACTGCATAACCGCCTGGATTGGTTTTAGAACCTGCACTCATGCTTGTAACTCCAATCGGAATAATATTGTTTCTGAATTTTTCGTTTTCACGTGTAGAAATTGAAATTTCGAGATCTTCATTCCACAAACGATAGGCACAAATAAGCTGGGTCAGATCTTTATCATCCATGATAAAATTGGGTTCGATAATGCCTTCAGCCGGTCGTAATCTCGGAAAAGAAACAGAATATTTGGTCTGCCAATATTTCTTTTGAAGATAATCCAGATGTAAAGCATTAAAAAAGCTATCAGTACGCCAGTCTTCCAGACCCAATAAAACACCTAATCCAATTTTATGGATTCCGGCAGTCCCAATTCTGTCCGGGGTTTCTAATCTGAAGTCGAAATTTGATTTTTTTCCTTTAGTATGATACTTTTTGTATACTTCCTGATGATAAGTTTCCTGATAAACCAAAACAGAATATACACCGGCTTCATGCAAGAGGACATATTCTTCTGTAGAAAGAGGCTGCACTTCAACCGAAATGATTGAAAATTCCTTTCTGATTTGTGCGATTGCATTCAAAAAATAATTAATATTTACAGTATAATTTGCTTCGCCGGTTACTAATAAAACATGATCAAAGCCTGTTTTTTTTAAAGCCTCTACTTCTAGTTTAATCTCAGAATCTGAAAGTGTTTTTCGTTTGATTTTATTGTCTAAACTAAAACCGCAATACGTACAAATATTTTGGCATTCGTTGCTTAAGTAAAGAGGAGCATACATTTGAATTGTTTTGCCAAAACGCTTTTTGGTAATTTCATGGCATTTTTGAGCCATTTGTTCTAAATATGGCTGTGCAGCAGGTGAAATCAATGCCAGAAAATCATCGAGATTTAGTTTATTTTTAGCCAAAGAATATTCAACATCTTGAGGAGTTGTCTGATATATTTTAGATTGAATGGTATCCCAGTCATATTGCTCAAAAACTGATTTGAATGTTTTCATTTTGTTGTTTGTTTCACGCAGATTTTGGCAGATTAAAGCAGATAAAAAATGATTTTATCCAGTTTTAATCTAAGCTATGTGTGTCATTTTTATATTTATTAGCAATTCTTTTAATATCATCTAAGATGTTTAAAGTATTAAAATTTACTAATAGACCTATTCTCTTATTAGTGAGTCTCAGATATGTTGTAATTTGTTTATAATGGATAGGTGCTAATTCTTCAACTGATTTTAATTCAACTATTACTTTGTCTTCAACTAGTAAATCAATTCTAAAAGCAACATCCAATAAAAGTTCGTCGTAAGGAATTGTAACTGCTATTTGCCTTTGAACATTTAAATCAAGTTTTGTTAATTCATAATATAATGCACTTTCATATACGGATTCAAATAATCCAGGGCCTAACTTATTGTAAACGTTGAAAATTGCTCCTCTTATTTTATATGATATTTCGTTTTCTGTCATAATAAAGAATTTTCTTTCTTTTTTAATCCGTACAGATAAAAAAGATTTATTTTTTTATCTGCTTAAATCTGCCGAAATCTGCGTGAACATACTTATTCATATAAAAAAGCAGTCAATGGGCTTGAAGCCACAGCCTGATTTTGTTGATTTGCAATTTTAGCTTCGAATGCTTTACGGCCAGCAATAACGGCTGCTGCAAAAGCTTCCGCCATTAATTTTGGATTTCCTGCAACTGCAATTGCTGTATTCACTAAAACCGCATCGGCACCTATTTCCATTGCTTTTGCAGCATCAGAAGGAGCTCCGATTCCGGCATCTATAATGACAGGAACACGGCTTTGTTCTATAATAATTTCCAGGAAATCAATTGTTTTTAAACCCTTGTTACTTCCAATCGGTGAGCCTAAAGGCATAACTGCTGTGGTTCCTGCATTCTCTAAATGTTTACATAAAACAGGATCAGCATGAATATAAGGAAGAACAAAAAAACCAAGTTTGGCAAGTTCCTCAGTTGCTTTTAAAGTTTCAATCGGATCCGGCATTAAGTATTTTGGGTCGGGATGAATTTCGAGTTTTATCCAATTGGTTTCAAGTGCTTCTCTCGCCAGTTGAGCTGCAAAAACAGCTTCTTTTGCATTTCGTGCGCCTGATGTATTTGGTAATAAATTAATGTTTGGATGTTTTAAATGTGATAAAATGGCATCGGTCTCAGTCTCAAGATCGATACGTTTTAAGGCAACCGTCACCAATTCACTTCCCGAAGCTAAAATAGCTTCTTCCATTTGCTGGTTGGAGCCAAATTTACCTGTTCCTAAAAATAGTCGGGAGTTTAGTGTTTTATCTCCGATTTTAAATAATGACGTTTGCATATAATTTTTCATTAAGTTGTTGAATCAGTTTTTCTTTTTGCTGGCTTTTTGTAATCATTCCTGAAACTGCAATACCATGAATTCCGGTTTTTACAAGATTTTCTATGTTGTCTAAAGTGATTCCGCCAATGGCATAAACAGGAGTTGAAATGTTTTCAATTTTCATTTTATTTAAAACAGAAGTATAACCTTCGATCCCTAAAACAGGACTTAATTTTTCTTTGGTTTCAGTAAATTGAAAAGGTCCGAGACCTATATAATCACAACCGTTTTTAGATTGAAAAACAATATCTTCAAAAGTATTTGCAGTTGCACCAATAATTTTAGTGTCTCCTAAAATAGCCTGTGCTTCAGGAATGCTCATATCGCTTAAGCCTAAATGAACACCATCTGCGTTAATTTGTTGAGCGAGAAGAGCATCATCATTTACGATAAAACTCGCATGATATTCTTCGCATAAAGACTTTACTGCTTCAGCTAAAGCAAATATGTTTTTTGGGGTCTGATTTTTGAAACGCAGTTGTATCCAATCACAGCCGGCATCCAATGCACTTTGAATATTATGCAATTGCTTTTCTACCGTTTCCCCTTGTGAAATATATTGTAATTTGTTAAACATAATGATGGCCAATTAATGATGATGAGGAACTTAGGTATTTTTCGATGTACAATTTAGCCTCTAAACAGGCGGTTTTTAAATCATGACCTAAAGCCATATTTGCTGCAATTGCTGCAGACAATACACAACCGGATCCATGCTTGGGCTGGAAATTGATGTTTGTGGGTAAAAGTTCTATAATGTTTCTTTCCAGAAATAAATAATCAGTACCTAATGCAGTATGATTATGGCCTCCTTTTAGCAAAATAGCCGTTGGAAGTTCTTTTTTTAACCAAAGTTTTTCTGAAATAAAATCAGGATAGAGTTGAAGGATTTCTTCATAATTTGGAGTTATCAAATCAATTTTTGAAAGCGTTTTTTGTAAATCTGTTTTTGTTTCAACTGTTAAAAATTCAAATTTTGTTGACGATTTTAAAACAGTATCCCAAACAATAATTGTATTTGAATCTAACTTTTTTATTAAGGAAATAATTTTATTTAAATAAAAAAATGAAGGCACAATCCCAATTTTAACTGCTTTTATTGGATAGGTTTTAAATAACGTTTTTATAGATCGCAATACAAAATCGAGCGAAGTCCATTCAATTTCATAGAATTTATTATCCGTCTGAATTGTATTTGCGGTGTTTATGGCCAGTCCCTGGACCTGATGCTGCTCAAAAGTTTTAGTATCAGCTAAAATTCCTGCACCTCCTGAAGGGTCAAGACCCGCTATGCTAAGTACGAAAGGACGATTTTTTGACATAGTTTTAAATTTTTAATTGGGTCATCATTATTCCAGATTGTGCCTAACAGCGCTACATCATCAAAGCCATTTTTAAGTGTTTTTTTGATATTTTCAGAATCAATTCCGCCTAAAGCGATAACTTTTGTATTGAAATTGGTTCTTTGTTTTAAGGCTTCAAAAAGGTTTGCATTTGGATGATAATCTTTTTTAGAAATACTTGTAAAAACAGGGCTTAAAAAAGCGTAATCAAAACCATTTTCTAAGGAATTAAAATCTTCGATAGAATGTGTTGATGTTGATTTATACCTAAAAGGTTTTGAAAACCTTGCAGGAAAATCAGGATTGTATTTTCTTTCTTTTTCAGAAAAATGAATTCGGTTAATACCAAAATCACCCGCCAATTGATGCTGACTGTGTAAAACCACTTTAGACCGGAATTCCAATTTTATCTGATGAATATATTTCGCCATTTCAAATTCAGAAAAATCAGGTTTCCGAATATGAAGTAAAGACAATCCTTCCTCAAATAAAGAATCAATAATGCTGATTTCATTTGCAATAACAGAAGGATTTGTAATTACGATCATAGTCTTACTCTTTGTTCTTTTTTCTATACTCTTTTTAAATATAAATTTCTTTCCCCTGCTCAATAAACTCTTCTGATTTTTCCAGCATTCCTTTTTCGGCAGCTGCTACGTCACGAATTTCCTGAGATATTTTCATAGAACAGAATTTTGGACCACACATCGAGCAAAAATGTGCCACTTTAGCACCTTCAGCAGGAAGTGTTTCATCATGAAATTCTCTGGCTGTATCCGGATCTAATGATAAATTGAACTGATCTTCCCAACGGAATTCAAAACGTGCCTTGCTCAATGCATTGTCCCGATATTGCGCTCCCGGATGACCTTTGGCCAAATCTGCAGCATGAGCTGAAATCTTATAAGTAATCACACCGTCTTTTACATCTTTTTTATTGGGTAAGCCTAAATGTTCTTTTGGCGTAACATAGCATAACATCGCACAACCGTACCAGCCAATCATGGCGGCTCCAATTGCCGAAGTGATATGGTCGTAACCCGGTGCAATATCTGTAGTTAAAGGTCCTAAAGTATAAAATGGAGCTTCGTGACAATGTTCTAACTGTTTGTCCATATTCTCCTTAATCATATGCATTGGTACGTGTCCAGGACCTTCAATAAATACCTGAACAGCGTGTTTCCAGGCAATTTTTGTTAGTTCGCCCAATGTTTCTAACTCGGCAAATTGTGCGGCATCATTCGCATCAGCAATTGAGCCCGGACGTAAACCGTCACCTAATGAAAATGCAACATCATATTGTTTCATGATTTCGCAGATTTCTTCGAAATGGGTATATAGAAAGTTTTCTTTATGATGAAATAAGCACCATTTTGCCATAATCGATCCGCCACGGGAAACAATTCCGGTAACACGATCAGCAGTAAGATGAATGTAGCGCAATAAAACTCCTGCATGGATCGTGAAATACGAAACACCTTGCTCTGCCTGTTCGATTAGGGTATCACGGAAAACTTCCCACGTTAAATCTTCAGCAACTCCTTTTACTTTTTCTAAAGCCTGATAAATAGGTACAGTTCCGATTGGGACAGGAGAATTACGAATAATCCATTCTCTGGTTTCATGAATGTTTTTTCCTGTAGATAAATCCATGATGGTGTCCGCACCCCAACGGCATGCCCAAACTGCTTTTTCCACTTCTTCTTCGATGCTTGAGGTTACAGCGCTGTTGCCAATATTGGCATTTATTTTTACTAAGAAATTACGGCCAACAATCATTGGTTCGCTCTCAGGATGATTAATATTGTTTGGAATAATAGCTCTTCCGCATGCTACTTCGCTACGAACAAATTCCGGGGTGATTTTGCTTTTTGGAGTGTTGGCACCAAAACTGTGCCCGCCATGCTGGCAGCTCATGGCTTTGGTTTGTTCATTTAAAAGTTCAATGCGTTGGTTTTCACGAATCGCAATATATTCCATTTCGGGAGTAATAATTCCTTGTTTGGCGTAATACAATTGTGTGACATTTGCCCCTTTTTTTGCTCTTTTTGGCTGATGCAAATATTCAAATCGAAGATGATTTAAGCTTTCGTCTTTTAAACGGGTCTGGCCATAATCTGAGCTGATCTCGGTTAGGATTTCGACATCGTTTCTATTTAAAATCCATTCTTCTCTTAGTCGTGGAAGCCCTTTTCGAATGTTAATTTCGATGTCAGGATCCGTGTAAGCACCTGATGTGTCGTAAACGGTTAGGGGCGGGTTTTTTTCAATTCCTCCGTTAGAAAGTTTGGTATCACTTAAAATTACTTCGCGCATGGCTACCTTAATTGGGTGAATTTCACCGTTTACATATATTTTTCTGGAGTTTGTAAAAGGAGTTCTTGATATTTGTTCTTCGTTTGTCATCTGATTTAGATTTTAGAATTGAAATTGCTATTGTTATTTTTTTGATTGAAATTTGAAATGTGTCATAACCGATTCTGCCAGGGATAGAAGTGTAAAGCCCGTAAAGGAGAAAACCGTAGAAAAACAAGGAATAGAAAAGCGACCAACGGAAGCTTTGCTGTGACTATGTTTTTGTGGTTGACGACTGCGGACTTGAAACGGATAGCCCGTTCGTGCAGCCAAATTACCCTCCCTGTGTAGCCGAAATAATTAAAATTTCGTCGGTTTCGGATACAAAATGCTGGTTCCAATTTGTTTTTGGAACAACGGTATTGTTAATGGCAACGGCGATTCCGTTTTGTTTGTGTGGAATTTCGAGATCAAGCAACGATTGAACGCTGAGCGTATCGGCACTGAATTGTTTGATTTGGTGGTTGATTTTTAGTTCCATTCCTCTTGGTTTTTAGATTTAAAGATTCACTGTGGTCAATCTCTACCTTAGGAATGGCTGCAATTATGCATAAAAATGCATTAAGAAGTCATCTTACTTTTCCCTACGCTAGTATGAACTAGATCAGGTTCAGAGGGTAAAATCTCAGCCTGCGCAATGCAGACACCCCTAAAGTGTGGAGCAAATGTAATGAAAAATTTGTTTGAAAGTTTCAGCTTTTAATTACTTTTTGTGATTTTAAGTAACTGATACTTAAATCTGCGATTGTGACTGAAGACTTTGTTTACTTGTGTCTCGTCCAGCAGTCTTCGATATGATCGTTGACCATTCCGGTAGCTTGCATGTGTGCGTAGATCACGGTAGAGCCTACAAATTTAAAGCCTCTTTTTTTTAAATCTTTGCTGATTTCGTCAGAGAGTGGAGTAGTAGCAGGGACGTCTTTTGAGGTTTTTGGATTATTTATAATTGGTTTTCCGTTGGTGAATTTCCAAATATAATCAGAAAAACTTCCAAACTCTTCTTGTATTTTTATAAAGGCCTGTGCATTTGTAACTGCCGAACGAATTTTCAGTTTGTTGCGAATGATTCCTGTATTTTTTAATAATTCTTCGATTTTATTCTCCGAATAATTAGCTATTTTTTTATAATCGAAATAATCAAAAGCAGCTCTGAAATTTTCTCTTTTATTCAATATGGTGATCCAGCTTAATCCAGCCTGGAAAGTTTCCAAAATTAAAAACTCAAACAATGATGCATCATCGTAAACAGGAACGCCCCATTCTTCGTCATGATATTTTTTGTATAAATCACTGGCTGAACACCAGGTGCATCGTGTTTTGTTTTCCATTATTTTCCAATTTTCCAATGATACCCTTTTACAGATGGGATGTAAGCATTGTTTCCAATAATTATTAAATTAGTGTATATTTTCTTATTGTATTTTATGCCGATTGCTTTACCGGAAGTGTACATTTTATTGGCTTCAAACTTAAGTTTCATTTTTGCATCGTTAAATTTTGCATCAGAAATTCTTTCAATCAGCCAGGTTGATTTCCATTTTACTTCAATCTCATCTTCAGCAGTTTTGGTGATACTTTTAATCAATCTTATTCCGTCAGCAGGAATATTATGATCTTCAATTAGTTCTTTTTGCGTTAAGGTTTCGCCGGTTTTGCAATCTGATAAGATTTTTTTAAAATAAGTAATTCCCAGAAATTTTTGATTTTCAACCTCACTCTCTTGAATGCTGTCTTTTTTAGTTTCTGTACTATCTAGAACAATTTCTGCCGTAGTAATTTTATCGACAATTGCATTTTTATAGGCTTTTATGCTTTCAATCGTACTTTCTGAAACTGTTTTTATTTTGTTTGTAATCCCATCAGTTGTTTCTGTTATTTGCTTTTTGGCATTTTTAGTACAACCCGGAAAACAAAATATGATGATTATTACAAGATATATTTTATATTTCTTCATTATTTTAAATCTTCCTTGTTTTCATGAAGATCATCTTTTGCTAAATATTTTTTTATTAAATGATGACCGGCATAAATAAGAGGTGTTAATAAAACCGCAACCGAAAGTTTGAAAACATAACCCGTTAAACCGGATGTAATATAAGTGTCAAAATCGATTTTTCCGGGTAAATAAAAAGCAATTCCTAGTACAATAAATGAATCAAATAATTGTGAAATCACTGTTGAACCAGTTGTTCTGAGCCATATCTTTTTTTCGCCCGTACGTCTTTTAAAAAACCAAAATATCCAAACATCAATTAACTGCGATACTATAAAAGCGATTAAACTGCCGACAATAATCCACATACTTTGTCCGAAAACAGCCTGAAATTGCTCATCATTTACCGGACTAATTCCTTTTGCGGCAGGAATTACAATTGCCATGAATAATATCAGGAATGCGTATGCGATCAGGCAAGCTGTTATAAAAGAAAGCTTTTTAACTCCTTTTTCACCAAAATATTCATTAATTAAATCTGTAGTCAGAAAAACAATTGGCCAGGGCAGAATTCCAATACTCATTACAAATGGTCCAATCTGAATTAATTTTCCTCCAATTAGTTCTGCCACAACAGCATTCGTTATAAAAATGCCTGCAAGGATAACAAATACAATTTCTTTTTTGGTTTTAAACATATTTATTTTGGTAAAGACATTTCAAATTTAATGTATTTCTATTTAAGTTGCACTTTAGCTTATAAATAAAAAGAGCAATTTTAAGGCAATAAAATGGTAAATTTGAGTTTGATTATTTTAATTAATTGTCAGACAAAATATATAAACTAATGTTATTTTTACTATGAATACACCCACTTTACTTAATTCTCAATCAGGGTATAAGAATCCGTTGCTTCAAAAATGGACTGGGCCATATGGAGGAATTCCTTCTTTTGACGAATATAAAGTTTCGGATTTTAAACCTGCAATTGAAATTGCAATTGAGGAAAATTTACATGAATTAGATTCCATTGCAAATAATATTGAAACACCTTCTTTTTATAACACCATCGTTGCTTTGGAACTTTCAGGTAAAACCATAAAAAGGATTCACGAAATATATGAAGTTTACAGTTCAAATATTTTCACTCCGGAATTTGGAGCTGTAGAAACTGAAATGTCACCAAAATTATCTGAGTTGAATAATAAAATGTATCAAAATCAAAAACTCTTTTTGAGAATTGAAACTGTATATAACTCAGATGAGTATAAGAATTTAGATAGTGAGCAACAACGCCTGGTTTGGTGGTATTATACCAATTTTGTTCGTGAAGGAGCGAAATTAGATAACAGGGACAAAGAAAAAGTAGGGAAGGTCAATCAGGAATTAGCGAGTCTTTTTACCAGATTTAGCCAGAATTTATTAGCTGAAGAACAAAATCAGTTTATTGAATTGGCAACAGAAAATAATTTTGATGGTTTGCCGGATGAAATAAAAAATGCTGCGATTGGTGAAGCTAAAGTGAGAAAAATTGATGCTTTAGGCTGTGTAGCGAATACACGTTCGTCTATCGAGCCATTTTTGACATTTTCTAATCGTAGGGATTTAAGGCAAAAAGCTTTTGATATTTTTGTAAAACGAGGTGATAACGGCAATGAAAATGATAATAATGCGATACTAATTTCTATTTTGAAATTACGCAGTGAAAAAGCAACATTATTAGGATATCCTTCTTTTGCAGATTGGAGCCTTTCTAATAAAATGGCGAAAAGCCCCCAAGATACATTAGCATTGATGGAATCAGTATGGAAACCCGCTGTTGAAAAAGTACGCCAGGATGTTGCTGAAATGCAAAACATTGTTGATGCCGAAGGAGGTAATTTTAAAATTCAACCCTGGGATTATCGTTATTATGCTGAAAAAGTTAGAAAAGCCAAATACGATTTAGATCAGAATGAAGTAAAGCAATATTTGCAGTTGGAAAACTTACGTGAAAGCATGTTTTGGGTAGCCGGCGAATTGTTTAATCTAAGCTTTAAACAAATTGATGATATCCCTGTATTTCATTCAGATGTACGTGTTTGGGAAGTGAGTAATGCTGTAACGGGGAAAATTATTGGATTGTGGTATTTTGACCCATATGCGAGAGCAGGAAAGCGTTCCGGAGCTTGGATGAGCTCTTATCGCGATCAGCAAAAGTTAAGCGATGTACTTCCAATTGTCTCCAATAATTGTAATTTTATTAAAGGGAATGCAAATGAACCTGTTTTGATTTCGTGGGATGATGCTACGACTTTATTTCATGAATTTGGCCATGCACTTCACGGATTATGTTCAAATGTAACTTATCCGAGTTTGTCAGGAACTGCAGTTGCGAGAGATTATGTAGAGTTTCCTTCGCAATTGTTAGAGCATTGGTTAGCTACTCCGGAAGTGTTGAACAGATTTGCTTTGCATTATAAAACAAATCAGCCGTTGCCACAATCATTGGTTGACAGAATAGAAAAAGCGGCTAATTTTAATGAAGGTTTTGCAACTGTAGAAACAATATCAAGCTCTTTTGTTGATATGAGACTTCATTTGACAACAGAAACTATTGATCCTTATAAATTTGAAAAAGAAACTTTAACTGCATTGAATATGCCGTCAGAGATTGTAATGCGTCACAGGATGCCACAATTTGCACATATTTTTTCAGGTGATGGTTATGCGGCCGGATATTACAGTTACTTATGGGCTGATGTTATCAATGCTGATGCGTATGAACTTTTCTTAGAAGGAAAAGGCCCTTATGACAAAGCAGTGGCTAAACGACTTTATGATAATGTATTTAGTGTTGGAAATACGATTGATGAGGAGAAAGGATATGAAAAATTTAGAGGAAGAGCTCCAATGTCAGATGCTTTAATGAGAGCCAGGGATTTTCCGGTTACAGACAAAAAGTAAAGGGTGAAATTGCCTGAAATAAAAAAGCCCGAATAAATTTATTTATTTATTTGGGTTTTTTATTATATATTAATTTATACAGATTTTTCAAATACTTCTCTAAAAATTTCTCGTGTATCCGACTTATTTTAGTTAATAGATTGGTTTTGCAACCTTAGCTTTGTTTGTTATATAAGATATTAACCACGCTAGTTGTCCTTGTTTTGCAAAATAAATTTTTTTATTTTGTATGTTTGGAATGTTTTCTAACATCGATATCAAAATATTATTTGCTGAAATAAGTTGTTCCTGAGAGTAAACTTCAATTACTTTTTTTACCTCTGTATTAGTAATAGCTAAAGCTTTAATTTTACTAAAATTATTCTCAATTACATTTTTATTTGTGATAATATCTTCAAAATTAATCAGTGTAAAATTCTCTGCAGAGGATTTGCCCTCGTTAAAAAGAGTGTAGAATGCCCAGACCGCCCCTCCTGATAAGTATACGTTTTCTTTTTTTAAAGATTCTGCTCCGCCTGCATACATTTTTGCAAAATCATTTCTTAAGACAGGAAGATATTCAAAAGATAATTCATTGAATTCAGTAATAGATATTTTTTTTTCTTTTTTATTTATTTTTTCCGTTAAGGTTACTGTTCCAATGTTTAAAGATAATGGAAAAAAAACATTGCTGCCACCATTAAAAGCATTTATATAGCCTCCTTTTGTGTTGCCGGAGCCGATGTCTAAAATCATCGAGTTTAAATATTTTTTTGGCGGGACACATCCTTCTAAAAGCATTTTTCCTTCTTGTTGTGATGTTATAATTGGTAAATTCTTATTGGTTTTTGCTTTTACTATCGCAATTAGCTCATCTGTGTTTTTTGCCATGCCAACACCCGATGAAGCCACTATAAAAATATTTTCATCTTTAATTTTAGAATGCTCTAACATTACTTTATAGTTTTTTAAAACTATATCTGTTGCGATTTCCATATCAGATTGCGCAAGGTTTCCATTAATAGATATTCCTTTAGCGATACCTGCGTTTTCTGTCCAACACTCTTTTATTTCGTATAGACCCTTTTTTGCATTTTTTACATTAATAATTGTCATTTTAATACCTTTGCTCCCTATTTCGATTCCTCCATAAAGAGTTTGTGAGTTTACAGTGAAGGATGTTAAAAGTAGAAATAAAAACAAATAGTTTTTTTTGATTAAAATATTTTTCATAAAAAAAATGAGGGTAATAATTAAAGTTTGATGTTTAAAAAGCAAATGTTTTTTTAAATGAAGTTTTGGAATTAAATATTTGTCAATAAAGAAGAGGGATATATTTAAAGCAAAAAAACATTAAACATTAATTTAATGTTTAATGTTTTTTTAGCCAATAAAAAATCTAAAAAAGGAATAGGCGGTTTTTATCGAATTACTACTTTAAATTATAGTTTTCTATTAATCTCTTTTTTGTATTTGTTAAGTAATGCTTTAGTCATTCCCAAATTTGCTTTAGTAGAATCAACAGCCAAATAGATAAAATACTCGTTATTGTCTGCTACATCAATAATATGTATTTGAGATGATAGCGTAATCATAATATCATCAATAGTTTCGTTTAAACCCAGTGCATTGATTGCGTTAAGTTTTGCTTTTACAACTTCAAGATTAAAAGCAGATGCTAATTCCGGGTCAAAATCCGCAACAGCTGAATTGGAATAATATGAAATCCCACTTTTGATTTCGGTTACGGCAACAGCCATATATCCCGGTACATTTTTTTTAAGTTCTTCTCCGAATTGTTTTAAATAATCTGACATGATTGTGGTTTTTTTATTTGTTAATTTTTTCCTGAGCAAATTTACTTTGGTTTGTTGGATTTTCGGAGAACATTTTTGTAGATAGAAATCTACATTTTATTTAGGAATAATTTTATTTCAGGTTCTAAATAATTATTTCAATCGTTGTAGAGTTATAGAGTTGTTAAAATTTGACAAAATACTATTAATTCCGCAAAATCAAGAAGGATATCTTTGTTACCTTTGCACAATAACTGTTAAATTAACCGGAATTGGTTATGAAATTTATTTCTCTTAATTGATTTTTTACAACCAAAAAATCAAAATACAAGACCAAAATTACACAAGGTGAAGTTTTTTAAGAAATTGAAATAGCTGTCATGCATTTGGAAAAAAGAAGGATAAAAAACTATTGAGATAAAGTGCATAAAAAGAAAAACATATACCAGAATCAGAATGAGTTTAAAATCTAAATCTATTTTAATTATTGCTTTGCTCTTCTGGCTAAAAATTGCTTTGATTTATTTAATTTTTGTTCAATTGAACAACAGTAATAAACTAAATATGTATATTGGCGATGACAATCAAAACCACATAGTATTAACAGATCTTACACTGTTAACAGATAAAATAAAAACTAGTCAAATTGTTTATAATCAATACCTGTGTAGCCAGGCAAAGGATTTGAAAAACTACAGCTCCATCCTTGCTACCGTTGCTTCTGATTTAAGTCAGGTTCAAAATAAATACAAAAACAACATTATTTACCAAAAGCTTTTGAATCAGCAAATCAAGGATATTAAAACAAGGAATGTCCTTATTTGTTTTGTTGCTTTTTTGATGTTACTTCTTTTATTGCTTCTGTTTAGGTACATATACGAAATGTTTCGTCTGGAGAAAAAGCTAAAAAAAACCAATAATCAGATTCAGGAAGATTTAATGCTAAAAAATAAAATAATATCACTTTTGACTCATGAAATCAGGACGCCGGTAAATGTAATTAGAATGTCGAGTTGTTTGGTTTCAGAGAAAATACAGGATCCGGAAGTCAAAGAAATATTTAACTCTATTAAATACACCTCCAATGCACTAACTCTAATTGCAAACCAAGCTTTGGAGGTGGTGAAATTAGGAAATCATGAAGAATTGATATTTGACATTGCTGAATTTGACATTGGATTTGAAATCAGGGAAACCATTAAATCACTTCAGGTAATAGCCCATTCCATAAATATTGATTTAATATTAGACACGAATATAGACCAGCCCTTTATGATTAACTATGACAGAGTAAAGCTATACGAATTACTTTGTAATGTAATAGGGAATGCTCTGAAATTTGCTAATACTAAAATTGATATTAGCGTTAAAAAAAACAATCAAACTATATTTTTCGAGATTTTAGACGACGGTAGTGGTGTTGAAGAAGAAGATTTGAACCATATCTTCGATTTAAACTATCAAGGTAAGAAAGCCCGGAAATCAGACACCTTGAGTATGGGGCTTGGATTGTATTTATGTAAAAGAATAATCGAAAAGTCCAATGGAACCATAATAGTTAGTAACTCAGGTTCATCGGGTCTAAAAGTGGTTTTTTCGATTGATTTGACTACTTTTTTGAACACTTTAAAAACAAAATAACAAAATTATTTATGAATTGTCTTATTGCTGATGACCATTGGATTGTTAGAAAAGGTATGATTTTGATTATGGAAAATCATTTTGCTGATTTGCATTTTGATCAGGCCAGCAGAATTAGCGAGATATTTTCCATGTTAGAAAAAAAGAGTTGTCGCTTGCTTCTTTTAGATTTTTTTTATGCCGACGGAGCACTAGAAAAATCAATTTCTAAAATTAAATCAATTTCTAATGATGCCAAAATAATAGTAATGTCATCTTCTATCACTTATTTTGATTATTTAGAAATCAAGGATCATGTCGATGCAATACTTTCTAAGGAAAGTTCACAGGCTGCTATAATTAGTTGTATACAAAAGGTGCTGTTCGAAGGCACTTCTTATATCAATAATTATCATCAACTATTTTTTGACAAAGTAGATTTACTTTCGGGTCGGGAACTGGAAATTGTGAAATTAATTATAAACGGTTATGGCAATAAAGAAATGGTAAGTAAACTTGACCTTAAAGAAAATACAATTTCTACTTTGCGAAAAAGAGCGTTCGATAAGTTAGAAATAGAAAACAATGTGGAGTTGGTTAATTTATTTATGAGAAGTGTTTTGTAGAATTAGTTTGTTTTGTGGTTAAAAAAAGAGATTAAATGCGTATAAAAAAGCTTTTTTGGCTGCAATTAGAATTTTAAATTATTATAAAGAATACAATGATAAAAAGATATTTAGAAAACTATAAAAATTTTCCCAGGGAAATTTGGGTAATTACTATAATTAGTTTTATAAACAGAGCCGGAACAATGGTTGTACCGTTTTTGTCGAAATACATGAAAGAATCCCTAGGGTTTTCGTATGCACAAGTGGGTTGGGTGATGGTCTGTTTCGGGGTAGGTTCACTTGTAGGGACTTTTGTAAGCGGCAAATTAGCAGATAAATATAGTGCCTACAAAATAATGGTTTTTAGTTTGTTTTCTAGCGGGCTCATCTTTATAGGATTACAGTTTGTTAGTAGCTTTGAGGTTTTGTGCTTTTCAATATTTTTGCTGACTTCAATTGCTGATATGTTTCGACCAGCAATGATGATAACAATCAACAATTATGTAACCAAAAAAAACCGGGTAAAGGCACTTGCTTTGGTGCGGTCTGCAACAAATATTGGTTTTGTATTTGGTCCGCTGCTTGGAGGTTTGTTGATTTCTATTTGGAACTATAATGTATTATTTGTAGTTGACGGTTTGAGTTGTATCGTTTCTATTTTAATTTTTGCCTATTTGGTAACAGAAAAACAAGTTTTGTATAAACTTAAATTCCAACATTTAGAGGTTGATAAATTAGCTCCGCTAAAGGACAAATCGTTCTTGATTCACTGGGTAATAACTATGATTACAGCTGTTTTGTTTTTTCAGATTTTTACAGTCTTACCTATTTATCATAAAGAGCAATTTGGATTGAGCGAGTTTCAAAGTGGTTTGCTTTTGAGTTTTTATGGTGTGCTGTTGCTGTTGTTTGAGCTGCCGGTTGTAAGCTTTGTTGAGAATAGAAAGTATAAAAAAACACTGATTATATTAGTAGGATTGGCTTGTATAGGATTTAGTTATTTATTACTTGCGCTAATAAATATGCCAATAGTTTTGATTGTTTCAACTTTTTTTATGGGCTTGGGCAGTATGTTGACCTTTTCGTTTGCAAGTAATTTTGTTTCTGACAGAAGTTTCAAAAATCAAGAAGGCCTGTTCATGTCAATGTTTCAAATGAGTTATGGATTTGCTCACGTTTTTAGTGCAAAAACTGGTTTGACAATTGTAGATTTATATGGTTTTAAAGCCAATTGGCTATTCAACTTTGGATTGGCAATGGTAGGTGTTTTGTTGTCGTTTTATTTATACAAGGAGGTAAAAAATACCCTTAGAAAAACAAAAGAAGATATTGTTAACGCTATCTTCAAAACTTCTTAAAATAATATTACTTGGATCAATCAGTCAATAGCAATTTTAGTATTGTTGAAATTAAACCCAGTCAATTTAATTCAATCGAAGGACTTATACGTGAATCACAATTAATAGATGACTTGTTAAGCATTAATCAGGCTATTGGGTTTATAAAAAACAAGTTGGACAGAAATAAGGTCAAAATTTTCGCATGCCAAAACGAAGTAAATAACTACATGGCTTTTGTAGTTTTGGTAGCCAAAATAAATCCATATTCTTTTGTGAAATACAACTGGCACATCTCTTATCTGTATGTTAAAAACGAGTTTAGGCGACAAAAAATGGCTTATCGATTAATGCAAAAAACCATAGAGTATGCCTGCTTTACAAATGTAGAACTATTGAGCCTGAATACTGGCGTTGATAATCTATCGGCACAAAACCTATATCAATCCTTACATTTCGAAAGAAAATATTTCTTATCAAATTACTATTATTATGAGCTGAATATTTCTGATTTGAAAAACAGGATAAAAAAAAGAGAGACTTTGAAAAATCTCTCTTTTGGTATTGAAAATTGAATTATAATTAACCTAAAGCAACTCTTTTGAAACCTGTAATTTCAACGTTGAATCCTTTAACATAATCACTAACTTTTTTACTATCATCTTTGATGAAGTTTTGGTCTAATAATGCTTTCTCCTGGTCTAAAGTAGTATTATCAGAGATGAAACGTTGAACTTTTCCTGGAATAATTTTATCCCAAATTTGTTCTGGTTTACCTTCAGCTTTTAATTCAGCTTTAGCATCTTCTTCAGCTTGTTTTATAACTTCTTCAGTTAATTGAGAGAAAGAAATATATTTAGGAACATTTTTTAAAGTTTTTCCTAAACGTTTTGCTTCTTCATTTTCTTTTTCGATTATAGCAATACGAGCAGCAAGTTCAGAAGCAACGAAAGCTGGATCAAAATCTTTATAAGATAATGTGTCAGCTCCCATAGAAGCAACTTGCATAGAGATGTCTTTAGTTAAAACTTCAGCGTTAGGAATTGATGCAGAAATTGCAGTTAAAGCAGCAATTTTGTTAACGTGAACGTAAGATCCAACGAAAGCACCTTCTAAAATTTCAAAACCACCGATTTCGATTTTTTCACCGATAACACCAGTTTGCTCGATTAATTTTTCAGCAACAGTAATTCCGTTGAAATCTGAAGCTAAGAATTCTTCTTTAGAAGAGAAGTTGATCGCTTTTTCAACTAATTCTTTAGCTAAAGTTACGAAAGCTTCATTTTTACCTACGAAATCTGTTTCACAGTTTAAAGTGATGATAACTCCTCTAGTTTTGTCTGCATTAATAAAAGAAACAGCAGCTCCTTCAGAAGACTCACGGTCAGAACGGTTAGCAGCAACTTTTTGTCCTTTTTCTCTAAGGTTTTGTATAGCTTTATCGAAATCTCCATCAGCTTCAACTAAAGCTTTTTTACAGTCCATCATTCCGGCACCTGTAGTTTGTCTTAATTTATTTACGTCTGCAGCAGTAATTGTTGCCATAATATTTTGAATTTTAATGTTAAAAGTAAAAATTCCAACTTTTAAATTCCAAACTCCAATTTTAATAAATTATCAACATTATGTTTTTAATTATTCTTGGATTTTGGAATTTAAAATTTGGAATTTAAATTGTTTATTTATTCTTCAGTTGAAGGAGCAGCAGCTTCAACAGCTGGTGCAGCCTCTACTGCAGGAGCAGCTTCAACAGCAGCAGGAGCAGTAGCTTCTTCTGTTGTAGCTTCAGTTTCTTTCTCAGAACCTCTGTCAGAAAGACCATCAATTACAGCAGCAGTAACTAAAGATAAAATTTTGTCAATTGATTTAGAAGCATCATCATTTGCAGGAATAACGTAATCAACCTCTCTTGGGTCAGAATTCGTATCAACCATTGCGAAAACTGGAATGTTTAATTTTTGTGCTTCTTTTATTGCGATATGTTCAGCTTTGATATCTACTACGAACAATGCAGCTGGTAGTCTAGACATGTCAGCGATTGAACCTAAGTTTTTCTCTAATTTAGCACGTAGACGATCAACTTGCAAACGCTCTTTTTTAGATAATGTCATGAAAGTACCATCTTTCTTCATTTTATCAATAGTAGCCATTTTTTTAACAGCTTTACGGATAGTTACAAAGTTAGTCAGCATTCCACCAGGCCATCTTTCAGTGATGTAAGGCATGTTTGCAG
>JBDTRA010000017.1:0-68198 GCA_039931915.1 Flavobacterium sp. | reverse complement strand
TAACTAATATTTATGCTTAATTTTTGCTTCCCCTCAGGTTTTCGTCTTGATCCATAAAGATTGCGTTCCCGCGAAATGAAAAGCGAAGGTTTGATGCTAAAACGAAAAGATTCTCCCTATCTCACAGGAAGAAAAAAAGGTGATTGGTGGAAATGGAAAATTGAACCTCTGGTTATTGATGCCGTGCTTACATACGCCATGCGCGGACACGGGCGACGTTCGAATTTATTTACCGATTATACTTTTGCATTATGGCAACAAAATGAAAATAACGAACGGGAACTGGTTACTTTCGCGAAAGCGTATTCCGGTTTAACCGATGCTGAATTCAGAATGGTGGATGACTGGATTAAGAAGAATACACTGGAAAGATTTGGTCCGGTCCGGAGTGTAACCCCACAACTGGTTTTTGAAATTGGTTTTGAGGGAATAGCACTTTCCAAAAGGCATAAAAGCGGAATTGCGACAAGATTTCCAAGGATTTTAAGATGGCGGCATGACAAAAAAATTGATGAAGCCAATTCTATTGAGGATTTAAAAAGCATGATTTTGTAAAATGGAACGCGGATAATACGGATTCGCTAAAGCGAAAACGCGGATTAAAAACGGATTTCTTTCCTTAAACAAGAATTGAACTTAATGAAACCTTAATATCTTAATGATTTAAAAACAAATAAATGAACAGAGAGCAACTTTTTGCTTTAGCAAATGACTGGTTTCATCAGCAGGGATGGAAACCTTTTCCGTTTCAGACACAAACCTGGACGGCTTTTTTGCAGGGTAAAAACGGTCTGCTGAATGCACCAACAGGAAGCGGAAAAACCTATGCACTCTGGTTACCGGTTGTTTTGAATTACATAAAAAATAATCCGGATTACAAAACGAAACACACTCCCGGACTCAAAGCCATCTGGATTACGCCATTACGGTCACTTTCGGTAGAAATAAAACAGGCTGCCGAACGCGTTGTCAATGATTTGGAAACACAAATGACTGTCGGAATTCGGTCCGGAGATACATCGACAGGCGAAAGAGCCAAACAAAAAGGAAAAATGCCGGATTTGCTGGTAACTACTCCAGAGAGCCTGCAGCTGCTGCTCGCGACCAAAGGTTATGATAAAATATTTGGTAAATGTGAAGCAATTGTTATTGATGAATGGCACGAATTATTAGGTACAAAACGCGGTGTACAAACAGAATTAGCTTTATCCCGATTAAAAAAAATTGCTCCCAATATGCGTATCTGGGGAATCTCTGCAACAATTGGTAATTTACAACAGGCCCAGGAAGTTTTGCTTGGAGTTGATTCGGAAGCGTACCACAATTCAATTTTGATTAAGGCAGTCATTCACAAAAAAATAAAAGTCATTTCTATTATTCCTGATAAGATGGAAACCTATCCGTGGCGCGGACACATGGGATTGCACTTGATTGATGAGGTAGCGAAAATAGTAAAAGCCAGCAAAACGACCCTTATTTTTACCAATGTACGCTCAGCCTGTGAAACATGGTTTCAGCGATTACTGGAAAAATATCCTGAGTTTGTAGGAGAAATGGCGATGCATCATGGGAGTATCAGCAGAGAAACAAGACTTTGGGTAGAGCAGGCGATTCGGGATGAAGAATTAAAAGTGGTTGTCTGTACTTCCAGTCTTGATTTGGGTGTTGATTTTGCACCCGTAGAAACCATTATTCAGGTTGGAGGTCCAAAAGGAGTGGCGCGTTTTCTGCAAAGAGCCGGGCGAAGCGGTCACCAACCGGGAAAGGAAAGTGTTATTTGTTTTCTTGCCACTCATGCTATTGAGTTAATCGAAGCTTCGGCATTAAAAAAAGCAGTCGAAAATAATGTTATCGAAGACAGGGTTCCCTATTTAAACAGCTGGGATGTTTTGGTTCAATATCTAAATACACTGGCCGTTTCGGACGGATTTTTTCCTGATGAAATTTATAAGGAAGTCAAAGGAACATTTTGCTATCAGGCAATGACGGAGGATAACTGGAATTGGATGCTCAATTTTATTTCAAACGGAAGCCAGAGTTTACAAGCTTATGATGAATATAAAAAAGTAGAGATTGATGAAAATGGCTGTTTTAAAATCAACAGCCGATTGATTGCCATGCACCACAGAATGCAGATCGGGACTATTATTGGAGATTCGGTTCTGAATGTAAAATACATGAGCGGCGGTTATATCGGAACTATTGAAGAATGGTTTATAACCAAATTAAAACCCGGGGACACCTTTATTTTTGCCGGAAAAAGACTTGAATTATTTCGGATCAGGAATATGCAGGTTCTGGTAAAAAAAGCGGATCCTAAAAAAATAGCTAAAGTGGTCAGCTGGATGGGCGGGCGTATGGCACTGTCTGCACAAATGAGCGAATTGCTGCGTCAGGAATTATACCGCGCCAATACTGATAATTTATCCCCCGAATTAAAAGCATTAAAACCATTATTTACAAGACAGCGAAAAGAATCTATTGTTCCCGGTGCTAATGAATTCCTGATTGAGACTTTTAAAACAAGAGAAGGATACCATGCTATTTTTTACCCGTTTGAAGGTCGGTTCGTACACGAAGCTTTGGCCAGTTTGCTGGCTTACAGAATTAGCTTACTGGTGCCCATAAGTTTCTCGCTGGCGTATAATGATTATGGATTTGAATTGCTTTCGGATCAGGAAATCAATATGCAGGAAGTGCTGGATAACAATTTGTTTTCGACAGAATATGTACATCACGATTTGCAAAAAAGCCTGAATGCGACCGAAATGGCAAGACGAAAATTCAGGGATATTGCGGTGATTTCCGGATTGGTTTTTACAGGATTTCCGGGAAAAATGGTCAAAACAAAACACCTGCAAAGCGGCTCTCAATTGTTGTTTGAAGTGTTTCGGGATTATGAGCCGGATAATTTATTATTTCAGCAAGCCTATCGCGAAACCTTTGAGCATCAATTAGAAGAAGGGCGTTTGATTATGGCATTGGAACGTATTCAGCATCAGGAAATTGTATGGAAACCCTGCAGTAAACCGACACCTTTTAGTTTTCCGGTGATTACCGACCGATTAAGAGAAAAGCTTTCGAGCGAAACATTAGCAGAACGAATCAAGAAAATGACAGCTTCTTACATGAAATAATAACTATGGAAATTACAATAAAAAATCAGGCATTTATTTTACATCCGGGCGGGGCTTTGTTTTGGAAGGCTAAAAAAATACTCTTAATTTCTGATGTTCATTTAGGAAAGGTTTCACACTTTAGGAAGCACGGCGTTGCAATTCCGAACAATGCAATTGCAGAAAATTTTACCAGACTGACAAATGTGGTGGAGTTTTTTTGTCCCGAAAAAATTATTTTTCTGGGAGATTTATTTCATAGTTCCAAAAACACGGAATGGGATTTATTCGTAGAATGGGTATCCGGCTGTGTCAGCGAAATGATGCTTATTGCCGGAAACCATGATATTATAAACAAAAAAGAGTATACAGATATTAATATTAATGTCTTGCAATTCCTCGAAATAGAAGACTTTTTACTGACCCATCATCCTACGGAAAGAAAAGGCTGGTTTAACCTTTCAGGGCATATTCATCCTGGGGTTATATTGCGGGGTTTAGGGGGACAGTCTTTAAAATTGCCTTGTTTTTACCAAAAAGAAAACCAAATGATCTTGCCTGCTTTTGGTGAATTTACAGGCAAACATATTATGAAAGCAGAACAGGATGATATTATTTATGCTATTGCGAAAGACGAAATTTTTGTGCTTTTTGGAAAATTATAAATGTAGATAAAAAAATAATAAATAAAAGAACGTTCATTCACTTATTATTTTATCTTTGTAAAAAAAACGGAATGCGAATAAGAGATATTGATAAGGAGAAACTGGTTATTGCAAATGCGATAGATCAGATTGTGCAGGATGGTTTTCAGGGCTTCAGTATGAATAAGCTGGCAAAAGCCTGTAACATTTCTGTCGCTACCTTATATATTTATTACAAAGACAAAGATGATTTAATACTAAAGATCGGAGGGACCATTGCCCTTGATTTCTTTACAAGTACAGTAAAAGACTTTTCGCCTGAAATGTCTTTCGAAGAAGGATTATGGAGACAGTGGGAAAACCGGGCTCGATTTACCCTGAAAAATCCTAAGGAAGTTGCTTTTTTTGAAATTATAAAACACTCTCCATACGGAGAAGCCATATTAAATTCTTCTACAAAATTTTCAGATTTCAGAACGAGCATGCTTCAGTTTATTGAGAATGCATTGCGTAATAATGAACTCGTTCCTATGACATTCGAAGTTTTTTGGTCTATTGCATACGGACCATTATATACTTTGTTGAACTTTCATAGAGAAGGCAAAAGTATGGGAGGAAAACCATTTACACTTACCAATAAAATGATAAGGGAAGCCTTTCAGGCTGCCATTAAAGCTTTAAAACCGTGAAAATTATGGAACCAAATTTAAACACAATACATGTTTTTAAAACAGATGTTTTGAAAAAAGAACCGGATTGTCCGATGCATAGCACACTGGATAATCACTCAGGGATACAGCAATGGAGTATCGATTATGAAGATGTTGATTGCGTACTGCGCGTAGTTTCAGAGGTACTTAAACCTAATGAAATCATCGGAATAGTTAATGAATTTGGCTATACATGCCAGGAATTGCCTTAATCAAAATTAATCAATCAAAATTCAATCAGACAAATGGAAAAAAATGCAATAGAAATTCCACCTTTTACCTTACATCAAAAAATTGTTATTGCCATACTGGCGCTTTTGCAATTTACGGTTATACTTGATTTTATGATAATTTCCCCTTTGGGAGATATATTAATGAAAAAGCTTGATATGACTACATCAAATTTTGGTTTTGCCGTTTCCGGATATGCATTCAGCGCAGGAATTTCAGGATTGCTTGCGGCAGGTTTTGCAGACAGATTTGATAGAAAAAAGCTTTTGATTTTCTTTTATACAGGATTCATTATTGGGACCGTGTTCTGTGCTTTTGCTTCCAATTACTGGTGGCTTCTTTTTGCAAGGATTTTCACAGGCCTTTTTGGAGGTGTTATTGGTTCAGTTTCCCTGGCAATTGTAACTGATTTATTTGTAATTCATCAAAGAGGACGTGTTATGGGTTTTATACAAATGGCATTTGCAACAAGCCAGATTTTAGGAATACCGCTTGGATTGTATTTTGCCAATAACTGGGGATGGCATTCGGCCTTTATTATGATTGCAGTTTTAGGAGTATTGATCCTGATTGCTATTGTCACTAAAATGGAACCTATAACGAAGCATTTAGAACTGCAGTCTGATAAAAATCCTTTTCTTCATCTTTTGCATACACTCAGTAATAAAAATTATCAGATTGGTTTTGCGGCTATTGCATTTCTTTCTGTTGGAGGTTTTATGTTACAGCCATTTGGAACTGCTTTTCTGGTAAATAATATTCATATCAGCCAGCTTCAATTACCCATGGTATTTTTCTTTACAGGACTTTCGGTACTTTTTATAATGCCTATAATTGGAAGGTTAAGTGATAAAATAAGCAAGTTCAAATTATTTTGTGCAGGGTCGTTAATTTCAATCATTATGGTTTTAATTTATACCAACCTTAATCCGATACCATTATGGGAAGTCGTGGTAATCAATATGATTTTGTTCATGGGTATTATGAGCCGTATGATTCCTGCTACAACACTCAATACAGCGATTCCCGAAATGAAAGACCGCGGGGCTTATATGTCGATAACGTCATCATTACAGCAAATTGCAGGCGGAATTGCCGCTATCTGTGCAGGTTTTATTGTACATCAGAAAACAAAAACTTCCCCTTTGGAAAACTATGATATTTTAGGGTATGTAATTGCTGTTACGACATTTTGTACCGCGCTGTTAATGTGGAGAGTAAACCAATTAGCAAAATCAAAAGAGGCACTTGAAAAATAAATAAACATATTATTATTATTATTATTATTATTATTATTGGGAATCATTCGGCCTCCGTTCCGGATAAATTTAGTTGAAGGCTTTTATACAGGGAAGGGCTTCGACTTCAGCAGGACACCTGTTTTGGTTTCCAATAAAAGTAATATTTAATTTTAAATTGAAAGATTGTATAAAATTTTGAAAAAATTATATAACAATAATTATCTCACGAGATTTAAATTTGAAATAGTATATAATTTAAAAAACGAATAATATGAAAAAGTCATTTAAATCCACAATTGCTATTGCGATCATGATAATAGGAATTGCAGTTTCTTGTAAAAAAAATGATACTGTTTCTTCTGATAATGCTACAGATACAACTTCAACTTATGAAGATTCTACAGCAACAACTATTGACAGTGTTCAGACACCAATTGATACAACTACAACTGATACTACGAAAACTACAACACCATAAGCAATATGGTCTGTACGTAAAAACAGTAATTATTAGTTCTAAAAAAGCCGGCAATGTTTATTCATTGCCGGATTTTTTATATCTTAAATAAGATCTTGTTTCATTTTATTTATGCCCGGATTCTAAATAAGATTTTAAATTTTGGACATCGTCTTTTACGATTTTTTCGAAAAATGGATTTAGAAGTTTGGCAGCACTTTCACCTGCAACACCAAGAGGAGCGCGATAGGAGATGGTGATATCAAGTTCTGTTGCTTTCCCTTTTTCTTTAAAAATAACTTTTCCGACATTTTCAATCGATGCATCGTGTAGAGATTGCCAGCTCAGCAGTTTTTCTTTTTCATCTTTTATGATTTCGGCTTTCCAGGTCAATTTACCAATTCCCGCCGGACCTTTTGCAGTCCATTCTGATATTGTATTGCTTATAGGATTAACAGATTCCAGGTGATTCATAAATTTAGGCAGGTTTTCCAGATTTCTCCAAAAAGAATATACTTCGCTAAGAGGTTTATTGATCACGCTGTTTACCCGGATGTTTATAGTATGTGCTTTGTCATTTTTAAGATGGTCGACAGCATCATATACCGGGCAATAGCCGCTAAGGCCTCTTAAAAGCATAGTGCCGCCAATACCGCTTTTCGTAATGTTTTTTTCTTTCTTGGCTAATCCGTTATATAAAAGATAGGCGCCGCTAGTAACCATTATTATTCGTTCAAATGTCGAAACATTGTTTTTGATTTTTGGATTGTGATCCTTTAAAAACTTCAATGAGGATTGTGTTATTGCTTCCATAATTTTATATTTATTGTTTACTGTTTTTTAGATTGAATTTGAGGTTTTATCATTCTAAATCGTTTCTTTCGTCATCAGTATCAAGATCATTTAGTTCAGTGTCATCCAGATCAGCATCGTCCATATCACTATCTTCTTCAAAATCATCATCAGGATTATAGAGCGGATTGTTATCCGAATTACTATTTTCTCTGCTGTCAGCTGCTAAGTTTGGTAAATCACTGCTGTCCTGGCCGTAATTTTTATTTTGATTATTTTTCATAATAATTATATTCATTTTAATTGCACAAATAAACCCTCAGTTCTTATAAATAAAGCAGAAGGCTCAAATCTGTTACAAATCTCTGTCGCTTTGAAAAGGATTTCTTTGGTATACATTATAATAATTTTCTTCATCCAGATCTAAATAGCTTTTAGCTCGGATCAAATGGTCATTTTCAGAGTTTGGCGTATTTACATTCCGATCTTCCTCATTGAAACGATTAGGCTGATCACTGGTAAATTCTTCAAAACCTTCTTCATTTTCAGGCTTCTCATTAAGGTCTTTATTCAATTCTGATTTTTCAAGATTGGTGTGAGGTATATCTTGGTGATTAGGATCGTTCTGATCATAATTACGGATTTTATTATTTTCCATGATAATTAGTTTAGGGATAATGATTTACTTTTTGGCAGGGCTTTTTTTCACTGCTTTAGAGGTGTTTTTTTCTGATGTAGTATCAGTAGCGCTCTTTTCTGTTTTTTTGTCGCTTGTTTTTTTACCTTCGTTTGCATTTGTGTTCATGATTTTCAATTTAAAATAATTAGATCTCAAATTTAAAAGGAATGATATCGATTTTTTTTATATAATTAAACTTGGTAATTATATAATTTTCAGTGAAGTAGGAATGGTTTTGTATTAAAACTGTAAAGCCCTAAAAAAGCAGGTAAGAATGTTTTTTGACTATTAACCCCTAGTATTATTGGGTGGATAAGATAGGTAAGGATATTTCACTTTTTCGAACCCAATGAGAATTTTTATCGATAGTTTTAATTTTTTCTGTTTAAAAAAACACTCCAATATTATGGGAAATAGGTATTGCATCTTCTGATTAAATAAGTTAGGTTTGTAAATAAAAAACTATAAAATTCATTTAAAAAGACTTAATAAATTAAATCCCAAACCGCTTAAACCCCAAACCCATGAGTACATTTTCAGAACAGGTACATATAACAATAGGAAGTTTTACCCAGAACGTTGTTTATTATGATTTAAGGCTATCGCAGAAGATGGCAGACCATCATCATTTTTCATTTGTCTGGCAATATACAGGTAACGCAATCATAAAACCCGCAGATCAGGCAAAAGCTTTAAGGAAATACCTTGGTGATGAAGTCATCTTTACTTTTAAAAGCCTTACCGGGATTAGGTTGATGAGTAAAGGGATCATTACTGAACTTTCATCTGTTGACCTTCATGGAAGCCCGGTAGGTTTGCACGTAACAGGTGTAAGTCACAGTATTGTCCTGGATGACATGAAAAAATCAAGGACCTTTTTGGAAAGAGGGATGGATGATATTGTACTGGGTATTTTTGCCGAAGGTCCGGGAGAATTTTATCAAAGAGATTCTATAAGGTCTACCTATCTCAAAGAGTTCAAATATATGGCCCAGTATAACGAAACCAGTTTTAATTTCTTAAAAAGACTCTCGGCACGTTATGGGCAATGGTTTTATTTTGATGGCATGCGCATGCAATTTGGACAAACCAAAACCAGCAAAGTAAAACTCATTAACGGGGCTTCCCTTCATGGTTTTAAGATACAGACCAATATGGTGGCGCATAAAATTTCATTGGCTGGATATGATTACAACAATGCCTCTAATATCCGCAATGCTTCAGCAAAAACTTCTACAGGCAGTAAAGACAGTTTTTCGGCTATTGTTGGCTACAATCAGGGAACTGTTGCAAACGCTGATCTGAGTATCGGTGCTTATACAGCCAATGCCCAAAATAAAGAGGAGATAGACGAGATGACCACATTGCAAACTGCAGGAAGTGATGCCAACAGCGTATATTATAGCGGGACATCATACTTTCCCCTTGGAATAGGGCAGGTATTTACAATAACAAACCAAACAGTAGAACACGAACTAATAGTTATAGAATCGATACACCACTCAAAAGTACACGGAAATTATACTTGTGAGTTCAAGGCAATACCTGCCGATGTTGCAGCCCCGCATTATACAGATGTGCATGTGTATGCCAAAGCAGATACACAACCTGCAAAAGTAAAAGACAACAACGACCCCGAAGGATTAGGACGTGTAAAAGTAGAATTTTACTGGGCAGGCGGTACGACATCGAGCCAATGGATGCGGGTGATACAATCACACTCAGGAGCAGGAAAAGGATTTTATTGGACTCCGGAAATAGGGGACGAAGTCCTCGTAGGTTTTGAAGGTGGCAACGCACAGAACCCTTATGTAATGGGAAGCAATTACAACGGAAGTGAAAACAGCGGTTATGCCACACCAAAAAATGACATAAAAGTAATACAATCACGTAGCGGTAACAGGGCTATTTTTGACGATGCTACCGGTGACATTACAATAGAGAGCCAAAAAGGAAAAACAATAGCCGTAATTCATGGCGATGGGAACATACGGTTTAAAGCTCCCAAAAATATAGAATTTGAAGCAGGGGAAGATATTGTTTTCAGTGCAGGAAAAGACATTACAGTTACTGCTGTAAAAGATATTACCGAAAGCGCAGGAGCTGATAAATCTACTTCTGTGGGAATGTTACATACTACCACAGTAGGAGGTAATAGTTTGCTGAATGTTACAGGTGAATTATTTGAAAAAGTGCTGGGAGAAAGAAAATCTGAGGCAAAAAAGGCAGTAAACAATCACGAAAGTCACGAAATGAATATTGAGAAAGATAAAAATATACACACAGAGGGTAAATTTGAAATCAATGCTTCCGAAAAATCAAAAATGTTTTAATTATGACTATATACAGATCATCAGGAAAAAACACAGAAACTTATGAAGAGTACGAATTATACACCAGAGAGTATGTAGAAAACGTAGGAGGAAAATCGACTTTCACAGCAAAAGGAGGTACAATATTTGGCGACAACCCAAAAACTGCAAAACCATTTGAAATAACAAACCTGTATGTAAAAGTTAGACTGGCAGGGCAATACAAAGGGGAGTTTGGTTTTGACTGGGTAGATGTAAATCCTGATACAAAAGAAATCGAAAAAATACAGGATGTACCTTTCTCAGATGTGGAGTATTTTTACAAAGAAGGAGCCAACAGTACAGATTTAGGTAACATTGTCGAAAAGAGCACCGACGAAATGGGTGCAAAACACGCCATTCAGGATCATTACAAGTTCAGTTCCATATCTAAATACGTAGATATGCCTTATGTACTGCTTAAACCCAATCAGGAAATTACATTGAGTGCCGAAATCATTCTTTGGCAAGGCACAATCAATGAAGATGTTGTTTCCATAACAGGCGATGACTTTTATGAATTTGAAATAACAGGGAGCGAAAAAGAGGGTAAAACTGCAAAGAAAAAAATAACCGCAGCAGGAAAAATTGAGTTCAAAGTAAAATGTTTACAGGCAGGAACAGATAAAACATACGAATTCAAACACAGCAATCCAACTACCGGCTCTCACGCCGTAGGGGGAATAATCCTGATGGAAAACAAAGTATTAAAGCTAAAATTTAGGGTTATTGCCCTGGTTTCTGGTGATGGTTCTCCAACCAGCAAAGCCAAAGCCCTATTTCAAAAGTTTAAGGATAACGATATTAAAAAATACCTAAACGAAAATTCCCTAAACCAAGCGGGTTATGAGGTAGAAATAGAAAATCAGGCTATGTTTGATGGTCTTGATACCACAGATCTAGATGATTATTTATATGCGTTTGATAAAGTAGATTGGACTACAAAGAATTATTATAGTATAGATGAAAGAGAAAGACCTAAATTAGATTCAAATGGTTACGGAAATAAAATGCCTGACGGAACTTGGGAGAAGGAAAAGTATAATGCAGAGACAGTTTTTCAAGATATAAAAATTGATACAGGTAAAAAAGATGAAGACAATAAACCTGTCATAATAACTAAGTCAGTGGATGATGTAACTATTGACGAATATGTAAAAAAACTTAAAGTGAAATCTAAATCTTATTCAGGTGGATTCATTATTTTAGTTGATGGAGAATGTAAAGGAAATGCTGGAGCTTTTAGTAGAACTACTCCTTTTAACTATTATGGATTAGTTATATATTCTAAAAATACTTCATCTAAAGAAACTTACCCACATGAAATAGGACATATGTTAGGTCTTAATCATATTTTTTATTCAGGCGAAGAAGGCTTTAAGAAAAGTTGGGATATATTGCAAGATTATAAAAAAGACATAATCAATATTCAAAGTAAAAGTGGAACATTTAATATTACAGAAATTACCACTAATAGAAAACTAATTTTAAAAGCATTGAGCAATGCAAATTTAAATTTTCAGAGAGACCTTGATAAAAGGAATAGTGATTATAATATTGCAGACAAGTCAAATGGGACTTTCACATGGGGAGGTAAGCCAGTTACAAAAAGAGTTTTTCTGGAAAAATCAATGGAAACTATTACTAAATTAGAGAATCGGAAAAAATCAAATATTCAAGCTGAAAGACAATTTTTATTGACAAAAGATGGAATTTATTTAAATTATAAAAAAAATGATGACTCAACTTATTATGTTTTAAAAGATGATTTATTGAAGAGTAAAGAAGACTACTTAAAATACTATTCTTCTTTTCTTGCAAAGAATTATCTATTATATAAAAAAGGCTCAACAAAAAACATGTTAGACTATGATAACAGTAAAGTGAGGTTTCAATTTCATCAAATAAAAGTAATGCGAGAAGATTATGAAAATTATTAAGCTTTATTTATTTATTATTATGCTAAGCGTAATAAATAATTGTGGTACTCAAAAGGTTATTAATGGAGAAGATACTGCTCCTGTTAATATTCTTGTCAATAATGCAAAGTTATATGAAAACCAAATGTATTTTAACTCCAGTAAAGAACCTTTAAGCATAATTTTACAAACCGTTGTTATTGACACAAAAACTGTAGGTGGGGATAATCCTTTTGAAAAAAAGATAATTTACGGTTATAGAGAAGGCTATTGCAAAGAAGGGAAGCAGGAAGGAAAATGGATTGCGACAAGATTTTACGATTATGATTCTTTGGGATATTCAAAAACAAAAAAGCATTTAATAAGAGAAGAATATTTCAAAAATGGACTAAGGGACAGTATTTATAAAATTTATAATAAAGAGGGCAAAATAATTTTTTCTACTTATTTTAAAAATGGAACGGGATTAGAGAAAGACTTTCACGAAAATGGAAAGCTATATTATGAAATAGCGACTAAAGATGGTTATTTTACTGATACCCTAAAGTTGTATAATGTAAAAGGAGAACTAGCTGAAAAACGGTTGTACAAAAAAGATTCTCTAATATTTAAAGAAAATATGATTATTGATGATTTTCCTACTGATAATAAGTGATTTGATTATTCTTTTAAGTTATTAAATTAAAATATTAAACGATATACAAATTACATTGATAATAAATCATAGTATTTACATAACCAAATCAAGGTCATGAGAGATGATTTAAAACATTATTAGTTATGAATAATAAAAAAATAAATATTTTTTTTATAATAAGTTTATTTTGCTTTACATCGTGTCAAGAGTTAAAAAGTTGGCTAGGTATTCGCCCACGATTAATAGAACCCATAAAATGCGAAGGGGTTGTATTAGAGAAGATTAACAATATATATGATGCGGATTTTCCTCCAAAAGGGGCTTTAAACAATGAAGTTTACGCTATATGCCCTGTAACAGAGTGGTTTATTGGTGGAGGAGAAAGAGTAGGGTATACAGGAATGAATAATGAAAAAGAAGGTATATGGCTAGGTGGTGATGCTGATTTTGATACAAATGGTGATGTGTATGCTAGAGGAAAAATATGGAGAGAAGAATATTTCAAAAAAGGATTGCGTGATAGTATTTTTAAACAATATGATGGTAATGGAAAAGTAATTTATGAAACCACTTTTAAAATGGGAACAGGGCTTTGGAAAGAGTTTCATAGTAATGGTAAACTTTATTTTGAAGCATTCACCAAAGACGGTTATTTTACAGATACCTTAAAATTATATAATGAAAAAGGACTGTTAATGGAAAAACGATTGTATAAAAAAGATTCTCTAATATTTAAAGAGAATATGATTATTGATGATTTTCCTACTGATAATAAGTGATTTGATTGTTTTACAATGAAGATTAATGTTGAATCTAACCATGATACAAATATGTTAAAAACAATAGACGAAATATCCATTATAAACAATAAGCGCTATTTGGTACTTACTAATAATAGAAATAATGGGTGTTTTACCCATCGTTTAGAAAACGGAAGTATTGCATTTACTGAGCCAAGCGGTAATATGATTCACAATAATCCTAGAATTGTATCTGTTGATTTTGAAATAATTAACTTGACAGAGATTGGACAAGTAAAAATTGCTAAAAGCGGGCACTTGGTTGCCTATTTATCGACCGAAGAAGTCCGGCAACGTGCAGAAAAAACTTTTTATGAAGAAGGACAGCTACATGTTTATGATTTTATAAACCAAACATTTACTTACGAATAAAATAAGATGATACTTGCATTATATTCTGTAGTTTAATAATCAATAGAATAAATGCAGAATAAAAAAAATTAGAGGCTATCCAAAAATTACTTTTCAGACCCCCTTTTTAATTTTAATTAAAATCCCGAAAAATCAATAATTACACCAATAGAAATTTATAAAAAAAAGGGTCAAAATTTAATAATTTTGACCCTTTTTTTTATTGTTTTATTGCTGAGGGAAATAAAGATTAAATGTAGTACCTCTATTAATTGTGCTTGAAACAGTAATAAATCCTTTGTGATTTTCTACAATTTTTTTAGACAAGGTAAGCCCAATTCCGCTGCCTTGATATTCATCGTGACTGTGCAATCTGTAAAACGGATCAAAAATCCGGTTTTCATATTCTCTGCCAAATCCTATTCCGTTGTCGCGTATTATAATTTTAATATAAAAAACATGGGGGTTTCCCATGATCTCTTCAATTTCCGTTGCTGTTGCCTCCTGAACGTCAATTTTAATTTCAGGCTGAATGTCTGGTCTTGAATATTTTATGGCATTACTTATCAGGTTAGTAAACAGCTGTTGGATCTGATAAGGAATAACATCAAGTTCAGGAAGATTGGTACTGTCAATTATCGCATTTTTTTCTGTGATAGTATCTTTCAGATCCTGAATAGTTTTCTTTACAACTACATTCAGGTCTGTTTTTTTATATTGTTTTTCTATAAGCTCAATTTGAGTGTAGTTAATAATATCTAAAATTAACTGGCTCATGTTGGTAATCGAAAATAATATGCGTTCTACATTATGTATCGTAGATTCCGGCAGTTTCTTTTTATCATCCAAAATTCGTTTGCAAAACATTAATGCCTTACGAAGAGGTTCCTGTAAATCATGGCTTGCTGCCGAGCTGAATAATTTGAGTTCCTGATTATATTTTTTAAGGGTATTGTTTTTTTCCTTAAGTAAGGCATTAGCACTTTCCAGATCGGTAATATCTTCGAGGGCCAAAAGGATCAGTCCGGCAGGTTTGGAATCAATAATACGGCGTGCATTAATCATCATAGTCTTTTTGCCAATACCCTTGCAATACGTATTTACTTTAAAATCTTCGATAGAAAGTGTATCATAAAGCATTTTAGTAAGCAGTTCCTTAAACTCAGGTAAATTCCATTGGCAATCACCAATCTCAAAAAAGGAATGTCCTTCTGTTTCCTGTTCTGTTGTATTAAAATATTTGTAAAAAGCAGGATTTGCACTTTTTACAACAAGGTCTTTATCTATGATAATTAAAGGTTCCCGAATTGTTATTACAATAGATTCAGAATAAACACGAAGGGAAATAAGCTGTTCCTGGCGATCCATAAGTTCATCATTTACACACATTAATTCCTCATTATTCGACTGCAATTCTTCTGTCGAAGTTTCCAGTTCTTCGTTCATTGCCTGAAGTTCTTCGCTGCTGCTTAACAGTTCTTCATTTGTTGTCTGGAGTTCTTCAAAAGCGGTTTGCTGTTCTTCGGTAACCCGTTTTATATCTTCCCGTAATAACGAAAGTTCGTTTTCCAGATCGGTAATACGCTGCTGGTCTGCATTTTTTCTTTTCAGTTTAGAATTCTCTTCCAGTTCCGGTAATGGCTTTTTATAGAAGAGTACCATAATATGCAAATCATTTGTGTCAAGTGGAATGACTTCAAATGAAGCGAGATACGGCTGATTTTTTACAACAATATTTTCTTTAACAATAGGTTCCTTCTGTTTGGCTGTTTTTAATAAGGCATTCCGCAATTCAAAACTAATCCCTTCGCGGGCCATTTTGAGGATATTGAAATTTGGCTTTCCGGGAGAAGGTAATAAAAACGGACTCGTATCTCCATGAAAATGAACAATTTCCTGATGTTCATTTATAACAACGCCGGCCGGGGTATATTTTGTAAATAAAAGATCCGAAGCAATTTTTCTAAAATCGGTTTCTACTGCCTGTTTTTTCTCGTTTACTTCAAATTTTTCACGATTAATGCCAATTGGTTTATAGGACTCAGGAATATAACGCCCCGGAGCATATTTTTTAGAATATATTTTTTCATTTTTGCCAAATGCTTCAAACAGGTTCTGAACATTGGCAGCGGTTTCTGATTTTCCTAAAAACAAAAATCCTTTTTCTTTAAGGGAATAATGAAATGAGGTGAATACTTTATTTTGTAAATAAGCATCAAAATAGATTAATACATTTCGGCAGGATACCAAATCTATTTTTGCAAATGGCGGGTCTTTAATAAAATTATGAATGGCAAAAACACACATATCACGAATTACCTTGTTGATATGATAGTAGCCATCCCGTTTGGTGAAATAATTATGAATCCGGGATTCAGATATCTGCTGTATATCCTGTGGGGAATATATTGCCGTACGTGCTTTCGTAATACATTTTTCTGAGATGTCTGAAGCAAAAATCTGTACACGTATTTCCTTGAAGTTATTTTCGATTAAATATTCGTGAAGACTGATTGCCAATGAATAGGCTTCTTCGCCGGTTGCACAGCCCGCAACCCAAATACGTAAATTGTTGTCTACCGCATTTTGTACTAATTGTGGAAATACAGTTTTTGAGAGAGATTCGAAAGAATTAGAATCCCTGAAGAAATAGGTAACGGGGATCAGTAAATCATTGAATAGTAAATCCTGTTCTGTTTTATCATTTCGAAGTATATTATAATAGCCTTCTAAAGTGTCTTTTTTTAAATTCACCATCCGCCTGGCGATACGTCTTCCTAATGTTGCCTGTTTGTAATGCCGAAAATCATTTCCGCTTCTTAAAAAAATGATATTGATTATTTTTTTAAGTACTTCATCTTCATTTGCTGAGAAATTTTCGTTTTCGCTATAGCCATGATTAATTTCGTAGCTGTTATGTATTTTTAATAACTGCGCCGGAATATTTTCCGGGGCAAGTACAAAATCGGCTGCATCAGCTTCAATAGCACTTTGCGGCATGCTCTTAAAAGCAGCTGTTTCAGGATCTTGTGCAATGGTTGCACCGCCTTGTTCCTTTATTTTTTTAAGTCCTAAAGTTCCATCATAAGCAGTTCCGGACAGGATAACCCCAATAGAGAAACTTTTATGGACTTCGGCCAGTGACTCAAAAAAGATATCAATAGTGTTATTCTTTAATTTGTTACGGCTGCGCTTTTCTAATTGCAGTACACCATCATAAGTAATTAAGTTATGGTTTTCCGGAATAATATAAATATGGTCAGGGACTAAATTGATGTTGTTAATTATTTCATGGACCGGAATATTGGTTGACTGGGCTAATATCTCGGTTAATTTGCTGTCATGATCCGGTGATAAATGCTGTACAATTACATATGCCATACCGGAATCCTCTGGTATAGCCCGTAATAGTTTCCTAAAAGCATCTAATCCGCCTGCTGAAGCTCCAATACCAACTACCGGAAATTTCTGAGAAACTTTTTGCGGTATTTTTTGTTCTGCTGATTTCATGGGGAAGATTTATTATAATCAAAGATAAGGAGTCTTTCTTAAACAAACCCTTATAGTGATATGGAAATGATGTAATTTGAAAGTAAAAAGTTATAAAAAATCCCGCTCTACAAATTATAAAATTTGTAAAAATTAATGTTTTATTACTTTGTAAATCAAATGTTTAAATCAAAAATTAATTATTATGAAAATTTAATTATGACAATGGCAGCGCTTTTTATTTTTGGGTATGCGTCAGCAAAGGATAAGTACACAAACCTCTGCACAACGTTCTAAAACTACTAAAGATACGATTAAGACCCATAAAGTGCATAAGACGAAAACAACAACCACAAAAACAAAAAAGGATGATGGGAGTGCTTATGTCAGAACTAAAAAAGTAAAAACTACTAAGGATAGTGTGGCAACTTCACAACCTAAAAAGCAATAATGCATTCATTAAAAAAGCCAGCTTCGGTAAAACAAAGCTGGCTTTTTTTGTCTCCAGTTCAATTAATTTTAAAAAGGATTCACTTTTAAGGAATCCCGTTGTTGCTTTTTTGCTGTTTCTTCCTGTTCGTCTCTTGTGTAATCTTCATCATCACAATGTTCGGAACAGCTTACATTCAAAAAAGCAGTCAATAATACGCAAGGGATAAATTTTAGTAAAGCACTTTTCATTTTTATTTCTTTAGATGTTATTCTGTATATTTTCAAAAATAAAATGTAGCTCACTCAATTTTTTATATAATTATATTTTCCATTTATATAATTTCTATGTCCTAAGTGGTGTATAAGATAAAAAGATTCAATCTTATAAAATCTAAAATAAATTATATAAAACGTTTGGTAATGAATGGTTTAAATTCGGGTAATCTCATAAATCAATTTATTATGACATTGTCAAAATACAATCAGAAACGTAATTTTAAAGATACTGCCGAACCAAAAGGGCAAATTGGAAGATCAGAAAATGAATTGCTTTTTGTAATTCAAAAGCATGCGGCATCACATCTGCATTATGATTTTCGTCTGGAGATGGATGGTGTTTTAAAAAGCTGGGCCGTGCCAAAAGGTCCGTCATTAGATTCCGAAGTGAAGCGTCTGGCAATGGAGGTAGAAGATCATCCTTACAGTTACAAAGATTTTGAAGGTACAATTCCCGAAGGAAACTATGGAGCGGGAAATGTTATTGTCTGGGATAATGGAACGTACCAGCCCGCCGATGATAATTATGAAGGGACTGCAGAAAATAAATTGCTTGCAGATCTTAAAAAAGGACATTTGAGTTTTACACTAAAAGGTAAAAAGCTAAAAGGTGATTTTTCGTTGGTTAAATTAAGGGGAAAGCAGGAGAACGCCTGGCTTCTCATTAAAAAAGAAGATAAATATGCTACTACCGATGATATTCTTAAAAAAGACAAATCGGTAATTTCAAAATTGAGTTTGGATAGTTTGGAGAAGAAAACGGCTAAGGAAAAAGGCGCCGGTAAAAAAAAAACAACTAAGGAAACTATAGTTTCGGAAGATTTGGAAGATTTGGAAGCTTCTGAAGAAATATCACAGGAAACAGATCATAAAAATACTCCGGTAACCTTTAGCAGCCCCATGCTGGCCAGTATTACAGAAAAACCTTTTGATAATGCCGATTGGGTTTTTGAAAATAAATACGACGGATACCGCACTCTTGCTGTTATTAATGAAGATAATGTGGAACTTTTGAGCAGAAACAAAATTTCATTTACCAATAATTTTAAACCCGTTACCGAGGATTTAAAAAAAATCACCCATAATGTCGTTTTGGATGGGGAAGTAGTGGTTGAAGATGAAAGAGGACGTTCTAATTTTCAATTGCTTCAAAATTATTTAAAAACAGGAAAGGGAAATATCAAATATTTTGTCTTTGATATTTTGAATCTTGACGGAAACGACACTACCAATCTGACTTTACTGGAAAGAAAAGAATTGTTGAGAATGTTATTATCGAATTTCAAATTTTCGCATACTTTTTATTCGGATCATATCCTGGAAAAAGGAATTGAGTTTTTTGAGCTTGCCGCTAAAAATCAAAGCGAAGGCATAATGGCCAAAAAAGCAGACAGCCTGTACACCATAGGAAAACGAACCGGAAACTGGCTTAAAATAAAATTATCACAACAGGAAGAAGCCATTATTATCGGAATTACTGAACCTAAAAACTCACGTACTTATTTTGGTGCTTTGTTATTGGGACAATATCAGGATAATAAATTAAAGTTTATAGGTAAATGCGGAACCGGATATACGCAGCAGATCCTAAAGGAATTATACACAAAATTTACTCCGTATTTTATTGATAAATCACCTCTTGAAGAGAAAATTCCTCTTCGTGATAAAATTCAATGGATAAAACCAAAATTTATCTGCCAGGTTAAATTTGCCGAATGGACAGAGGGTAATCATTTGCGTCAACCCGTTTATCTGGGACTTAGAATAGATAAAAAAGTAAGCGAAGTTGTTTTTGCCGGAAAAAATAAGGAAACAGTTATTGAAGAAAATAAAGAAGAAAATAAAGAAAAGATGGAAAAAATTGATAATAAAAATGACAAGAAGAAAGTCAATCAGGAAAATGATTATGATTTAAAAGTGGGTAAAACAACGCTGCATTTAACCAATCAGAATAAAGTTTATTTTCCGGATGACGGCATTACAAAAGGCGATATTATCAATTATTATAATGAGGTTGCCGATTTAATTTTACCTTATTTAAAAGACCGTCCGCAATCTATGTATCGTTTTCCCAATGGTATTAAGCAATCCGGTTTTTATCAAAAAGATGTTGATGACGATAAAATTCCTTCCTGGATTAAAACGGAAAAGATTTTTTCGGAATCTAATAACGCTGATATTGATTATCTGATCTGCAACGACAAGGCGACTTTATTGTATATGGCTAATCTTGGATGTATCGATATTAATCCGTGGAATTCAACTATTAAGCATATCGATAATCCGGACTGGGTAGTGATGGATATTGATCCTGAAAAAGATGATTTTAAGGAAGTGGTAAAAACAGCACTGGCCGTAAAAGAAGTCATGGACAGTTTTGAAACGGAATGTTATTGTAAAACTTCCGGAGCTTCAGGTCTGCATGTCTATATTCCGCTGGGAGGCCGTTATGATTATGATTCGGTAAAAATATTTGCTGAATTAATTGCCCGAGAAGTCCATTCGAGATTGCCGGAAACAACCAGTCTGGAACGAAGTATCAAAAAGAGAAACCACAAAATATATGTAGATTATCTGCAAAACAGAAAAGGGCAAACCCTCGCAGCGCCTTATTCGGTAAGACCAAAACCAGGTGCGACAGTTTCTACACCGTTAGAATGGAGTGAGGTGAATGAAAAGCTGTCACCTTCACAATTTACCATCAAAAATGTACTGAAAAGATTCGAGAAAAAAGGTGATTTATGGAAACCTGTTTTAGGAAAAGGAGCCGATATCAAAGCAATAATTAAAAGAATGTCTATTTAATTAAGAAGACTTTTTCTTCTTTTTGGTTTCAAGGCTGGCTTTAAGCATGCTCATTAAATCATCGTTTTGTTTGTGAACCACTTTGAGTTTAGGGGCAGCGATTTTTTTGCCCTTGGCTTTATCTTTTATGATTTTCAAAAGCTTATTGGTATATTCATCTTTATAACTGGAAATATCAAATTTTTCGGTTAGCTGTTCAACCAGTTTGTTCGCCATATCCATTTCTTTGGCTTTTGTGTTGGATACCGGCGGCAGGTTCAATTCGGCAGAATCCCTGATTTCCTGCTGAAAACGAATTCGGTTCAGGACAATAACATTTTTATAAGGTTTTAATATGGCCAGACCTTCCTTATTACGCAATACAAAACTGGTAACCCCAACTTTTCCTGAAGCGTCCAACGCGTCCCGCAATAACGAATATGCTTTCATTGCACCTTTATCCGGCTCCAGATAATAAGGCTGTTCGTAATAAATGCTGTCGATTTCTTTCTCATTTGCAAAACTCAGAATCTCAATAGCTTTTGTTTTTTCAGCATCGGCAGCTTCAAAATCTTCATCTTCGAGAATTACATATTGATCATCAATTTTATATCCTTTAACAATATCATTATACTTCACTTCCTTTCCGGTAGTTTCATTTACTCTCTTGAATTTAATATTTGAATGATCGTTTTTATCGAGCATATCCATGTCGAGATTGCTTTCCTGTACAGCAGAGAATAGTTTAATGGGAATATTAATTAATCCAAAACTGATAGAACCTGTCCATATTGATCTCATAATACTGATTTTTTAAATTTATCAATCATAACTTGTCGCAATTAAAGTTGAATATTGGTATTTTCCCTGTTGCAAAAGTTTTATTGTACGCATATAACGTATATAGGACAGCAGAATAAATGCCCCTACAACGAGCAGTCCCATGCCCAAATAAACGCTAAAATTACTGCTGGGTACGGTAGATTCAGCTAAATATTTTTTAGGTAATTGTCAGGAATAAAGAAAACTTAACCTCAACAAAACCAAAAACCATTATTCCGATTCCGGTTCGTATCCATGCTGATAAAGTTCTTTCATTAGACTGATACTCATTCATAATCTGTTCATCATTCTTTGGTGCCATTTGTAATACCTTTTTAGAGTGATTCTTCAGATACCCATGTTATTGCCGGGTCGTATTCTGCTTTTTTAAAACCTCTGAATTCGCCCGGAACCAGATAACTAAATTTATTGGTTAAGGATATTATCGTATTGGAATCAGTGATAATCGCAACCCTGTTCCATTTCCCAATTTTTTTCAGGCCAAGCAGCGCATCCTGTATCCAGGCACCCCAGGTATAATTTTCTAATTCAGTATCGAGAACCAGAAGAAAGTTAATATGACCAATTTGCTTTATCACACGCTCTATTTCGGGTAATACTACATTTTGATAATCTTCTTTGGTAACTTCTCCTATAGCACGAAAAGCAGCAATATTACTTGACATATCAGGGATTAACTGTATCATAATTTTTACTTTTATATTTCCTTAAAATTACTTTAAGTGCCTTTTCCTTTGCTTACATATAAAAAGTAAAATTTTATAAAATCACAATGCTTATGATTATGAGGCATAGGCATTCCCTAATACTGAGAGAACGGATAAAAGATAATAAGCAGCGGTGGCGATAACTGCAAAAATAATATGAGCAAAAAATAGCTGAATATAATATCCTTTGAAATCGATTTTAGGTTTATAATCCGCTATTTTAAACATAATTACCCAGCCAATAATGCCAATTATTCCGCTTGCAATCCCCAGTAAAAAAGCACTTAAAACTGATATGTAAAGAATATTATAAAACCAGAGGATATGATAGGCCAGGACAAAAAGAAACCCGATGAAGTAATGCAGCAGCCAAGCTAAATATTTTTTTGTTTGTACGGATACCTCAAGATTCATTTTTATAAGTAGAAAAGTCAGCAAAACAGGTTCTTTATACAGTTCCCTAAAACTTTCCGACATGGCATAGCTGAACAATGTCATGGCTGAAGTTGCCAGAATAGACACAATTATTAACTGAAGAAGTGTGCATAAATCCATAATCGATATTTTTTAAAGTGTATGTCAAATACTTGTACTTTACAATTTGTAAATGACAGTGATGTTTTTTATTGATTAAGTTTGAATAGAAATGGAACAGCCCTTTGCTGTTGCTGATATTGATTTTGCAAAAATGAAATAATCAGGAAGAGTTTATTTCATTTTTGTAAATCTCTTTGTAGTTTTAATAGTATGCCTTAGATTATTTCTTTTAGCACTTTCTTTAATTCATTAAAATTATTTGGTTTCGACAGATAATCCTTTGCACCAAGTATTTTTGCTAATTTGGGTGTTACAGGCGCCGTAGAGAATAGAATGACGGGGATATTTTTGATGATATCGCTTTTTTTAATTTCAGCTAATAGCTCCAGACCTGTCATTATGGGCATATTTATATCCAGAAAAATAAGATCGGGCTCTATTTCTTTGCTTGTCAATTTTTGTAAAGCCTCTACAGGATTATGCATTGCCATATAAACTGCATTGGAAACTGCTTCAAGAGCCTGTTGAAAAAATTCACAATCATCAAAATCGTCATCAATTTGCAAAATATTTTTATATTTCATAGCAGGTTTTTTTAGATTTATGGACCCATCTTGTATTTTTCTTGTCGGTAAAGTTATATTCAAATTTAATTATTTGTAAGGTTATGGTTATTTTTTTTAGACTATTTTAATAAAAAAAACTTGTTTTAAACAAGTTTTAAAGTTTTATTCCTGTTTAGCTATAAGAACTCAATATTATTAAAAAATATTATTTGGCTTATATCTTAACTATTTTGGTTAACGATTTTTACTAAATTACAAAAAAAAGAGAAATAAACACAATCATATAAAAAATAATTCATGTCTAAAACTTACATTTTCAGATATTTAACTATAAAAATAATTTCATTACCAAATTTCAATTTTATATAATTTTGTTTTTATGTTATATAATTCCCATGTTTATTTCACTTTCCTGTGCTTCATTATAATGCCAGCTTTAAGATGACATTCTGGTTTGAACTTCTTTTCTTTCATAATAGCACTCCAATAAGGAACGCATCTGATTCGGTTTTTCTACAGCAGTAATGAATTCTTCCCACACATAAGGTTTTATTAAGGGTAAAAGCGGCTGATTAACCTGTAAAACATAGGGCGCATTATTTTTAATAATTAAATCCCATTCTGCATGAAAATTCAAAAGATCATCAGGAAAAACGGTCTTGCGATCCGTTCCCTCATCAATGACTTCAAAAGGTTCCTCTACGTTCAGGTAACCGTAATCATCTGTTAATTCCTCTCCTGGCAGAATATCTTTAATAGCAATTTCAAAATCATAAGCTGTACTGAAACAGTTTGGCTTAAAACTATGATTGACGAATTTTCCATTGTCCCAGCACAAGACTAATTCTCCAAGTTTGTTTGTAAAACAATATTTGTCGAGATATTTTTTTGTAAAAGGATTTAATTTACTTGCCTCAGAAGGTTTAAACACCCTGTCCAGCTCATCCTGAACCCAGGTAATAGTGCCTTTAGGAATAAATTTTGTGGCCACAACGCCATAGCCTTTTTCAGGGCTTATAAAACTGATTTTTGTATCTGGATGGATCATTTTTTATACTTTTTTAAGAGATTCACGTCTGTACACTTCTTGTCTTAGGCCGCTGCTCGAGAAACGATGATTTCGTTTATTGAATAAAAGTTTAATCCCCGCTTGTTAACAGTATTCGCGGCCTGTAAAATTTTTGTCTTTATATTCTTCGCCTAAAATACGCACGTCGATAGGATACGCCTGCAGTATATCTTCCAAATCCTGTTCGGTAGCATATGGAATTATTTCATTAACAAATTTGCAGCCTTTTAGCTGAATATACCTTTCTACGACAGATTGGGCCGGTTTGTTTTTTTCAGGCCGGTCCATTGTAGGATCCGTTTGTAAGCCGACAATCAAATAGTCACAAGCAGATTTTGCTTCTTCCAGCATACGGATATGTCCGGCATGCAGCAAATCGAATGCGCTGAATGTTATTCCTGTTGTTGTTTTAGTTACTTCCATTTTATTATACTTTAAAAAATTGAACAATATTATCTAGAATGGTTTCTTTTGGAGCATCAAATTTTTTTGGGCTTCAAGAATACTATTGATATAAGGAGTATGAGGTATTCTGTTTCCTGATTCGTCCAGGTCCCATATTCCGCAATTGCAGTAATCATCAAGATTGTCCCAATCCGGACGATCCGTGACAGGATAAATGCAAATGACATTGAGATCAACTCCATTTTGCCGGGCAATTATACATCCATTTGTTATTTCTTCCAGCCATTGAATCCTTCCGGATCCAAAATGGCCTGTTTCAGAGAGAAATATTGGTTTTTTATACCTTTTGTAAGCTTCCTGTAATAATTCGGATAAAGGAATTCTTTCATCAGTTTCTGGCCATGGAAGCGGTTCTGCATTCAGTTCCCATTGGCAATTCCAATAATAATTAAATCCAAGGATATCAAGGAATTCTTCAGATCCGCTAATACTGCTCCGGATATTCCCGCACCAATTATTAAAATGTCGATATGCTTCATTTTTGAAGTTTTTTAATTAACACTTTCATTTTTTCTGCAGTTGCATCCCATGAAGTTTTTTTCAGGATTTTATTATAGGCCAGCAGCATAGACAAATCTTCTTTTTGATCTAACAGAAAATTTATTTCATCTGCGAATTCATCTGCATTCTCTATTAAGCTCACGCAAATATTATAATCCCTTATCACATCTTTAATTTTTGTTGAGATGATAGGCTTTTTAGCCGCCATGTATTCTAATATTTTTGTGGGGCTGATATATTTTGTTGCTTCATTCAGGGCAAAAGGCATCATTGCAATATCGAATGCATGAATGTATTGCGGAAGTTCATTATAGGACTTCATTCCTAAATAATGAATGTTTTCCTCTTTTGGCAAATCATGATCCTCAATTTTTGCCAGCGGACCAATCATTACAAAAGAAACACCGGGCATTTTTTTTGCTGTTTCCTCTAATAAATTCAGGTTTATACGTTCATCAATTACACCAAAATAGCCAACCACCGGCGAAGGGATATTTGCAATGTCAGCCGGAATATTTATTTTGTCTGATGCAACTGAAAAATGGTCATGATCTACAGAACTTGGGAAACAATGCACGTTTGAATGGAGTTTTTGTTTGGACTCATACAAAGATTTCCCTCCAGTAAATATTATATCTACATGGGCAATAAGGTATTTCTCCTGATTAATAAGATGCTCGGGCGCCCCTTTAAATAAAGAAAGTTCATCCATACAATCGTATACAACTGTTTCAAAATTCAATGTTTCTAATAGTGGACTAAAAGAAGGGGAGTAGAACCAGCCAATTGGAATATGTTTATTTTTTACATATAGCGGAATTATGGCGGCAATAGCTTCAATACTATTTACTTTGGGCTGCAGAATGTGTAAATGATCGTTGATTATTATGAGGTTTGCCGGACTATTGCTTAACTCATCAGTTCCTACCGGTTCTTCAATAAATAAAACTTTCATTTCCGGCGCCATACGGCTAATAATGTGTTGTGGACGTTGATATACAAATTGCCAGCGCAGATGACAGAATACAATCATATCATAATAGGATGGACTTTCGTCCGGAATATTTATTTTTTTTAAATCTTTCTGTTTTGTTTTTAAATTTTCGATCATAACATAAATTTTATAAGGGTTATATAAAAAGATCTGAGGAAATAATTATGGTAAGTTTATTCGTAAAAAGATCTTTGTTTTAAAATCGGAAAATTAATTATCGGCAGCAACGTTTTCTTACAACATTATTACCTGTTTGTTACAGAATTTCAAGTCAGCAGGAAACGGCCGGATCTGTTTAAAATCAACACCTCGATTAAAACAATATTATAATTCTATAAGTAAAATAGTATATTATATAACTTTTGATTGTGGCTATTTTTTTAATTTGGGGATTGCTAATTTTTTAAAAAGAATGCATTATGAAAAAAGTAAATACCAAGTCTCCAAATCGTCAGGACGAAAAACAGCAAGATTTACAATTGGATAAATCTGATGGGACAAATAAGTTTCTGACAACAAATCAGGGAGTAAAAATCAATGACGATAATAATTTATTAAAAGCCGGAGAAAGAGGACCATCTTTATTGGAAGACTTTATTTTTCGCGAAAAAATGACACATTTTGACCATGAACGTATTCCGGAAAGAATTGTACATGCCAGAGGTTCCGGTGCGCATGGTTTTTTTGAAGTAACAAACCCAATACCTGAAATTACCAAAGCTGGCTTCTTGCAGGAAGCCGGCCAAAAAACACCTGTTTTTGTCCGATTCTCCACTGTTGCAGGATTCAGGGGTTCTGCTGATTTAGCCAGGGATGCTCGGGGATTTGCTGTAAAATTTTATACTCAGGAAGGGATTTTTGATTTAGTGGGGAATAATATTCCGGTTTTTTTTATTCAGGATGCCAATAAATTTCCGGACCTTGTTCATGCTGTAAAGCCTGAACCGCATAACGAAATGCCACAGGCAGCGTCTGCCCACGATACTTTTTGGGATTTTATCTCCCTGATGCCGGAATCGATGCACATGATTATGTGGGTTATGTCAGACAGGGCAATTCCGAGAAGTTATAGAATGATGGAAGGCTTTGGTGTGCATACCTTTAGATTTATAAATGCTGAAAATGAATCCCATTTTGTGAAATTCCATTGGAAACCAAAATTAGGAACACATGCAGTGGTATGGGATGAGGCACAAAAGATATCAGGTAAAAACCCGGATTTTCACAGGGAAGATCTTTGGCAGGCAATTGAGATGGGAAATTTTCCGGAGTGGGAGCTGGGTGTTCAGATTATTCCGGACGCAGACGAACATAATTTTGATTTTGATCTTTTGGACCCTACTAAATTAATACCCGAAGAATTGGTGCCTGTTACGATTATTGGAAGAATGGTTTTGAATAAAAACCCGGATAATTTTTTCGCAGAAACAGAGCAGGTGGCATTTCATCCTGGACATATAGTGCCGGGAATTGATTTTACCAATGATCCTTTACTTCAGGGAAGGCTTTTTTCTTATACAGATACTCAGCTTAAGAGACTTGGAAGTCCAAATTTTCATGAAATTCCTATCAACAGAAGCATTTCTCCAACGCATAATAATCAGCGTGACGGACACATGCGCCAGGAAATCAATATTGGACGGGTAAGCTACCATCCAAATTCACTTGGAGGCGGATGTCCTTATCAGGCAATGATTTCAGAAGGAGGTTTTACCAGTTTTAATGAACGTATCGAAGCACATAAAGTACGCGAGAGAAGCGAAAGTTTTTCGGATCACTTTACTCAGGCACGTATGTTTTATTTAAGTCAGACAACGGTAGAACAAAATCATATCGTTAGGGCATTGAGTTTTGAATTAGGAAAAGTAGATACTACGGAAATCAGGGTACGAATGCTTGGATTACTGAATCAGGTTGATACATCGCTTGCCGAAAAAGTAGCAGAAGCATTAGGGGCAATAGTACCGGAATCTCCGGAAAAACCAATGAACAAAGGCGTTGGTGCAGACTCAGTACCGGGAAAACATGAGCCTAAGGAAATTGAAGAACCGGTTATCACATCAGATGCATTAAGCATGATTAATAATCCGACTGTAACCCCAACTATTGAATCCAGAAAAGTTGCTTTTGTTTGTAATGATGGGATAAGTGAGATCTCGGTAATGAATCTCAAAAATGAATTATTAAAACAGGATGCTAAAGGATTTATTATAGCACCGCATCTTGGTTTTATTACCACAGATACAGAGGCTTTAATTCCGGTAGATTATAGTTTTCTAACAGCTTCATCCGTATTGTTTGATGCCGTTTTTATACCGGATGGACAAATTAGTTTCAGCCTGCTGGAAAATAGAAATGTCATTGAATTCCTTACAGATGCTTACAAACACTGCAAAATCATTGGTGCAGAAGGGAATGGTGTTGAGCTGCTTCGTGAAGCAAATCTGGAAGAAGAAGGGATATATGATGACGGAATTGTTATTGGCGATACAGCCGGTGATCCTGATTTTGCGATGGAGTTTATTACAGCAATGAGCTCTCACCGTTACTGGGAACGTGAAGCTGCATTGTAATGAATCGATATTAAATTTTAATAAAAATAATCATGAAAAATTCTGATAATATTAAAACGGGTACACGTACCAATATAAACGAAAATGAATATTATGTTGATGCGTCCTCTGATGCAGCTTCAGACTTGAGAGAATTGTTTCTTACAAGCCTTAAAGATATCTACTGGGCAGAAAATGCTTTACTGAAAGCATTACCAAAAATGGCTGCAAACAGCAGTTCAGGAAGTCTTATGGCTGCAATTAAGGAACACATTCTTGTTACCCAGAATCAGGTAACCAGACTGGAAAAGGTGTTTGATTTTTTAAATGAAGAGCCGGAAGGTAAAAAATGCGAAGCAATTGCAGGGCTTATAAAAGAAGGTGAAAATATTTTGAAGGAAACTGTACCCGGACCAGTTCGCGATGCGGGAATCATAGGAGCTTCACAAAAAATTGAGCATTATGAGATCGCCAGTTATGGTATGTTATATGCATTTGCTGTAACCCTTGGGGAAAATGATATCGCGAAATTGTTACGCCAGACTTTAGCCGAAGAAAAAGAGGCAGATATGATATTGAGTGATACTGCATATAATTCTATCAACTTTGCTGCCTGTGTGGACAATATCATTTAAGCTTACACTAAAAAAACTCATATTAATCTCTAATATGAGTTTTTTTAATGCTTTTTAGGATTTCACTTTATGAAAAAAATTAGAAATATAATTGTAATAGGAGCTTCTTCCGGAGGGATTTCCGCTATTAAAGAAGTAATTAACGGGCTCCCACAAAACATCAATGCAGCAGTTGTTGTTGTTATACATGTTTCCATACATTCAAATTGCAGCATAATAGCTTCGATTTTACAAAATTATACCTCTTTGACTTGTGTAGTTGCTTCAAACGGGCAGGTTCTGCAAAAGGGCCATTTATATTTGGCACCTGCAGGACACCAAATGATGTTAAAAGAAGACAGTATCGTACTGACACATGGTCCATATGAAAACAAATACCGTCCGGCAATTGATGTTCTTTTTCGCTCTGCTGCAGTATATTACGGGAACAGGGTTATAGGAGTCATACTTACAGGTTTATTGGATGACGGTACCTCAGGAATGTATGCTATTAAGAAAAGTGGCGGATTATGCATTGTTCAGGATCCTTCGGATGCTTCTTTTCCGGATATGCCAAACAGTGTTATAAATAAAATTACGGTTGATTATATCCTGCCTGTAACAGAAATAGCGGAAACTATCATGTCATTTTTGGCAGTACCGCTTCCTCCGGAAGTTCCAATCTCTAAAGAAATAGAAATCGAGGTTGAGATTGTCGAAAATATGGTGACAGATGAGTCAAAACTAAAAAAAATCGGTGAAAAGAGTGATTTTGTCTGTCCGGATTATGAAGGGGAGCTTTATACATTAAAAGAGGAGCCAATACCACGATACAGCTGTTATACCGGTCATGTTTATACTGAAAAAGTTCTTGATGAAATTCAGGATCATAAATTAGAAGAATCAATTTGGGTATCTATCCGGATGCTCGAAGAAAAAGCAAACCTGATGCAGCTGATGTCGAATCGTATTAATGGGGATCAATCACGGTTAAAGAACTATCAGGGACGCATCTCGCAAACTAAACAGCATATTGATTCACTAAAATCATTTTTGCTTTTTTTTAATGATTTACAGGCTAAAACTTCGCAATAGAAAAGCCGGAATAATATAACATTCCAGATAAAATTATATAAAAGAACGGCATTTATCTCTTATACTTTTGAATATAAGACAACATATTAATTTAAAAAAAATATTATGAAAAAGTCAATTAAATTTATAGGATTGATGGTTATGATTGGAGCATTTACTCTTTCCTGTAAAAAAACTGCTGAAAATACTCCTGACACTTCCACCTATGATATGGATACAACAAGTACAACAACAGATAGTATCAATCCAAATATCGATACCACTAATGTAAATAAGGATACCACAGCAACAAAACGATAATTCTTTTTACTTTTTTTTTTGTTATTCGTTAAATCCTGTAATGCGTTGCGTTACAGGATTTTTGCATATTAAATGTATGAACTTTTGTTAAGCGATTTCCCTGTTCCATAGCAATACTTCTAATTTTTTAGAAAAATGAATTTTATCAGGATTGATATTCAGGGAGAAACTTTTAAAATCATAGTTGACATCCGAAATCCAAATATCTATTTCTTCCAGTTCCCATTCTTTATGATGTATGTCAGGGCGATATATATTATTATTATTTATTTATATAATTTTTATGGATATAAAATTTAAAAGAAAATGAAGTTCGCATAATCCCACAACGTGTAATTATGTAAAAAATTGAGCATTATGAAATCGCTTCTTACGGAACTCTTGTTGCTTTTGCAAAAACTTTAGGAAAAGAGGAAGTGGCCAATTTGCTAACCGAAACACTTGACGAAGAAAAAGAAGCTGATATTATATTGACCGAATCGGCATATAATAATATTAATTTTGATGCAGCAAATGATGAAATGTTAGGTTAATAATTACGATGAGTAATAAAATACCCTAATACTTTGATTTCCTTTTCAGGCGCTTTTGAACTGAGTTAAGCAATCAAATTTCGTCTTTTTACATTGCTGACAGCAAATGCTGAAAAAATAATTTATGAATCCGGCATAATTTAAACCAAAATTCCTGTTGTGCTTATTTTTTAGATTGTTGATTCGGAAACCCCCTCTGGAATAAAATATACTTTCAGAGGGGGTTTTGTGTTGTATTTGAATAATCGGCACTTTAATTTAGACATAAAAAAATCCATTGTAAATTGAAATACAAATTACAATGGATTAATTAAATGGGTATAAAGAATGTTACTTGCTATTAAACCGGTTGGTTTGGGTTTGGTATACCCGAATCTGAATCTGTATTGCCGGAGATTTTTCCGGTAAATTCACTTACCTTATCTTTTAAGGTGCCTAAATAATCTGATTTCAAATCAGCTATTTTACCTCTTAAATCTTCTCCTTTTTCTGGAGCGTATAATACGCCCAATGCTGCTCCTATCGCTGCTCCCGCGAAGAAAGCGCATATTACTGTTTTTGAATTTTCCATGTTTTAAAATTTATGTATGATATTAATAGTATTATTTAATCTGTTGCATATCCTGAATTTGAACCGTTTTGATTATCGTTGAAATGATCATCAATAAATTTTTCATCATTGTAATACGCTTCATCTTCATTGTCCAGATTGTAGCTGTCATAAGGATTGGTAGTATCACGTTCAGAATATAGAATACTGTCTTCAGCCAGATACATTCCGCTTTCTAACTCCCGACTATCATTTTTTATTGCATTTCTTTGATAGCGCAGGTTAGTATCCGGATCTTCACCTCTTGTAAACTGCTCATCAAGAGCCTCATTATCATTAGCAGTATCATCATTGTGGGGTCTGCTGCAATCATATGATTTTTGGCCTGCATTTATACCAAAATCATTTTCTTCCTGATTTTTTAAATTGTTCATAGCTGTCTGACTTAAGGTTAATTATGTTTAAAAAAAAAGATTTTTACATTTTCAAATTTGAATAAAAGTGCTTTAAAAATGTTACATTTTTTTTAAAAAATCTTACACAATTTTAAATTGAAGGCAGAGTCTGGTTTTTATTTTAGTTTGCAATTTGTTGATATTTTATATGCATTAATGTTTTTTCGATGCCTGATAATTGATTTTGCAGCACTAGAGACAATGACGAATAAAATTTAACTTCCTTTAAAGACATCAAATATTTACTTATAAGTTTTTCTTCGTTTTTTATGCACGTAGAAAGAAAAGAATTGAAAGTATCCAGGTAGTGTTTGACATTTCAGTAAGTTTTAGATTTATAAATTAATTAAGGTTATTATTGCTTTGATTTGGGGTAATCTGGTTATAATAAGGTATCCTCATTTTTTAACTGCTTATGTAATGTGCAGTATCCTATATCAATTGATTTATCACTATTATTTTTATTTCAAATTATCATTATTTTAGAAAACTGATAACAGGCTATATATGAGGTATTTATAGATTAAACAAAATTCACATTCAGCTTTACATTATTATAACAGGCTTAAAATATTGTAATAAATAGAGAAAAAGTTATAACAAGAAAAAAACCGATTTTTTAGAAATTGTACCTATTAATTTTAAATAACAAACGTTATGGAAACTTCAAAAAAAGATTCAAAATCATCAGGAATGAAAGGTGGTAGAACTCAAAAATCAGATTCTGGTTCAAAAGGAAAAAATGACAAATCTACAGGATCAAAAGAGAAAGGCAGTCACTAAATTTTTATGGCTTTAAATTATAACAAAGCCTAAAAGATAAAAGCGTGCTGTTTAATTGTAAACAGCACGCTTTTAAATTTCGTCAAAAAAACAATTGTTCATATAACTTGCAGATGAGGACGTATCTGCATACTCACAATGTCACATCTTTTAGGTTGTGATAAGCAGAATAAAACACTCATTGCGATATCATACGCTTCCAGCATTTCCATTTTATCTATTTTTTCCTGTTGTTCTTCCTTTGTACCAGGTTGCATATCACTCGTTACAGCACCTGGTTCTATAAGAGAAACTTTGATACCCAGCGGATTAATTTCTTTCCGAAGTGAAGTGCTCAACCCTCTTATGGCTGTTTTTGTTGCTACGTAAACCGTACTTTCGGCCTTACGCGTCTCAGCACTCATTGAACCAATATTGATAATATGTCCTGATTTTTGAGCAGACATCCTTGAAATTGCTTCCTTTGAAAAAGCGAGATATCCCATAATGTTTGTATCTAATATGTATTTCAAATCTTCTAAATTGCAATCTGTAATGCCCTGGGCAGGCAATGCGGCATTGTTAATCAGGATGTCTATTCCGCCAAGGGATTTATCAACCATTTCAAAAATCATTTGAATATCTTCTTTTTTTGTAACGTCAGCAGGAGTACCATACAGTTCGCCATCAGGAAATTGGGTTTTGATGTCATTGAAGGCATTTTTAAAATCCTCAGGATCCCTTCCAAAAATGAGTACACGTCCACCAAGTGAAATTAGTAAATCAGCAATTGCTTTGCCAATGCCGGTAGTACCGCCTGTAATGACAATGCGTTTATCTTTAATGTTTTGCCCAAAATAGTCTGATAAATTTTTCATGTTTAATTTTTTTTTGTTAAAGAAGAAAATTGGCATTTGTAATCCTGATTTTTCGTCTTTTGAATATTGAACTTCATTTCTATATAATAACTGTTCTTCATAATTTTATATAGTCGTTATTACTTTGCAGCTTTAGCCAGAGATTCAGCCATTGCTTCTGCATCCTGGGCATATGTATCCTTGTAATATTTCAGGATTTGTGCTTTGGTTTTTTTTGAATCTTTTGAATGGCCTTCCCAAATTACCCCAAGTGATGTGTAGGGTGGAAGACTGACACCAATGCTGCAGAAAAAATTGGCAATATTACCTGTAATATGTTCGACTCCATCTGAATCGCCGGTTACAATCACACCACCAATTTTCCCATCCAGTGGGGAATCTTTCCCTGCTAGTATAATATCGTACACTTCATCAAGCCGTTCGATACAGCGCTGCAGTTCAGACGAATGATTATTCCACCAAATTGGGGTTGCAAATAATAGAATCTGGGCATCCAGTATTTTTTTGTAAATAGCAGGCCAGTCATCTTCGACATCCATATGTGTAAATGTCCCCGGAACTATATTGTGGTTTGCGAGCTTAACAATCTCGTATTCGATCTTTTGTTTTGTTAAATACCCGCCAAGGAATTCTGTGAGCGTTTCTGTATTTGAACGTCCTTTATTCTTTAGGGTTGCCAATAGAATGATTGCTTTCATTTTTTATTATTTTATATGAATCTTAGATAAATTAGTCAGGGCAGGACCATTAGTTACAGTCCCGTCAGCAGCGAATCGGGAACCGTGGCATGGACAGTCAAAAGATTTTTCATCCGGGTTCCATTTAACGATACAGCCTAAGTGCGGACATACAGCAGAAAAAGCACTTAATGTGTTGTCATAATCGCGGTAAACTGCAATTTTTTTAAGACCTGAGGTAAGTACTCCGCCTTCGCCCGGAGGTAAATCAGCTGTATTTTCTAAATCTGTTGCTTTTATCCAATCCAGATATTGTGATGCCATATTTCCGGCCTCTTTTAAAAAATCAAGAGAGGCTTTTATGCTAATTCTTGAAGGGCTGTATAAATCTTCCCATTTGTTTTCCTTGCCCGTAATGATGTCACTGATAATCATGGCACCAATAGTAGTATGCGTCATTCCATTACCGGAGTCACCTGTTATGATATAGATATTATCATCGCCGGGATTTTTCCCCATAAAACCAAGCGAATCAACCGGCTCCATTACCTGACCGGACCAGCGATAGGAAATTTCATCAAGCATAGGGAAATATTTTCTTGTCCATGCTTCAAGCTTGTCATATCTGGTAGTTTCCGGGATTTCTTCCTCATCTGCCTGACCTGTTTTATGATCTTCTCCTCCGGCAATAAGTAAATCATATGTATCATCAAAGTTTTCCAGACGAACATAATGATACGGCTGCGAAACCCACTTAGAATCCGGATTCCCCGTATCCCACCATAAGGCATAAGGCAATGTTCCTTTAATAATTTTACCTGCAATTACGTAAGTTCTGTAGGCATGCTGTTTAGTATGCATGGTAACCCTGTCATTAATGGGCGTATTGGTAGCTACGACTATGTGCTCTGCAGAAAAGGTAAACCCATTTACTTCGGCACCTTTTTTAGAAATATTTTCAGCATGGGCTTCAGTATAAATAACGCCGCCAAGATTTGTGATAGCATCTGTCAATCCTTTGATGTAGCGCAGGATATGAAATTGTGCCTGATTTTTGTATTGAAGGGACCGTATGTTTTCTCCACCGGCAATAAGAGGTGTATCTTCTAATAAAAAGGTTTGGAGACCCGCTCTTTGTGTGGCCGCATATTCCTTGTCTAAATTTTCTTCTTTATCATTAGGATGCAAAAACAAATATCCGTTTACTCTTTTAAAGGAGCAATCTATGCCTAAGTCGGTAACATTTTTTTCAATTTCATTAATGGCTGCAGTATGACTTTCAGCTGCAAGTGCCGCAGCTTCTTTTCCTAAAATATTTTCAATGTAGTAATAGCGATCATCCAGGGCATTCGATAAATGGGCTGTTGTTCTTCCGGTTTCACCACTTCCGATAAAACCATCTTCAACAACTACGACTTTTTTTCCTTTTTTCAGGAGGTTATAGGCTGTTGTAATACCTGCGATTCCGCCTCCAATTATAAGGACCTCGGTCTCTGTGTCCTGATCTGGTTTATTGCCGGAGATGATCGGAGTAGAATCGATCCAAAATGAAACATTGTCCCCTGAAGTTATGGTTCCGCTATTTAAATTATTTTTCGAATCATCCATAATAATAAATTTTATAGTTGTTTGAATATTTTGATAGACCATCAAAAACTCAGTCATATAAAATTATTAACCAAATGAATCGAAAGCTTACAACTTTAATCTATAATTTTATAGGATTGCCAGTTAGGTAGTTATAATAGGAGATACCTATTTATTGTTCCTGAAGATTCAATAAATATGAAAGTAAACGAATTGCAAAAAAATATAATTTAAAAGTAATTCATTCTTTATATAAGTAATAGGTACTGGTAATGATAAAGATTAGTGACTTTCCATGTTTAAAGGAAGGTAAATAAGGAATTCTGTACCTATGCCCACATCACTTTTTACTGTAATAGTACCGTTATGATTTTCAATAATTTTTTTGCATAGTGCCAGACCTATACCGGTTCCATGCTGAGATGTATTTAATCTTTGAAATAATTTAAAAACCTGGTCGCTATATTTCGCATCAAAACCAACACCATTATCACGAAAAACGAGTTGCAGATAATTTGTATTCTCTTTCAGTTTATGAAGCCCATTTATATCTGATGAGTGTCTGATGTCGCCCAGTATAGAAATAATTCCTCCCGGGTTAGAATATTTTAATGCATTTGTAATAAGATTGGAGAACAGCTGATGCATTTGAATCGGAATAGCATTAATAACGGGCAGTGTCGTGTGCTCAATTGTAATATTCTTTTCCATAATCCAGAGTTCACAATCTTCCTTAACATTACTCAATATTTCATTCAGGTCAGTTGGCGCAAATATCTGTTCGCCTTGTGCGATTTCGGAATAGGCGAGAACATCCTTGATAAGCATTGTCATTCGGGAAGCCGATGATTCAATCTTGCGGATGTCCCGTAAAGCATCTTCATCTTTAATTTTATGTGAGAGCATTTCTGCAAAAATTCGTATTTTGCGTAATGGCTCCTGAAGATCATGCGAGGCAATATGGGCATACTCTTCAAGTTGTTTATTTCGAAATTCTATATTCCGGGCATTTTCCTTTAATTGATCTTCGAATAATTTTCTTTCAGTCAGGTCTCTTGTTACTTTAGAAAATCCAATAATAGTACCATCATCATCATGCAACGCTGTGAGAACTACGAAACCCCAAAATCTTTCTCCGTTTTTCTTAAGTCTCCAGCCTTCGTGCATGGCTTTTCCTTCGCGTGCTGCACGATTTATAAGGGTTTGCGGCAGTTTTTTTTCTCTGTCCTCACTAAGATAAAACAAACTGAAATTTTTACCAATAATCTCTTTTTCCTTGTATCCCTTTATTTTTTGTGCACCTAAATTCCAATTTTGTATATTGCCGTCCGGATCAAGCAGCAGGATGGCATAATCTTCAACCTCTTCGATCATTTTATGATAACGGTCTTCACTTTTTTGAAGGTTCAAAGTTCTTTCGATAACTTTTTCTTCTAATTGTTCGGATAAATTTTTATAGCTCTTTTGACTGTGTAGAAGATGTTGATCCCGTTCGTGTTTTTCGGATATATCCACAAGCATATTCAGGGCACCCACCATTTTTCCGTCAGTATTAAAAATGGGTGTCGGATGTGGCAGAACGTGTACTCGAATGCCATTGGGTTTTTCGATAACAATTTCGACAGCTTTCACAGGGATGCCTTCTTTTAAAGTAACTGCCATAGGGCATTTATCAAGGTCTAAAGCTGTGCCGTCAGGATTAAAGATTTTCCAGGAGCCACACCACATATCTTTGCCTAATTCAGGACGGCGCCCCCATAAATCTGCAGCTGCCTGATTAAAAAAAGTAATTTTACCTTCTAGATCACAGGTGTAAACTGCTGCCGGCAAAGCTTCCAGCAGTTGGAGTGAATTATAATCTACTGTATGGGTTGTGTTCATAATTGTCATATGAATAAAGATAAGTCAATTAAAAAAATAAACAAATAGATATTAAGGATTTAATTGATAGGGGGCACTCTCACCTTCAAAAAAAGAAATAAGTATTGCCACCAGGTCATTCAGGCTAGTAGGTTTTATAAGGTAATGAGAGGCACCAAATTTTAAAGTATCTTCGATATCACGATTATAGGACGACGTAGTAAACATTATTATAGGAACATCACGTAATCTCGATATCTTTCTTAGTTCCTTCAGGCAGGTTCTCCCGTCCATAAAAGGCATATTAAGATCCATAAAAATAAAATCCGGAATAAAGTCAGGCTGCTCTTCTATAATACGCAGTGCATCTTCGCCATTCAGCGCTGTAACATATGTGCAAGATGGACTGGCTCCGCTAAGGGCTAACGAAAAAATCTCTCTATCATCTTCATCGTCGTCAATTAAAAAACACTTCATAGTCGATTAGTAGCATTAGTTTGTGAAAAACAAATATAAACAATCATAATAGATTATGCCAATCTTTAGTTTACTTTAAGATTTACAATGTAAACATGTTATGATAATACTTTCTTAATTAATTTAATTTTTAATGATTGAAATTGCAAAAAAGGTATAAATTCAATCTCATATTTGATCCAGATGTAAATCCTATAAGCTTGATAATTAATTGTGTAAAAAAATGCATGTTTTGTTATATAAATTTGAAATATAAATTATAAAACACAAAACATGAAAACTGCAACAAAAAACACGAAAAGCACAACAGGTTCTACAACTAAAGCGGCTAATACTGCAACGAAATCAAATAGTAAAGATAAAACAACTGCAAAATCAAGTGCAGCAGAGGGGTTAAGAGAATTATTTGTAGATTCACTAAAAGACATCTACTGGGCAGAAAAAGCATTGGTGAAAGCACTTCCTAAAATGGCAAAAAATGCTACATCGGATAATCTTATTTCTGCCATTAACGACCACCTTGCCGTAACACAAGAACAAGTTGCAAGACTTGAAAAAGTATTTACAACAATAGGTGAAAAAGCAGTAGCCAAAAAATGTGATGCAATGGAAGGCCTGATAAAAGAAGGAGAAAGCATTATGGAGGAAACAGAAGTTGGACCGGTACGTGATGCCGGGATTATTGCGGCCTCTCAAAAAATTGAACATTATGAAATTGCGACATATGGTACATTAGCCGCATTTGCACAAACGTTAGGTGAAGATGATGTCGTATTGTTATTGGAGAAAACCCTCGCTGAAGAAAAAGAGGCAGATACTTTGCTTACAGAAGCTGCTTATAATACTATTAATTTTGATGCAGCTGAAGAAGATAGTAATGAAGCTTAGAAGTTAAGACTGAGTTTTGTTACAAAAAGCCTGTGGTGTATATTGAGTATGCTGCAGGTTTTTTTTATGGCTTTAAGGCATAGCTTTCAATTTCATCTTTTCGTTTGTAGCTACTTCAGCCAATACTTTCCAGCTTTCAATTTTTTGGGAGAGCGAAATCCCGGCGTTTAAGCCGCTTGTTGATGGAAGTGTATGATAAGAGATACCATTCTGAGGTGTCGCGTATTTGTGAAAAAATTTAGCAGCAGCTTTACTTTCAAAGAATATATGTTTAATGTTGGGGTATTTGATATGTAAACTTGTAAAATCATTAACAGCTTCATTTGTAATTTTAGAATCACTGCTTCCTTCTCTTTTACAGTTTCCCAATACATTCCATAACGCAATATGATATTTTTTTAGTAAAGCCTTCCGGTCGTCATATAATACACTGAAGTCTTCGTTAAAAATTGTAAATAAGATTTTCCAGAAATGGTTTCCATTATTTCCGTAATACTGCTGTTTGGCGATAGATTGGTCGCCAGGCATAGTGCCAAGAATAAGTATCCTGCTGGAATCATCGACCAGTGGTTTTAGAGCTGTCTTATACATTATAAAGTTTAATGTTTTTGTTTACTTTGAATCAATTTCAATCCATACGGGAGCATGATCGCTGGTTTTCTCCCATCCGCGTACATGTCGGTCAACTCCTCCGGAAAGTAATTTTTTTGCTATTTGCGGACTCAGCAGAAAATGATCAATCCTAAGACCTGCGTCGCGTTGGTAGGCATTTCTGAAATAATCCCAGAAGGTATAGATTTTTTCATTTGGATATAATTTACGAATAGCATCTGTCCATCCCTGGGATACAATATCCTTAAAAGCTTTCCTTACTTCCGGTCTGAAAAGTGCATCATCAATCCATCGTTCCGGTTTATACACATCGAGTTCTGTTGGCATTACATTATAATCACCAACAAGCATTACAGGCGTTTTTAATTTAAGAAGTGCTGCTGCCCGATGTGACAATCTTTCAAACCATTTGAGTTTATATTCCAGTTTAGGACCCGGTGCAGGGTTACCATTTGGCAGGTACAAACAGGCTATAACAATACCGTTTATGAGAGCTTCGATATATCGGCTCTGGACATCCTCTTCATCACCAGGAAGCCCGCGTATTATTTCCTCTATTTCCATATCGCTGCGGGCGAGGATAGCAACACCATTCCATTGTTTTTGGCCATGCCATATCGCATTGTAACCAGCATCAGTAATAGCTTTTTCCGGAAATTTGTCCTGTGGGGCTTTTAGTTCCTGAAGACAGACGATATCCGGAGCGGCTTCTCCGAGCCATCGAACTAATACATTTAAACGTCCGTTTATTCCATTAACATTATAAGTGGCTATTTTCATAATCCATCCAAGTAATTGATTTGTATTTCTAAAGTACAAATTATTACCCAAATTTTATATCCTGACAAATTGATTTTATTCGTTTTCCTTTACAAATTGTTTGTTGAAAAAGACCTTACCCGGATATTTCTTTGCATAAGTACCTATCAAATTCATAATGTATTGGTTGCTTTTGTAAGGTGTTACAAAGTCCCTTATCTCTGAAGGTTCCGTAAATCCAACATCTGATGTAATATAGCCCATACCATAAAAGTGGCCATTTTCGACCCAGATGCAACTGCGCTCATCTGTTGATCTGCCCTTATCAATAATAGCGAAACTTGGCCTGTTGGCTAATAAAAAATCAATAGCATTTTCGATTTGACTATTATGAGAGAAGACATCAGGTAAATTTTCGACATCGTTTTTTTTGATAAATTCTCCTTCCGGAGGTCGGGAGTATTTACAGAATCTATAATCAATTCCGAACTGCTGAGCCAGGGTGCGCAGTAAATTTATAGCATCATATTCACTATTAAAAACTTCATTGCAGACCTGAAATTTGCTCAGTTTCCCCACAACCAGATATTTGTATCCACTCCGGGCTTCATAATGATAAAGTCCGAATTTGGGTTCAAATCGTTTTAATGCCCTGTTATATGCCGGCCAAAGTTTCCTGATTTCAGTACATTCCAGCAAAAGTGCCATTAATTCAGTAGCACAGACTTCAAACGAAATTCCGTGTATATCCCTTAAGAAATTTTGCCTTTGCGGTTTAACATTATGACCGCTGAAATGAGATGCCACACGTTTTTTTAAGTTGACGGCTTTCCCAACATAAATCACCTTTTTTACTTCATTATAAAAATAATATACACCCGGTTTTTCGAGTAACTTTTGAAAGTCTTCAGGCGGCAGGTTAGGCGGCAGGCGCTGATCCTGTGAGGTGTTTTTGATCATTTTTGCGATCTCACCTTCACTGTCCCATTCCAGTAATTTAGAAAATAATATGGCGGTAGCATCCGCATCACCACCTGCACGATGCCGGTCCTTGACAGGGATATTCAGCGACGTACAAAGGTTTCCCAAGCTGTACGATCCCAGTCCTGCCCTGATTTTTCTCGCTGCACGAACGGTGCATAATTTTCTCGCTGTCCATTTAAATCCTGCTTCTTCAAGTTGGTGTCTAACGAATGAATAATCAAAATTGACATTATGGGCAACGAAAATACGGCCTGTAAGCATTTGCAGTACTTTTTCAGATATATCATCAAAAATAGGGGCATTTTGTACCATTTCATTATTAATACCGGTCAGGGCAAAAATAGGAAGCGGTATTTCTTTTTCGGGGTTAACGAGTGTCTCCCAACGGTCAATTACACTTGTTCCGTTATGAATGATTATGGCGATTTCTGTAATGCGGCTGCCACTGGCATTACCGCCTGTGGTTTCAATATCTACTATGGCATATTCCTGTTCTTTCATCTAAAAAAATATAACGCAAAACCTATTTGTACAGAGTGAAACCTTATTTTTAAAATTATTTTGTTTTTATGTCTTTGTAATCTTTGTCCCGGCTATTAATCATGTTCCTGAAGTTGGTACAAATCATGATCCGGGATTTTTTTCTACTAATGCATTTTATTGTCTGTTCTTCGTTGGTGTTTCAATCTGAACAAAAACATATTGGCTGTTTTAGTTATTGTAGTAGAAAACATTCTAAAATAAGAATGGCGACCACTGATTTAAAAAGATATTTTGCAGATCATCTTTAAAGCAAACCGTCTATTTTTGATAGCATAGTTTTGACAAAAAATAATTTTGGAATTTGTATTTGAAGTACAAACAAGTACAATCTGTGCAAAAATAAAACAGAAAAGCTAAAACTTAAATTAATTTTAGATAAAGTTATGCTAAACCTTTTTATTTATTTGAAAGAGCATATTAACTCAGCAGATGAAACAAAAATTATAAAAATAATTCAATCACCCCCTTTAATTAATCATTTTGCCCCCTGCAAAATTTATTGAAAGTATTTTAATTTGTTTTTCTTAGTCTATTGAATTATTTAGAAAATAAATACATTCGATTATCTTACAAACATCTTTTTTTTAAAATAAAACAAATATGAAGAAAGTTTTAGCATGTTCTCTTCTGCTGGCTGCACAATTTATTATGGCACAGCAGAATGAATGGGAAAACCCGGGAGTTGTAGATCACAATAAAGAACAGCCCCATACGACCTATGTAATATATGACGGACAGAAAAGCGCCGCTGCTGATAAGCCGGAAGCTTCCGGTTATTATCAAAGTCTTAATGGGCCTTGGAAATTCAGTATTGTGAAAAAGCCGGCGGACAGACCACATGACTTTTATAAAACTGATTTTGATGACCATAACTGGAGCAATATAACGGTACCTTCAAATTGGGAAATGCAGGGATACGACATTCCGATTTATACTAATATCGTATATCCCTTTCCTAAAAATCCACCTTTTATAGCTCCGGATTATAATCCTGTCGGAAGCTATCGCAAAACATTTGAACTCCCTGACAGCTGGGCTGGTAAGAATGTAATGCTGCATTTTGGTTCTATTTCCGGATATGCACGTATTTTTATTAACGGTAAAGAAGCCGGAATGACAAAAGCAAGCAAGACTCCTGCCGAATTTAATATTACACCTTATTTAAAGAAGGGTCAAAACCTTTTAGCTGTTCAGGTATTTCGTTGGCATGATGGCAGTTATTTGGAAGATCAGGATTTCTGGCGTCTAAGTGGTATCGAACGTGATGTGTACCTGCAGGCGCTTCCAGACGTTTCTGTACAAGATTATGAAGTAACAGCAGGTCTTGATGATGCATATACCGGCGGTACAATGTCAGCTTCAGTTAAATTAAGAAACAGTAAAAAAGGTGTAAAGACAAACGTACGTTTTACCCTTTTTGATGCCAATAATAATCAGGTATACAACGAAGTCAAAGACGTGTCCGCTAACACTTCGGAAGTTTCGTTTAAAACAACAGTTCCAAATGTATCCAAATGGAGCAGCGAAACACCTTATCTGTATCGTTATTTTATAGAATGGGACACCGACGGAGGTAAAAAGGCTTATATCAGCGGTCGTACAGGTTTCAGGAGAGTAGAAATTAAAAGTGCACAGCTGTTAGTCAATGGTAAACCGGTTATGGTACATGGGGTAAACCTTCATGAACACCATCCCGTAAAAGGTCACGCTCCTGACAAGGAAATGATGCGTAAGGATGTTGCCTTAATGAAACAGAACAATATCAATGCAATCCGTATGAGCCACTATCCGCACGATCCATACATTTACGAACTTTGCGATGAATTTGGACTGTATGTTGTCGACGAGGCTAACATTGAAGCGCACCATATGGGAGCAGAACTGCAGAACCCTTTTGACAAAAGCCAGCACCCGGCTTACCTGCCTGAATGGGCACCTGCACATCTGGATCGTATTAAGAGAATGCTGGAAACCGATAAAAATCACCCTTCAATAATTATTTGGAGTATGGGTAATGAATGCGGTAACGGACCTGTGTTTTATGAGGCTTACAAATGGCTTAAACAACGTGATCCAAGCCGTCCGGTACAGTTTGAACAAGCTGGGGAAAACCCTGATACAGATATTGTATGCCCAATGTATCCAAGTATAGAGAATATGAAGAAATATGCGGCGTCGACTCCAACCAGACCTTACATTATGTGTGAGTATGCGCATGCTATGGGAAACAGTACAGGTAATTTTAAGGAATATTGGGATATTATATCGTCAAGTCCACATATGCAAGGCGGTTTTATATGGGACTGGGTAGATCAGGGAATTAAGGCAAAAGATGCTAACGGCAAAGTGTATTGGGCATATGGCGGAGATCTTGGCGGAGAAAAATTACAGCATGATGAAAATGGCTGTGCTGACGGACTTGTTACTGCAGACCGTGTTCCTGATCCCGGATTACCCGAGGTGAAAAAAGTATATCAGGATCTTGCTTTTTACTTCAGCAATGGCATTCTTAAGATTAAAAATAACTATTTATATACTGGTCTTGATAATTTTAAATTTAAATGGGAACTGCTTAAAAACGGTGTAAAAGTTCAGGAAGGAAGTTTCGATACCAGTACACAGGCAGGAATGCAGTCGGAAATACCATTAACTTTAGATACTGCCGCAAAAGAGGAATATTATTTAAATATTTATGCTTACACCAAAGCTGAAAAAGACCTTGTTCCCGGCGGACATGAAATAGCAAGAGAACAGTTTAAATTAGGTAGTGATGATTTTTTTGAAACAGAAGCACCAAACAAAGGTAAACTGAGCTTTAAGAAAAACGGAAATACTTTAACTTTTGCAACAGATAATGTAACAGGAAGTTTTGATCTTACTAAAGGCGTACTTATCAGTTACAGAAAACAGGGCGATAAAGAAGAAATAGTGTCAGGTTTTCCAACACCTTATTTTTGGCGTGCACCAACAGATAATGACTTTGGGAATGAAATGCCTAAAAAACTGGGAATCTGGAAAGAGGCACACACGGATCCTGTGGTGGAGAGCGTAATAGTGGGTAAAAAAACGGAAGCAGGTCTTCCTGTTGAAGTTAAATATCTGCTTAAAAATGTTAATGTACCGTACACGGTGAACTATTTGATTCAGCCTGACGGTGATATAAAAATAACGGCTTCCATTGACAAAAAAGGAAAAGAACTTCCTGAAATGCCACGTTTTGGCATGCGTGTAATTCTTCGGGGCCAGTACAGCGGACTTGAATATTATGGACGAGGGCCATGGGAAAACTATATTGATCGCAACACAGCTTCTTTCATGGGAATTTATAAAGGTGACGTAGCAGACCAGTTTACATGGGAATATATCCGACCTCAGGATTGCGGATATAAGACCGATACACGCTGGATCAAACTGGCTGACAACAGCAAAAAAGGACTTTTAATAAGAGGAAGCCAACCGTTGTCTTTCAGTGCTTTGAATGTTTCTACTGAAAGTCTTGATCCAGGTATTAATAAAGACAGAAGACATATCAATGATGTAAAACCTGAAGATAAAGTGTATCTTCATATTGACTTAAGCCAGCGCGGAGTAGGAGGAGACACCAGTTGGGGGGCACTGCCACATGCGCAGTATCTGCTTACCGGACAAAAATACACCTATAGCTATGTTTTAAGTTTGCTTTGATAAGCAGTTCAAATTGAATTAAATGCAGTTTAAAAATAAGATGAAACATACCAAATTATTATTGCTTGGCGGATTTCTGTTTTTTTGTTTAATAACCCAATCCCAAAATCAAAAAGGATCCAGTATCCATCCGGGCGAGATTTGGAAAGATACTGATGGTGTTCATATCAATGCTCATGGCGGAGGTATTCTTTACACAAAAGGAAAGTATTATTGGTTTGGTGAGCATAAGGGCGAAACAAATGATGCACGTGTCGGGGTCACCTGCTATTCTTCGAAAGATCTTTATAATTGGAAAAACGAAGGGATAGCACTGGCTGTTTCAAATGATCCAAATTCGGAAATTACTTCAGGATGTATTATCGAACGTCCAAAAGTAATCTATAATTCAAAAACTAAGAAATATGTAATGTGGTTTCACCTGGAGCTAAAAGGACAAAGTTACAAAGCTGCCAGAACAGCTGTGGCAGTAAGCAGTCAACCAAAAGGACCTTATACATTTATTAAATCTTACCGTCCGGATGCAGGCAACTGGCCCGAAGGATTTAAAGAAGAATGGAAACAGCCTGTTGCAGGCGAAACTAACCTGAAATGGTGGACGCCGGAATGGCGAAAAGCAGTCGAAGAAGGACTCTTTGTCCGCAGGGATTTCACTTCAGGTCAAATGGCTCGGGATATGCAGGTTTTTGTCGATGACGACGGAAAAGCATACCACATTCATTCGTCGGAAGATAATCTTACACTGCATTTAAGTGAACTGACAGACAATTATCTTGATTTCACAGGTAAATATATTACAATTGCCCCGGCAGGCCATAATGAGGCCCCTGCAATATACAAGCACGACGGAGTTTATTATATGATTACGTCAGGCTGTACAGGATGGGCTCCTAATGCTGCCCGTTCTTTTAAAGCTGTGTCCATCTGGGGTCCCTGGGAAGAACTTGGTAATCCCTGTAGCGGTGAAGGTGCACAAACTACTTTTGAGTCCCAAAGTACCTACATACTGCCAGTAGCGGGAAAGAAAAATGCTTTTATTTTTATGGCAGACCGCTGGAGGCCAAAGAACCCAAAAGACGGACGCTATGTATGGCTCCCATTAAAAATGGAAAACGGGTATCCGGTCTTATATTGGAAAGAACAATGGACATTAAATGATTTATAGGCCTGGCAGCTTATAAAAAATGATGTTACTTTTATTACATGAAATAACCGGATTATGATATTTTTAGAGATATCATATTCCGGTTGTTTTATTATAAAATATTTACCAGTCGGCTGGCTGTAATTGATTAAAAGCCTAAAACGACAGGTTAATAAATGGGTTTTGATATGCCCGCAAGACTTTTATTTTTAAAAATTATTTTCTAATTAATTTCATAATCAAATACTTTTTCTACAACAATCCATTTGTTTTTAAGTTTTTTCATTACTACTACTTTTGCATTTGAAAAACCAAAAAAAGGTGTTTGCGTAATATGAAATTGAAAAATTAAATATTTTTTATTGTATATAATTGGCTCTGATATCCCAAATATTGGTATGTAATTAGGCAAATTATTTATTTCTGAATAATCTTTATTATTTGAATTTCCAACAAAACGAAGCAATGAAATGAACTTTATTTTATCAAATTCCAGATCACTTGTAGTCCATTCTTTATCAGTAATATTTGGTGAAGCATATTTTTTATCATCATAAAATGTATTTTTCATAAGCATAAAAGCTTTATTGTTAAACAAAGGTCTTTTAGCCCCTCCGTACATTTCATAATAATCAGGCGGATCATTTTCTGATCTTGGAAACTGCCCTTCAAAAATTTTTAAAGTTACATTAGGGTTCAATTTTTCTTTAATTACAATTATTTCTTTTGTCTTGTCTTTAATTTGTGAATTTAAATATTGATTGACAACTTGAAAAAAATCATGTTTGTCAAACGTAACAATTGTTTTTTTTTGGGCATGAATCAATGTGCAAAAAAAACTGGTTAATAAAATAAAGATTGTTTTCATTTTTTTGTTTATTTAGTACATGGTTTTCCAGCAGCGGTTTGCTGTTTGGGAGTTTCGGCTTCAACCGTACTGCCATTAGATTCACATCGGTATCTGTTAAGAATTCTTTCTTTTTCGGCTTCTTTCCCTTTAAAATGCTCATTAAAAACTGGCGCTTCACTTAAACCTGCCCAAGCCAAATCAGAATAAACCTGATAGGGAACAAGTCCGTTAGGATCGTTTGCCTTGTTGTATTCCTGCAAGGATGCTGCTATTGCATCAACATATAAATTTGCCATTTCTTCATGATGGACGTTAGGTGTCTCCATTTTATTTGGTGGATATTTAGAATCAAAATATGCTTGAAAAAGTACAGGAAATTCTCCATAAACAGCTAATCCTCCTCCAGTATTCTTATCATCATTTAAAGACATAAAAAAAGCATGAACTACCTCGTGTAATATATTGGAGGCTCTAAATAGAGATGTTGCATCTGGGTAATCAGTACTAATGGTAGTTGTATAGTTAAATTTAACTTTTGGATCAGTGCGAGTAGTGGAAGCAGAAGTACCATCAGGTGGTATACCACTTATTATATTTAGATTATAAATTTTATTTGCTCCTAACTTTGTTAATATATTAGCAATATCACAATTCGTAGCATTTTTTAACTGTTCTAAAACCGTTTTGGGGCAGGGGTCAAGCTTAGTACCATCAATTTGCTTTTCCAATGCATTTAAGATTTGCAAAGATGTAGGTACTGAAGTTCCGCCTCCTGAACCATTTTTATAATTATACGATTCTAATCTTTGATTTAATATATCTTCTTTACTATAATTACCATCACATGGAAAAGGCATAATACTACTTGTCCTTGTTGTTGTAGTACCAAGATATTTAATTAACACTATTTCACCAGCACTAGTCCAAACATCAAAACGATCAATAATTTGACTTCAAATGCATTTAATCTACAATTTTGCTGTTAACAATCCATATTCTTTCTACAGGATAAAGGTAACCATGCTTTTTGTCGGTTTTTATTAAAATATAGATCTCATAAAATTTTGAATAATAAAAATCGGGTTTTTTAGAAGTATTGTAATCTTTGTGTTTAATAATTTTTGCATTCATTTCTTCTGTATTTGTCAGCAGTTTTTTTACAGAATCATAATTTATATATTTCTTTTTTCCAATACATCTAAATACCGCTTTTTCAGAAACGAAAATATTATCTTTAAAAGACATTTGTGATTTATTAAAAAGTAAAACTTTTTTTTCTTTGCTATTTTGCCCTATACTTTGAAAAGATATTAGCAATAAAAGCACTATCAATATATTTGATGTTTTCATGTTATTGGCAATTTGAATTAGTTTTGTTAAAATTAGAAATTATCAAAAGAATACTTTGTTGTTTTGCTGTTGGCAATTTTTCCCATGCTTTTGTGCTCTTTAAACCTTCCCAAGCTAATGCTTCATAAGTATCTGAAGAAAGTGTATTGTCTAATTGTCTTAAAGCTTGTTCAATAATATCTCTGTAATGCATTGCCATGGCTTCATGTTGAGCATCTGATGGGTTTTGACCAGCAGGGACATTAAATTCGTATCTCATGTAATAATCATATAGTCCTGGATAGTCATTTTTTAATTGATTTAGTTGGTTTTGATTAAATTGTATTTGAGGTTGCCCTGCAACTGAAAGCAATTTTCTATAAATTTCAGCATGTATCATTTCATGTATAAAAGTTCGTGCAATAGATAATGCCGGTCTGTTTAGATTGTTTTCATTAAATGTAATATTTACTAGATAATTTACCGGACTTTCAGTTTCGGCATTAATATTATTTGGTAAAGTACTACTCGCTGACAATTTTAAATTTGCGACTGAAAATTTGCTGTCAAATTTTTTTAGATAATTTTGAAAAATAAGAGAACCTCCCAATTTGTTAAACACTCCTGACAAACAAGGATTGTTTGAAAAAGAAGGATCTGTGATTATTGTAGTGACCGTTCCGCTTCCTCCTCCAGAACCATTCTGAAACAATTAGAAATAAAAAAACAAGTGAAATTTTTATTGTTGACATTATAAATTTGTTTTAATGTATACAATCTTTCTCTAAATCTCATCAATAGTTATAGCCAACCATCTTAAATAAGTGCCGTCTTTTAATTTATGAATGATATAAGTAGGATTTGATGTTACATAATTATTATCCCGAAACTGTTTAAGAGTAATAAATTTAATTCCTTTCAATGATTGTAATTTTTCTGGTTTTCTATTAGAAACGTAAAAGACTATTGAAAAATTAGGGAGTATTACTTCACTAGGATTTTCTCCGCTTGTTCTAATATTCTTTAACTTAGTATTATAAACCTTCGCAACAATCTCACGTTCTTTTTTAGATTCATATTTTTTATAATAAATACTAAAATGCGCATTCATTGTGTCTTTATCAATATTATAATTTTCTAATGCCTTATCATTTAAATTAAGATATATCGAATTCCGTTTATAGTCACTGTGTTCCTGAGAAAACATCATCTTAATTGAAAATATAAATATTGTAACTATTAATTTTATTTTTGACATGGTGCGTTTGTATTAAGAAAGTTTTTATAAATATTTATAAGTTTTACTCTTTCATCTTTAGACATTAGTGTCCATGCAACCGTTGGTTGTAGAGGTAGTCCTATTATTCATTTGGTTATCCTTCACCAATCATTCATAATTTATTTTGCTCACAATTAATCAACAATGTCCATAATGCTTGTTTTCCATTTTAAATAAGTCCCATCTTTTAATTTATGAATGATATAAATAGGATCTCGTGCAAAATGAATACTATCTTGAAACTGCTTGATTGTTATGAATTTAACACCTTGCAATGATTCTAATTTTTGTGGTTTTCTATCAAAAACATATAAACCTATAGAAAAATCTGGCAATCTCAATTCGCTAGGATTTTCCCCGCTAGTTTTTATGTTTTTTACCTTCTCATTATAAATCTTAATAGCTTTGTCTCTTTCTTTTTTAGATTCATATTTTTTTACATAAATACTAAAACGAGCACTCATTGTATCTTTATGAATATTATATTCTCTTACTGCTTTACTTTTTAAATCTAAAAGAACTACTTGATCATTTCGTTTTTTTACTGTTTGCGAAAATGATAAGGAGAAGCAATTTAAAAGGAGAAAAATAAAAAAAAAATTTATTGTTGACATGGTGAATTTGTATTTTTAAAATAATTGTAAGTTTTTAGAATTTTCACTCTTTCTGACTGAGGCACATTTAGCCAGACTATAGTAGTCTGCAGAGGTAGATCAGTTAACAAATTAGGCTCTCCGACTCACAATAATTCCTCTTAATCTTCCATTACAGTTAATGGTGCTACTTTTATAAATTTATTTTTGTCGTCGACTAAGTAAATAACATAATCCATTAGAAACTTCATAAAATATACTTCACTTAATTTATGAGTTTGATTTTTGTCATAAAATCTCGAAGATCTCACAAATTCTTTAAGAGAAAGTATTTTTTTTGGTTTTAAAAAATTTACGGTTTCTAATTCTTTAAAATAAAAAACTTCATCACTACTGCTGTCTTTAATTAAATAATAATCAGCAATACCATCTGGTCTATTTTTCGGCTTGTAAACATATTCATTATCCAATGTAAAATAAAGAGTGTCTTTTATTTTATTTTGAATAAAATTGTCACCTTCCCGTATCGGATAATAAGAATAGTACTCTAATACTCGGGGACTTATAAATTCATCACCATTAACAAAAAAAATAGTGTATTTATTAGTTAACGAATCTCTCAGTTTACCTTCATCTACAATTTTATTATATTCCCCATCAAGATAAAATTTTCTGTTTTCAACATACTCTTTTATGGACAGGATTTTTTTTGGCTTTAATCCTTTTGTTAAAAAACCATCACCAATAAAATAGATGTGCCCATTTGTTTTGGTATGGCTCATTAGCTCTTTTTTAAAATCAATAATTTCTGGAAAAGCCACTTTTTTTAAGAAATTTGGAATAAGAGTAGGCGAAATTGTATAGTATTTATCAACACTAAAAAAAAGTGTGTCTTTAGCTTTCTCCTGTGCTTTTAAAGCTACGAAAGGGCAAAATAAGATTATTAAAAAAAATCGTGTTTTCATAATTGTATTTTTAAATATTTAGTTAGTACAGGGCGTCATTCGACTTAACATAGCAGCTCTATTAGCAAGCTTTTCTATTGCTGCTTTTTCATCAGCTGGTAGATCTTCCCAGGCTTTAGTCTTATTATCCCTGAGCCCTCCCCAAGCGAGTGCTTCGTAAAAAGCATCACTTGGCTCTTCGCCATAATAATTCGTGTACTTATTATAATCATCTGTAAGAACCGTTTTATGGAACTTTTTAAGAGCTTCTTTCATTCCATTTAAATAATTGACAGCCATATTACTATGATGCATTGAATACATCTTTGTAACTGTTTCAAAATCTGATTTCCCGTTATAAATACCTGTAAATGTTTTACTAAAAAGATCCGCATGGATGTATTCGTGAAGAATAGTTCTGACTAAGTCTAAAGATGAATTTTCATCGGATTTTGTAGTGCTAATTTTTATAACTATTTCATTACCTACAGGTGGCTCCGTATGTCCATTAACTTCTGGATAATTTCCATTTGCATCTTGATCTTTCGAAAAAATTTTATCTACAGAAACAAGTCTGACATTAAAAGTTGATTTACCTTCAAACCTAACTAATATCCCCTGTACAAAAGAATCACCATTCTTAGTTAATAAATCATTTAAGCATTTTGCTTTTCCTGTAAGTTCATTAAAAATCTGAGGTGTGGCTGTTGATTCTCCACCTCCAGTGCCATTCTTAAAATTGTACGATTCTAATCTTTGATTGAAGATATCATTTTTATCATAAACGCCATCACAAGGATACGGCATAATTGTAGAGGTACGATTTGTTGTAGTACCAACATAATTAATTGCCACAATTTTATCCCCAACAGTCCAGACATCAAAACGAGAAAGAGTTTGATCGATAAATACCGTATAATTTCCTCCGCACTGAGGCATTTTATTCGTGTTATCAGATTTAGTCGCAAAGGCATTAATGCTTTCTGCCAAAACATCCAGATTATTATTCTCTGAAATATTTCTGGCTTTTCCTTTATATATAGCTACTGACCCCAAATTTTCTCCATTTAAAAGAAACACATTTAATGTTCCTGTAAAATCATTTAGTCTGGTAATGGTTTCAGGATAAACATTGCTGCCTTTATTGGTATACGCTTCTACAAAATAGGAATATAATTGTCCTTCTGACTCAATTGCAACAATCTGATATTTTAAATGGTTCTGCAAAAAATCAGATTCCAGCGTACTTACTGCTTTTTCATGAACTGAAATCTCAGAAATTTTAAAATTATCCTTCTGTGTTTCCTTTATGCTTTCCCAATTTACTGCTACATTTTCAGCAATATTTACATTAGAAAATTTATTTAATTCTAAATCTTTTTTTACCTGATTTAAATTTACGCTGGTATTATTCTTTCCCGGCTCTTCGTTATTACAGGATATTAAAAGTACTATGGATAGTACAAAATAGATTAAATATTTCAACATTTGGCTCAAAATGATTAGCGGTTAATAAATACCAAATATATAGATTTATTCCTATAAAAATATTAAATTTTGGATACAAAAATTTAATCAAATAAATGTACAGATTAAAAAAAATGGAAGCACGGCCTGCTCTATACTTAAATTTTGTTTACCACTAATAGAGAACCAATATTGTTAGTGGTTTGTTTTTTTAATTCTTCTAATTACATTTGTTTGTAACCACCAAAACTTAACCTCACATGTTTAATTATTTACACAGCCGGTTCCGGGCAAAATTTGCAATTATTAAATGGCTTTTTTTTTCTTTGATTTTATTTTCTTTCAAAACTAATGCGCAGATAAAAACTATAGCCAGTGAAATTGGCCCGGGATGGAGCAGCAATTCTGTCAACACCGTTATTTTTAGAAATAGTGCTGTAACTACCTTTAAAAATATTCAATACACCGCTTATTACAATCCTGAAGGCAAGATGGTCCTGGCAAAACGCAGACTGGACTCAACCAAGTGGGAAACACTAATTACACCTTATAGAGGTAATGTCAAAGATGCCCATAACAGCATCAGTATCGCCATCGATATTGATGGATACCTGCATGTAAGCTGGGATCAGCATGATACCCGTCTTCGCTATGCAAAAAGTAAAGCACCATTTAGCCTGGAACTGGGTGAAGAACAATCCATGACAGGAAATGAAGAGCTTAAAGTGACTTATCCCGAATTTCATAATCTTCCGGATGGTAAATTGCTATTCTGTTACCGTTCAGGCGCTTCAGGCCGGGGTAATATGATGATGAAAATATATAATGTAAAAACGAAACAGTGGCAGCAACTGCAAAATAATTTAATTGATGGAGAAAACCAGCGAAGTGCTTACTGGCAGATTTGCGTAAACAAAAAAGGAATTTATATTTCCTGGGTATGGCGCGAAAGCTGGGATGTCTCGACTAATCATGATATCTGTTATGCTTTTTCGTCAGATGGAGGACATACCTGGAAAAAATCCAATGGAGAGAAATATTCACTTCCAATCACAAAGGCAACAGCCGAACTGGCGTGGAGTGTACCGCAAAACAGCAGCTTAATCAATCAGACTGCAATGACCGTAGATATACTTGGTAATCCGTATATAGCCAGTTATTGGGCAGCTAACGGGATACCTCAGTATAAAATTGTCTTTTTGAATAAAGGAAAATGGAACCTGATCGATACTGATTTTCAGGAAAAATCCTTTATTTTAGGAGGAGGAGGAACTAAAAGAATTCCGATTTCACGTCCGGAAATTTTAATGTATAAATCCATGCTTTACCTGCTTTTCAGATCTGAAGAAAGAGGCAGTAAAATCAGTCTGGCATCAATAAATCTGAATAAAAAACATTGGGAAATCACCGATATTACGGATCAATCTGTTGGTCAATGGGAACCTAATTTCGATAAGGAACTTTGGAAGGAAAAGGCGCAGCTGCATATTTTTTCTCAAAATGTAAGTCAGGCAGATGGTGAAGGTTTATCCATTGTAGAAGCACAGCCTGTTCAAATTCTGGAACTTCAAAAAATACCCGTAATTAAATAGCGGCCAACGATTTATTCAAAGAGAATATAACTCTTCGTTTATTTTCTGCTTACACTTCAAAGATTATTTAACTCATTAGGTGTCAGGCTGAGCGGAGTCGAAGCCCTGAGCGAAGCTAAATCGACTCAGTATGACAACGATTTCCGGAAGTATAATTTATATTTAGTCAGCCCCCAATTATGAAAAAAAAGTTTAAAATTAGTTTCCTGATTTATCTGTTTACATTTTCTGTTTTCAGTCAGGAATATTTAGTTCGGTTTTTAGATATATCTCAGGGATTATCCAATAATTCTGTTACCTGTATTTATCAGGAACGCCAGGGGTATATTTGGTTTGGTACTAATGACGGCCTGAATCGTTATGATGGTTATAATTTTAAAGTTTACAGAAATGATGTCAATAAGAAAAATTCAATAGCTGCCAATTATATATTTTGTATCGATGGTGATCCGCAAGGCAATATCTGGGTTGGGAGTGCAAATGGAGGGAGTGTGCTTAATGCAATTTCAGGAGAGGTTTTTCAGCTGGCGACAGACAACGGTACAAAATTGATTAAGGGAGAAAGCATAGTACAGATAAAGGCATTTTCAACTTTTTATATGATGGCCGCATGTGAAAAATCAGGTTTGGTCATTTTTAAGAAAGGGCAATACATAGGGAAGCAGGCAGGTTTAAAGATTAGAGGCAAAAAAATATCTCAGTATCATGTTACGAGTATAGAACCAGTTCCTGAAAAAGGCTTCTGCTGGGTTTTTATTAAAAATTATGGTTTATACAAGTACTGGATAAAATCTCAATTAATGGAAGCAATCTGCAGTGAAAAGTTGCAGGCGAATTATTTAAAGAGCGGCGATAATGGCGATTTGTGGGTAGGAACTGATGAGGGATTATTTAAGTTTGAAGAAAAACATAAAAACTATGGGAACAATATCCTTAATCGTAAGGCTATAGTTACCAATATTTTACTTAATAGAAATAAAGAAATTTATATCGCTACAGACGGATCGGGAGTATTTAAAATAAACGAACAAAATAAAGCAGTTCAATTTAAAGATGAAGGAAATCAGCAAATTTTAAAAAGTGATGCCGTCTGGGGTTTATATGAGGATAAGGATGAAAATAAATGGTTTGGAACTTTGCGGGGCGGGGTAAGCATGATTGGGAATTCTAAACGCTATTTTCGGCATATAAAAAATACTGAAGGTAATCCTGCACTCAATTACACACTTTCTTTTTGTGAAGACACGAACCATAATTTATGGATTGGTACTGACGGCGCGGGTTTACGTCTTTGGAACAGAGCTAAAAATACGTTTACAAAATTTACTGAGAGCGACGGACTCTCAAGTAATTTTATACCGGGGATTGTTTTAGATGACAAACATAATTTGTGGGTCGCAACCTGGGATGGAGGATTAAATAAAATTAATACCCTGAATAACAAGGTTGAGCATTATAACTTGTACAATCCTGTTACAAAACACGAGGAACGCAGTATTTGGTTTGTATTTAAAGATTCAAAAAATACAATTTGGTCGGCAACCAAAGAAGGAACGCTTTATTATCGTAGTCCGTTGACCAAAAAATTTGAAGTTTTTAATTCAGGCATATCGGGAGTATTGTGCATAAGCGAAAGCAGTGATGGCAATTTATGGGTCGGTACTTACACAGATTTAATCGAAATCAATACGGTTACAAAAAAAATTACCAGAACAAAGATCGGATATCCAATACGATGCATCCTTGAAGATAAAAAGTCTAATTTCTGGATCGGCACATCAGAAGGAGGGTTGCTGAAATTCAACCGTAAAAATAAATCCTTTACCAGATTTACTACCATTGAAGGGCTGCCATCTAATATAGTTTTGCGCATTCTTGAAGATAAAAAGGGATATTTATGGCTGAGTACCTATAAAGGAATAAGCAAATTTAATCCGGAGAAAAAGAATTTTCACAATTTTACCGCCTCAGACGGGCTTCAAAGCAATCAGTTCAGCTATAATGCCGGTTTAATTTTGTCTTCGGGAGAATTTATTTTTGGAGGTATCAACGGATTTAATATTTTTTTTCCTGACAGCATAAAAGAGATAAATCGGCATTATAAAGTGCTGCTTGATGATGTTCAGGTTAATAATAGTTCGGTTCCTGGAAACAGCAATTACTTTAAAATAAAATCCGGGAATCAGAAAGTACTCAAACTGCCTTTTGACAAGACAACATTATCATTGGATTTTGTGACATTGGATTATGAGAGCACAGATAAAATTAAATATGCCTATTATCTTGAGGGCTGGGACGAGCATTGGAATTATGTGTCTAACAGGAATGCAAGATATTCCAGACTGTATGAAGGAATATATCAATTTAAAGTAAAAGCGACGGATAATTATGGAAATTGGGGTAACGAAATTACGCTAATCGAAATTCAGGTTCTTCCTCCATGGCAGCGCTCCTGGTGGGCGTATATGCTTTATATTTTAGCAGGTGCAGGAGTTGTATTTATGTATATCCGATATAATAAATATAAAGAAAGAATGCGCTACGAAGTAATGCTGGCACAAATGGAAAACAGGAAAGAGAAAGAGTTTTCTGAAAAACAGATTTCAATGTTTACTTATATTTCCCATGAGTTCCGGACTCCACTTTCTTTAATCATCAACCCCATAAAAAAAGTAATAAAGCAACAGAATAAAACAGGGGAAGCCGCACCGGAGCTGTTGGTGGCAAATCGAAATGCAAGAAGGCTTTTAAGTCTAATGGATCAGTTGTTATTATTTAGAAGAGCAGAAGATGATGCAGACCAGCTTGTATTATCTGAAATTAACTTAAATAAATTATGTGATGAAGTGTATCAATATTTCACACAGCAGGCTAAATCCCGAAAAATTAAGTATGATATTTTGCTTCCCCAAGAGACCGTTTATATAATTGGGGATCATGAAAAGATTGAAATTTCTTTATTCAATATAGTTTCCAATGCGTTTAAATATACATTAGCAGGAGGTGAGATTTTACTTTGTATAGAGGAAAATAATGAAGAAGCAATTGTGAAAATAAAAGATACAGGGGTAGGAATAAATGAAGAGGAAATCGATCATATTTATGATAAGTTTAGACAAATAAATTTTAATAACAGTTCCCGTAAAGGATTCGGTATAGGGTTATTTGTTGTAAAGCATTTTATTGAAAAACATTTCGGTTGTATAACCTGTTCAAGCCAGATAGGACAAGGAACAGAATTTAAAATATTCTTAAAAAAAGGCAAGGATCATTTCCCGGATCTGCCACTTGCAGCTCCCTCTGCTAAAATGAGTTATATAGTAAAAGAATTGGCAGCAGAAACCGTTCATAATCATGGAATTAAAGCTCCTTTAAAAGATACGGATGTACATATTTTAAGTAAATTGAAGGATGATGTCGTATCAGGAAAAAAATCAATATTGATAATTGATGATAATGAAGAAATCAGGAATTATTTAATCGAACTTTTTTCAGCCGATTATTTAACCTATAGTGCTGAGAATGGTTTTGATGGCTATGAAATGGTTAAGAAGATTTTGCCGGATCTCGTTCTCAGTGATATTTCCATGGAAGGATTAAATGGCTTGGAACTTTGTAAAAAAATCAAAAGCAGTGAAGGTATTAATCATATTTTAGTGATTTTGCTGACAGCCTCCACAAACCCTGAAACCCAGCTTCAGGGAATTTCTGATGGGGCAGATGATTACATAACCAAACCGTTTGATGATGATATTTTAAAAGCAAAAGTTGAAACACTGCTTCGCAACAGAAGTCAGTTAAAGAGCTATTTTCTTGATAGTATAACTTTGAATCCCCATACGCAAAAGGTGCCTACGGAGACCGCTGATTTTTTAAAAAAATGCATAGAAGTCATTGAAAAAAATCTTGCTAACCAACAATTTAGTATTAAGCAGTTTTCCTTAGAAATGGGAATGAGCCATACCCGATTATACACTAAAATAAAAGAAATTTCAGGCCAGACTTTAAATGGTTTTATCAGATCTGTGCGCCTTCGCCGTGCAGCAGTGCTTCTGCTGACCGAAGACATCCGTATTTCGCATGCAGCTTCACAAGTGGGAATGGAGGATGTCAAACATTTTAGGGAACAATTTGTTAAACTTTATGGTATGACACCATCGGAATTTATAAAAAAGTACAGGAATTCATTTAATTCAGAATTGAATATCATACAAAAGTTATAAATGCAAAATTTAGTTTAGAACATACTTTTAGTGTAATTACCCACACTCTTTTTATTCATAGTCATAATTTTCGTATGCTTTGTTTTGATTTTTATTGAAAAAGCAGATGGTTTGCCCCCTTTAAATAGTGATTTACCCCCCTTTAAATTTTCTTAAAGACTTGTTAATTTGAAAGTCTGAATCTGCTGACATTCATAATAAAATGCATGTCAGCAGATTAGATAAGAACACGAGGATTAACTATTTAACCAAATTAATTTATGACTAATCAATGCAAAAAACTTAGCTTTCGAGTGTGGGATTCTTTTGTTTTAGCGATTATTATGTCGCTAATATCGTCTTATACATTCGCTTTAGAAAACAGGGGCATGGCTTTTCAATCTCCTGTAAAAGGAAAGGTTACAACTAAAGAAGGCGTTGGACTTCCGGGAGCTACTGTTATGATTAAGGGCACCCGTGAAAGTGCACTCACTGATTTTGATGGTAATTATGCTATAAATGTATCAGACCCCAAGGCTGTGCTTGTGTTTTCTTTTATGGGATTCAAAGATGTTGAAATCACTGTGGCCGGCAAGAATAAAATCGACGTAGTACTGCTGGAGAGTGAAAATTCTCTCGACGAGGTTATCGTGATTGGCTACGGTACCCAGAAAAAATCAGATGTAATTGGATCTGTTAGTTCCGTACCACAGGAACGTTTAAAAAATCTGCCTGTTACCAACATTACACAAGCACTTCAGGGAACCACAGCCGGGGTTAACGTCTCGCAGGGTTCCTCAGTTCCGGGCCGGACAGGAAGCATACAAATTAGAGGACTAAATAGTATAAATGCCTCCAGGGATCCTTTTATTGTTGTCGATGGACAGCCTTTTTACGGTTCCTATAATGATATTCCAAGTGCCGATATCAAATCTATAGAAATTCTTAAAGATGCTTCTGCAACAGCTATTTACGGAACCCGCGGATCTAATGGGGTAATACTGATCAGTACAAAAAGAGGAAATACCGGAAAACCGACTATCAGTTATAGTACCTATACTGCCGTGGATAATATTTACAATGAGTTAACCCCCAGAAGTAAAGATTCATATCTGCAGAAATATGCTGATTACATGTCACAACGAGGGCTGACACAAACCACCATACTGCCTAATCAAAATGAAATTGATAATTATAACAGAGGCATCACCACAGACTGGCTGAATCAGGTAACGCGAGGCGGTTTTATGCAGGAGCATAATTTAAATGTATCCGGCGGAACCGATAAAGCACAATATTTCCTTTCAGCCAATTATTTGGATCAGGACGGTGTAATACAAGGTTACCAGTTTCACAGGGCAACATATAGGGCTAATTTTGATTTAGAAGTTACCAAATGGCTGAAGATCGGAACATCTTCCTACTACGCCAATAATAATTATGACGGAGGGCGTGCGAATCTGCTTGTTGCCACAGCACTTAGCCCGTATAGTCGTCCGCGTGATGATAATGGTAATATTATTATGAATCCAATGAATCCGGAGACATTGTTTGCAAATCCGCTTTTAGGTCTTTTTACAGATCGTAAAGAATCCCAAAAAAACCTGACGGGTAATTTTTATGCTGATATTAAATTGGGTTTTTTGGATGGGCTTAAGTATCGTATAAATGGTTCTTATACCTTCAACCCTTACAGATATGGATATTATGAAGGACGCGCTTCCAACAATAACAGCGGTTCTGCAACTATTAATACATCAGAGATGAAAAACTGGACGGTTGAAAACATTTTATCCTATACCAAAGATTTTGGAAAACATCATGTAGAGGCACTTGCATTGTACAGTTCACAAAAAAGAACAGATTTTGCAACAAGTCTGGGCGGTACTTCTTTTCCAAATGATGCGCTTTCATTTTATAATATAGGTGCGGCCCAAACTGTAACGGGAGGATCAAGCGGTTCTCAGCAGACTTATCTTTCGCAGATGGGGAGGATTATTTATGGATTCGACAGTCGTTATCTGCTTCAATTGACCTTACGAAGAGACGGTTACTCAGGTTTTGGAGCTAATACAGATAAATATGGAATATTTCCTGCCATAGGTCTTAAATGGAATATTCAAAGCGAAAAATTCATGACTAATTTTTCAAAAATAAATAATCTGAGCCTGCGTTTTTCTTACGGAAAAACTGGTAATCAGGCTATCAGCCCATACCAGACGCTGACTACGAACGGTACTGTTTTGTTTCCATTTAACAATGCTGCTTTGGTGGGAACTTTTATAAATGGGATGGGAAATCCAAATTTGAACTGGGAGACCACTAAAACGGCCAATCTGGCTCTTGATTTTGGTTTTTTCCGAAACAGGCTGAACGGAACTATTGAAGTATATAAATCTCAGACAAATGATCTTTTGATGCTCCGAAATATTCCGAGTATAAGCGGAAGCACAACAATTTGGGATAATATTGGAAATGTAGAAAATAAAGGACTTGAGGTTACGGTAAATACAGTAAATGTTGTCTTAAATCAATTTCGCTGGGAGACCAGTTTTAACTTTAGTACTTACAGCAATGAGATAACAGAATTGTATGGCTCAGGACAAGATGATATTGCAAACAAATGGTTTATAGGGAAATCCTTAGGAGCAATTTATGATTATCAAATGGAAGGCGTATGGCAGGTAAGTGAAATTGCCGCAGGAGCACACCTTACACAGGATCCTACTGCAAGAGCCGGTGATATTAAGTTCAAAGATATAAGCGGACCAAACGGCACACCTGACGGACAGATTGATGCCCAATATGACCGCAAATTTCTGGGTAATACTTTACCTGACTGGACTGGGGGAATTACTAACCGGTTTACTTACGGAAATTTTAATCTGAACATATTTTTCCAAACTAGTCAGGGGGTACTTAAAAACAATCCTGATATTAATTATGGAGATGAAGTCGGGCGCCGAAATGCCCCTGAAGCTGTTGGATATTGGACCCCTGAAAATAAAAGTAATACCTGGCCGTCATTGGTTGCCTACCAAAATAATAAAGGATACGGTTTTCCAAGAAATGCAAGCTTTGTAAGGCTGCAGGACGTGCGTTTGAGCTATACTATTCCAAACACCTATATTGAAAAATACGGAATCACTAATCTGGTTTTTTATGTCTCCGGACGTAATTTATACACATGGTCTAAATGGGTAGGGTGGGATCCGGAGAATAATCAATCTTCCAGAGGTTCCGGTGACTGGATAAATAATTATCCATTAGTGCGTACCTTTTCTTTAGGTCTTAATGTGTCATTATAAAAAATAAAATTATGAAAAATATATTTAAATTTTCCGTTACTGTTATTGCAATGGGAACGCTGTCAATTTTGAGCTCGTGCAGTAATGATTTCCTGGATGAAAAAGTTTTCTCGACTTATACCCCAGAGTCACTTGCTAATAAACTGGGTGTGGAATCTGCATTAATTGGCCTGTATCAGATGGAAAGTACATTTTATACAAAAAGTGACCAGCAGGGATGGGTTGGGGTTTGGAATGTGGGAACTGATATCACATGGCCAACTTCACCGGAAGGAGTTGAAATTCCATTTTATACCTATGCTAATCTTAGGGCCGATAATTCGGCAGCCAAGACCGTTTGGACACTGGAATACAATATAATCGAAAATGCCAATAGCATTATCAAAAACATTGAGTCAGGTGTGATTACTGATATGACACCAACAGAACAGCTGCAGGCAAATGCTGAGGCTAAATTTTTCAGGGCCAAAGCTTATAATATGCTTGCTACCCTGTATGGCGGTGTTCCGTTGGTAACTGAACCTGTCACATATCCAAAACTTGATTTTGTAAGGGCGCCTCTTGCAGATGTGAATGCCTTAATTGAAGCAGATTTAAAATTTGCGATTGACAATTTGCCCACTGCCAATCAAAGAGGAAATGCTTTGCAGCAGCGGGTATCAAAATATGCAGCAGCTCATGTGGCCGCAGAATTTTATCTGCGTTCCAATCAGGCAGCTAAAGCAGAAGAAGCATGTAATTTAATTATAAACAGTACCGAATTCAGTTTAGTTAATAAGCGCTATGGCATACATGCAAATTTGCCCGGAGATGCTTTTAGCGATATGTTTGTTAAAGGGAATCAAAGAAGATCAGAAGGAAATACGGAAGCGATATGGGTTCTTCAAAATGATAACCCGACAGATGTAAGAGGAGGAAGCAGCGGATCACCACAACAGCGTCGTGTCTGGGGAGGTTCATACCATAATGTAAATGGAATGATCCCGGCAGACAGTCTTGGAGGAAGAGGAGTGGCAAGGATGCGCCTAAATAACTGGGTACTTCACAAATTATATCCACTTCAGGATATGCGAAACTCTAAGTTTAGTATACACCGCCAGCATTATTACAATAATCCGGCGTCGCAGTTCGCTTCGATTTATGGCAAGCCGGTTCCTGTTAATACAGCAGACACTATCGCAAATCTTGCACCATATACCCTAAAATGGGGTCACTTTGATTCCAGGGATATATTTGGTTTTGGAATGTGGAAAGATTTTATACTGATGCGTTTAGGAGAAACCTATCTTTTTAGAGCGGAAGCAGAATTCAGACAGGGTAAATTAGAAGCAGCGGCAGAAAGCATAAACGTTTTACGCAGAAGAGCCAATGCGCCGTTAGTGGGTGCAGCAGATATCACTTTGGACTTCATTTTAGATGAAAGGGTCAGAGAATTAATCGCAGAAGAAAACAGACGTATCACTTTAATGCGTACAGGAACACTTGTCAATAGGGCAACGAATCCAAAATATATACAAGGAACACCATTAAAAATGGCAACAACCGGGATTTCTGATAAGAATTTGCTTTTTCCTATTCCATTAACGGAAATTCAGTTAAATAGTGGAGCAAAATTAGAACAGAACCCTGGTTACGAGTAAGCTAAGTTTGTTTAGTTTTGTAAGTGTTGTTTTTGCAGCCTGCCTGAGCAATTGGTTATTGCGACAGGCAGGTCTTTTAATTTTTTATTAATTAAATATGAAATGTTTTAGAACTCAGATTCTTTTGATTCTTTTTTTTAGCGGAAGCTCATTACTGGCGCAGGTTAAGAAAGAGGATAATTCAGAACAGCGGGCTTACTTTGTAAAAATGCTGACTAAAATTGCTCATCCTGTTCTTCAGGCCACTGCAGAAGACCGTTTAAAAGCGGTAATGCCAATTGAAACTGCACCGCATGCATACGGGGACCGGGACAAGGTAACCTATTTAGAGGCATTTGGCAGAACACTTTCCGGTATAGCGCCATGGTTACAATTAGGTCCGGATAATACACCTGAAGGAAAATTGCGTGCAGAATATATTAACCTTACCGCTGCCGCGATAAAAAACGCAGTAAATCCGGCTTCAAAAGATTATATGAATTTCAATGAAGGAGGACAGCCTCTGGTAGATGCGGCTTTTTTTGCCCAAGGTTTGCTTAGAGCTCCTTTGTTATGGGAAAAACTGGATAATGATACACAACAGAATGTTATAAAAGCACTTAAAAGTACGAGAGTAATATCGCCGGCCTATACGAATTGGTTATTATTTACGGCAATGATCGAAGCAGCACTGCTTAAATACGAAGGCAAAGCCGATATGGTCCGGATAGAATATGCCTTATTAAAACATAGTGAATGGTATCTTGGCGACGGGACATATGGTGATGGAAAGGATTATCATTGGGATTATTATAACAGCTATGTAATTCAGCCAATGATGCTTGACATTCTTAAAACTTTAAAGGAAAATAAAAATACACTTTCGGACTGGCGCTATAAAAACGAATTTATAGTGAACGCCGATAAATTTATGGAACGTTCCAGGCGATATGCGGCAATACAGGAAAGGCTCATTTCTCCTGAAGGAACATATCCGGCAATCGGCCGTTCTTTAGCATACCGGGTAGGAGCATTTCAAAATTTAGCACAGATGGCACTTTTACAGGAACTGCCGGAAGAATTAAATCCTGCACAGGTAAGATGCGCATTATACAATATTATTAAAAAACAGATGGAGGCGCCAGGTACTTTTACAGATAACGGCTGGCTGACAATAGGGTTCTATGGGCATCAGCCTGAAATTGGAGAACCTTATATCAGTACGGGAAGCTTGTATTTATGTACAGAAGCATTTTTACCTCTTGGGCTGCCTTTGCAGACTCCATTTTGGCAGGCACCTGATGCGCCCTACACACAAGAAAAAATTTGGAGCGGAAAAAAAACAGACACAGATCACGCCTATTATGACCAAAAGAGTATCGATGAACGAAAATGGGAAACAGTTTTAGATTCCGGTTCTTTCAAATCCAAAAGTATTTTTGATAAGCAGTGGAATATGTTTTATCCATGGGGCACGGATCATAACGGCAGTGCACGTATGCAGAAAAATCAGGTTGTGTTGAATAATAATATTTTACGGTTAACTGCAGTTCCCGTTGTTCGCAGTGAAGGGAAAAGCAAATCTGATCCGCATTATGATATTAAATACCACAGCGGAGCCGTTCATGCCAGGCATAAAATAACCATAACGGAAGAATATCCGGTTTACCGTATTTCAGGTGAATTTAAAGCCCCGGTAAAAAAAGGAACATGGCCAGCCTTCTGGCTGACTGCTGTAAATGGATGGCCGCCAGAGATCGATATCCTGGAATTTAAGGGAGACAACACCAATTGGATGAATACATTTATCACACCTGAAAATTGTACAACACTAAAGAAAACCATACCGGACGCTTCTTCAGACTGGCATCAATACAGTGTAGAACTCAAACGTATAGATGACATTCATACTGTTGTTTCTTATTTTTTAGATGGTGAAAAGATTGGGGATCATTGGACAAATTTTACAAATCAACCAATGTGGCTTATCATCAACTTACAAATGGAAGGAGCCTCAGGAACAGCTGAAAAACCTGAAAATACAGAATATTTAGCACGAAATGTATCAATTAAACGCGTGAGTAAGCAATAGGTTAATAACCGTAACAGCTTTTCGAATGATAATAAAAAACCGGAAAAAAATTGCTGACTTAATTTTATAAATTGCAGTAATTTAATTTATAAAAAAACAGATTAAATTATTTAACTATCTACACCAAAAAACAACCTAATGAAAAAATATTTAATTTTTATAATGATATTATTCATTGTGCAGGGATGCGCTACAAAGAAAGATAACGATCTTATAAAAAAGATTGATTTTGCTTTAGACAATTCCGTGAAACAGTACAGATATCTTTCGACAAAAGTAAAGCCGGGTGAATACCCAAAATCCTGGGATGATAAAATCCAAAAACTGGAGACCAGTAATTCAGGCTGGTGGTGCAGCGGATTCTATCCCGGAACTTTATTATATCTTAACCAAGCCAAAGCAACTCCGGATTTGGAAAAGCAGGCTTTAATTTTTTTGGAAGACCTTAAAAAAGAACAGAATAACACTACGACTCATGACTTAGGGTTTATGATGTACTGCAGTTTTGGAAATGCACAGCGTTTACATCCCGGTAAAGAATACGAAAATATTTTGATGCAGAGTGCTAAAAGTCTTAGTACACGATATAATCCTATTGCAAAATGCATTAAATCCTGGGATAGTGCTCCCTGGAATCATGCTTCTGCAGATGAAATGCCGGTAATTATTGACAATATGATGAATCTGGAACTGCTTTTTTGGGCAAGCAACTACAGCGGAGACCCGGTTTACCGAAATATTGCAGTTAATCATGCCAATACAACACTTCAAAATCATTTCAGGCCGGATTACAGTTCCTATCATGAAATAGTTTACGATACACGTGATGGAAAAGTGACGAAAAAAATCACTAACCAGGGCGCTGCTGACAATTCATCATGGGCGAGGGGGCAAGCGTGGGGACTTTACGGCTATGTAGTTATGTATCGTGAAACAAAAGATTTAAAATATCTTGAGCAGGCAAATCACATTGCTGACTATATTTTAAGTAATTCAAATATGCCCAAAGATTTAGTTCCTTATTGGGATTATAGTGCTCCCGGTATACCAAATGCCCTGCGTGATTCTTCAGCCGCTGCCATAACAGCTTCTGCACTAATTGAGCTCAGTAATTATGCTGATAAACCCCTTTCTGAAAATTATATAAAAGCATCTGCCACAATACTTAATACGTTGCTCAGCAGTGAATATTTTGCTGATTTTAAAACCAATGGGGGATTTTTACTTAAGCACGGAGTTGGAAATATGCCTAATAAAACTGAAATAGATGCACCACTGAGTTATGGTGACTATTATTTAATTGAAGCTCTTTTGAGATATAAAAATAATTTATAACAGTAAAATAGAAAGCAGGGATTGAACAAAATTAAATCTAATA
>JBDTRA010000016.1:0-68460 GCA_039931915.1 Flavobacterium sp. | reverse complement strand
GATTTACCTTCCGGAAAAATGAAAAGCCGTGAAGGAACTGTTGTAGATGCTGATGATTTGATGCAGGATATGACTGATACAGCAAAACAAATTTCAGAAGATCTGGGTAAACTTGACAGTTATTCAGCAGAGGAAAAAGCTAAATTGTATAAAACAATTGGTCTTGGAGCTCTTAAATATTATATTTTAAAAGTAGATCCTAAAAAACGTATTTTGTTTAATCCGGAAGAATCTGTTGATTTTGCAGGAAATACAGGTCCGTTCATACAATATACATACGCGCGAATCCAGTCAATTATCCGTAAAGCAGATTTCGATTACAATGTCACACTGAGCGATGTCGAAGTGCTTCACGAAAAAGAAAAAGAATTGGTTAAACAAATCGAACTTTTTCCGGAAGTAATTCAGAATGCAGCTCAAAATCATAGTCCGGCTTTAATTGCCAATTACACGTATGATCTGGTAAAAGAATATAATTCATTTTATCAGTCCGTACATATTCTGGGAGAAATTGATTTGACTAAGAAAATTTTCAGGGTCCAGCTTTCTCAAAAAGTTTCCGAAGTTATAAAATCAGCATTTACCTTATTAGGAATTGAAGTTCCGGAGAGAATGTAAAAGAAGTTGAAATATCCTAAAAACACAAAAAGCCGATAGTCCTGAAACTATCGGCTTTTTACAACTAACACAAACAATTTTTATTTTACGAACTTGTCGATAATTGCATCCGTTTCTGCTTTTGAAGTATGAAGTTAATAATAAGACAACATTCTAAGAGAAAATATCTTAGCACACATGTGGTTTTGTTTTTTAATTATGTATGATGGAACTGCCTTAAAGTTCAGTTAGTTGGTAACTTGGTTTTTTTATTTTTTTTGAAAGAGATTAGATTTATCGGGCCTCTTTTTTTATTGTTAAAAAGCATTATAAATTAATGTTTAATCCTATCTTTGCGCAGATTTTTTTATAGAGAATTAACAGGAATTTAAATTAATTTTTTGTGAATCTGTTCTTCAAATATATAAGTACTAAGTGAATACAAAACCTTATTTTTTTCAGTCTTTTGCAATTGTAGCATTGGCATTCATAGCTTTTATTGGATTTAAACAAGTTTTGCCGAATAAAATTTTTTCGGATACTAAAGTTGATCCCAAGAATATACTTATCGACAGGCTGCTTCTGGAATCGGTAGCAAAAGATTCTATGTCTCAAAATGGGGACAGTATTAATGAAGATGAGCTGGAACTCGGAAAAGAAAAAATTATTTTTGATGCTTCCGAGGGTATCGAATTCCCATCGGAGACTTTTGATGATTATAAAGGATATCAGTACCTAATTTCTTTTTATGAAAAACTATATCAGCTCGAAAAAAATCCACAATCTAAAGTTCGTATTGCTTATTATGGCGACTCTATGACTGATGGCGATTTAATTGTACAGGATATCCGAATGAATTATCAGGAACGTTTTGGAGGAAATGGAGTTGGTTTTGTTTCGATAATCTCAGAATCATCAGCATCAAGAGGTTCTGTAAAAACACTGTTTTCCAAAAACTGGAAAACACAATCCTATTTAAATGTAAAAAGACCAATAAGTCCTTTTGGAGTAAACGGGCATGTGTTTTTTGCAAACGATAAAGCAAATACTACCTGGGTACAATATGAAGCAGGACGTAATAAATTTTCGACTACTTTAGACAATCCAACCTTATTTTACGGGAAATCATCCAAAAAAGGAAATGTGAGTTTTATTATCGGTAAAGATACTTTGCGAAAAAGCCTTGTTCCGAATAATTTGGTCAACACATTAAAAGTAACTTCAGGAAGTATAAAAGCATTCAAAGCAAATTTTACACAATCAGATTCAATTCCGATTTATGGATTTAATTTCGATAACGGAAGCGGAGTTCATGTAGATAACTTTTCACAAAGAGGAAATTCCGGACTGCCAATTTCAATGTTTAATGCCGGCGTAATGCAGGCATTTAATAACAATCTGAAATATGACCTTATTGTTTTGCACTACGGAACCAATGTACTGAATTACGGAACCAAAAATTATTCCTGGTATCAAAAAGGGATGAAAAAAACAGTTAATAAAATAAGAGAGTCTTTTCCGGGAGTTTCTATTTTGATCGTTTCAACAGCTGATAAATCAACCAAATATGATCTGGAAATGAAAACAGACTCTGCAGTAGTTCCTTTAATGAAAGCTCAAAAGAGATATGCTCTCGAAACCGAATCAGGATTTGTGAATCTTTATACATTGATGGGTGGTGACGGATCTATGGTAAAATGGGCGGATGAAACTCCAGTACGGGCAAACAAGGATTATACGCATTTTAACCAGAGAGGTGCAAAGGCGATAGGGAATTTATTATACAGTCAGCTGAATAAAGGTTACGAACAATATAAGGCATTGCGTGAAAAACGTGAATCAGGTGAATCAAAACCCGTAGGAAAAACCAAAACAGATTCTGTGTCTGTTATAAAAGATAGTGTAAATGAATAAACTTATTATTTTCTTTTGCTGTCTTTTATTGTCAGCAAATAGTAAAGCGCAAAAGTCAGTCTCACTTTCAACAATTAAAAATATGATTAGTAAAATCGATACCGCGACGATTGAAACTTATACAGAGAATCATCTTTCTAATGCTAAAGTATTAGAAAGTGTTTTTGCCAAATTAAAAGAAAATGAGATTGGCAATAATCAAAAAATAAATATCGTTCATATTGGTGACTCTCATATTCAGGGAGATTTAATGACCAATGAAATCAGGAAAAATCTGCAGCAAAAATTCGGTAATGCAGGACGTGGCTTTGTTTTTCCATATCAGTTGGCCAAAACAAATGGTTCCTATAACGAACGATTTTATTCAAACAGAAAATGGGAGAGTTACCGAAATATCTATCCGACCAAAAAGAATCCTGTAGGGGTAAGCGGAATAGGGCTTTGGAGAGATAATGCCGGTTTTGTAATCGAATTGAATATAAAGGATAAAGCCTATAAGTTTAATTCAATTCATATTATTACGCCTCACAACCAGAAAATGTTTGATTTGGCGATATCATCCAAGACAAATATTATCCAGTCTACAGAACCAAAAATAGTAACGCATAGAATTAAAAAAGGCGAAGCTATTTCTGTAATTGCAAATAAATACAATATTTCTGTTGCCGAAATAAAAAGAGCAAATGGACTAAAATCGAATAACATTCGTGCAGGAAGAACATTAAAAATTCCGACCAATGAAACAAAGCCAAAGACCATTAAAAGTTCTGAGTTTGTTGCTTTAAATATGGAATCTGATTCTTTCTCCAATTATTATAATTCCGAAAAAGCATTAGAAAAAATTTACCTGATTCCGGATAAAAATGCAACGAAATATGAGCTTAACGGAATCGTTTTAGAGAAAAATGCTCCGGGAGTAACCTATAGTAGTATTGGTGTAAACGGTGCCAAGTTTTCAGATTACAATAAATATCCATTGTTTTTTGAACAGTTAAAAGCACTTCATCCTGATTTGTTGATTTTTTCGCTTGGAACAAATGAAAGTTACGACAATATGGAGGCTTTTGTTTATATCAGACAATTACGTGAATTTATAAGTAATTTGAAAGAACAAAATATTGATGCTCCAATAATTGTCATGACCCCGCCACCATCTTTGCACAGAGGAAGAAAACCGAATATTTACGTTAAGGAGTATGCAGAACACATTAATAATATTGCTGAGAAAAATGATTTTGCAGTTTGGGATTTATACGATGAGTTTGGAGGTTTAAACGGAGTTCGGGAATTAAGAGCCCAAGGATTAATAGGACCGGATTACGTTCATTATTCTAAAAAAGGATATGAAAAACAAGGAAAACTGTTTACAGAAGCATTTTTAAGAGCATACGATAATTTTAAATCAAAAAAGTAAGTTGATAACAGGAAATAGCATAAATGATTGGTTTGTTCATAATTTTGGAGCAATAACAATCGAGCAGGTTAAAAGTTGGTTCATATATAATCCCGAAGAAAAGCTGTTATTCAATACGGGTTTGTTTCTTGGGCTGTTTTTGGTTTTCTATTTTGTATACGCCTTTTTGCGTAAAACATTTTATTTACGACTAACATACGTTATTCTGTTTTCACTTTTCTTTTACTATAAGTCAAGCGGGATATACTTTTTGTTGTTACTGCTTTCTTCCGTAGTAGATTATGGCTTGAGCCAGATTATTTACAAACAAAAGAAAGACACCGTAAAGAAAATATATCTGGTAATAAGTGTAATCCTGAATTTAGGATTACTGGCCTATTTTAAATACATGAACTTTATGATTGTTACTTACAATGATATGTTCAATGGTAATTTCGAGCTTCATGATGTTTTCCTTCCTGTCGGGATTTCGTTTTATACTTTTCAGTCGATGAGTTATATTATTGAGATTTATCGTGAAGAAATAAAACCAACAAAAAATTATATCGAATATTTGTTCTTCGTTTCATTTTTTCCACAATTAGTTGCGGGACCAATCGTACGTGCAAAAGATTTTCTTCCGCAGATTTATCAAAAATTAAATCTTACAAAACAAGACGTTAACAACGCTTTGTTTCTTATTATTGGAGGATTAATTAAGAAAACAGTTATTTCAAATTACATCTCTATAAACTTTGTAGATCGTGTTTTTGATACTCCAATGACTTATACATCATTCGAAAACCTGATGGCTTCTTATGGATATGCCATCCAGATTTATTGTGACTTTTCAGGATATTCAGATATGGCAATCGGAATTGCTTTGCTACTTGGGTTCAAATTACCCGTTAACTTTAGAACACCGTATAAATCAACATCCATTACTGATTTCTGGAGAAGATGGCATATTTCGTTGTCAACCTGGCTAAAAGATTTTTTATATATTTCTATCGGAGGAAATCGCAAAGGCACATTTGCAGGATTCCTATTTCCGAGTTTATTCTTCTTCGGATTATTGCTTTGGGGAATTACAAATATCAATATTAGTATAATTCCGTTAATTATTGCAGGCAGCTCAATTGTTGTTTTTTGTTTGACATTTTTACTTTCAAAAAAGCGAAACCAAACAACTGTAACCAATTTTAATTTGTTTACAACAATGCTCTTAGGAGGATTATGGCATGGAGCCGGGGCCCAGTTTATTATTTGGGGAGCTTTGCACGGGTTAGCTTTGGCAATCCATAAAATCTTTGTAGAATTTTTTCCATCCAAAAAAGAAGGTAAAAATTCTGTTTTATGGACTTTTATTTCGATTGTGATTACCTTTCATTTTGTGGTTTTTTGCTGGATATTTTTCCGCGCAAGAGATTTCGATACGGCATTGCAGGTGATCAATAATATTGGTCAGTTAACATTTGAACCGGAACAATGGAAAGCAATACTCTTCGGATACAAAAATGTATTTTTATTAATGCTTTTCGGTTACGTTTGGCACTTTCTGCCAGAAATTTTCACAAACGGAATGAAATCTGTTTTTGATAAAACACCATTGTTAATCAAAGCGATAATTTTAGGTTTTGTATACTGGATTGTTTATGCGACAGCCGTTGCAGGTTCGCAGCCATTTATTTATTTCCAATTCTAAATTCCTTTTTTTAGAAGTATAAAAAACAGAAGGAGCTGATTCCCGTCATTCGCTGTATCTTTTCCCGGCTAAAGGAGCCAGAAAAAGGATGCCGCTGCTGCCACGGCTAAAAATTAAAGTACTAAGGCCAATTTGGAACACATCAAAAAAGAAGTATATGAGTTTTGAGAGTGAAATTGTAAAATGCTTCATCGACCTTATATGCTTCAGAAACGATGAGCGGGGGATTATGTAATTATATCTAAAAAAAGATTTCTTTCCATAAAAATGCCCCAAAAGAATGTCTAACTTTTTTGGGGCAGTTTAAATTTAACCTTTTTTATAAAAACTAATACTATAGAAGTACTAATTAATAATTATTTTTTCCATGTTTTTTCCGAACCATTTTGTAATTCGATTAGAAAAGTCCTTTTTGTAAACTTTTTAAAGATACTTCAACAGTAGTTGTTTAATTGGATTCAAGAACGAAATTCATTGAAACTTTTACATTTTCGGCAATTTTTCCTTTTACCAAGCTTGGAATCTCAATTTTATAATCTTGCGGTTTAAGTGAAATTGCACTTGTTGCCAGAATTTTGGCTCCATTTAAAGTAAGATTGACTTTAGTTTTTATTTTTTTTGTGACACCATGTATTGTTAAATCACCTTCTAAATCATAAGTAGTTTTTACAGCTGATAATTTTTTGGCATCAAAATTTAAAATCTTGCCTTTAAAAGTCGCTTTAGGAAATAAGGAAGATTCCATATAATTTTCATTAAAATGTTCTTCCATTAAAGGAGCTTTGAATTTGAATGATTTTATCAAAGTCAAAGCCACAAAATCACCTGTTGCTTTATCAAGAATGCAAGAAGATGTTTTGTTTGATGCTGCTATTTCTTCAAAAGCGGGCATCGATGCTTCAAATTTTACTTCTCCGGTACGTGTTATCATTTTTTGTGAAAAAATTTGATTTCCCACCAATAAAAACAATGCTAATAATAATATTCCTTTTTTCATTTTATATGTAGTTTTAATTTTTACAGCCTTCTTTTTGCCAAAGTATAATCATATCAATTGTTTGTCTTGGCATTGGTCCTGATCTTGGCATTACGCTGCCACAAGATTGAGTTTGATCAATTCTGCAGATTAGATTGCCGTTTTGGGCAGCGTCTTTTACTTGTTCATAAGTTCCCAAAGTCGGGAGTCTGCCTCCCGCTGAATGGCAGCCAATGCAGTTTGCTTTTATTACAGTTTCAATATTGGCTGTATATGTAGGCCCGGTTGATACGGGCTCTGAAATATCTTCGTAAGTTCTGGCTGTGCAGGAAACTAAAGAGGCTGCACAGATAAATAGTAATATTAGTATACTCTTTTTCATATTTTGATTTTAGTTATTCTTGTTTTTAAAAGGATCTGTACATGTTAAATCCAAAATAGACAGCACCTTTATTCCAATCTCCTGTGGCACCCGAGAATACCGCTACATCATTCATAGGCTGACTGTTGGATACTACCAATTGAAAAACGTGACCGCCGGTTTCAATGTCTAAACCAACTGTAAGCGGGTTGTGATAAGGGTCTATCGCTTTTTCTTCAGTAATTATTCGGGCAGCATATTCAAGATTAACACTCATTCTTTTGGCCACTTTATATCTTAATCCTGCAGCTGTTGAGAATACATTTTGCTGATCAACCGAATCGTCGTATAAGTTTTTATAAACATTAATAAAACCCATTTCGATTGAAAGTTTTTCATTTACTTTTCTGGAAACTAATAATTGAGTTGTAAAAGCCAAACGGTCAGAAAATTGTAAATTTGGATATACATCTTTTTCTAAATCGGTGTTGATATCCATAGTATTATAGCCCACAATAGTCACAGGAAAACCATTTACTTCCTGATTGGCCATTTTGTATTTGGCAGTTACCTCATAGGTTTTATTAAAAGTGTGTCTGGAAGCTCCAAAACTCAACCAGTTTGTTACTCCGTAAATTCCTCCAAATTTTGTCAGGGCATTATCCAAACCAAAGAAATTATTAAATCCTTGGGACAAATCCCCAAAACGGTGCGAAACAAGCATATACCATTCGCCTTTTGCCGGCATCTTTGTAGATTGCATATTAGCTATTTGTAATCCTTTGAAAGCCGCTATTTCAATTTGTTTTTCATCAGATTTAACGTTATCCAGCTGACTTAATAAATCATCTTGGGCAAATAGGTTTCCCGTCAAAAAAAACACAAGCATAAAGCCTAAAAATTTCTTCATTTTTATTTTATTAATCGTTATTTATTACCAAGCATTGGTCTAATTTTAATTCACCCATCAAATCATCATATCCTACAACTCTTCCTTTTAGAGTTAACAGCTGACCTTTTTTAATTGAGGGATTTAATTCTTTCAAATCACAAATAATCGTATTATCTATAATTATTTGTTTTTGGGTTATTTTAGTAACATTCCCTTTGATGGCTATTGCTTTTTCGAGATATTTAGTATTTGACTTTTCAGTATTAGAGCCAAACTCCTCGATGATGCTTTTTGAGGAAACAGTAAAAGCAGTTTCTTCGGTTGAAACGTTTCTGGCACCGCCATAACATACATAGTAGTAACCAAAAGCACCTAAAATGCTTATTGCTACAACTGTTAATATTATTTTTCTTTTCATTTTTATTCTTTTAAGGGGATTCAATATAAAAACAGCCTTGATAAGGATTACCCTACCAAAGAATTGTTTTTTTGTAAAAAAAAATGAAAAAGAAATGGAAGTAATTTGTAACTCCTTGAATTAGATGAGATTAAAATAAAACCCTGAAACTCATATTTGGAGTTCTTTGCAGCGAGAATGTTTCGACATCCTCTATAGAATTTGTTAAGGAACTTATTCTATAATATTCGCTGGTTTCATTTTTCTTGTTCAGGATGTTCAGGATGGATATTCCTAATTTGTATTGAACTCCATTTGCAGTTTCCCATTTATAAGTAGAGGAAAAATTAACCTGAGAAAAAATATTTAGATTCGTATTGTTTGGTTTGTTGTAGACCAATACGGGATTTGAAAGATCAATTTTGGAGGTGTCCGGAGAAGTTTTTGGTCTGCCGGAAGACCATTTAGCTCCCAAAGCAATTTTGAAATTATTCTTTTCATAAATTCCTGCCCAGGATACATTATGTTCCATTTTGTAATTGTTAGGGAAACGAGGATGTTCGTAATTAGAAAAATAATAATTGTTAGTATTGTAAGTATAACTTAACCAGGTGAGAAAATGATCCATTTTTTTTTGAATCAAAATTTCTGTTCCTAAAACTTCATAATCACCAGTTATTCGTACAAATTCTAATTGGTTCTGAAAACCTTGGCTGGAGCTTGTAATTCCCGTAACTTTTTTATAAAAATTTTCTATGTCCAACAACCAATCGTTCTTTTTATAGAATAAATTTAGGGAGATTTGTTTGCTTCTTTGAATTGGAATTGTCGTATTATTTGAGATAATCCAACGCCTTTTTTCGATACCAAAATAATCTTTTTGCAAATCAATAATTTGTTGGGAAGTTTGGCTTTTTAGCTCACCCAAAACTCCAATATTAAGATTTTTATTAATTCCATAATTGAATTGTAATCGAGGTTCTATAATATATTTTTTGAATTTTTCAATATAATTAAATCGTGTTCCCAGATTAAAACATATTTTAGAAATCGTGTCGCTATATTTTCCTTCCAAAATTAGGGAATGTGTTCGCAATATATCTTTTGTCTTTCTATAAAAATCAGGATTGCTTACTTGTTCTAAATTTGTAACACCTGTCTCACTAAACTGATATCCATCATTAATACTGAATTTTGAATTAATACTATGATTATTTTCTAAATTAATTCCACTACTCTCAATTGTGTTTTCCTGAGTGACTATTTGATTTCCCTTGGTTTTTTGGTTGCCTAAAAGTTCATAGGAAGAGTTGTAAACATTAATTTTGGTAGTATTGAAGGGATTCCAGTTTCGTTTCCAAAATAAATTTCCACCATAATTTTGTTGACGTAAAGCATAGTTTTCTGATCTGAACATACTATAAAAAGTAGCACTTTGAAATACTTTGAGATTGTCTTTGATATTTATTAGATCTATAATTATTTGATCTTTTGGCCCTATTTTTTGTGCATATTTAAAGGCAACATCATAAAAGCCAAATTTTTTATTGCTTTTATAATCGATGCTTTGATTTTGAGAAAAATCAGTAATAGTGGTGTTTTGAAATACTTTATTGAAATATTCCTTGTAAGTAGGAGTTTCTACAAAATCAGTAATGGATTTCCGGGCTGAAATTTCAATATAACTCTTTTTGGAGAGATTGTATTTAGCATAAATATCAGCATTAATCATATTGATTCCTGCACTAAAAGTGTTTTTTTCTGCTGTTTCAGGAGTAGAAGAAATTGCCACAACACTAGAAACACTTTCACCGTAAAAAGCAGAACTTCCGTTTTTATAGATAGAAATTGTATGTGCTACATTGGGATTAAAGACCGATATTAAACCAAAAAAATGTCCCGTTTGGTACATTCGTATTCCGTTCCACAAAAATAAATTTTGGTCATGTGTACCGCCACGAACATTGATACTTGCTACACTTTCATCAATGCTGTTTACACCTGGAATTTGCTGCATCGTCTGCAAAGCATCAGACTCGATAAGTCCTGGAAGTATACCAAATTTTTTGGGTTTGATTTCAAACGACCCATCGCTGTTTTTGCTAATTCCGGAAGCCAGAATAGGATTGGTTTTGATTTCTTCAAGTTCAGTAATTTCAGGTTCTAATAGTATTTTGAGGCAGTTTTTAGAATCCAGATCGTTTGTCAAAATTTTTTTGGTTATAAATCCGACGTGACTAATCAAAAAAATATTTTTAGAGCTTTTTTCGAATTTAAAATACCCGTTTGAATCTGTTGTAATCCGGGTATTGTTTGTTAAATGAATATTAGCATTTTCAATAGGTTTTTTATCTATATCCGAAAAAACATAACCGCAAATTGTTTTTGTTTCATCATATTTTTTATAAATATTGATAAATTTATTTTCTATATTTTCAAAAGACAAATTGGTTTTTTCGGTAAGATATTGTAGTTTTTCTTCTAAAGGAAGTGATTTTGGGGGAGGTATTAATTGAATGTTTATAACATTTTCCTCGGTGTAATTAAAATTTATCTGATGCTGTTGCTCAATGTCAATTATTATGTTTTTTAAAGGTATAGTATTGCCTTTGTCCTGAGCAGAAAGTTTCAGGACAAGAAAAAAGAAAAAAAACAAAAAATGAAATTGTTTGAGACGCAACATTTATTTTTTGTCAAAAATTATTTTATTTTTTGAAACTTTTTTTGCTTCCAAATGATAGGTTGTACTGATAATTTGTACTGCCACATCTAAGTCTTTAGTAGGTAATTTTCCAGTAAATAACGAACTTGTATCTTTCGTATTTAATAATATTGTAACGTTGTATTGTCTTTGAATTTCGTCTAATACGCTTTTGATATTTTCTTTATGAAAGCACATTTGGTTCTCAATCCATTCTGGCTTTAACGAATTTATTGAAGTATTGGATTGTTTTCCGTTTTCAAAAGTAACGCTTTGTCCGTGAGTTAATATGATTTGTGTGTCTGCATAATTTACTTTTACACGGCCTTCGTAACACGTCACGTCAAATCTGTTTTTTCGCGCTTTAACATTAAATTGAGTTCCTAAAACCGATACTTTTCCAAGGGCTGTCTGTACCTCAAAGCGTCTTCCTTTGGAGACTTTAAAATAGGCTTCACCTTTCAGTTCAAGGCACCTGTTACTGTTCCAGTTCCATTTTTTGTAATTTATTTCAGAACCGGAATTAAGGACTACTTCAGAATTATCAGGTAATGTAAAAGTGGTTTTCTCTCCAAAATTTGCTATGTGGGTTTTGGGTACGAAATTTTTCATCACAAATGTTATCCCAAGAGCCAAAACAAAAATAGCCGCCACTCGAAATATCCAGTTTTTATATAATGGAACTACTTTTTGTGTTGTTTTTTTGTGCTGCAGGATATTAGATAACATCGTGTCTTCATCCAGATCATCTACTTCTAAATGAGCGGTATAGTTTTTTATTTTTTCGTATTTTTCGAAATCCGGACTTGCTTGAAATTCGGCTAATTCTTCCTCCGATAAATCATCGTTGAGCCATTTGGCTAATATGTGACTCTCTTTCATTGTATTGGTATTATATCATTTAAAACAATTGGAACTAGATTTACCCTACTTTATTATAAATCAATTTCTTTGCGTAAGCTTAACAAAGCCAAATGAATGCGTTTTTCTACCGCTTTTACGCTAATATTTAAATCAATGGCGATTTCGCTATATTTTTTTCCGTCAATTCGATGCATCAAAAAAGCTACGCGTTGTTTTTCGTTTAATTTTTCTATGGCTTTCAAAAGTTTGGCTTGAAATTGTTTTCCTTCCAAAATATATTCAGGACTTTCATTGGTTCTATCTAAGTTGGTGAATTTTTTTTCATATCGTAAAACTACTTTCTGATGTGCAATTTCGTTTAAAGTACTATTGTTTGCAATGATATAAACATATGATTTTGCTTTTTCTATAGGAACTGAAGCACAGTTTTGCCAAAGTTTAATAAAAGCTTCCTGAGCTACATCTTCTGCCTGGTCTTTATTGCCAAATTTGTAAAAAAGAAAATTCCGAAGTGCTTTGATATGACTTTTAAAAAAAGACGAAAAAATTATTTCATCACAAGTATTTGATTGGTTCATGTTTGGCATTGGCAGTTATATCTTTCAATTTTGACCTTGCAAAAGTATTTGTTTTTAATTTAAGTAGGGTAAAAGCAAAGTAAATTGTTTTATTGAGGTATGGAATATATTTAATTTTTCCATAAATCTCATTTTTGCTTCGCTTTTGTTATTTAAATGTAATTTATTTTTTTGTAAAAGAAAGATTTTTATTACGGAGGGTCAAAAATATAATAAAATAACTGATGTGAGGGTTCGTTAAAACCAATTTTTTTTAATTTTTATTACCTTTGTAAAAATATAAATATGTCCTATTTTAAAAAATATTTATCAATAGTGTGCAGTCTCTTTTTCCTCTTATTATTTTCTTGTCAGGGGGATATAGACGAACAGGGTCATGATGCACAAACAGTTACAAATGCTTCTCCGCTTACATCTTATTTGCAAAGGGTTGCAATGGTAAAAACGGTACAAGATAATATAATTGATAAATCTAACTATTGCACTATAAAACTACCCTATACGGTTACTGTAAATGGTGCGAGTATTGCTTTAAATACTACTGCGGATTATCAAAAGGTAGAGGATAATATCAATGCAAATACTACAGATGATGATATTGTGACAATTAATTTTCCGGTCACAATGATTTATTATAATTATAATCAAAAATTGATTTCAGATCAAGCCAGTTTTAATTCATTAATGGATTATTGGAATCTTTACCCTGATCTTTTATCCAAAATAAATGGGTTAAATATCAATTATCCAATAACAATTAATATTTATAATAGTTATAATCAACAAGCAAGTTCTGTCGACATTACAAATGATTGGGGTTTCTTTATTTTTATAAAAAATTTAAATGCCAGTCAGTATATTGCATTAAGTTATCCTATTTCGATAACAGATTATAATAATCAGACAAAATCAATTACAAATAATTTAGAATTTGAAAATGCTATTAAATACGTTATTGATAATTGCTCTGAAAATAACATAACAACACCTGACTTTGTATGGACAATAACAAATAATTCCTGGAAAGTATCCTGTTTATATGATGATTACGAAAAAAGTTCTTTATATAGCGGATATGTATTTGTTTTTAAAAATGACAATTCAGTAGTTGCCACAAAAGATGGAGCTTCAATAACAGGTCAATGGGAAACTACTATAATAAATAACGCTAGGAAATTGAAAGTAAATTTCAGTGCAGAGTTACTCAATAAATTGAATAATGACTGGCAATTATTTGAGTTTAATAATTCTCAAATACGTTTGCGTGATGTTACAAATAGTAATGATACTAACTATCTTTATTTTGAAAAACTATAAATTCCGGAAGCCATTATTTCGTAATCAAAAAATAGAGTATAACAAAAAACCAGTTAGTTAAGCTGGTTTTTTTATTACTATTCTCGAAATTTTACAAGTTGGTAACTTTGTGACTTTGTAACTTTAGTTTATATTTGCACTTCAATAAAAGAAAACAAAATTATGTTTGATAATTTAAGTGATAAATTAGATAAAGCCTTTCATATATTAAAAGGACACGGTAAAATTACAGAAGTAAATGTTGCCGATACCTTAAAAGAAGTTCGTCGTGCCCTACTTGATGCCGATGTTAACTTTAAGATTGCTAAAGATTTTACAACCAAAGTAAAAGAAAAGGCAATTGGTCAGGACGTTTTAACAACACTTCAGCCAGGACAATTATTGGTGAAGCTTGTAAAAGACGAGTTGACAGAATTAATGGGTGGTGATGTTGCCGGTATTAATCTTTCAGGAACCCCATCTGTGATCTTAATGTCAGGATTGCAAGGTTCTGGTAAAACAACTTTCTCAGGAAAATTAGCCAACTTTTTAAAAACTAAGAAAAATAAAAAACCACTTCTTGTAGCGTGTGATATCTACCGTCCGGCGGCGATCAATCAGTTGCATGTCGTGGGAGATCAAATTGGTGTTGAGGTTTACTCAGAACCTGAAAATAAAAATCCTGTTGAGATTGCTCAAAACGCAATCAAACATGCAAAAGCAAATGGTTTTAATGTGGTTATTGTCGATACGGCTGGTCGTTTGGCAGTAGACAAAGAAATGATGGATGAAATTGCCCGTGTTCATAAAGCAATTCAGCCTCAGGAAACTTTGTTTGTTGTTGATGCAATGACCGGACAGGATGCTGTCAATACTGCAAAAGCTTTCAACGATATCCTGAATTTTGATGGAGTTATCTTAACGAAATTAGACGGTGATACTCGTGGTGGAGCTGCAATTTCGATTAAATCGGTTGTAAATAAACCAATCAAATTTGTGGGTACAGGCGAGAAGATGGAAGCAATTGATGTTTTCTATCCGGATCGTATGGCCGAGCGTATCTTAGGTATGGGTGACGTTGTGTCGCTTGTAGAAAGGGCGCAGGAACAATTTGATGAAGAAGAAGCCAGAAAACTTCAAAAAAAAATCGCTAAAAACGAATTTGGTTTCGATGATTTTCTAACGCAGATTCAACAAGTAAAAAAAATGGGTAATATGAAAGACCTGGTCGGAATGATTCCGGGTGCTTCAAAAGCCATGAAAGATGTAGAGATTGAAGATGACGCCTTTAAACATATCGAAGCAATTATTCACTCGATGACGCCAATCGAAAGAAGCAAACCTGCGATAATCGACGTAAAAAGAAAAGCCAGAATCGCTAAAGGTTCGGGAACGAAAGTTGAGCAGGTAAATCAGTTAATGAAGCAGTTTGACCAAATGAGCAAAATGATGAAGATGATGCAGGGACCGGGCGGAAAAAACCTGATGAAAATGATGGGAGGCATGAAAGGAATGCCGGGCGGAATGCCGAAATAAAATAAAGATAGTTTCAAGTTTCGGGTTTCAAGTTATGAAAGCTGAAATTTGAAACTTTTTTAATATAATAATTAAGAGTTTCTCCTTAACGTGAAACTTTAAACCTGAAACAAAAAAACAATGCAAATACTAGACGGTAAAAAAACATCAGAGGACATTAAAAATGAAATTGCAGCCGAAGTTCAATCGATAAAAGCAGCCGGAGGGAAAGTACCTCATTTAGCAGCGGTTATTGTGGGGAGCAATGGAGCAAGTTTAACTTACGTTGGAAGTAAAGTAAAATCTTGCCAGCAAATTGGTTTTGATTCCACTTTAGTGGCGTTGCCTGAAGATATTACCGAAGCAGACTTATTAGCAAAAATTAAGGAATTAAACGAAGATGATAATCTTGACGGATATATCGTTCAGTTGCCTTTGCCAAAACACATCGACGAGCAAAAAATTTTATTAGCAATTGATCCTGATAAAGATGTTGATGGTTTTCATCCAACAAACTTTGGCAGAATGGCTCTTGAAATGGAAAGTTTTATTCCGGCAACCCCATTCGGGATTATGGAATTGCTGGAACGTTACAATGTTGAAACTGCCGGAAAACATACAGTAGTAATTGGAAGAAGCCATATCGTAGGCCGACCAATGAGTATTTTAATGAGCCGTAAAGGAAATCCCGGAGATTCAACAGTTACGCTGACTCACAGCCGTACTAAAAACTTAGCAGAATTCACTAAAAATGCAGATATTATTATTACAGCTTTAGGAGTTCCTGAATTTTTAAAAGGAGATATGGTTAAAGACGGAGTTGTAATCGTAGATGTTGGAATTACGCGTGTAGATGATGCATCAAACCCAAAAGGGTATGTGATAAAAGGTGATGTTGATTTTGATGAAGTAAGTAAAAAAGCATCATTCATAACACCTGTTCCTGGCGGAGTAGGACCAATGACAATTGCGATGTTATTAAAAAATACACTTTTGGCCCATAAAATGAGAAGTGCAAAAAAATAATATTTCTAAATACCAATAAACAAAGCCTATTCAACTGAATGGGCTTTGTTATTTTAAATTTTGTCCATAAAAAAATGAAATTGTTGTTTGTCATTTCAAAATAAAATATAACTTTGCAACACAAAGTACTTTAATTATGAATCAGAAGCACCAAGAAGATTTAGCACATATTCGTTCCATGATGGAGCGCTCTTCAAGATTTATATCACTAAGCGGGCTCTCAGGAGTTTTTGCCGGTTTATCGGCTTTAATTGGCGGGTTATATGTTTATCAATTATTTAGAGCAAGGGGAATCGAGTATTTTGATGGAAAAGATTTGGTACTTCCGGTTAAGCTGATTTCTGAATTAGTTTTAACAGGTTTTATAGTTTTGGTATGCGCTTTTACTTTTGGAATTTTCTTTACCATCAGAAAAAGCAAAAAATATGATTTACCAATTTGGAGTTCAGTTACAAAAAAAATGTTGTTCAATTTAGGGGTGCCACTTTTTGCGGGCGGTATTTTCTGCCTGGCTTTAATATTTCATGGAATTTATGGTTTAATAGCGCCGGCAATGTTGATTTTTTATGGATTGGCACTTATAAATGCTGAAAAATATACCTTTTCAGATGTAAAATATTTAGGTTTTTGTGAGCTTGTTTTAGGAGCAGTTTCTCTTTTTTTTATTGGATATGGTTTGATTTTCTGGATCATAGGTTTTGGTATTTTACATATCTTGTACGGATTAGTAATGTTCAAAAAATACAAATAAACCAATGGGAATCATTGATAAATTAAATAAAGATTTCGAAAGCCGTGTCAGATTAGGTATTATGTCTATTCTGATCGTTAATGAGTGGATAGACTTCACAGAAATGAAAACGCTTTTGAATATCACTGATGGTAATTTAGCCAGTCATTCCTCTGCTCTTGAAAAAGCAGAATATATAGAAATTAAAAAAGAATTTGTTGGTAAAAAGCCAAAAACATCGTACAGGGTTACAGATCTTGGACGTGCCGCTTTTAAAGAGCATTTAAATAATCTTGAAAAATTAATGAAATTCTAATAACTATATTTTTTTGTCTAATTACTTTGAAAAACAAAGTACTTTTAAATTTTATAATCATGAAAAAAATCCATTTTATTTTAGTTAGCAGTGTTATTTTTACATTGCTTTTTTACAACCAGTCAGTAGGGGTAAATCTCTCTGTTTTTGGTCTGGTTTTAACCGGCCTGATCTGTTATTACTTTCAGGATAAATTTACAGAACGTTCCCACTTAGTTTTAGTCATTACATCTGTGCTGTCTTGTATTGCTTTTGCGTGGTATGGTGATTTTGTTTCTTTTCTGGCTTTGTCAATGTCTGTCATTTTTCTGCAGTTTAAAACACACGACAATAAGCTTAAGATAATTCAGGTCTTTCCACTTGTTTTCTTAAATGGGGTCACTTCATTAGGGCGTGTTTTAATGCTTAGTCAATGGCTTCCGCAGCGAAAAATCAGTAATAATTTTGCTAAGAAACTAATTGCTTATTTTATGATCCCGGCGGTATTTTTAATATTGTTTTTTGTAGTTTATTCTTTTGGAAGTGATCATTTTTCTTCTCTGTTTACTAATTATACGTTAGATATTGATATTCTGCAATTAATTGCGATTACTGGCTTAGGATTTTATATTTCATTCACTTTTTGGAATTATTGGATCCCGGATGTTTGTTATGATAAGAATCCAATGTTAGATAATGATTTTAATGAAGAAGTTAAAAACCAAAATCAAAGCTCATTTTCATTTCTTGATATTGATTTTGAGAGAAAAAGCGGTGAGATTACTTTGTTTCTTTTAAATGCGTTGCTCTTGGTTTTTATTACGACTTACAACTACGAACAGTTTTTTGAAATTGTCAAAAAAACAAATCTAAGTTCTGATACACACGAAAGAGTAAATGCTGTTATTTTTTCGATTGTCATGGCAGTTGGTGTGATTTTGTTTTATTTTAAAGGAGGATTTAATTTTGATGAAAAAGCAAAAAAGCTAAAAGGTTTAGCTAAAATTTGGATTCTGTTAAATGGCGTTTTGATTATAAGTACGGTCATTAAAAATTCAGAATACATTTCATTTTTTGGACTCACATACAAACGACTTGGTGTTTATGCTTTCCTGATTCTGGCGATTATTGGCTTATTGTTTTCTTTTTTAAAAATCACAAAACAAAAAACCAATGCTTTTCTTTTGAATCAAATGGTCTGGTATTTCTATGGTACTGTCCTTTTGTGCAGTTTTGTTAATTGGGGAAACCTTATTACTAATTATAATATCTCTGTGAATAAAGGAGTAGAACCAGGGTTTTTAAGTGATTTAAATTTTAATGATGAAAGCCGACGTGAATACTTTTTGCAAAATAAAATTCAGGAGAGTAACACTGAGTTAAATAGAGAAAATGATATTTATATTTATCAGGAAAAATCTTTTTTATCTAAGCCTCTGTATTATCAGTTTTTGAAAAACAGCAAATAAAGAAATACGAAATCCCATTCAAAAAGCGAATGGGATTTTTTATAAATCATAGTTTAAGTGCTGAAACTTATTAAGAATATCTTTGTTATATTTGGTTTTAAATGTATGTTGTGGTTTTTTAAATAATACTAAAGAATTAAAATTATAAAAATGAAATTCTCTTATAGTTTATCAGCATTACAATCATGTCTGTCGTATAAGACGTTACTCTTTGAGATTTAATAAAATATGAGAAAAAAATTCCCCCATTATCATCAATATGATTTCATGGATTGTGGTCCGACTTGTTTAAAAATGGTTTGCAAGTACTTTGGTAAGAATATAGATTTAGTTTATTTGAGGGAATTATCCTCTATAACCGGGCAAGGAACTACTTTTGCAGGTTTGGTTGATGCCGCAGAAAAAATGGGACTTACTACTATGGGGCTGAGTGTTACCTTTGAAGATTTGTCTGAACATTTACCTTTACCCTGTATTGTACATTGGCGTCAGAGACATTATGCCGTGGTATATAAAGTTACCACGGATAAAGTGATTGTAGGTGATCCTGCAAGTTTTGATTTGATAACCTATTCTAAAAAAGACTTCTTAAAAGGCTGGCTTTCTGCCAAAAATATAAATCAAGATTCGGAGGGATTATTATTGGTTTTAGAACCGACTCCTTTGTTTTATGAACAGAATAATTATGATGGTGGAAAAACAAATCTTGTTTCCTTCTTAAATAAATATTTTAAACCCCACCATAAATATATTACCCAGATTTTATTGGGATTGTTTTTTGGAACTATTCTGCAATTGATATTTCCATTTCTTACACAGCAAATTGTTGATACCGGAATCAATACCCGAAATGTCAATTTTATCTATCTGATATTAATTGCACAAATCGTTTTATTTGTATCTCAATCGGCACTTAATATTACCCGTAATTGGATTGTCCTGCATGTAACCAGCCGGATGAATCTACGCATGTTGTCAGACTTTGTTATCAAACTAATGAGACTTCCAATTATTTATTTTGACAGCAGGGCTACAGGAGACATTCTTCAAAGGATTGCTGATAATAACAGGATCCATAAATTTTTATCTACAACAACCCTTGATGTTTTATTTTCGACTTTAACCCTTTTAGTATTCAGCTTTATTCTGGCCTATTTTAATTTATTCTTATTTATAGTTTTTATTATCGGATCATGTTTTTATGTGGTTTGGATCATGTTGTTTATGAAACGACGTGCAGAAATGGATTTCCGTTATTTTGATCAGGCTGCAAGTAACCAGAATACCACTATACAACTGATAGATGGTATGCAGGAAATAAAACTCAATGGTTCCGAAAAAAGAAGGCGTTGGGATTGGGAAGCTTTGCAGACAAGGCTTTTTAAATTAAATATAAAAAATTTAGCACTGACTCAGACTCAGAATGAAGGAGGGCAATTCATAGATCAGATAAAAAATATCATAATCAGTTTTATTGCAGCAAAGGCTGTTATTGATGGGAAAATGACATTAGGAACCATGCTGTCAGTACAATATATAATTGGACAGATGAATGTACCGATTAATAATTTCTTAGGATTTATCCGCAGTTACCAGGATGCAAAACTAAGTTTGTTAAGGCTGTCTGAAATACACAACAAAGTTGATGAAGAGCCTTTGGATGTTGAATTTATAAATGAATTCGTGGGTGATAAATCTTTAACAATTGAGAATTTAAACTTCAGATATGGAAGTTCAGCCTCAGAAATGATTTTGAAAAATATTAATATGAACATTCCCGAAGGTAAAGTTACTGCTATTGTTGGGGCCAGCGGCAGTGGGAAAACAACACTTTTAAAGCTTTTATTAAAGTTTAATGAACCAACAAGCGGAACTATTTATGTGGGAAATAATAATTTGAAAAATTTCGGATTTAATTTTTGGAGGGCCAACTGTGGTGCGGTAATGCAGGACGGATTTATTTTCGCTGATTCGATTTCAAGGAATATAAGCGAATCAGACAGCAATGGAATGATCGACAAAAAGAAACTCAGACAAGCGGCGCAAGTAGCAAATATTGGAGAGTTTGTAGAAGAATTACCCAATGGTTACAAAACCAAAATCGGTTCCAGTGGAATTGGGATCAGCGGAGGACAAAAGCAAAGAATACTTATTGCCAGGGCAGTTTATAAAAATCCTGAATATGTGTTTTTTGACGAAGCCACTTCTTCCTTAGACGCTAACAATGAGAGTGTGATTATGCACAACCTTGATGCATTTTTTAAAAATGGTGACAAAAAAAGCAAAACCGTCATTGTAGTAGCGCACCGTTTAAGTACCGTAAAAAAGGCAGATCAGATTATTGTACTCAACAAAGGCGAAATAGTAGAAAGAGGCACCCATAATGAATTAATCCTGCAAAAAGGATATTATTTTGGATTAGTAAAAAACCAGTTAGAATTGGGGGATTAAATTATAAATAGATATGTCAAAAAGGGATAAAATAGATATCGAAAGCGAAGTAGTCAGGGATTATTTAGAACAAATGCCCAGTGGCTTAATTCGTTGGGGGAGTTATGTAATCTGCGCAGTGTTGGCAGCCTTATTTTTAATCAGCTGTTTTTTGCAATACCCTTCAATAGTATATGCAGATTTTAAACTCAATGCGCTGGTTGTACCAAAGCCCGTCATCATGAAAACAAACGGTAGGATTGAAAGGATTTTGGTTACTGATAATCAAAAAGTAACCATAAATCAGGTTTTAGGGTATGTAGAAAGCACGGCCAGATATGAGGAAGTAACAGCATTGGATCAGGAGTTAAAGGATCTGGTAAAATTTATCCGGTCTAATGATTTAATCGATTTAAAAAAAATGCATTTAAAAGACTATCAGAACCTGGGCGAAATACAAGCTACCTATCAAAATTTCCAGCAGGTGTATGTGCAGACATCGACATTGTTTAGTGATCGTTATTACAATCAGGTTCAGGGTTTTTTGAATATTGATATAAAAGAATTAAGTGTTTTGTCACAAAATTTAAAAAACCAGAAGCAAATCCTTTACGAAGATTTGAAGCTTCAGGAAAAAGAATACCAAATGAATAAAAAGATGCATACCAGTAAGGTAATAGCCGATTTAGAGTTGTTTAGGGAAGAAAGCAAACTATTGTCCAAAAAGAAGCCGATACAGGAAATAGAAACAGAATTAATAAATAACACTATTTTAATTAGGAACAAGGAAAAAGAAATTTTAGACATGACCAAATTAGCAGCACAGCAAAAAGAAATTTTCAAGCAATCGCTCAATACCCTGAGAAGTGTAATTGCAGAATGGAAAAACCGCTATGTATTTTATGCCCCAGGTAATGGCGAAATAAACTTTACCGGCCTGATCCAGGAAAAATCGAGCTTAAAAGCAAATAGCGAAGTAATGTATGTTTCCAGTCTGGAGAATAAATACAAAGGAGAAATTAAAATCCCTCAGGATAATTTTGGGAAGGTAAAGACCGGACAGGTGGTTTTGATTAAGTTTAAAGGATACCCGTTTCAGGAATACGGCATTATTGAAGGTAAAATAGAAGCAATAGCAAAACTGCCATCCGGTAATGGGGCAATTTTTTATGCCACCGTAAAATTGCTTAATGGAGAAAATACCACCAATGGTAAAAAATTAAATTTCAGAAACGGAATGCAGGCCACCGCCGAGGTCGTAACCGAAAATATGACATTAGCCCAGCGAATATTCTATAGTTTCAGAAGACAAACCAATTTATAAGCTGATTTTTTTAACAGCTGAGTAAAAATAATGTTTTTGGCATTGTTTTTTTAGTATATTTATTGTGTCTTTTCTTATAATATAATGTTGTGTGTATGGGAATAAGATATCCTATTATCAATTAATTAAAAAAATAACACTATGAAAAATTCAAAAAAAACTGCCGTAACTATTGACAGCACCGTAAAAACCAGTAAAGTTTTCAAACCGCTTAATGAAAAACAATTAGAATCTGTAGTTGGTGGGCCAGAAACTTCAAGAGGTACAGAGACTACTGTTCAACATGGATAATTAATAATTTTAAAGACCAAATTATGAAAACAGTAAAACTTATATAGCCAGGGGCTTTATTTTTTTAAAATTTGTAATACAGTTAAAATCCCATATATTTAATGGGATTTTTTTGTAAATATTAAATTAATCTTAATCAGGTTTATTGAAGTTTGAGCAAACATTTGATAAGAATATTACAAAGAAGCAAAACTTATTAAGAAAATGTTTGTTATATTTGATTTCTGAAATTTTTTTGCAATTATTATGTTTGTTTAAGCAAAATATTTCTTAAAAATATAAATTTTTTATTATTTAACTTAAAACCATTACCATGGAAAAAACTACCCTAAATTCTTGCCCTACATCTATTATTCCTCCTGGAACAGATATTACTTCTACAATAATAACAACTGCTAATTCAATAGGGAATGTGACATTTGAAGAAACAAAATCTGTAGAGATTTTATCTCCATATGTTGAAGCATATTATAGTGCTAATGCGAATTCCCTTACGGTAAATGCTATTGTTTATGTTGATTCGACCGCTATCGTAAATGAAACACTCGTTTATAGTATATTTCAAAATACATATTTAGATATTGACGGACATGCCCAGTTGCAATTTTTTATAGCGTACGATATGCCTGAAGAACTATCAGGAAATTTATCTATTTATGAAATAATTTTTAATGCAGATTCGACTATTTTCATTGGAGGGCTTTCAAAAGTAGAAAAAATACAAACTTTTCTTTGGGATATAGATCCAGTAACTTCAAGAGGAACTGAGACAAATGTACAAACACAAAATTAATTTGTGCCTTATTATAATAGAGTAAAATATATAATCAAGTATTAATTGTTTTATATAATACTTTGGCTTATACTCTAAATTATAATTTTAAAAAGCAATGACTAAGCCTAAATTATTTATTATCTCATTTTTGTTTTTTGTTCCTTTTTTTGTTTTTTCTCAGGGGAAAATCCAATTTGACAGCCTTTTTAATAAAGAAATAAAAATTAACGCATCGAAGTTTAAAGAGGATGTTAATTTTAAAAAGGCACAATCATTCTTTATAAAAAATAATTGGGATTCTACTCTAGTCTATTCTATGAAACAGTTGAGTAGTTCTAAAAATATTGAACTTAAAGAATATTGTCATTATTTTAGGGCTGTAAGCTTTAAAAACAAGAAACTTTATAATGAAGCAAAAAAGGAATTTAATAAAATTACTATTCATTTTAAGTTTTATTACCAAGTAAATACTAAATTAGGTGAAATTGCATTACAGCAAAAGGAATTTAAAAATGCATTGAGGTATTTTGAAGAGGTTGAAAAGCTTCCAAATTCTGCATATTATGGCTTTAAAAGAAGTATTGTTTTGCATAATATCGGTTTATGTTTTTTGCATCTTAAACAATTTGACAAAGCCGAAGTTTATCTATTCAAAAGCTCCAAATTACAGGAAATAGAAAAGGATACGTTATTGTTTATTGGCTCTTATATGGATATTGCTAGTTTGTATTACGATCAATATAAAGATAATCAGGCAATCCCTTATTTTGAAAAAGCATATCACTTATCCAAAAAAGTAAAAGTATTTGAACTGAAACGTACAGCTACTTTAAACATGGCAGTCGTAGAGGAAAATAGAAAAAATTTTCCAATGGCCTTGGCCTACAGAAAAGAATACGAAGCCTGGAATGATTCCTTAAACGACCAGAATAAAGTTTGGGCAATTGCAGATCTCGAAAAGAAATTTGCCATCAGGCAAAAACAAAAAGAAGTCAATGTTCTTGCCGCCGAGAATAAGGTTAAAATAGCCGAAAGAAATGGGTTTCTCATTTCTTCGGTTTTATTATTTGTAATGTTTACAGCAGGAGTTTATTTTTACAGACAAAAGATTAAAAACAACAAGATAATCTTAGCTCAAAAGAATCAACTGGATGAATTGAACGCTACAAAAGATAAATTATTTTCTATTGTTAGTCATGATTTGAGATCTTCCGTAAATGCCTTAAAAACAAGCAATAGTAAATTATTAGAGAATCTGGAGAATAAAAATTATACAGAACTCGATGTGTTGCTTCATAACAATAGTACAATTGCCAGCGGTGCTTATAATTTACTGGATAATTTGCTTAACTGGGCATTGCTGCAAACCAAACAAGCTTATTTTTTTCAGGAATCATTACATCTTGCCTCGATTGTGCAACATGTTGAGTATAACTATAAACCTTTGATGTTAAATAAAAATATCAATTTTAAAAACGATGTTTCTGTTGCAGATTATGTGTTTGCTGATATGGATTCGCTTAAGATTATTATCAGGAATTTTTTAGATAACGCGATTAAATTCTCTAAAGAAAACGGAACGATTTCTATCTATACACGTCCTTCATCTGAAGATTTCTGTTATTTGGTTATTGAAGATACTGGATCTGGAATGAGCAATTCTGTACGGGAAGAATTATTAAAAGATACGGTACTGCTTTCCAGAAAGAAAAATGATGATGCAATAGGAACCGGATTGGGATTGCAGCTTTGTAAAAGTATGATTCATAAAAATGGAGGTAAACTAGACATCGAGAGCGAAGAAAATATTGGAACAAAAATAATTATTGCCCTGCCAAAGTTTAAAAATTATGGATAATATAAATGTACTTATTGTCGAGGACACTGTTTCTGAAAGTGATTCGCTTGTAAAAGTGCTTGCCGAAAATAATTATAACATTATTGGTGTTGCTTCTACTTATAATGAAGCACTAACATTGTTTTATAATAATACAATTGACATCGTAGTCATCGATGTTTTTCTGGATGGAAAGCCTGACGGAATTACTTTTGCAGAAACAATTAATATTGTTCCTAACGGATTAAAACCTTTTGTTTTTTTAACCAGTTCTAAAGACCGTCAGATTTTTGAAAGGGCAAAACTTACGAAGCCTTTTAGTTTTTTAATGAAACCATTCAACGAACTTGAGATTTTATATGCGCTTGAAATGGCAGTAGAAAAATTTTATGATCAGACAAATGCTTTTCACAGTGAAGATCAGAATACGGTTATCAGTAACGATTCCCTTTTTATCAAAAAAAATAAAGCGTTAAAGAAAGTCCAAATTAAAGATATCGTATACATTGAAGTTGAAGACCGATATTGCAATATTATTACTGAAGCCGAAAAATTTGTAATTCTGATATCACTGACTAAAATTATTCAGCTTTTGGATCCGACAAAGTTTTTTCAGACCCATCGTAACTATATCGTAAATGCAGGCAAAATCGAAGAAATAATAGTTAATGATAATCTGGTTATTTTAAAAGGAAATCATAAAGTAACCCTAAGTGATAAATACAAAGACTTTGTGAAAAACTTCCGAATATTGAAGTAGTTCTAACTATTTTCTAAAAGTAAATCCTTCCTTATGTGAAGGATTTTTTTGTTTTATTAATTTAACAATAAAAGCTTTATGTCTTATTTTAAGTGTCTTATGTTGTTGATTTTCAGTCTTGTATCATTTTTGTTATAAGAGGTTGATTTCTAATGTAGTTTTACTTCAGAAATTAAAAAAGCTAGCATCTATAATTTTATCAGGTTACTTTTTGTCTATTGAAGAAGTAATAGTTTGTAAAGTGGAGTTCAGAAACCACTAAAAAAACGAGGAGTGTCTGAAAAGCCTTAAGAGTAAGAACAAATTAATCAATAAATTAAATTACAAAAATTATGTCAACATTTAAAGTTAATATCCCGGCAGGTCCAATTTGGAACCAACAAGACGCAAATGAAAAAGCTCCTTTAGTAGCAGCTGCACACCAAGGTAAATGGACAGGACAATGGAGTACCGTTGTAGAAAGCCAAATGAGTGTAGTTGAGTTAGAACTAAGCGTTGAAAATGGTGGAAAAAACGAGTATAAAACGAATGTTTTAGCAGGTCCGTTATGGAGTAATGATCAAGCCCAAAAAGTTGGTTCAGTAATCGCTGCATCTTACGGAGCTGAATTTACAGGACAATGGTCTACAATTGTAGAAGGACAAATGAGTGTAATTGAGATTAAATACGTTTTTTAATCCTAATTAACTCATTTTAAGAAAAAGCCCTGATAAATTCGAGGGCACTGAAAAATTCCTTTCAAGACAAAAAATGGAAAAAACCAAAAAAGAGCATAAACGGTAGTGTTTATGCTCTTTTTCCTTGTTCTAAACACTTGTGCTATCAGAAATCAAATTTGAGTAAAAAATAGAGATTAAATTAAATCAAACCCTTATTTGATTGATTTATTAATAACTTTTTGAAAAGAGGGACTTTTTCAGTGCCCTCGATAAATTCAGGGCTTTCTTTAGATGTTTTTTATGAGAATCATAAATTAATAATCTCCTTTTTTCTTAAATCGAGGGTCGTCTTTTGATATGAATTCTGTTCTTCGTGTTGGTGCTTTTGGTGTTTCTACTTTTGGTAAACTCGCTTCTTCCGTTTTGCTTGATGGTTCAATTAATGCATTTAATTCTTTAATCTCATCATCCGTCAAATCACGATAACGGCCAACCGGAATATCCAACGAAATATTAATGATTCGGATACGTTTTAGCGCAGTAACATCATACCCTAAATACTCTGTCATTCTACGAATCTGACGGTTCAATCCTTGTGTCAGAATAATTTTGAATGTGTATTTGCTAATTTGTTCTACTTTACATTTTCGGGTAACAGTATCTAAAATCGGAACGCCATTCCCCATACGTTCTATAAAACGATCGGTAATGGGTTTGTTTACCGTAACGGTATATTCTTTTTCGTGGTTGTTTCTGGCGCGTAAAATCTTATTTACGATATCTCCATCATTTGTCATGAAAATCAATCCTTCACTGGCTTTATCCAATCTTCCGATTGGGAAAATACGTTTTGGGTAATTGATATAATCTACAATATTGTTTCGAACTTCCAAATTGGTAGTACATTCGATTCCAACTGGTTTGTTGAAAGCTAAATAAACCATTTTTTCATGTTTTTCAACGATTAATTTCCCGTCAATACGTATTTCATCATCTGGAGAAACTTTAGTTCCCATTTCAGGTACAACACCATTTATTGTAACACGTCCCTCTTCGATAAGTTTATCCGCTTCACGTCGGGAACAGTAGCCTGTTTCACCAATAAATTTATTAAGACGTTTTAAATTCTCTTCCATACTGCAAAAGTAGTCAAAATTTAGAGTTCTTATATCAGATTTATAGATTGTTGAACTTTCCGGAATCTTAGATTTAATATATTATTGAAAACCTGGTTATTTCTTTATTATTTATCATGGAATCCGGCGCTGTCTTTTGGAGTTTCTTTTCGGTCGAACATACCATAATCCCTTACTACGGTGGCAATTCTCAAATGATAATCTTTAAATATTCCATTTCTGCCTTTTGATTGCGCATGACGGTGCATTTCCAGGTTTCTCCATTGCTGGATACTTTCTTCATCTTTCCAGAAAGATAACGATAAAACTTTTTCGGGATTGCTGAAACTCTGAAAACGCTCAATCGAGATAAAACCTTCAATATGATCTAATTCTGGTCGCAAACTGGAAGCAATATCCAGATATTCTTCTTTTTTTCCTTCGTTTGGAATGACTTCAAAAATTACAGCTATCATAGTTTAGTATTTTTAAATTATTGTACAGAAATCCAGATATTTTTCGGTAATCTGGCATTTATAAGCGGTTCGTATTGAATATTATTTTCTAAAAGCCTTATCGTTTTATATCGATTAAATAAAAACCATAAAGCTTCAGTCGCTAAATGAATCGAGAAATGTTTCGCCAGGCATATATGACTGCCAATTCCGAAAGTTAGGCTTTCATTATTATTACTTCTTTCAAGATCAAAGCTCATAGTATTTGCAAACTTTTTGGGATCACGATTTGCCGATGCAAGTACAATTAATATCGAATCATTTTTTTTAATAAGGCATTCGCCGATATAAAAATCTTCAGCAGCAATTCTTCTGGTATTATGAATTGGAGGATCAAATCGCAAAGTTTCAATAACCAATTTTTGTATTTCTATTTTATTTGAAGAGGTTTTGTTAATCATAATTTGCAATAATGAATTGCTCAGAATTCCACGTCCGGCATCATAGCTCTGAATACATAATCCGATTAAATTACTAATAACAATTGGAATAATTTGATCGTTTGAAATAGTATGTTCTTCGGAGATTTTAATTAACAAAGGCTTATAAAATGATAAAGAAGATAAATGCCTTTTTACAATTGAATAAATTTTTTCTGAATTCTGATTGATTGATTTTATCTGTTCTTCCGTTTTATCCGGAAGCATGATTTTGATAAAAGACTCTATTTTATCCAGAATAAAAGCACAATCATTTTCTTCAAAACCAAAACTTTTCAAAACAACTAAAACAGGTAATTTTTTACAGACAGAGTTTATCCAGTCAATTTTATTTTCAACTAAATTATTTTCTGTCAATTGAGAAATGATTGTATTGATTTCAACTGATTTCATATTTGAGAATAACAACATCGCAATTTCTTTTGAAATCTCATGTTGCATTCCATTTGATAATCGGGTTAAATTAGTAAAAATATCTAATGCATATTTATTCAGTTTTTGTTCGTTGTTTGGATTTATTATTGGAATCTGAGTTTTAGGATTTTTCAAAATTGAAACGCAATCTTCATAAGAATAAATGGCCCAGATTTTATTAGTTTCATCCCAATAAATAGAATGTTTATCCAGCATCAATTTATAGATCGAATATGGATCGCTGATGTCAGACTGAAGAAATAATGTTGAAGACATGTTGAATTGTTTTTTAGCAAAGTTATTTAACTTTGCAAAGGAATAGTTCATTCTACATTTAACTGTAATATTCAAATGGAAGATCAATTTGTAAAAACGGCAACATTAATTGGTGATCCAACGCGCGCCTCAATTTTATGGACTTTGTTGGACGGAAGAGCTTTTACGGCAATTGAACTTGCTGTCGCGGCCCAGGCATCTCCACAAAGTATAAGTATGCATTTAGCAAAGCTTCTGGAAGCCGATTTGCTTTCTGTCGAAAAACAGGGACGTCATAAATATTATAGATTTTCAAACAAAGAAGTGGCATATGCTGTTGAAGCAATGGCAAATCTGGTTACCAAACCCGAAGTTTCTTCAAAAGACAAATCAGGAAATTATCCTCCAATAAAATTCTGTAGAACCTGTTACGATCATTTGGCCGGTAAAATTGGAGTTGCACTAACCGATAGTTTATTGGAACAAAAAATAATAATTGAAAAAAATAAAGTTTTTGAAATAAGTTCCGAAGGAGAAAAATGGTTCTCCAATTTCGGAATTAATATCCAGGAAGCCCAAAAACAAAAAAGGATATTCCTAAAACCTTGCCTGGATTGGAGTGAAAGAAGAAATCATATCGCAGGTTCAATAGGAGCTTTGCTTTTAAATAAAATGATAAAAGAAGACTGGCTTAGAAAAACCGCAAATTCAAGAGCAATAACAGTTACAGGTAAAGGTGAAAAAGAATTATTAAGACATTTTAAAATAGTTGTATAGGTTTCTTAGAATTTAGACAACTTGAAAGTATTAAGAAAAAAACTTATTTCGAAAATAAAAACTCAATTACTTTCTGATACAATTCATCATCGTGCATTCCGTGACCTAAACCTTTGGTTTCGATAAACTGACTATTTTTCCAATTGCTCGCTATTTTTTTTCCTTCTTCAAAAGCAACAACTTCATCAGAAGTATCGTGTGCAATTAAGCCGGCGACATTAAATTCGGCTGCAAATTTTTGCCCTGAAAAATCTTCCAGTTTAAAGTTAAAACGATTCATAAAGCGGTTTTCTAAAAGTGAAAACATTTTAGTATTTAAACTCAGCATGGAAACATAATTGTCAATCAGGGTTTTTAAATCAGAAGGTGCTCCAAGAATGACCATTTTGTTGATGCTTGTATTCGGGAACAAATATTGATGATATACACAGGCTGCTCCTCCAATAGAATGACCGATAATAATATCCGGCTGATATTTTTCTACTGCTTTGTTTATGAATTCCGCATAGAGTGGAACATTAAATTCTTTCCCACTGCTTTGTCCATGTGCGGGAGCGTCAATGGCAATAACTGTGCTTCCGGTTTTTTGAAGATGAGGTAACGTTTTTTTCCATCGCGAAGCATTGCTTTCCCAACCGTGAACGAGTAAAATTTTAGTTTCGTTCCCTTTCCATACATAGGTTTGAAAATGATGTTCGTTATGATGAAAGGTTTCTGTTTCTGTATTTTTAAGGATTTTAGGCAGGCTTTCTTTTTGCAGTCTGCCAATTCGGGGTTGACTGAAAAGTGCGTATGAAAGGTCTATGGCTTTTCGCGGATGTACATAGCTTAAAAAGTTAATGTATTGCCCAACCGATTTTAATGTAATAAAACGAATTCCTTTTTTAAGTCCCAAAACCAGAAAATTTAATAATAAAAAATAGTATTAAAACTTATTGAAAAAGTTTTGACACGAATTTGCTTCGCCTGTTTGCTGTTGCTCGAGTAACAAATTTATCACAATTTTTATTCTTCCAAAAACGAATTCGTAAAATTAGTGATATCCGCGGCGAAAAATAATTGCGTTGTAATCTGATACAATTTTATGCAAAAAAAAGTCCCGATGTTTATCGGGACAATTTTTATTTAGATACTTGCGAACAATTGTTCCATTTTTTCTTTTTCTTCATCAGCAAGAACGCTGTCAACCAAAATTCTTCCTGAATGCTCATCAGTAATAATTTTTTTTCTGGAAGCAATTTCCACCTGTGTTTGCGGAGGAATCGTGAAGAATGATCCTGCTGAAGCCCCTCTTTCTATAGATACTACAGCCAAACCATTACGAACACTGCTTCTGATTCTGTTGTATGCAGCCAATAATCTGGCTTCGATTTGTTCTGAAAATTCGGTAGATTTCTCAGTTAAGAAGATTTCTTCTTTTTGAGTTTCTGCCATAATTGCATCTAATTCAGATTTTTTATGTTTTAGATGTGAACTTTTAGCTTCTAATTTTTCTTTTAAGTTTGAGATTACTTCTTTTTTATGTTCAATAGAAGCTTTCATTTCCTTAATTTGCTTTTCAGCCAACTGAATTTCTAATTCCTGAAATTCAACTTCTTTAGTCAAAGAATTAAATTCTCTGTTATTACGAACTGATTCTTGCTGTTTTGTGTATTTTTTGATTACCTCTTTGTGTTCATCAATAGCATTTTTCTTAGATTTGATAAGATCCTCAACTACTTCAAGTTCACTTTTTAGTTTTTCTGAACGCGTGCTTAAACCTGCAACTTCATCTTCTAAATCTTCCACTTCTAATGGAAGTTCTCCTCTTACGTTTCTGATTTCGTCAATTCTCGAGTCAATAAGCTGTAAATCGTAAATTGCTCTTAACTTGTCCTCAACACTTAATTCTTTCGTATTCGCCATATTCTATAAGTACTTAACTGGATTTGTATTTTCTTCTGATAAAATGATGGCAAAATTAAGGATTTTTTTCCTAAGATAATCAACAATATAGTTTTTTGTATAGCGTTCACTCTCAAAATGACCAATATCTGCTAAAAGTAATCGATTTTCGGCTTCATAAAATTGATGATATTTTAAATCAGCTGTTAAAAAAGCATCTGCTCCGGCCTGAATGGCGTTTTTTATGGCAAAACTTCCTGACCCTCCCAAAACGGCAACTTTCTTTATTTTTTTTCCTGTAAAGGCTGAATGGCGAATTCCATCAGCTATCATTTTGTCTTTTACTAAATATAAAAAGTCTTTTTCATCCATTTCAGTTTCAAATTCGCCAATCATTCCTAAACCAATATTCTGATGTAAGTTTTGCAACTCGTAAATTTCATAAGCTACTTCTTCGTAAATATGATTTGTAAAAAGTGCTTTCAGAATTCTGGTTTGAAGGTATTTTTCAAAAATAACTTCAATTTTTATTTCGGTTCCGGTATGCAATTTTCCTTTTTCACCAATAACAGGATTGCTGGCTTCATTTCCTTCAAAAGTAAAAAAACCTTCTGAGTTAAAACTGCAATTGTCATAGTTGCCAATTCTTCCGGCTCCGGCTTCAAACAATGCATAGCGAACTTTTTCAGCATTGTCAGGAACGGTATAAGTAACTAATTTTTGAATGAAATTTTGCTTCGGAATCAAAACCTTAGTATTTATTAATCCTAAAGCATCACAGAAAATTTTATTGACACCCTGAGAATGATTGTCTAAAGCTGTGTGAACGGCATAAATGGCAATGTCATTTTTAATTGCTTTTAGAATTGCACGCTCCACATAATTCTTGCCCGTTATTTTTTTGATTCCTGAGAATAATATCGGATGAAAACAAACCACTAAATTGCATTTTTTAGCAATCGCTTCTTCAATTACCGTTTCTAACGCATCGTGACAAACTAAAACACCTGTACTTTCAGATTCTGCATCGCCCACTAAAAGTCCAACATTGTCAAAATCTTCGGCGTAAGCCAAAGGAGCCATTTCTTCCAGAACTTCTATTATACTTTTGATTTTCATTTGAATTTTGTTTCAGTTTTGAAGTTTCAGTTTTGAAGTTGAAACTTGAAACAAATTAACGAATAAACGTATCAACTTTAAAATTTTTGACGTTGTTTTCTACAAAAAAGTAATACGAGTAATACAATATTACTCGTATTACTTTTTTGTATATTTGTAGTTCTTAGAACTAAAGTTATGACTACAATAAAAATTAACGAACGTACCAAAACAGGAAAAGCATTTATGGCTATGTTTGAAACTTTTTTTAAAGGTGTAGAAGGAATTGAGATTATAGAAACGGATTCTAAAAAAAATAAAAAAGAAGATAGTTCCTATAATCCTGAGTTTGTTGAAATGGTTTTAAAATCAGCTAAAAGCAAAAAAAGTGTGGAAATAAATCCAAATGATGTATGGGGAAGTTTAGGATTGAAATAAAAGAATTAGCTCAAAAACACATTATTCAACATTATAAGTCTGGAAATAAAAAAAGCATTAAAAATATTGAAAAAATTCTTTTAGAACTTTCTGAAACCCCTTTTGAAGGAATTGGCAATCCTGAGCCTTTAAAATATGAACTTACGGGATTTTGGTCTAGACACATCAATCAAAAAGATAGAATGATATATTATCTGGAGGATGATACTGTTACAGTTTTTATCGTTTCAGTAAAAGGTCATTATTCAGATAAATAATTCTATGAACTCACTTCGAAAAATACTTTTTCCGTTTGCTGTTTTATACGGATTCATTACTGCTATTCGGAATTTTCTTTTTGATAAAGGAATTCTGAAATCTGTTTCGTTTGATGTTCCTGTTATTGCTGTTGGGAATTTAAGCGTTGGAGGAACCGGAAAAACACCACAAATAGAATATTTGATTCGGTTATTGTCTGGTAAATATAGAGTTGCCACTTTAAGTCGTGGGTATAAACGTCAGTCTGAAGGTTTTGTACTTGCAGATTCTGCTTCAAATGCGGCTATTTTAGGGGATGAACCTTTTCAGTTTTTTCAGAAATTCCCCAATATTCAGGTAGCAGTGGATGCAAACAGAACAAACGGGATTACACAATTACTTTCCCAGCCTGAAAAACCAGAAGTAATTTTGCTCGACGACGCTTACCAACACCGAAAAGTAAAAGCGGGATTTTATATTTTGCTGACTTCTTATGATGATTTATATGCAGATGATTTTATGCTGCCAACCGGAAATTTGCGAGAAAGCAGGAGTGGAGCCAATCGTGCCAATATTGTAATTGTAACTAAATGTCCAAAGGATTTATCAATTGAAAAGCAAAAGCAAATTCAGCGAAAATTAAAATTAAATCCTAAGCAGGAATTGTATTTTACTTTTATAGATTATGATGATGCTATTTATGGAGCTAATGAAAAAATTGCTGTAGATGAAATCAAAAAGGAATCAAAAGTACTTTTAGCCGGTATTGCAAAACCAAAATCATTTTTTGATTATTTAAAAAATGAAAATGATGAATGTTTGACTTTTCCGGATCATCATCATTTTTCTGAAACAGAAACAGAATTAATTTTAAAAAAAGCAAAACATAGAAAAATCATTACGACCGAAAAAGATTTTGTTCGCTTAAAAGATTCAGAATTAGTTTCCAGCCTATATTATTTACCAATAAAAAGTTCCTTTATCAATCGTCAGGAAAATTTTAATCTTGAAGTTTTAGACTACCTGAAAAATAAAAAACAATTAAATTTTAATCAAAATGTTTGGCAATAGTGTTGTAAAATACATCCGGAACAAAAGGTTTTGTAATTACATCATTCATTCCAAAAGATAAAAGCTGATCCCTGTTTTCATCCAGCGAAATAGCCGTAAGGGCAATGATTGGAGTTGTCTTGTCAAATTCCCGAATTTGTTGTGTAGCTGTTGTGCCGTTAATTCCGGGTAAGTGTACATCCATTAAAATCAAATCAAAATGTTTTACTTTTAATAATTCGATAGCCTCTTCACCATTATCTATGATTTCGCAATGTATTGCTTTATTTTCCAGCATTTTTTGTGTTATCAGCTGGTTTATTTTGTTGTCTTCAACCAATAAAATGACTTTGTTTTTTAGTTGGCAATCATCATAAAGTTTGGTTTCCTCAGTTTTTTTCAATGGGTGTTTATTGATGCCGAAATTTAATTTAAAATTAAATGTAGAGCCTTTGCCTACTTCACTTAATAATTTTATTTTACCTCCCAAAAGATCAATAAGTTTTTTAACTATCGTAAGTCCTAAACCTGTTCCTCCATATTTGCGATTGACCTCAACAGATCCTTGCGAAAAACTTTCAAATACTTTTTCCTGTTTGTCTTTTGGAATACCAATTCCGGTATCCGTAATCTCAAAATATACCGTTGCTTTCTCTTTTCCAAGAGCGTCTAATTTGGCAATAACGGTTACATTACCATTTTGGGTAAATTTTAGCGCATTATTAATTAAATTTAGGATTATCTGCGATAGTTTGGTTGTGTCACCAATTAGATTATCCGGAATAGCATTGTCTATTTCCAGCTTCAAATGATTGTTGTTAGCAGCCGCTAATTCTTTCAAAGAATTTTGAATATTGGCCAGCAAAGTTTTTAAGTCGAAACTGATTTTTTCGATTTCAACTTTAGAGGAGTCCATTTTATTTATTTCAAGTATCTCATTAATGAATGTGGTAAGATAGTTTCCGGAGAATTTTAAAGAATCTAAATATTTTAATTGTGATCGTTTTGGGTTTTCTTCAAGTAATAAATGTGCAATTCCATTAATAGCGTTTAGCGGAGTCCTAAGCTCATGACTTACCGTGGATAAAAATTCAGATCTTGCTTTTGAAGCTTCCTCAGCTTTGTTTTTGGCTAAAATAAGTTCTCTGTTTTTTTCCTTTAAAAGTAAATTATTTTGATTTCTGATAACATTGTTTTTATATAATGCTAAACTTAATAATGATAAAATAGAGATAAGTGCAATAGCCAAAATGCTGATTAATTTTGAATATCGATATGTTTTTACTTGTGCTTTTTCTTCATTTTCCCGTTTTATTTCATTGTATAAAAAGTCATTCTGCTTGATTTTTTTGAATTCATCAAAATCAATTTTGGCATTTTTTAATTTTAGGATATAATTTTCTATTTGGTAATGTTCATCCAAATAGCTGTAAGCCCGATCATATTCTTTGTTGTTTTTATAATATTGGCTAATTGCAAATATAATTTTTGACTTTTGTTTTAAATTTTGAGCTTTTGCATTTAAATCCAAAGCCTTATTGAAGTAAATAATAGCCGAATCATTTTTTTTGCGTTGTGTTTCAATTAATCCAAGTTGGTAATAGGAATCGGATTTGATTGCTGAATTTCTAGTATTGTCAGGTTGTTGAATTATTTTTTTTAATGCTTTGAGAGCTAAATCATAATTTTTATTTGATTTGTATGCTATCGCTTTTTCTAAATTTAAATATTCATAAGAATCTTTTAAATTTAACTTATTAAAAATAACATCTGCTTTTTTATAATATATTTCAGCAGTTTCGTAATTCTTTTTTGCAGTGTTTGTAATTCCAATATAATATAAGGCAATAGCTTTTGTCGCAGTTAGGGGAATTTGATTAAATAAAGCAATGCTTTTATGGAAGTTTTTTAAAGCTTCGTCGTATTTCTGTTGATTATAGTATATTTTTCCGAGCTTGAAAGTTTGATTGGCCAGGTTTTCTGTCTGATGATGGCTTTTACTATAATCTATTGATTTTTGAGTAAATACCAAAGCATTGCTGTATTCTTTATCCTTAAGACTGGAATTGGTTAATTTGTTATAATAGGAAATGCTATCTATATTCGGTTTTGATTGCGAATACAATGAGGTGTAATAAAAACTGATAAAAATAAAAAGGTATTTCATGTGTAATACTTTTTATAATGAATCTTATGTTTTTTTCATCAATAAAATCAGATCGATAAGCCTGGATGAGTAGCCTATCTCGTTATCATACCATCCAACTACTTTTACCATTTTATCTATGACAGACGTTAATTGTGCATCGAATAAACACGAATGCGTATTGCCTATTACATCAACTGATACGATTGGATCTTCTGTATAATCTAATATTTTTTTAAAACGTGTTTTTGATGCGTTTTCAAAAGCCTTGTTAATTTCCTCTATTGTTACAGCACGTTTTACGTTGAATGTAATGTCTGTTAATGAACCATCCGGAACCGGGACACGAATACCGCAACCACCGATTTTTTGGTGTAATTCCGGAAAAATCTTTGTTAGTGCTTTCGCAGCTCCTGTTGTTGTCGGAACAATGGATTGACTGGCTCCTCTTGCTCTTCTTAAATCTTTATGCGGCTGATCGTGTAAACTCTGATCTGTTGTATACGAATGTATGGTAGTAATGTATGCTTGCTCAATTCCGCATAGTTCATCAATAATCTTAATCATCGGAGCGGCATTGTTTGTTGTGCAGCTTGCGTTTGAAACAATTTTTTCGCTTCCATCTAAAATACCTTCGTTAACTCCTAAAACAACTGTTTTTATTGTATCTACCTCTGAAGGAGCTGAAAGTATTACTTTTTTTGCACCTGCTTCAATATGCGTATTTAGCTCTTCATACGTTTTGTATTTTCCGGTACATTCAATTACAAAATCAATATGGTGACTTTTCCAGTCTAAATTTGAAATCTTACTTTCATGAAAAAATAAATAATGCTTTTCATCAATAATAATGCTTTTTTCATCGCAGGATACCACAAAAGGTAAAACTCCATGAATACTGTCATATTTTATTAAATGTGACATCGTTTTATTATCTGCAATATCATTAATTGCAACAACTTCGATTTCAGGATGGTTTAAAAGTAATCGAAATAAATTTCTGCCGATTCTTCCAAAACCATTTATTGCTATTCTTGTTTTCAATTTATTTTTAATCGTTTAACTTCTGGCTATCAATTGATTGTGCTAATAACCGATTAAGTTTTTAAAGAATATGTTTTTGTGCCTTGTATGATGAACGAACAAGCGGACCGCTCTCTACATGACGGAAACCCAGCTCAAGACCAAATTTCTCGTATTTTGCAAACTGATCAGGAGTAATAAACTCTTTTACAGGTAAATGTTTTTTACTTGGTTGTAAATATTGGCCAATAGTCACTACATCAACATTTGCATTACGCAAATCTGTCATGGTTTGAAAAACTTCTTCTTCAGTTTCACCAAGCCCTAACATAATTCCTGATTTAGTTCTGTTAATTCCTTTTTCTTTCAAATAACGTAAAACTTCGAGGCTGCGATCATATTTTGCCTGGATACGGACCTCACGGGTTAAACGACGAACAGTTTCCATATTATGGGAAACAACTTCAGGATTAGCTTCTACGATTCGGTCAAGGTTTCTTTCTATTCCTTGAAAATCAGGGATTAAAGTTTCAAGTGTTGTGCTTGGGTTCATACGTCGAATTGCCTTTACAGTTTCAATCCAGATAATAGAGCCGCCATCTTTTAAATCATCTCTGTCCACACTTGTAACTACTGCATGTTTGATGTTCATTATTTTTATTGATCGGGCTACTTTTTCAGGCTCATCCCAATCTACTGTTTCAGGTCTTCCTGTTTTTACACCACAAAATCCACAAGAACGGGTACATACATTACCCAAAATCATAAAAGTTGCAGTTCCTTCTCCCCAGCATTCCCCCATATTAGGGCAACTGCCTGAAGTACAGATGGTGTTTAAGCTATATTTGTCTACCAAACCACGAAGTTCAGTGTATTTTTGTCCAATCGGAAGTTTTACTTTTAACCATTTAGGCTTTCCAGTTGGTATATTTTCTACTACGGTTTCCATATATTAAATTTGACACTACAAATATACGTAAAGTTGTATAAGTTAGCAGTGTGTCTAATTGTTATCTTATCGATTTTATCAGTTGATTATCGATAATTTGTTAATTCTTTATAATAATTAGATAATAATTTGAATAATACAATAAAGTTGGTTGTTGTTAACTGTTAATAAAAATAAAATATAATTCGATTTATGTTTTTTACTTCTAAGTATATTTGTTGTTGTAATTAAATTAAAAAAATGATGAAAAATAAATTTATAGTTTTAGCAATTGTTTTTGCTTCTTTTGGGGTAGCTAAAATGAATGCCCAAATTAATCTTGGAGAAAAAGCCATCGGAGCTCTTCAAAAAGGAGTTACCAGTTTTACTTTGACGAATGAAGATGCCGCTAAATTATCAAAAGAAGCGGTTGATAAATTAGATGCTGAACACGTTGTAGCTGCAGCAACAGATCCTTATACAGTAAGACTAAACAGAGTTTTTGGAAAACATACTGCCGGTGAGGGTTATACTCTAAATTATAAAGTATACAAACTCAAAGAAGTAAATGCATTTGCTACTGCAGATGGTAGTGTCCGTGTATATTCAGGATTAATGGATATTATGGATGATAATGAATTGCTTGCTGTAATAGGCCATGAAATTGGACATGTTGCCAATAATGACTCCAGAGATGCTATGAGGGCAGCATATCAAAAAGAAGCTCTTCTTGATGGGGTCTCTTCACAATCTGCAACAGTAGCTTCTGTTACTGATAGTCAATTGGGTAAAATTGGAAGTGCTATGATTGATAGTAAACATAGCCGTAAACAAGAAACTGAAGCTGATTTGTTTTCATATGATTTTTTGAAAAAGAATGGCTATAATGTCAATGCTGAAGAATCTGCATTTAGGATATTAGCCAAAATGAGCGAAGGCACACAGGCTTCTTTTTTAGATCAGATGATGAGTTCGCATCCGGATTCAAAACAAAGAGCTGAAGATGCTAAAAAGAGAGCAGAGAAAGACGGTACATATAAGCCTTATGTGCAGCAAAAAATCGTAAATACAGCTCCTGCAAAAAAAGTGGCGACTAAAAAAACAACGACTAAAAAAAAGAAATAATAATTTCTGGCAGAAAAAATAAAACCCGACAAGTTTCTAAAATTTGTCGGGTTTGTTGTTTTTAACCTAAAACATGGTGTGCCAGTACTTTTTGTACTTCATACACATTTACAGATTTATTAAATTGCTTCACAATGCTGGGTTGTAATTCACTTGAAACCCAAATTTTCAATTCGGCATCAAGATCAAAAGTTCCTGCAGTCTCAATACTAAATCGGGTAATACTTTTGTAAGCAATCGATCTGTATTCTGTTTTACTACCGGTTATGCCTTGTTTGTCAACTAAAATTAATCTTTTGTTGGTAAAGATAAAAGTATCCCTTATAAGTTTAAAACCCATTTCAATTTCTTCGCTATCAGTCAAAAGCTGACCATAGTTTTTAATTAAATCTTCCTGACTAACTGCTCCTGCATTACCAAGAAGTGCCGAAAATATTCCCATTTTTTATTGTTTTTTAATTTTTAATACAATTCTTTTTATGAACTGTAAAAGTAATGATTTTGTTAATTTTTATGTATTACTTTTTAATTTTATAAAGAGAGATGTCAGTATAAGTGAAATTAGAAAAGCTGAAATTACAGAAACTATGATATGACCGTAAGCTTTGTAATTTAATATCGTTAAAAACCGGATTAGTATTATTAGAAGTGCAAAAACAATAAAAAGATCCCAATATCTTCTATTTGAAGAATATACAGTTGTGTTGTTTTTTGGAAGTTTTGATATACTAACCAGAATAATTACAGTTCCAATTAAGGTGCTTAAATGTTGGGCAATTTTTAAAACGGGAACTTCTTTATCAAAAAGAGAAACAGAGTTTCTGAGTAGAGAAATCTTATTGACAAAATAGCCATGATCATGAGTAAAACTATCCCATAAAAGATGGGATGCAATGCCAATTAAAGTTGAAATAACTATTATGAACCAGCTTCGTTTGAAATAATTATTCCAATTAAATTCAGTGTAGACTAAGGTTTTTGATTGAATGTTTTTTGGCAGGTTTTTAAATAAATCATCCCTGACTATATTATGAAAAATAAAACAGAGTAAGATTGCTAAAGGGAAATCAAACCAAAATATCCCATAAACTGTATGGCTGTAATTGCTTTGAACTTTCATTCGAATAAAATATTCAAAATCGGGAGTTAAACTGCCAACGATAAGGCCAGTTAATGAAAACCATTTTCCCGGTAAATATTTCAGTGGCAAAATTATTGCCGGATGTGAAAAGGTAAAAGGCATTTGGGATTTATACGGTTTAAATAAACGAAGTTAAAACTTAATTGAATAAAAATGACATAAAAAAAGCAGAACCTAAATTCTGCTTTTTGTTTATTTATTCTGCTTCCGTTTTTATTGTTATTGGAAGATTATATGCTGTTCTAACCGCTTTCCCGTCTAATATTCCGGGAGTCCATTTTGTTCTTAATGATTTCAAAACACGAACTGCTTCTTTTCCTAATCCGTATCCGGGATCATTTTTTACAATTATATCTGTCATTGAACCGTCTTTTTCGATTACAAACGAAACATAAACTCGCATTGTTCTATCGGCATCCAATTCTGGTTTGTTGAAATTATTCCCCACATAAGTGTAGAATTTGCTCATTCCTCCAGGAAATTCAGGTAATTTGTCTAATGCTGTGGTAAGTACAGGTTCATTGGTTGTTGTAGATGGAGCAAGACTTTGACCACTGCCACCGCCAGTTGTTGGTAAAACATTTACATCCGTTCCTGTTCCTGCATTTGCATTGTTTACTACAGGTGTATTCTCAGTATTAGGTGCAATGTTTTGTACTGCCTGTTCAGTAGGCGCAACAACAGGATTTATTAACTGACTTGCATCTGTTACTTGTGTAACAGCTTGTTGTTCTTGTACTGGTGGTGCAACGGCTTCTTCTGTTTCCGGTCGTACTAGCTGATCTAAATGAACTGGTCTTATTACTTCATCAATCTTAGGAATGTTTTCAGTAATAGAAGAGGATGTTGTAAATTTACTAATCAGCATTGACCCACTTCCTAAAGCGGCTATAATTAGCAAACTCGTAAATAGCGCTGTAATTGAATTTTTGGAACTCTCCTGACGTAATTGATACGCGCCGTATTCTTTGTTTTTGTTTTCGAAAACAAGGTCGGTCCACTTGGTTTCATAGATGCTTAATTTAGACATAGTTAATGGATTTAAAAGGTTAAGTAACATTAAATCATAAGCAATAAAGGTTTTAGTTTTAAACTAATAACAAAAAACAAAAGAACGTTGGTGTGTGAAATATTTATTTTTTTAAGAATAAAAGCGTTGATATCTTATTCTTTATCTAAAGATAATAAATTATCTATTACGTTCGATAATTTCTGCCAATAATTTTTTAGCACGGAGTAATTTTACTTTTACATTACTCAGAGGCTCATTAATTTTAACTGCAATTTCCTGATATGTCATCTCCTGAAAGTAGCGCAACTGAATCACTTCCTGATAATGTGGTTTCAATTCTTTAATGCATTGTAGTAAACGGGAAAGATTCTGTTCATTGATTAAAGCATCTTCTGCAGATAGAGTAGTATCGGCAACATTGTATGCCTGTTGATCTTCGGAGTCAGTTATTTCGACAAAAAGATTGGTTTTCTTTTTGCGTAACAAATCAATATAAACGTTTTTTGCAATTGCAATTAACCAGGTGTTAAATTGAAATTCAGAATTATAACTTGCTATTTTATCGAATGCTTTTGAGAAAGTTTCGATTGTAATATCTTCAGCGATGGTTTCGTTTTCGGTACGTTTTAACATAAATCCGTACACTTCATTCCAGTAAAAATCTAATAAAAAAGTAAAGGCGATCTGATCGCCTTTTTTTGCTTTTTCTATTTTAGAATTTATTTCCAATGTACAGGTTTTGAAAAGGTATTAGTTATAAAGATATTAATTTGAGTTAACATAAGTATGATTTCTACAATAGGAAACCAAATTTTAATATCATTTTCTTTTAATTTTCCGGCAGAGAACCCAATTACAGTCCAGGCAACGGTATAGCGGGTCGCAAAAATAGCCAGCACAGCAATCCATTGAAATTGGAAAGCCAATAAAATAATAACTAATAAAAAGAAAAATAATTGTGAACAAAAGAAAAGTCCTAATTGCAATTTGTCAAAAAACTTGTAATGTTCTGCAGTAGAAATATGTCTTCTTTTTTGAGTGAACCATTCTTTATAAGTTTCTTTTGGTCTTGAATAAGTAAAGCTTTCAGGTGTGTAAGAAATGGTAGTGTTAGATTTATTTGCGGCTTGGTTTATGAATAGATCATCATCGCCTGAACGAACCTGAATATGATCAATAAAACCATTTACATTAAAAAATTCATCTCTTTTATAAGCTAAATTTCGTCCCACTCCCATATATGGAATACCTAATTTTGCCCACGAAAAATATTGCACAGCTGTTAGTACAGTTTCAAAACGAATGATTTTGTTTAGAAAAGAACGCTCTGTTTTTTCATAACCGCCATAACCCAAAACAATGGTTTTGTCCATGGTGAACTGAGAAGTCATAGCTGTAATCCAGTCTTTTGATGTTGGATAACAATCTGCATCTGTAAATAATAAATATTCTTTTTTAGAAGCTTTAATCCCTAATGTTAAAGCATATTTTTTATTGCCCCAAAAAGCTTCGTTATTCTCCACTTTTACTAAACGAATATTTGAATATTCTTTTTCGAATTGCTCAAAAACTTCTAAGGTTTCATCACTTGATGCATCATCGATTAAAACAATTTCAAAATCAGGGTAATTTTGCTCTGCTAATATCGGAATGTATTTTTTTACATTCTCCTCTTCATTTTTTGCACAAACAATTACAGAAACGGGAAGGTTTTTTGGAACAATACTTTGTGGCCTGCCAAAAGCAAATTTTCCAAAAACGCCCAGATAATAAGAAAGTTGTATAACGACAATAACTATAAAAAAGTAAAATATGTATATAAGCATTTGGTTTATTTAATGGCTATTAATCTCTAAATCTTGCGAATGCAAAGGTAATTATGAATTCCTAATTTTCAATATATAAAACCAATTTACTTTCTGCATTTCGACATTTCTTTTGCAATGGCAATAGACTGAGTGTTTTCTGTCTTCTCTAACTCCGAAATTATATTCTTATAATTATGGTCGTCTCTGTTTTGTGATAATTTTTTTGTTGCCTGAATTTCATCGATTTCAATCTCAAAACCAATAAGTCCTCTGGCTTCACGCATTGTTTTTGCAGACAAATTTTCAACACTAACCGGATTTTCTGAGGCAGCCTCGTATTTATCAACTAATTTCTTCAGTGATTCAATTGTTGCTGTTTCATCTGTAATTTTTATACAGCCATAAACATGTACGGCTATATAATTCCAGGTTGGGACATTTTCGTGATCATACCAGGAAGGAGAAATATAACTATGAGGGCCAGAAAATACAGCCAGAACCTGATCGTTTTCTGTAAAACCTTCTGCCTGCGGATTTAATTTTGAAATATGTCCCTGCAAAATTTCTTTTCCATCAGCATTGATTTCAAGTTCTATCGGAATATGTGTCGCACATAATTTACCGTTAGTCTGATTTATCAGAATTCCAAAACTGTTTTCTTTCAAAAAAGTTCTGATAGATTCCGGATCTTCGTTTTTGTATATTTCAGGAGTGTACATTTTTTATGAGTTTTATTTCAAAGATTTTCCGAAACAAATGGCTTCAGGTCGATCTGTATATTTTCCGTAATTCGGAATTACTTTATATCCTTGCTTTTGGTAAAATTGAGTGGCTTCCTGATTTTTTATCCGCGTTTCTAAAACCAAATCACTGTAACCAATTGCTTTTGCGTTATTTTCTAAGAAAGACAAAATTGTTTGCCCGATTCCCTTTCCGGGAAATTTCGAATACATTCGTTTGACTTCTCCAATATTTTCGTCAATTGGTCTGATTGCACCACAACCCACAATTTCATTATTGATTTCAGCTATAGCAAAAACGAATTTTGAATTGTCGTACTGCCAATCAGTGAAAGAATTCTTTCCGTCGCTTCCAAAACGAAGATAAAGATTTGTCGACAATTCTTCTATGATTGCCAGAACTTTTTCGTCATTTGGATTTGTTATTTTTATGGAAAGGTTTTGGTTCAATTTATTTGAAAATAATAATTGATTATCGTTTTTACATCGAGCGGAATCGATTTTAATATTATCAAGGACTTAGATTCCGCCACTAAGCCTGACAATTATCGTTATTAGAATTCGTGTTAATCAGTGCAATTCGTGTTTTAAATCACATTCACTTCAGCCTCTATATGAATGCCAAAAGTTTCAAAAACAGTTTTTTGAACCTCTTTTGAAACTGCTAAGATTTCTTGTCCGGTTGCATTTCCGTAATTGACTAAAACCAAAGCCTGATTTTTATGAACTCCGGCATCGCCAAAACGCTTTCCTTTAAAACCAGTTTGCTCAATTAACCAGCCCGCAGGAACTTTTACTTCGGTTTCTGAAACTTCATAATATTTCATTTCAGGAAACTTCTGATGGATTTTTTCGAAATCAGATTTCAATAAAATTGGGTTTTTAAAGAAACTTCCGCTGTTCCCTAATTCTTTAGGATCGGGAAGTTTGCTTTGTCTAATCATAATAACAGCATTGCTGACATCTTTTAGAGTTGGGGCAGTAATATTGTTTTTAGCCAATTCAGCCAAAATATCTCCGTAAGAAGTATTGATTTTATGATTGCGTTTCGTCAGTTTATAAATTACCGAAGTGATAATATATTGGTCTTTGATTTCATTTTTGAAAACACTTTCCCTGTAACCAAAATTACATTCCGTATTAGTGAAAGTTTTTATTTCCTGAGTTGTAATATTCATGGCTTCGCAGGAAACAAAAGTGTCTTTAATTTCGGTTCCGTATGCGCCGATATTCTGAACCGGGGTTGTACCAACATTCCCTGGAATTAGGGACATGTTTTCTAAACCTCCGAAATTATTATCGATTGTCCAAAGAACAAAGTCGTGCCATGTTTCTCCTGCCTGACTTTCAACCCAAACAAAATCATCATCTTCTTTAATGATTTTTTTACCTTTCAAATCTATATGAATGACCAATGCATCAATGTCTTTCGTTAAAAGCATATTGCTTCCGCCCCCTAAAATAAATTTTTTCTGGTTTTTGTTTTCTTCTAAAATGGTTTTTAATTCAGATGTTGAGTGAACGGCTACGAATTGTTTGGCGCTGGCTTCAATACCAAAAGTATTATAGTTTTTTAAAGAAAAATTGGATTGGATTTCCATAAATAAAAGGCTTTTTTGGAGAATTAATTCTGAGATCAAAAGTAAGGATTATAATTTATTTGAATTGAGTTTTGAATGAATATACAATAGGATAGATTATCTATTATTTAAGGGCTACTTATTTTTAAATAAATCTAAATATTCTTTAAATACATACAGCTTGTTTCTTTGTCCTCCGGAAATTTCTGTTAAAATTTCCAATCTTTCGAAATCAGCTAATAATTTGTAATTTGTAGCTTTTGATTTACCTGTTATGTCTTCCATTTTTGAAGCATCTATTACTGGTTGTGAATATAGATATTCGACCACTTTTTTTGCTTCTTTTGTGCGACTTCCAAAAGTCTGTAATTTTATTTCCAGATTTTTTTGTAATTGTAAAATACCATCAAAAGTCTCAACTCCATTTTTTGATATTTCGATAATTCCTGTCAAAAAAAACTTTAACCATTGATTAATATCGTTGTGAGTCCTAACCCGCATTAAATTGTCATAATATAAGGTTCTGTTTCTTTCAAAAAAATCAGATAAATACAAAATAGGCTGTTTTAGTATTCCTTTATCGACCAAATATAGTGTGATTAATAATCTTCCAACTCTTCCGTTACCATCTAAAAAAGGATGGATAGTTTCAAATTGATAGTGGATGATGGCAATTTTTAATAAATCTGGTATAGGATTTAATTCATCATTGGCAAATTTCTCAATATCTGACATTAAATCGGCTAATGAGTTATGTGTTGGAGGAATAAAAACTGCGTCACTAATTGATGCACCGCCAATCCAGTTTTGGCTGCTTCTGTATTCTCCCGGTAATTTATGTTTTCCTCTTACTCCGTCTAAAAGAATTTTGTGTGTTTGTTTAATTAATCTAGAAGAGAATGGTAAACGATGTAATTGCTGCACGGCTTCGTTCATAGCGCCTATATAATTTTGAACTTCTTCCCAATCATCTCTTTTTTCAAAAGCAATATCTTCTTTATCAAGAAAAGCTTCTTCCATATTGGTTTGTGTTCCTTCTATTTTAGATGATTGTGTTGCTTCTTTGGTAATATGCATACGTAAATATAAATCGATATTGACATATTCTGAATACATGTCTAATCTACCCAAAAAACGATCTGCTTTGCTTAATAAATTTAACAATTGCATATCTTCTATTAACCAATCTTTATTTATTAGGCTTGGTTGAAAGCTTTTATAATATCCTTGATTTATATAATTACCAGATTTAAACTCTTTCATTTTATATTTTAGTTTAATACAAAAATATAAAATAATATCTGCCTTAGTTTAGTTTTTGCTAAAAAACTAAACTAAGGATTCTTTTAGTTTAGTTTTTGCTGGTTTTTTAAAATAATAAAAAATTAAGTTTAGAAAAAAGTATAAGTCTTTAAAAATTTCTCAAATCCAACAACTCATGATACTTATCGGCAATAATCTTCATATTGATATCATAATTCGCATTTTCTTCAACAAACTTTCTGTTTCGAGTAATCGCCTCATTTCGGGATTCCCAATTTTCAAAAGACCAAATCAATTCTTCATCCAGCATTTCGATATTATCAATTTCAACTAATTGTCCGTTTTCATGATGTTTTATCCAACTCTGATTCCCCGGGATATCCGAAACTACAGGGTAACAGTTGCAGGCCATTGCTTCAAATAAAGAAGCCGAAACACCTTCGGTTATGGGCATACTGATGTAAATATTTGATTGTTGTAATAATTTAGGAAGTTCTGTATTCGGAATTCTTCCTGTAAAAACCACTTTGTTTTCGATTTGTAAATCTTTGGCTAAATCTTTTAAATACTGCAATCGTGTTCCGTCGCCAACAATAGTCAGCGAAAAATCAATTTCTTTTTGATGTAAAATAGCAAAAGCTTTTAAAATCGAATCGTGTCGATATTCAGGTTGAAGAGAACGGGTGACAATAGCTTCAATTTTATTTGAATTGTTGATGGAAGGAGAAAAAAGCGATAAATCAATTCCCTTTGGCAAGACCAAAACTTTGCTCATATCAACGCCAATCGCTTTCATTGAAATCGTCATGACCGGTCCCCAGGCATGAATTAAATGTGCTTTTTTGAAAGCATATTTCTGAATGAATTTCTTAAAAGGGTATAAAACAGACCCTTCAGGCCATAAATCAGTTCTTCCTTGTTGTGCAATGGCTATAGTTTTAGATCCTGATAATGCTGCAAGAAAACCGTAACTGGTAGTTCTTTCAGCAATAACCATATCAGGTTTTTGTTGTCGAATGATTTTGCGAATGGCAATAGGAGCGAAGCAATATTCTGCAATACGCTTAAATCTGTTCAGTTTTGAGTTACTGGGAGTTTGAAGCTCCCAAGTTATAATTTCAAAATCGCCAAATTCCTTTAGTCCTTTCATCCACGTTATAGCATCTGCGCGGTAGGACTCTCCTAAAAAAAGTATTTTTCTTTTTTTCATTCAATGATTTATTTTTTGCCACAGATTAAAAGATTTATGAAGGATCTTAAAATTTGATGATTTTAATCTGTTAAATCTGTGGCAAAACTTTTTTATTTCTAGAATTCATTAGTGTCTAAAGCGCGGTTTATGAATTCGTTTAAAGGTTTTAATGCAATCAATTTCTGACTCATTTTAGCAACAAAATCTTTTTGAGTCACTTCTTTAATGTCGTATTTTTGAGTAGCAATAAAACTTTTTAATTTTAAAAATTCAATTGCAGGATGGTCTTTTTCGTAGCCACGCGGTGGATTTTTAAGCGAATTGTTTTCATTTATATCTAAATTTCCGAATTCTTTTTTAAAGTTTTTATTACCTAGAATTTCTTCTAAGTCTTCATGAAAAAAAGCAATTTCTTTACGGACTTTCTTCAAATCATCAGGTTCAGGAGAATAAAATCCACCGGCAATAAAACTGGCGCCTTTTTCTATGTGCACATAATATCCTGCACGGTTTAAACCCTTGGTTCCTCCGGATATCCAAACGCCTAAATGTGCTTTGTAGGGCGATTTGTCTTTGGAGAATCGGATGTCACGGTTAATTCTAAACGTACAATTTTTAACTTCAAGTAATTCTAATGAAGGATCTAATGGTTTCATCACATCCAGAAAATCACTCACCAGTTGATGATAATCTTTTTTGAAAATCTCGTATCGTTTTTTGTTATCCTGAAACCAATCCCTGTTGTTGTTGGTTTTTAAATCGTCTAAAAATTGCAATGATTCTTTCGTTAGCATATTCGGTATGTATTGCAGTTGTTTTTAATCTTGTTCAGGCTAAATTAATAATTTCTCTTTTAGAATAGGTGTTAAGTTTGACACGAATTACACAAATCATAAATTAAATATTTTATAACTCTGATGTGTCGATTTTACAATCGTTTCAGTACGTTCCGGATGCGTGTCTGAAATAAAAAGCTGTCCAAAAGTTTCGCTGTTCACCATTTCTATTATTTTGGCCACACGGGTTTCGTCTAATTTATCAAAGATATCATCAAAAAGTAAAATAGGTTTTACACCGCTTTGTTTCTTCAGAAATTCAAATTGAGCCAATTTTAAAGCAATTAAAAAAGATTTCTGCTGTCCTTGCGAACCAAATTTCTTTATTGGATGAGAATCAATTTCAAAAGATAAATCATCTTTATGGATGCCTGCACTAGTATAATGTAAGGCACGATCCTTATTAATACTTTCCTGTAAAAGGGTCAATAAATCTTTTTCGAACAAATGACTTTCATAAACCAATTGCACAGATTCTTCGGAGCCCGTTATCGCCTGATGATGTTTATTAAATATAGGTATAAATTGCTCCAGGAAATCTTTTCGTTTTTCAAAAATCGATTTTCCAAAGCCATTTAATTGTTCATTGTATATAGATAAGGTGTCGTTGTCGAAAGTGTGATTTAGGGCAAAATATTTCATCAGCGCATTTCGCTGTATGATTACTTTTTGATATTGAATAAGCTGATGTAAATAAGTCGAATCTAATTGTGAGATTACACTGTCCATAAATTTACGGCGTGTTTCGCTTCCTTCTATAATTAAATCACGATCAGCCGGAGAAATAATCACAAGGGGAATAAACCCGATGTGGTCTGAAAATTTATCGTATGCTTTCCCGTTTCTTTTTAATACTTTTTTCTGTCCTTTTTTTAAGCTGCAGACAATTTGCTCCGTTCTGTCATTTTTTTCTAATTCGGCATCAATTACAAAAAACTCTTCTCCATGTTTGATATTTTGAACTGCCAACGGATTAAAATAGCTTTTTCCGTATGCTAAATGATAGATGGCATCAAGCACATTTGTCTTGCCAATTCCGTTTTTGCCGACAAAACAATTGATCTTTTGGTCGAAATCAAAGCTGATTTCGGAGAAATTTTTATAATTGAATAAAGAAATTTTGTTTAAATGCATTTTTAAGGAGCTGTAATGATAAATTTTAGTGTTTTTGGAACATCAAAAATTAGAGGGTGCAAATTATTGAAAAATATCGATATAAAAGGCTTTTGGCGTGTTTGAACATGAATTATTTTACTGCTGAAAGGAAAGGAGTTGCGATTATTGAAATTATTTTTTTTAAAATAGATATAAAATTGATTTTTTTTACGTCGGTTTCAATAAAAATTTTATTTTTGCCGTTCACTAAATTAATTTTAAATGGCTACTTACAATAAAAGAGGATATAAAGCACCAAAGGAAAAGGAAGTTAAAGAGGAGGTTGTGAATGAAGAACAACAAGTAATTCTTGATGGAAAAAACAGTACTACAGCTGACGTTTTTTCTAAATTAGATGAAACTGCTTCAAGAACTGAGGATTGGGTTGCTAAAAATCAAAAAATCATTATTGGTTTAGTTGCCGGTATTGCGATTGCGACTATTGGATATTTGGCTTACCAAAAATTTATTGAAAATCCAAAGCAAGATGAGGCTGCAAACGAAATGTTTGTTGCTCAGGAAAACTTTAAAAAAGCAACTGAAGGTGTAGCAAGCGATTCATTATACAAATTAGCGTTGAATGGCTCTGAAGGTAAATTCGGATTCGTTAAGATTGCTGATGAATATTCAGGAACTGATGCCGGAAACTTAGCGAACTACTATGCTGGTATGGCCTATTTGAATACCGGTAAATTTGATGAAGCAATTAAATATTTAGGAGAGTTTAAATCGGATGACCTGATTTTAAGCGCTTTGGCTAAAGGTGCTATTGGAGATGCGTATTCTCAAAAAAATCAGCAAAAAGAAGCTTTAGATTATTATGTAAAAGCTGCTGAATCAAACAAAAACGATTTTACAACGCCTCGTTTCCTGCTAAAAGCCGGTAAAACTGCTTTAGCTTTGGGCCAGAAAGAAGATGCTTTGAAATATTTTACAGATATTAAAGAAAACTTCGATGCAACTCCGGAAGCTGCTTCTGTTGATGTATTGATTGGATTAGCGCAATAATAAAATTTATAGAGTTCAGATTTAGATTTAAGATTTGTATTTTTACAATCTGAAATTAAAATCTTAAATATTAAAGATGGCTACCGAAAATAAAAATTTATCAGAATACGATAAAAACACAATCCCAAATGCGAAAGATTTTCGATTTGGGATTGTTGTTTCTGAGTGGAATGAAACTATAACCGAAGGACTTTATAATGGTGCTTTTGATGCACTGATTGATAATGAAGTCCCTGCTCAACAAATTATCCGTTGGAATGTTCCGGGAAGTTTTGAGTTGATTTATGGTGCAAAAAAAATGTTGCAAACACAAAATGTTGATGCCGTTATTGTTATTGGATGCGTGATTCAGGGACAAACCAAGCATTTTGATTTTGTTTGTGAAGGGGTTACACAAGGAATCAAAGATCTGAATGTTCAAACTGATATTCCTGTTATTTTTTGTGTATTGACAGATAACAATATGCAGCAATCTATTGACAGAAGTGGAGGGATTCACGGAAACAAAGGTACCGAAGCGGCTATCGCTGCTATAAAAATGGCATATATTCGTCAGCAGGCGTCAATGTCACATCCGTTTATTCAGCCTTTGTTGACTTCCGGTGCACTTCAGATTGAGGAAACTCCTGTAAAAATAGAGAACGAATAAAACACAATTGTTTTAAAAATACTAAAACCTGTACTGTGTAAAAATAGTATAGGTTTTTTGTTTTTTTTATGACTGATGAAATTCTAAAACCCGATAGAAATTCATTAAATTTGTACACCTTTGTTTTAAAATCAGAAATATAATAATAGTATATATCTGAGATTTTACAATATGTTGAATTAAAGATTAAACCTTAAACTTAAATTTTTTAATGTCGAGTATCATTCAATTGCTTCCTGATCACGTTGCTAATCAAATTGCCGCCGGAGAGGTGGTTCAAAGACCTGCTTCAGTTGTAAAAGAATTGCTGGAAAATGCCGTGGATGCAAAAGCTAGCGATATTAAATTGATTATTAAAGACGCCGGAAAATCACTCGTTCAGGTTATTGATAATGGTTTAGGAATGAGTGTTACTGATGCCCGTATGTGTTTTGAACGTCACGCAACATCAAAAATACGTCAGGCAGAAGATTTGTTTTCACTTCATACAAAAGGTTTTAGGGGAGAGGCTTTGGCATCTATTGCTGCAATTGCCCACATGGAAATGAAAACCAAACAGGATCAGGAGGAACTTGGTACACACATTGTTATTGAAGGGAGTAAGTTTGTTTCTCAGGATGTAGCTGTTTTGCCAAAAGGGACTTCGTTTGCCGTTAAAAATTTATTTTTTAATATTCCGGCCAGGCGTAACTTCTTAAAGTCTGATACAGTTGAATTTCGTCATGTAATGGATGAATTTCAGCGTGTAGCTTTGGCACATCCAAATATTCATTTTACTTTTTATCACAACGGAAGTGAAATGTATAATTTGCCTGTCGCAGGATACCGTCAGCGAATTGTTGGTATAATGTCCGGGAAAACTAATGAAAAGCTGGTTCCTGTAAACGAAGAAACAGAAATTGTCAGTGTTCAGGGATTTGTTTGCAAGCCCGAATTTTCTAAAAAAAACCGGGGAGAACAGTTCTTTTTTGTAAATGATCGTTTTATAAAAAGCGGCTATCTGCACCATGCTGTTATGGCTGCCTATGACGGATTATTGAAAGATGGCTGTCAGCCCAGCTACTTCTTGTATCTACAGGTTCCACCACATACAATTGATATCAATATTCATCCAACAAAAACAGAAATCAAGTTTGATGATGAGCAAGCTTTATATGCTATTTTAAGGGCTTCAATAAAGCATAGTTTAGGGCAATTTAATGTGTCGCCAATTTTAGATTTCGATCGCGATGCTAATTTAGACACACCATACCATTATAAAGATTTAGAGGGTGAAACCCCAACCATTCAGGTTGACGGAACGTTTAATCCTTTTACCGATAATAAAACTAATCAGCATTATTCGAAATCCGGCTCAGGATTGAATTCCGGCAGCAGTTCAGGTTCGGGCTTGAGTTCTTATTCCGGTTATTCAAAAAAAGTCGAACCAACAGCCAGTTGGGAAAGTTTGTATGTTGGGTTAGAGACCGATAGTATTGAGGGTTCGCCTTTTACATTTGAAAATGAAGAAGTGACTTCGTCATTATTTAATGATGAAGATGTAGAACAGGCTATTCAGAAAACCTATCAGATTCATAAAAAATATATTGTTTCGCCTATCAAATCAGGGATGGTAATCGTTGATCAGCAGCGTGCGCATCAGCGTATTCTGTACGAACAATTTTTGCTGAATATGACTGTAAACCAAGCTTCAAGCCAACAATTGTTATTTCCTTTGAATTTGTTTTATACTTCTACGGAAATGGAATTAATTGAAGAATTGAAACCTTCACTGGAAACAACAGGTTTTGTTTTTGAAGATGTTCAGACGGATCATGTTGTGATTTCCGGAATTCCCATAAATATTACTGAAAGCGAGGTTTCACTTGTAATTGAGCAATTGCTCACTGATCTACAAGATGGAATACCGGCAACGAGTTACAGTCAAAATGATACTATTGCCAAATCGATGGCAAAAAGTTTAGCCGTTAAAACCGGATCTTATTTAACCGAAAAAGAACAGGATAATTTGGTAAACGGATTGTTTGCCTGTAAAGATCCCAATATTTCACCTTTTCAAAAACCAACTTTCATTACCATGCGTGTTGAAGATATAGATAAAAAGTTTGCCTTATGATGAATATGACTCCAATAGTAAAACAATTATTAATAATTAATATTCTATTTTTTATAGGAACTATGGCCTTAGGAGATTTCAATCCAAATAATCCTGCTTATAGAATTCTGGCTCTTTATTATTTTGAGAATCCTGATTTTGGTTTCTGGCAGCTCATTACACACATGTTTATGCATGGCGGATTTGCTCATATTGCATTTAACATGTTTGCGCTATATTCATTCGGTTCGACATTGGAACATTTTTGGGGAGGAAAGAAGTTTTTGTTTTTCTATATCTCATGTGGGTTAGGGGCAGCTTTATTTAATTCAGCAATTAATTATTATTTTTTTAATAATGGATTGAATATTTTGGAATCCAGCGGATTAAATAAAATAGAAATTTTGCAGATTTTAAGTGAAGGGAAGATCAATTCAAGATGGCAAGAGATTTTAACAGTATCACAGTATCAGCATTTTATTGAAGCATACTTTGGAAATGTCGTCGGGGCTTCAGGAGCTATTTATGGATTACTTATAGCTTTTACTTTTATGTTTCCAAATGCTGAACTCGGAATTATGTTTATACCGATTCCAATAAAAGCAAAATATTTTGTTCCAATTTATATGCTGTTGTTTGATGGATTCTTCGGTATTTTTGGAAATTCTCTTATGGGAATCGAGTCTGGAATAGCTCATTATGCCCATATTGGCGGTGCTCTGTTTGGTTTTTTAATTATGTGGTATTGGAAAAAGAACCAGTTTAATAACAATCGTTGGAATTAATTTTTAAATTTAAATAGTAATATAGAAACTCAAAGAAAAGCTTTTATGAATATTCTGGACGATTTAAAACTACAATATAAATTAGGAGGTATCGCAATGCGCGTTATTTTTTGGAACATTGCTTGTTTCCTGATCTCGTTAGTCTTTTTTTATCAATATTCCGGAGGTGGATTCAATTATCCGGATTGGCTGGCGCTGTCTTCAGACCCAAATGTTTTTCTATATAAGCCCTGGACTTTTTTAACTTATGCATTTTTGCATTTTTCATTTTTGCATTTGTTGTTTAATATGATGGTGCTGAATTTTACCAGTAATTTATTCCTGACCTTTTTTACCCAAAAGCAATATTTAGGATTGTACATTTTAAGTGCTGTCTTTTCAGGAGTTGTTTTTGTTTTAAGCTACTATTTTTTAAATTATTCAGCCTCTATTGTTGGTGCTTCGGCGGCGATTATGGCAATTTTAGTAGCTACGACAACCTATCAGCCCTTAATGAATGTTCGTTTGCTATTGATTGGAAATGTAAAATTATGGCATATTACAGCAGTAATTTTAATTTTAGATTTGATGCAGCTAAGGTTGGACAATATGGGTGGGCACATTTCGCATCTGGCAGGAGCTGCTTTTGGTTTTATTTTTATTAAATTGCTTCAAAATGGAACTGATCTGAGCTTGATAGTTTCTAAAATATTAGATTTTTTTGTTAATTTGTTTAAAAAATCTCCAACATCCCCTTTCAAAAAAGTTCATAAAAATTATAAAAAACCTACACAGACAACTACATCAAGAATTGTTACGAAAGATAAAACGCAACAACAAATTGATGAAATTTTAGATAAGATTAGCCAATCCGGTTATGATTGTTTAACAAAAGAAGAAAAGGAATTTTTGTTCAAGGCGGGAAAATAATCCCGGTAATAAAGTAATATGAAAAACCTGTCGTGGTTTAATAAAATAATGTTCTTTTTGAATATAATACTAACGGTGTTGACTTTTAGTATCTATATTTTGCCATTTCTGGCACCCAAAAGCTTTCCTTTACTTTCAGTATTAACACTCTTTATGCCGGCTTTTTTTGTGTTAAACGTAATGTTCTTTATTTATTGGGCAATCCAGTTTAAAAAGCGCCTTATTTTGTCTGGACTCGTTTTGCTGACCGGCATTACATTCATTAATAAATTTTATAAAATAACCGGTAAAGAATATATAGAAGACGAAAAAGATTTTTCAGTAATGAGTTATAATGTACGCCTTTTTAATGTTTTTAAGTGGTTAGACCGAGATGATATCCCATCAAATATTAAAGCTTTTATAGATGAAAAAGATCCTGACATCTTATGTATTCAGGAATATTCAAACTCAGCTCATATTGACTTAAAAGTTTATCCGCATCGTTATATTTTTATTGATGGAAACCAGATAAAGACGGGGCAGGCAATTTTTTCGAAATTCCCTATTATATACGAAGGAAACATTGTTTTTCCCAAGTCAGATAATAATGTGATTTATGCCGATATAAAGCGGGGAAAAGACATAATACGTGTTTATAATATGCACTTGCAGTCCATTAAGATTTCGCCAGATGTAAATGAAATTTCGAATGATATTGATAATGTTAATCAACGAAAGTCACAACTTATTTACAACAGGATAAGTAAAGGATTCAGGCAGCAGCAGGAGCAGGCAGAAATCTTTAAAGAAAATATAAAACAATGTGAAAATCCAATTATTATTTGTGGAGACATGAATAATAGTCCGTTTTCGTATGTGTATCGAAGTATAAAAGGAAAACTGAAAGATGCTTTTGAAGAGGCGGGAAAAGGTTTTGGGTCAACCTATAAGTTTCGCTATTATCCGGCGCGGATTGATTATATTTTTACAGACAGTAAAATGAAAGTAAAACAATTTGAAAGTTTTTCTGATTTTGAAAATTCAGACCATTACCCAATAATGGCAAGACTTTCTATGGAATAAGAATTATATTAAGGTTTGATTCTTTAAATAATCCATAGCAAATTTACCCTCATTAAAAAGTAAATCCAAAACACTTAAATTGTTTATAAATCCGTGCTTGTCATCAAAAACCTGAGTATATTTTTCGAAAGAATTAGCATCTTTTTTTCCATTCGCTAGATACCGGAAGTTCGAAACGTTTTCCGGAACAGGGAAATATTCTGTTGTTTTATGAAACTCAAATTTTATTCTTAAACACTTGGTAACAATATCAAAGACTTCCAAATTTAAATCCATCAGGAAAGTATGTTTTTTTTCGAAAACAGGAATGATATCGTCTTCAAAAAACTCAAAAAAAGGAGAACTTCTGTAAGCAGCTTCTAATGATTTGAAGTGTTGTTTCTGCCAGTCAAATTCATTTTCAATTAAAACATCTTTGGTTTTTTGATGTGCTGTTTTTGAATGTTTGACAGGGATATTTAACAGCTGAATCCCGTTCGGACTGTAAATGTAAGTACGGTTTCTGTTAGTTTGTTTTTGGAAATTATCCTCCATTTCAAAAATGATATTCTCAGATTGGACCATAACTGCAAAGTGGCTAATCGAAGGAAAATAGGTAGGATGTAATAACGAATTCATATTGCACTAAGTTTTAAAATCATAAAGCCAAAAGTCATAAAGTTATCCGGTTTAGGTTTAACTTTATGACTTTTAACTTTTAGACATTCGACTGTTTATTGTTTGTTTTGTTTTCTTTTTTTCCAAAAATATTCTCCAACAAAAAATGCTGCTAAAAGAATCAGGAAATATTTGAAATAGGATTGAGGCTGGCCTTCTCCGTCAACTGTTGTGAAAACCCTGTCCCAGCGAACTTTATTGATACCTTTTCCGTTTGTGTCCCAACTCATCCAGATAAAAACCGGTTTACCTACAATATGATTTTCAGGAACATATCCCCAATAACGGCTGTCTTCAGAGTTATGGCGATTATCACCCATCATCCAGTAATAGTTTTGTTTGAAGGTATAAGTAGTAGTCGGCTTTCCGTTTATTAGAAATTTAGAACCATCCAGCTGTAACGTGTTTCCTTCGTAATTCGTTATTATTTCCTTGTAAAAAGGAAGTGATTCGTTTGTAAGAGCAACTGTTTTTCCGGCTTCCGGAATATAGATCGGACCAAAATTATCCTGATTCCACTTGTTGATATGTGGAAAAATGGCGTTGTCATTTCCTTTAGAGATTTGTCTTTTTACATTTGTAATTCCGGGAGTTTTTCTTAAACGTTCAGCACTGGCATCCGTTAATGCTGCAAAATATAAAGTATCTTTTTTTTCTTGATCTTTGAATCCTAAAACATCTACAAGATTTACGTTAAGTTCTTTTAAAAGAGGTTCAAAATCGATTGGGGTTTTGCCATCTAATGCTACTGCATATGAATATTGCGGTTTTGCTCTTTCAGGTAAAATTAATTTTTTTCCATTAATAAAAACATAACCATCTTTTATTGATAAACTATCACCAGGGATACCAACACATCTTTTTACATAATTTGATTTTTTATCTATAGGCTTTATAACGCCGGGTCTTCCTTTTGGTTCAAAAAAGTAATGTACTGTGTCTACAGGCCAGTTAAACACTACAATATCATTATTTTTAATTTTTTCTAAAGCAGGCAATCTTAAATAAGGCAGCTGTGGCCAGCTCAAATAAGATTTTCTTTTAGTCAAAGGAATCGAATCATGAACCATTGGCAACGCGATGGTTGTCATAGGAACTCTTGGGCCATAGTTTACTTTACTTACAAATAAGAAATCCCCAATTAATAATGATTTTTCTAATGACGAAGTTGGAATTGTAAAAGGCTGTACAACATATGTATGTACCAATGTTGCTACGATTATGGCAAAAAGTAATGAACTTACCGTGTCTGCGGTTCTGTTTTCCGGAGTTAATTTTCTGTTTGCATTATACTCTAATTTTTGAGTGTAATTGACATAATAAATATAAAATCCTAAAGTGAAAATTCCTAAAATAGTATCTAATGTAGATTTTTTACCGAATGTTCTTAAGGTTTCTACCCAAATAACAGGAAACATAATGAGATTGATAATTGGGATAAACAGTAGGATTGTCCACCAGGTTGGCCTGCCAATAATTTTCATTAAAATAATTGCATTATAAACAGGAATTGCGGCTTCCCAGGATTTTCTGCCAGCTGCCTGATATAATTTCCAGGTTCCAAGAAAATGAATTATTTGTACGGCTAAGAAAAAAACAAACCAAGAATAAATTGTCATAATTTTATATTTTAGTTCTGAAGTTTCAGAATATTATTTTTGAATTTTTATTTGGATTCAAGATTTAAAACATCTTTCATCGTATAGATTCCTTTTTTACCCGCTAACCATTCAGCAGCAATAACTGCTCCTAAAGCAAAGCCTTCGCGGTTATGGGCAGTATGTTTTAATTCGATGCTGTCAACGGTAGAGTCGTAAGTTACTGTGTGAGTTCCCGGTACGTCGCCAATTCTTTTCGCTTCGATATGAATTTCGTTGGGTTTCGCGTCTTCAAGTGTCCATTTTCCGTAAGCACTATTTTCAATTACTCCTTTTGCTAAAGAAATTGCTGTTCCGCTTGGGGCATCTAATTTTTGAGTATGATGAATTTCTTCCATCGATACTTTATAAGAATCAAATTGAGCCATAATTTTGGCTAGATATTCATTTAATTCAAAGAAGATATTGACGCCTAAACTAAAATTTGAACTGGATATAAAACCGCCTTGTTTTTCGTTGCAAAGTGCTTCCATTTCAGCATAATGCTCTAACCAGCCTGTGGTTCCTGAAACTACAGGGACATTAGCATGAAAACAACTCGAAATATTAGCTACGGCTGCAGTAGGAACACTAAAATCGATAGCAACATCAGCTGTAGAAAGTCCGTCATAAGTATTGAATTCATCTTTTTTCAAAACAATTTCATGACCTCTTTCCAAAGCAATTCTTTCGATTACCTGACCCATTTTTCCGTATCCTAAAAGTGCAATTTTCATTTCTTGTATATTTTTTTAATTTAAACAGGATTTATAACTGTTTAAAAGTTGTAATTAAAAGTTAGTCCAACGTTTGGTTTAAAAGTTACATCCGAGGGGTAAATTTCCGGACGAAGAGATAATCTTTCGTTGACATTAAATTGAATCAAAGCAGCATCAACATTTGCATCGATGATGTTTAAAACATAGAAGCCAACAACAAATAAGGCTGATAAATCGCGATTTCGCTGATAGAATTTTTGACCGGCTATAAGTCGGCTCTCATCCAAATAATCATATTTTCCACCCGTACCAACACCATAACCTTCAAGCCTTCTTTTATATTCGTCTCTGTAGCTGTGATATTTTTTATTACTGTCTATATAAAAATACAGACTCGTTCCGATAGCACCATAGACTAAAGGGATCTTCCAGTATTTTTTATTGTAGGCTTGTCCTAAACCTGGTAGAATGGCAGAGTAAAAAGCTGCTTTTGCCGGAGTAAGCGGGTCTATTTCTAGTAATGCAGTGGTGTCTTTTACGACTAAAACCGTGTCTTTTTTTACCTGGGCAAAAAGAGAGACGGTTCCTAAAAAAAAGAACAATAAACTTATTGGGACAATTCTATTCACTATCCGTTAATTAATTTTATAATTCGGTTAAAGTCGGCTTCTGAATTAAATGGAATGGTGATTTTTCCTTTTCCGTTGCCAGCGACTTTTATATCAACTTTTGAACCAAAATAGTCATTGAAAGTATTTTTTTGTGTTTCCTTAACCATAAATGAAGAATCCGTTTTCGCTTTTCCTTCTGCTTTAGGTTTAAGGCTTTCATGATAGTTTTTTACCAAAGTTTCTGTTTCACGTACAGATAAATTTTGGCTGACAATTTTTTGATAAATATCAGTCTGAATGTCAAGATCTTCAATGTTAATGATTGCTCTGCCGTGACCCATACTGATAAAACCATCACGAATACCCGTTTGAATAATCGGATCCAGTTTTAAAAGACGTAAATAATTGGCAATTGTAGATCTTTTTTTACCTACCCGCTCACTCATTTGTTCCTGAGTAAGTTGAATTTCATCAATCAAACGTTGGTAAGAAAGCGCAATTTCGATAGGATCTAAGTCATGACGCTGAATATTTTCAACCAGGGCCATTACCAATGATTCGTTGTCATTGGCTATACGAATATAGGCGGGAACAGTAGTTAAACCAACTAAAGTTGAAGCACGTAAACGACGCTCTCCTGAAATTAACTGATATTTGTTAAAGTCTAATTTTCGAACAGTAATAGGTTGAATCACACCAAGTTCTTTAATAGAAGTAGCTAATTCGCGCAATGATTCCTCATTGAAATTGCTTCTTGGCTGAAACGGATTTATTTCGATAGCACTTATTTCAAGCTCAATAATATTTCCAACAACTTTGTCAGCATTTTTATCGTCTACTGATTTAATGTCATTTTCGGGATCTTTTAATAATGCTGATAATCCTCTTCCTAAGGCTTGTTTTTTAATTGCTTTTGTCATAAAAACTATTTGCTGTTTTTCTTTATAATTTCTTGAGCTAAATTAATGTAATTGATTGCTCCTTTGCTTGTTGCGTCATAGTTAATGATGCTTTCACCAAAACTTGGCGCTTCGCTTAATTTTACATTTCGCTGAATAACGGTATCAAAAACCATATCATTGAAGTGTTTCTGAACTTCTTCGACTACCTGGTTTGACAAACGTAATCTGGAATCATACATTGTTAGCAATAATCCTTCAATGTCTAAATCAGGGTTATGGATTTTTTGAATACTTTTTATCGTGTTCAATAATTTTCCTAATCCTTCCAATGCAAAATATTCACACTGAATAGGAATAACCACAGAATCAGCAGCTGTTAAAGCATTCAAAGTTAGTAAACCTAATGAAGGAGCACAATCTATAATGATAAAGTCGTATTCGTCTTTTACACTTGCTAATGCTTTTTTAAGCATATATTCTCTATTCTCTTTGTCGACTAACTCGATTTCAATGGCAACAAGATCAATGTGAGCCGGAATCACATCAACGTTAGGAGCTGAACATTGAATGATAGTTTCTCTGGGTGTGTTGCTATGTTCAAGTATTTGGTAGGTTCCAATCTCAACAGATTCTACATCAATTCCAAGTCCTGATGTGGCATTTGCCTGAGGATCAGCATCTATCAATAATACTTTTTTTTCTAAAACACCTAATGAGGCAGCAAGGTTTACTGATGTAGTAGTTTTTCCAACGCCTCCTTTTTGATTAGCAATCGCAATGATTTTGCCCATTTATTTTCTAAATTTTGAACCGTAAAAATACAATTATTTATGGTTTCTGAAAATCTATTTTGTTAACATTTGCTAAACTGCGATTAATCGTTATTTGGTGCGTGTTTGATAAGTTTTAATCTGGGTTATAAAGAAAATTAAGAAAGAAATTTCCTTCTATTTTATTTCTGTTTTTGTTTTAAAAAACGAAGAATTTAAAATTTCAATTTTGAGAAAGTTTAAATGCATAATTAAATTTTGGTTTTAATCTAATTCTGCTTTTTTAAATCTTTTATCAAACTTGCTGTAAAGAATAAAATTGTAATTCCTCCCAGAATAATACAAATCCACATAAACCATGATTGCTGCCAAAATGCACTCTTTTGTATTTCATTTTTTTTGACCTGCGTTGCATGATGAATTTCAGATATGCTGATTTGTGGAAGAGCAGCAGTTATATTGTCTTTGAAATTTGAAATATCGTAGTTTGGCTGTGTCAGGTTTTTATTGCCCGTTTTTAGAATATAGTTTTCTCCTGCGTTTAAATCTGCAATGATTGAAATTGGCTTTTGATTGAATTTAATCGATGAAATGGTCAAAGGAAGATTGTCCTGATTTTCAATTTTTATAAAAACCTCTTTTTCGAATATTTCAGGAATTGTGAAGCTGTTTTTTACCTTTGAGTTTAATTCAAAAGTAGCAATTTCTTCGTCATATACCTGAGATTTTCGATTTACTATTCGCCTTGTTTTTTTGTAAAGAATAGCATTTCGGTTATAATAAGTTGGTTTTAAAACCTCAAAAACGATCTGGTTTATAATTTGCGGTGCGCCAAAAAGAACATGGATCTGTGTTTCTTTTTTGGAAGGAATTTCAGTTGTTGTTAATTTTTCCGGAATAACTTCCTGAAGGCTTTGTATTTGGGTATTTGTAGTGAAATTTCCAACTTTTAAAACATTGACAGGAAGCGTTTTTCTATCATCAAAATCTATTTTTAAATACTTATATGTACTTAATGGATACGTGATGGTTTTTATCACACTTGATTCTGTAGTACTGTTCAGGTCATATAACGATTGTGAATCTGATATTCCGAACCATTCTTTCTGATCGTCACTTCCGTAAATTGAATATTTTTTTACAACATCAGAATTGGCAATAAAAAGAGATAACTGATTATTGTTTTTAGTTGGCGGAACAGCAATAATAATCGAAGTGGTTTTCTTCGGTTCTGCTTTTTTCGAAATTATAGTGTATGCTTCAAAACTATCAGACGAAACATTTGTACTGTTTTGAATAAAGTACGGAATTTCGTTTCCTTTAGAATTAAATATTCTGATATCGCTCAAATCTTGTTTGGATGAGGAGCGAATTTCAGGAGATAACCTAATTTCATGAAAACCATCCTGAGATACTCCTTTTAGTTTTCCGGTGGTTTGAAATTGACCAAAACAAATGTTGGTCAGTAATAATAGTAATAAAAGTTTATTCAGTTTCATTTGTTTTTTCAGGCTTGTTTTCGTCTATAACTAAGACTTTAATTTTTTGATATACGAAAGAAATAATCAGAATCAGGATTCCTAAAAGAATGAAAGAAATTATTTTACCGGTCTCAGAAATGTTGCTGATGTCGTAAATAAATAATTTTAATATGGTTAATCCAAGTAAAGCCAAAGCAATAATTCGGAGCATTTTTGTTTGTTTTTTTATTCCGATAATTAAAAACACAAAAGCCAAAATTCCCCAAAGAACAGGAAATCCCGTTTTAACTATTTTTGTTCTTGCAATTTCAATATTATCAGAGGCTATTGTCTGGCGAATATAATTAATATCAAGTTTGTTAGTTTTGAACAGATCACTTTGATGAATCTGGTCTGTAGTTACCGGTGAATTCAATAGCTTGAGTCCATGAATCATTAATTCAGTGCTGGCAATATAAATTACCAGAAAAGCTGCAGTCCAGGCAAAAATCTTTTTACTGAACATGGTGAAAACCAACTTTTCGGAATTTATTTTATACAATAGAAATCCAAAATAAATGATAATCAGCAATGAAATATAATGCAGATAAAAAGCAATTGATTTACCTATACCGGAAATCATAATATTTTCATGTTCGCTGAATGCGTAATTGTTAAACCAAAATGCAAACAAAATAATATTGATTACGGCAATTAATGTTGCACCCTGATATCCTGTTTCGGTTTTCTTTTTTACTAAGTATCCTGCCAGCAGAGCAAAGAAAACTAAATGATATATAATAGGAAGGGCGGCGGCAGAACTTGAGTTAGTTATAGCATAATTTGATTGATAGGTAACTTCAAATATTCCAACCAGATAACCAATTACAAATCCTAATCCGAAAACAAATTTTTTATATTTCTCGGGATTAAAACGAATACCGAATAATTCAACCCCTTCACTTTCGTTCTTCAATAAATACCAAATACCAAATAGGGAAATTACCGCGAACAAACCGGTTGTGAATATTGGATTAAGTACAATGTTTAAAACAGCATCACCGTTATAATACTTGTTCCAGTCCATTATCAGACTGATTACCATAAGAGCGTGTACAATTACTGAACCAAACCGATAACTGCTGATCTTTGATTTTTGCGAAAGCCACAACAATAAAACAGCTTCTGCTGCCCAGAATAAAGTAATATAATTGCCTTCAAACTGAATCGGGATGGCAAGTGTTATAAAAGTTAGGGTGAGACCAATAAGAAGATATACCGCTTTTTTGTCCAAACCAAATTTTTTATATAAAAACCAGGCGTATACTAAATTAAGCAATGCTATTGTGGTTGTAAATAATCCTCGTAATTCTGGATGATAACTATGCAGAATTGCCATGCCGGCGGCATAAAACAAAAAGGTATTGCTGGCTAAAATTGTTAATTGCGCTGTAGAAAATTCTCCTTTTGTTCTGAGATTGTTAATGATATTCATCAGAATAAAAATAAAATAGAAAACAAATCCGAAAATTAATGCTCCCAGATAATGAGGTTCTTCTGTTTGCAATTCTTTCGAAAGCCATCCTCCATATAATAAAATGGTAAAAATATAGGAAAGAATATTTACCAGATTCCATTTTTTATAATAAGCTAATGCTAAAATTCCAATATTCAGAGTACTGATATAAGTAAATAAAACAACATAATTTCCTTCGCCGGTACTGACCATAAAAGGTACTGCAAATCCTCCGATTAAAGAGAGAACAGCTAATTCTATTCTATTATAAGATAATGATATTAAGGCGCTAAAGGCTGTTATTACAACCATTATGCTAAATGCTACAGTTTGGTTGAATAAATGATAATCATGAAAAGCGATTCCGATTGTGAAATAGAAAATAGCAATTGCCCCTGCAACGATTACAGAACTGAAAGCAGCATAATTTTTGCGTAGTTTGTGGGCGATTCCCATAACTAAAGCACCGCATAAAACGCCAATTCCAACACGTGCCGGTTCGTTTATCCAGTCTTTGTCAATGGCATATTTTACAAAATAACTAATTCCTAAAACAAGGATTAAAACTCCTATTTTGTTGATTAGATTTTCTCCGATAAATTTCTCTAAATCGGGGTTTTTCTCTTTGAAATTTTCCCAAAATGATTTTTGATGAACAGGAGCAACATAAGGTTTAGAAACTGTTTTTGGAGGGACAGCCTGTGGGTTTTTATCTGAATCCATTGAAAAAACAACTTTTTCAGCTTTTATTTCAGGAGCTTGTTCTTTAATAGGAGGAGCAGGAGCAGGAGGTTGTATAACTTCTTGCGGTTTTTCAAATTTGATTTCTTCTTTTGGAATTATAACCGGTGGAGGAGTTATAGGTTTCTCAACTGGTTTTTCCACTCCTTTTAGAAGTTCTATTTTTTTGCTAAGTTTTTGAATATGGTCTTCCAGATTATCAAAACGACCTTTGAAGGTATTAAGGATGTAAATTAAAAAACAAAATAACGCAACCAAAAGAAAACTTTCCATAGAGAATCTATTATGTTATGAATTGTAAATATAATAACATTTTAATATGCAGGGAGTTTTTTTAGTTTTAATGCAAAGAGTTTTGTCAGAAGTAGCAGTAACTTCAAAATTTTTAAACTGTTTAATTTCTTTGAGTTAATGGAAATTGTACTGCTCCAATCCATAATTGATTTATTAAACTACTTTAAAGTTTTTGACATAAAATGATTCCACCTTTGTGTTATCAATTAAAAGAAGAAAAAATGAAACAAATTATCACAACATTTTTATTAATATTAATATTATTCAATATGGAATCACAAGCACAAAGTTTCAAGACTATCGAAACTAAAGATTTGAAATTGCAGGTTTACAACGCCTCAGAAAATAGTTTTGGAGTAGCATCCGTAATTGTATCAGGAAAAACAGATGCAGTATTGATTGATGCACAATTTACATTGGCTGATGCAGAGAAAGTAGCACAGGAAATTAAAAGTTCAGGCAAAAAACTAACCACTATTTATGTTTCACATAATGATCCTGATTACTATTTTGGATTGGAAGTATTCAAAAAATACTTTCCTGACGTAGTTGCTTATGCTTCACCTGCTTCAGTAGAAGCTATCAAAGCTACAGCTCAAAAGAAATTAGATGTTTGGGGAGAACGATTAGGAAAAGCCATCACGTCAAACGTCGTTTTACCTCAGGTTTTAAAAGGGAACAGCATTGAATTGGAAGGTCAGAAATTAGAAATTATTGGTTTGGAAGCATTTCCAAATAAAACTTTTGTCTGGATTCCTTCCATCAAAGCAGTTATTGGTGGTATAAATGTTTTCGGAACTACTTTTAATCTGTGGATGGCAGACGCGCAAACAGCAGAAGCACGCAAAAATTGGATAACTGTTTTAGATAAAATTACTGCTCTAAACCCTGAAATTGTAATTCCTGCTCATGCTAACTCAAATTCTTCATTCGATATATCGGCTGTAAGCCATACTAAGAACTATATCAAATTTTACGAAGAAGCTTTGAGCACCAATAAAACTTCTGAAGCCCTGATTAAGGCTATAAAAACAAAATATCCAACACTTACTTTTGAAACTGCTTTGCAGATAGGTGCGAAAGTAAATACCGGGGAAATGAAATGGTAAAAATTAAAATAATATTCAGCCTGATTATACTTATTGTATTGTCAGGCTGTTCTTCAAATAACACTACTATGACAAATCTTGAAATTGTTAAAAGTACTTACGAAGGAAAAACTTCGGAAGAAAATGGTAAAAATTTGGCAAAATATGTTGCAGACGACATTTCGTGGACAGAAGCCAAAGGCTTTCCATATGCAGGAACATATATTGGATTGGACAATGTAACTAAAAATGTTTTCAGCAGATTAGGAAGCGAATGGATTGATTATAAATTCACACCGGAAGATTATGTTGCCAGTGATGATAAAGTAGTAGTCTACGGGGCATACACTGGAACATATAAACTCACAAACAAACCATTTATCGCCAGAGTGGCACATGTTTGGAAACTTAAAGACAGTAAGATTATAAGTTTCGAACAGTTTGTGGATAGTCAGGTTGTAAATGATGTGATGAAATAAGAGACGACGATTTTTTGTATTAATGTCATTTCAGGTTAAACTCCACTCTGAGCCATACAATAGAAAAACGTTATGAAGAAGTTTACCGGCAATCACTCCCAATTTATTCAGCGCTTTG
>JBDTRA010000015.1:0-68480 GCA_039931915.1 Flavobacterium sp. | reverse complement strand
AGAATGCAAAAGATTAATTGCCGAGAAAAATCAGGAAAACAGCTATAAACGTTAAAAAATAAACCAATGGCAAGTTTAGAATTAATGAAAATAACAGGATATACAGACGAAGAATTTCAGAATAAATTCTCCGGAAATCCCTATGCTTTCATGATTAATCCCGATAATATCAAAATACAAAAAAGCATTGAATACAACGAGCAGCAAGCTCCGGCAACAAGCTCAGCCTCGCAGAAGTACAAAAGTACGCCAAGCGATAAATTAAGTTTTGAAATGGTAATCGACTGTACCGGTATCGTTGATGCAAAACGTACCGATATGGCCAAAGAAGTAACAGCATTAGAAACGATTATTTATACCTATAACGGAAAAATACATCGTCCTAATTTTGTAAAAGTTCAATGGGGTCAAAATATCACATTCAACGGAGTTCTTGATTCAATCGACATCTCCTACACCCTGTTTAAACCAGACGGAAGTCCACTGAGAGCCAAAATATCATTGTCTTTCAGCCGCTATATTTCTCCCAAAACCGTAACCATGACAGATGCTCCGGAATCTCCGGATCTTACACATATCGTTACCGTTTCTGAGGGAATGTCATTACCGCAATTGTGCCAGAAAGTATGGAACGATGATTCCTATTACATACAAGTGGCACAATTTAACAAGCTCAACAAATTCAGAAACCTAAATGGTATCGACAAATTAATATTTCCACCTATAAATCCCTCTAATTAATGAGTGCTTCAACCGAAATAGCAAGTGGCGGAACCGCAACATTCGTAGTCAAAGTTAATGGTACGGCAATAGTCGATGAATTAAGTGTGCTTTCTGTTCATATCGAAAAAAAAGTCAACAGAATCGCTTCCGCTAAAATCACACTTCTGGACGGGGAACCAAATACGGGTACATTTAATGCCAGTTCATCATCGGTATTTGTGCCTGGTGCAGAAGTTAGCATTGAAGCAGGATACGACAACACCAATGCAGTTATTTTCTCTGGTTTAATCATAAGTCAAACGATTCGTATTGATTCTTTGGTAGGATCAGCTTTAGAAGTTGAATGTCGTGATAAAGCCGTAAAAATGATTGTAGGACGTAAAAGCCTTACTTACAACAAGAAAAAAGACAGCGATATTATTTCCTCGATAATAGGGACCTATTCAGGATTAAGCTCAGATGTTTCCACCACAACAACAACCTGGCCTGAACAAGTACAATATTATGTTACAGATTGGGATTATATATTATCTCTTGCCGAAGCAAATGGCCTGATTGTAACGACTCTAAACGGAAAAGTTTCTGTAAATCCGCCCGACAAAGCGACGAGTTCAGTGCTTAAAGTAACTTATGGAGATAATCTTCTTGAATTTAATGCCAAATTAAATGCAGTTACACAATTAGGAAGCGTAACCTCAAATAGTTGGGATTTTAAAACTCAAGCAGTTGTAAACGCTCAGGCATCACCAAATGTTACAGGACCCGGAAATTTAACCCCAAAAAAACTATCCGAAGTAATCGGATTAAGTACGTATCAATTGCAAACTTCGGCACCATTAGAAACTGCCGATTTAACCAATTGGTCAAAAGCACAAGTCATTAAAAGTGAGTATTCTAAAATTATGGGAGAAGCCAAATTTCAAGGTACAAACTTAGTTGATCCCGGAAAATACATGACTTTCGACGGTCTTGGAGATCGATTTAATGGCGATTACCTTATTGGAGGAGTCGTTCATGATCTATCGGCAGGAAACTGGGTTTCTGAGGCTACACTTGGACTTTCTCCGTTTTGGTTTACCGAAGAACCCGATGTTATGGCACCACCAGCTTCCGGACTTCTTCCCGGAGCAAAAGGACTTTTTAACGCAACCGTAAAAAAGATGTACGACGATCCCGATTCTCAATATCGAATTTTAGTAGACGTTCCGTTATTAGACCCAAATGGCGCAGGAATATGGGCACGACTGACCAATTTTTATTCCACAAGCGGTGCAGGAGCCTTTTTCATGCCCGAAGTCGGAGACGAAGTAATTCTGGGATTCATAAACGAAGATCCGCGATATCCCGTAATTCTGGGAAGCGTTTACAGCAGTACAACAATAAAACCGTTTACAGGTTTAGACCCAAATCAAAAAAATTCAATAAAAGCCATAGTTTCCAAATCAGGAATTTCCGTAGAATTTGATGATGAAAACAAAATTTGGACCGTTGCAACACCCAACAAAAACACCATCATAATCAGTGATAAAGACAAGAAAATCACGATTCAGGATGAAAATAGTAACAGCATCGTAATGTCAAGCAGCGGCATAGATTTGTCAAGCCCAAAAGACATCAATATAACAGCACAACAAAAGGTTAACATAAAAGGGACACAAGGCGTTACCATTCAATCCAGTGGCGGCGACGTAGCAACACAAGGCCTGAACATCAAAGAAAATGCATCCATGCAATTCAGCGCCCAAGGCGGACAAATGGCGCAAGTATCCGGAGGAATGCAATTAACGCTGAAAGGTGCAATGGTAATGATAAATTGATGGTTAATGATTGATGGTTAATGATTAATAATGATTGCCAAGCTTTGTCAAAGTTTAAAACTGTCGCAGAGATTATAGACAATAGTTTACGTTCACCGTATTTTGTGTCATTTCGAACGAAGAGAGAAATCACATAAAGCAGCTCGACAAAGATTGGCGATTATAGCAACGGAGTTTCTTGCGGAGATCTCTCGTTCCTCGAGATGACAAGATTGGGGACAAAGCAACAAAACGATTAAACAATTAAACGATTAAACAAAAAAATATGCCTCCAGCAGCAAGACTTACAGACTTTCACCAATGCCCCATGGTAACTCCGGGCGTACCACCAATTCCGCATGTTGGCGGACCAATTATTGGTCCGGGAGCACCAACGGTTTTAATAGCAGGATTACCGGCAGCCAGAGTTGGCGATATGCTGGTTTGTGTAGGACCGCCGGATTCTATTATAAAAGGATCAGCGACGGTTATGATATGTGGCATGCCAGCCGCAAGAATAGGAGATTCAACCGCTCACGGAGGATCAATTGTCCTTGGAGCATTTAATGTTATGATAGGTGGATAATAATAGAGAACATAAAGAAACCGCTTTTTTAGGTTCAGGATGGGCATTTCCTGTGTCATTTTCTGTAGATAATCATCAGGTGAGTTTGTCTGCCAATGAAACCAATATCAACGAATCTATCAATGTTATCTTAAACACCCGCAAAGGCGAGCGTACTCTTGAAGCCAATTTTGGCTCTGGAATACAGCAATTTATGTTTAGAAAAATTGACAATACGCTCAAAGGCGAAATTATAGAAACCATCAAGTTTGCCTTATTACGCTACGAGCCAAGAATATTGGTACAAAACGTAAAAGTCGCTTCGACAGATGTATTAAACGGAAAAATAGAAATACTGATTAGTTACATCTATTCAAAAACAAATACCAGACACAATTATGTGTTTCCATTTTATTTAAAAGAAGGAACAAACTTAGATCGAAAAAAATGATTTTAATTGATCAAAATAGCGCCATAAACTCCCTCAACGAAGCACTCGTTCCAAATCCGTATTTGATAGACGGAAGAACAGAGCAAGATTGGTTGTACTTTTTGACGGAATTTAGCAAATTGATCAATTTCTATAATGACAGCAATACAATCGAAGGAAACTGGAACCCGTTTTTACTGAAAGATCCCGTTTTTCTGATGGCTTCCATTTCAAAAACAAACTACAAAAACCTGCATTCTGATTATAAAAATAGTTGTGCTGAGATTCAAAGATTAGTTCAAAACGAAAACGGCGGTAATCCACACTCAAAAGCTTTAAACAAGCTGTTTGATCGCGTTACGGCGATTTATAAAATCATAGAACGCTGGACGCATTATATGGAAAGCAGCAACGAAATATATGATCTCAAAACGTATATTCTGCAAGAAGTAAAAACGAGATTAAGCGTTGACTTTTGGGCGATTCAAGCCTTTAGGGAATATTTATACAGATTGTCTGTAGAAGGCGTTTTTATTGTTCCTGCGCCTCTTAAAGAGTTTGCTTCTTTCGATAAAAACATTTGGAATATCAACAAAGACAAAACACCGTTCTGGCAAGTTTTTGGTTTTGAAACGGAACAGACTATTTTGCAGACAACAGCAACAATCACGGCTTTTAGTTTGGATATTCTAACAAAAATTGGAGATCGGTTATTCCAGTTTTTAGAAACTATAATTCATCATGCCACAAAAGAATTTAAGAGATTAAGCCTTAAAAAAGGACAATTTCCCGATACAACTCTTTTGCGCTCATTTGTAAATGTCCTGAAAATTCAACAAAATCAATTGAATGGTCTTTCAGAAAAACATCTTGATTTTTATTATAAAGACATTCTGAAACAAACCAAATTACCTGCCGTAGCAGATCAGACTTTTTTGTGTGCAACACTGGCAAAACCAACACAGGCTTTTACTTTGCCGGCAGGAACTTTGTTCAACGCGGGCGTTGATGCACAGAAGAATCCAATTTTATTTGCTTCTCAAAAAAATGTCAATCTAAATCCTGCAACAATTACAAGTGTACATACACTTTCTTATCAGTCAAAAAACACTCCGTCCTATAATTTGCAAACTATTGCAAAACCAACGGCGATTCAATTAGATCCCGAAAATAAAGTAATCAGTTGGGACACTTTCGGAACCAGTAATCCAGTTACCGATCCTGTTGCAAATCCAAATTTAATAGGCATTGCGTTTGCTTCGCCAATGTTGTTATTGCGCGAAGGAGAAAGAACCGTAACGCTAACGCTTCAATTTAATGGTTCAATAGATTTGTCATTATTGCAAAGTGCCAATTATTTTTTGAGCACTCAAAAAGAGTGGTTAAAACTCAGTTTACTTCCTGCAAATTTCACACAGACTACTTCCAGTAATTGTGTGATCATTATTAATCTTGATCCAACAATAGCGGCGATTGAACCTTTCTTAATTAATCCGGACGGATTAAAAAGTGATTGGCCAATGATGAAAATCTTGTTTCAGAATATTCCAAATTCTTATATGCCACCAAAAATTACTTCAATGACAATTGCATTAAAGGTAAAAGGTGTCAAAACATTTCAATTGTATAATGATTTTGGGGAATTAAATACCAAAAATCCCTACCCTCCTTTTGGACCAATTCCGTTAGTGAATGCCAATTTTATTATCGGAAACAATGAAATACTGAGCAAACCGCTGGACAGTCTTACTGTAGAAATAGATTGGGACAAAAGACCCACCAATTTTGCAACGTATTACCAACAATACAATGAATATTTAAATCCTCCAAAAGTAGATTCAGGTAGAGGAATTGCAGCAACTGCTAGAAATCTATTTTCTGCAAGTAAGAATGTTCCTCCACCTCCATTAATAACTTCGTTCGAAAACAAAAGTTTCACTGCTGATTTAACTATCCTGCAGGAAAAATCGTGGCAAGGTCTCAAAATGACAAAAACAGACAAAAAGCCAAATATTAGTGAAATTCATGTTCCGGTTGATGTTACTCCTCAACCGGTTTGCCTATTTGATGATGTACCAGACGCACCTTATGATGCAATTACAAGTAAATCAAACAGTCAATATGTTTATACTAAACCAGATTCAAAATCGAATGCAGATACACATACAACTCCCAGTACACCACAAACTGTTGATGAAATCTGGAAACCGGACCCAAATATTCAAAAAGAGACTTTAAATTTTACCGACGAAAGTTCATCAGGATTTATAAAAATGACATTAGCAAATCCGGAATATGGTTTTGGATCTGAATTATATGCAAATGTCGTTTCGAGTATTGCGTTAAAAAATGGCAATAAAATTACGATCGCAAAAGACAAAGAAGTAAAAGATTTTCTGCCTTCTGCCAATGTTCCGTTTGCGCCAAAAATACAAGCATTATCGGCGATTTATACCGCAAGTGAAACCTATAATTTGAACGGAACCAAAGGAGATTATCCGCTGGAATATTTTATTTATTCTCCATTTTTAAACTATATCGTATTTGATAGTGCCACAATTGACCAAACCGAAAATGAGGTATTCGACACGGCAATAATGGGCAAATCTTCCAGCGATCTTACAAATGGCTTTCCGCTTTATCCGACTTCTGATTATGATGGAAGTTTATTTATAGAATTAAATAATTTGATTTGCAACAGCACTTTAAATCTCTATTTTGAACTTGCCAGAAACTCAACAGCATTAACGACTAACAACCATATTCAATGTTATTATTTAAGCAATTCAGGTTGGAAAAGTGTTGAGCCAATATCAGATGGAACCAACGATTTTAGATGTTCCGGAATTATAGAAATTCCAATTCCTGAAGATTGCAATAATAACGAAACGATGATGCCCGGAACCAATAATTGGATTTCGATTGTGGCTAATGGCGATATTGATTCGTTTTCTAAAACCATTTTTATGCAAACCAACGGATTTAGTGTCGAAAGAACCGGAACTACGTTTTTGACCGATACACAAAGTCCGCAAATTGCTGCAAATGCAATCACAAAACCAGAAATCAAGATTCCCGAAATAGGCACCATAATTCAGCCTTTTGCTTTCTTTGGAGGAAAAGCCGCCGAAGATAAAACCGATCGAAATAAAAGGGTCAGCAATACAATCAAAACCAAAAACCGAGCAAGCACGCCGTCAGATTATTATACTTTGATTGCCGAAAATTTTGATACGGTTTATTATTCGAAAGTCGTAACCAAAAAAAGCGACAACAGTACAAATGTTTATTTGGTTAAGAAAGTAGCATCAGATACAGATTCAAGTGCGTTTGTTCCTTTGGTGACAAATTCGCTTGAAATTGACGTGCTAAAATTTCTAAAAGCAAATTCGTCACCATTTACAAACCTTAAAGTTTCGAATTTTAATCTCGAATATGTTTGCGTTAATGCCACATTTTCAATCAAAAGCGGTTATCAAAAAACACCTATGAGCAATACGGTAAATCTTGCTCTAAAGGAATATTTGTCGCCCTGGATTTCAAATTGTCCTTCTCAGATAGAAATTGGTCAACCGCTTATTAATGCCAAAGTGAGCACTTTTATTCAAAATATCGAAGGAATTGCATCAGTCGATAGCGTAACATTTTCGACCTATTATATCAATCCAACAACAGGACAACAAACCACTTTAAAAACAAAAAAAAGAGCCTTAATGCCTTATGGACCAACGACACTTTTAGTTTCGGCACCAACTCATAATTTTATTTTTCAGGTATAAATGGATACAATTAATCACATATCAAAAGTGCAGCTTCCGCCACATCAGGATTTTAATTTCCTGAAAGACGAAGCTATTGATTATATCCAAAAACATATTGGTACGGAATGGACTAACTTTAATCCGAGTGATCCCGGAATGACAATTCTGGATCAGGTTTGTTATGCACTTACAGAATTGGGCTATTGTACAGATTTTACGATTCCGGATATTCTAACGGATTCTGACGGGAATTTGGAAATTGAAAATCAGTTTTATTTGCCTTATAAAATCCTGACAACGGCGCCATATACGATCGACGATTATATAAAATATCTTGTCGATGGTATCGAAGATGTTTATAATGTTACCATAACAACTTTCAACAATAATATTCTGCCGTTTAATAGAGTTTATCAGGTTTATCTTTATATAAATCCGGATATTACAGATACAATTGAGCTTAATAACATTTGCAAATCAGCGTTTTATTATCTCAATCAAAGCCGCAATATTGGAGAACTTTTTAATATGCCAATTGCGCTTCAGTCTCAAAATTACGGGATTGGCGGTAAAATTGAACTTGAAAAAGAAGTCGACGAACACGCGGTTTTATTAGAGCTTCAGAACATAATTCGAACTTATATATTTCCGAAAATAACTCAGGCGAGTTATGATTCTTTAAAAGAAAACGGATACAACGCCGCCGAAATATACGATGGTCCTTATCTTAAAAATGGCTGGATATTGACCGAATCTTTAGTCGATAAAAAAGACACTATTAAAGTTCTTGATTTGATTCCGATAATCGAATCTGTACCTGGAATTGTTTCGGTTTCGGGATTAGAATTTTATCAGAATACAAAATCGGTTTCGGTATTGCAATCGGCTTTGGGTCAAATAGTGGCGATCGATATTTTGACTTCTTACAAGAATAAAACCCTGATTTTAAGCTGCAACGGAAAAGATTTGCCAATGGATCCGTTTGGTCCATTGCAAATAAACAATTATAAATACGAAACGAGTGTCGTAAGTTTAAACAACAAACCAAGTTTTAAATTGCCAAAAAGCAGTTTTAGAGACATCAATAGTTATTATTCGATTCAAAATACATTTCCGCAGCAATATGGTATTGGCGATGATAAAATCGAAGACGATTCGGCACCAATTCAAGTCGCACAATCCCGACAATTAAAAGGATATTTAACCTTATTTGATCAGGTTTTGGCAAATCAATTTTCGCAATTGGCAAATGTTTCAAAGTTGTTTTCGTTCACCAATTCGGTTTGTGGAGCGCCTTCTGATCTGGAAACTTTTTATGCTGTGAAAGATAAATTTGACCAAAAACATTTGGAATATCCAGTTCCGTACAAAATGTTTTCGCCAAGTTATTTCTATCAATCCTTATATAATGTGCCTCACATCAAACCTTTATTAAAAGACAATCAAGTATTTGATTTCAGTTTTGGTGAAGAAACAAAAACAGAACTAAAAGAAAAAAGCTGGTTCGAATATCAGCAAGATCCTTATAATCCGTACATCTTCGGGATGATGAAAATCATGGAAGAGGAAGAAACAAACCTCGATCGCCGCAACAAATTACTGGATCATTTGCTTGCCAGACATGGCGAATCTCCAATGATTATCGATGCGTTTATCAATGACACAATTTATACCGGAAACAAGAAAAAGGATCAGATAATCCTGAAAAGTTTGTACTTGCAAAACCTTGACTTATTGTCCTATAACAGACAAAAAGCATACAATTATTTGAGTGCGTCAAAAATAACTGTGGGCATTAATCAAAATATTGATGTGAATTTGTCCAGCATTAAAGACGAACATTATACTTATATAAATGAAAACACGGCTGATTTTATTTTCAAATCAGATCAAATCAATAAAAAGGAAAAACTAGGTAAAAATGATTTCAATAATTTCTCTGGTTTTGAATTAAAGCTGAATTTATTCTTCGGATTAAAAAATATCTTCGCCAATTTTATTACGACTCAATTCGAAAATCCTCAGAATAATCCTGATCATCGATTAAATATCTTTAAGACTTTAAAGAAAACCTATTGGCTTAAAGAAAAAAGAAATGGCGTTATTTTTCTCGAGACTTCGCTCCTGTTAAATCAGTTAAAATACAATCTCGAAATCGTAAAGCAAAGCGGAACAAATACTTCTTATACTATTCAGAATATTGATTTTCAATCGGTCGCCAATATAAATTATGTTTTAAATACGATTGACAAAGCTACTTTGGACGCTGAACTTCAGCAAGGTTATCTGGAATTTTCTAATGAAAAATATACTTTTTCAATCAGTAATCCCGAAACGATTGTTCAGGGTAATTATATAAAAACGAATTTTTCTGATTATTCTTTTCGCATTACGGTTGCTTCCGGAAACGGAAATATTACCATTAATGACGAACTTTTTAAGAAAAATACCCTTTTGATATTTCCAGATTTTATTCCGGAACTACAAACTCCTGAATTTAAAAAACGATTGAAACAATTTCTCAAAATCAGTTTTCCAACCAATATAAAATGCGAATGCCTGTTTTTAAGCCTTCAGGAATTAGAAACCCTGATTCCTGATTATAGCAATTGGCACGAAAGTTTGCGTTTCAAAAATGTTCCCGATTTAACTGATATCCAAGAAGGCAACTCAGAAAAAGCAACAATTTTAGATCCTGCACAAACTGCGGTGAATTTGATTAATAGTTTAACCTCAATTTTAGAAACAAAAAATGGAAGAAATAAATAGCCATATTGTATCGAGTCTAAAGTGGGACACAACTTTTGACCAAAAAAGAGAAAGTTACAGACTTCAGGAACGTTTGAGTACCTGGAGCAAAATCTCGCTGCCCAGAGAAGTCTCCAATATTTTTAGCGAATTATGTCCGCCGGAACAAAGCTGGCGAATAGAATCGCTGGAACTTGATCTTGGTACGTGCGATTATAGTGATCTCGAATTTGATTTGAGTCGAAAAATACGCAATTTATTGAGAGAGAAAATTGCCGAATTAATTCTCTATCAAAACAGTCAGAAACAAAACGGAATTGCGGTTTACAACAAAGAAAAATCAATTCTGGAAAATCTTACTGTCTTTTTATTAGAAGGTTATTTGCCTTGGAATTATCAAAATAAAGAGGGTTCTGTAAATCAAATAATGGCTGAATTGCTTCAGAATAATTTAGCCGAAGTTGTAGCGATTATCAAAGAAACCGGAATGACGCATGAGGAAGTGAGAAAACGAATTTCATGGCAATTTGATGAGAAAAATATAACCAAAATAATTGCGGCGCTTGAGCCAAATAATAGTAGTTCTATAATAGAATTTAGCTCGATTATGACCAATATTCAGGTCAAGGAAACGATTATCCAGACGAGTACGGCGAGTTTCAAAAAGAATCTTTGGTTCTTTATTCTGAACTTTTTGCTGCTGGAACGCGGAACGCTTTTCAATAAACTTGCTTTCATGAAAAGCAGTATTCTGCAAATGGCAAATCATTATAATATCGCTTACGCCGAACTTATTCTTTTGATTGAAAACACGATTGTAAAACTGTCTGATAAAACGTCTCAAAACAATAATTTTATTGATTGCCTAAAAATACTGACTCAGGAATATGAAACGCAAAAAAGCGAAAATTACCAACCTGAAACACATACAAATTACTGGAATGTACTGGAGCAATTACTGAAAAATAAAAATGAACGAAGATTTAAAGCAGACAAAAACAATCTAAATGAATTGATTGTTGTGCTGAGTAATGAGAATAAAACAAAATTTAATGTCATTATTCGTTCTGTTTTGAATGATGAAAGTCTACTGATTTTGTTGCTTCAGGATTTGAACGAAACGTCGATTAAAATTCTGTTTTCTAAAGTTGATACGACTCCATCGTTGCTTCACATGGAAACTATTATTTATTTGAATAAACTGAGCCAGACTTTTAAACTGAAAACAAATAGTAAGGCTTTATGGGAAATTGGAATTCTGTTTCTTCTCAAACATAAAAATGCTGATAATGCGGCATTTATACTTTTCTGTATTAAGGAATTAAGCAAGAAAAACAATCTGAATCACGAGCATTTATTGGCAATGTTTACGAATGCTAAAATTCCTGCGGCGGTAAAAAACAATAATTCGGCAACTATTTACACGAATTTAAATGCTATTTATTGCAGGGAAATAAATAACAATAATTCGAATTATCCGGCAATTCATTTCAAGAATCTTGTGTCGAAACTGGAACTTGAATTGCAAAAAAATGCAACCAAAAGTGTCTTTTTTATTGACTTGCAAAGATCGCTGATCAAGACGATTTTATTGCATCCCAAAATGGCTTTTGAGGTTATGCTTTCGTACGGAAATAAAGAGGTTTTGAAGAAAATACTTCCGTTGATTCTAAATAGGGAAATGCTGCAATTATTGGTAAAAACTGCCAATTACAAAAAAACAAAACTCGTACAAACGATACAAGTTGTGTATGATATACTAAACGAAAAGGATCAATATGATTTTCCTGAAGAATTAATGACGGATAATTTATTGTTGCTTGGAATGCAGGAAATATTGTTTCATCCGGAGCACAATTCCTCTTTATTTATGGAAACGATTATTATACAATTATCCAAAAAAGTAACGGATTCAAGGCGCAACGATTACTTTCAGTTTATCGCAAAACTAATTCAATCCAAGCGAATTAAATCTTTTGGTGTTGCGATCAAAAAGACTTTTCTGAATCAATTAAAGAATACTAATTCTATTGACACTCTTGCGCTTGCATTGCTTATTCAGAATACGTCGCAGCAAGACCAACTTGAATTATCGCAATTATTGACGAGTAATTTTAATGATTCGGGATTTGTTTTATTGCGAAAACAAGATCGAAAAGAAAGCGAAAACATATTGCGTTATTTCCTGACAAACGGAAATTCTCTGAAAAAGAATTGGATTCAGAAAACTTCGGCTACTATAATTCGAAATCTAAAATCGGTTTCAAAAACCAAAATTACTTTAGAATTAAACGAGCTTTTTTGGAAAACAATTTTAAAATATATGGCCTACAAAGGAAATGAAATTCTGTTTGAAAAACTGTTGCAAAAAGAACTGAAATCATATTTGAAAAACAATATTGTTAAGGATCAATTTCAGCTTCAAAACGAAACAAATTCTTTTGAATCAGCAAATTCAATAACAGAAATTGATCATTTTTTTGAGAATAATATACTTTCGGATTATATGGTTTCAAACGGAATTTCGGAAACTATTCACGCTAATATTCTCTTAGAAATTGAGCGATTATCGGAAAAAGAAAAATACGAATGGTTTTCGTCGATTATCATAAAAAGACAAATTCCGAATGATTTTATTGCTTCAAAAACGCATGAAATCAAAGATATTCTGAATGCAATTATTGTAAAAGAGCCTAAGATTTTCTTTAGAATAATCAAAAAAGAGTTTGTTCCTGAAGCTCAAATGGATTGGCTTTGCCGCAATATTAGCTTTCATACTTTGTGCAATGCGATAAGTCAACTGGACAAAAACAGGGAATCGTATTTGAGGATTCTGGAAAAGTTTAATCACGTTTTGGCCGTTGTTACGATCAAAGGATTGGCTTCTAAAGAATTGCAGAATCTTTTGTTACGAAAACTTTTAAAAGCTGCCGCCAATGATAATTGGAGACTTATTGCGATTGATAAAATCTGGACCGAATTAATATGGGAAGTTGTCGCCAAAAAAGGGATTCCTAAAAAAAGTTTTCTGGCTGATATTGAAAAATATATCTATCAATTTCCGCCTGCTTTACAACTTGGTTTCAAAGAAATTATAAGGACGGAAAAACAAACTGTTCCACTCTTAAAACAAACTGAAATACTTTCGAAAATGGAATTAATTACAATCAAAAAAAGCCCAAAAACACCACTCAAACAAGGAGTTGCAGTTAGAAACGCCGGAATTGTACTCTTGAATGATTATATAGCGATCTTGTTTGATCGATTAAATCTGCTCACAGAGAATCAATTTATAAGCAATGAACATCAGGTCAGAGCTGTGCAGTATTTGCAATATGTGATTACGGGAATGCAGGAAACGGAGGAGGTTTATTTGCCTCTCAATAAAGTTTTGTGTGGTTTGCCGTTGACGGATACTGTGCCGGATTTTATTGAAATATCTGATGACGATAAAAAATTAATAAACGGTTTGATACAAGCTGCGATTTCGCATTGGCCGGAAATTGGAGATTGCTCTACTGATGGTTTTCGGGGAAACTGGCTTGTTCGCGACGGAATTCTGGTGGAACAGGGGGATAAATGGGAACTTACAGTAGACAAAAGGGCGTATGATGTGCTGATTAACAGATCGCCATTTGCTTTTTCTATTATAAAATACCATTGGATGGATAAGCCGCTACATGTGATGTGGCCTTATTAAGTTATGCTTTGTTAATGTCGCGCAAAGACGCAGAGGCGCTAAGTTTTTTTGTGGTAAAGCGGCTCGACAAAGATTGGCGATTATGGGAACGGAGTTTCGTGTGTGATTTCTTCCTTCGGTCGAAATGACAAGATTGGGTGTAGACAATAGTATATAAACAATAGTTTACACGTGAAATTGGTCAGCGCATTTTGTGTCATTTCGAGGGACGAGAAATCCTCGTTAGTGACTCGACAAAGATTGATCAGCGCATTTTGTGTCATTTCGAGGAACGAGAAATCACATAAAGTGACTCGACAAAGATTGGCGATTATAAGAACGGAGTTTCTTGCGAGGATTTCTCGTTCCTCGAAATGACAAAACTCGGGGTTACATCAAATAAAAAATATTAAATACGATCTTGAAATATAAATTAATCAACTAAAAAAAAACTATTATGAACAGCTACAATGAAAATCTACATTCTAGTGTATTGTCTTCATTAGAAAGTCAGGAGATGACCAAAAAACAATTGAGTGCACAATTGAATGCTTCTATGTTTACGCTTTATTATGCCGAAGGAGCCGAAATTGTTGCACAGGAAAAACTTGAGGCAACAACGAGTATGTACACGGAAAAACAACTTATAAATACTGTGGTTGTTAAGAATAAGAACATGGCAGACAACTTGTTATTATCTGCAAATCAACAAAAAACGTATACAACACAATCTGTTACCAATATGGCTGTTTGTGCGTCAAACATTCAGATTGCAGCAAATTCGATTGTGCGTCTGGCGAGTGATATTGGTAGTATTTACAGTATTATTAATGCAGCAGATTATGGAACTCAAATTTACCAACAGGCTTTTGAGGCTTATAATCTGATTAATAAAACTGCTTATATTGCCGAGGAAAATTCGCAACATGCAATGACAGCATCTGCATCAATTGCCGAAGTTGCAACGTCTACGATTGCTGATGAAGCTAAACTGACCAATACTTCTGTAAACAATTTATTGCAGGTTACTACAACTGATTTAAATGTTATTACAGCCATACTAACCACTGATAATGATACAAAATCTAAAGCAAGTATTGCCACAAGAGCTGCCGAAGGTGCTATAAAATGTAATATGGTTGAATATGAGGCTTCGAAAAAAGCGTATCAGTTTAATAACGAAAAATTCAATCAGAATTTAAATGTTGATGTCCCGGCACTTTTTGATAAGGATAAAGGTCATTTTACCGTTTCTTTTAATTATTATAAAAGTCCATTCTCGCCAAAAGACAAAGACACAGAAACTCAAAATCTGGGCTTAGACAAACCGGTTCAAAACTATAATATCATCTTGGTTAAGGACAGTAAAAAGTCATTTTTTAATGTTTCAACTGCTGAAGATTTATTGACAAATACTTCTCAATTCAAAAGAATTCCGGTTCCTCACGATTCAGGCAAAGTTGAAACTTCTGTTAATATACGTTTTAACGAACTGCTGGATTCTGATAATGAACCTTTAGTATTAGGACAAAATTATGTGGCTTTTCTATTGATCATTTTTACTGAAAATTACAAAAAAGAGATCAATACATTTGATGAATATCTGTCTGCTCCATCTGAAACTTTTACATTGACGCATACTTTGAACAATGCTGACGGAATTACCGTTTCGAGAGAATCTGAGTCTAAAGATTTGTCTAAAATTAATTTTACGGTTGAAAAAGAAAACCACTTAACACCTGCCGAAATTGATTACAGATGTTTCTTATTGCCTTATCCTGACGATTTATTGACAACAAATAAGGATCTGAATACACTTGAATTTGACATTGAAACGTTGGAACTTCAACAAGAAATTAAAACGGTTGAAGAAGAAATTATATCTCTTAAAGAGGAAATCGATAATATAAAATCAGGAGCAAATGAAGCAACTCCAGATACAACTAAAACTGCTAAAGATCAGGATTTAGCAAAACCAAAAAACAGCAATTTTAAAAATGCTTTGAGCGAAGCCGATAACAAATTGAATCTTGCTACTGAGCAATTGAAAAAATTGAACGCACAATTAGCTGAAAGTGAAAAAAAACAGCCTAAAGGGGGGGTAAATAAAAATGCTTTTTTCTTCAATTTAAACTTGGCCGAAAACATTGCGGCAGGTAATTATACAAGTGCTAAACATCATAAAGGCACTACGCTTGCGGCTGAAATTAACTCTACTTCTACTGATAATTTTGGAAATCCACTGATCGAGAACAAAAAGTACATTCCGGTAGTTTTATCGTTCTACAGTGGTCATGAAGTTAATAAAAGTAAGTACACCAACAGTCTTTCGGACTGGCAAAATACTACGCCGGTTAGCTATTCTACAAGTGAAACTTTAAACACAACAACCAACTAAAACCACAACATATGGAAACTCAACTATCACATTCTGGTCCAAAATTGCAAAGATACGGGATTACAGAAAAGAAAAAAGCAGAACTGGATTCGTTAAAAAATCAGGTAATCGATGCGGGCGCAGTTGTACAGCAGCAGCAAATAATAGTGAACTCGCTGAACGAAAAAGCGACTAAATATCAAGGTTATCTGCTGGTTGCAGATGCTAATCGTACGCACGCTTTAAGCAATAAAAACCTAATTGATCAGGTTATTCAAAGCGCTTATAACTTAGATTATAACTCTACAGATGCTTTTGGTAAAATGACTACTTCAAGTAACCATGCTTCTATTGTTGCAGTAAGTATCAGTGATTTGATCAACAAACTAATTTATTCTGTAGAGATTATCAATAAGCTATCGAATCTTGTTACTCGCAAGAAAGCGCTTAACCCGCTTATTTCTGATGACTTGATTTCAAGAATAAATACAGCGGGAACAGATGCAAATAATGCTGTTGCACTTACTTTGATTGCTTTAAAATCTACGTTGGCTGCAGAAGCTTCTATTCTGGAATCTGAAGCTGCAATTACGTTAGAAAATAAACAAGCGACTAAATTGTACCTGACTTTAACAGATGAAAAATCGATAGATACGCCATTGTCATTACAACCGGTTACTGATACTTCGATTAGAGGGTTGTTATACAATGCTTACAAAAATTCTCAGCTTGCATACGATAAAGCCAATATTGCAAATGATGAAACTGCAAGACAATTGAATTATGCAACTACTAATTTGAGCAAAGCACAAATCAAGCTTCAATCGCTTCAGTCTGGTTTGGCGGCGGCAACTGCAGCGGCTTTGGCTTCTTAAGATACATTAAAATGATTTTAAACACGGATTTCACGAATTGACACTAATTTGTTTGTGAACTTAATGACACAAAATAAGTTAACCAATATACTTTGTGCAAATTAGTGAAATTCGTGTTTCTTTTTTTGCGTTTATGTCCAAACGGCAGCACTTATTGCAATAGTGTTTCTGTGGACTTTAATCAATAAATTTTAAGGTTATGGATCGCACTTACAAGAATTTTTACAGACAATTTTATCTTAAAACCGGTGGATTTCTGCCTACGAAACCGTTGAATAAAAATCTTTTTCCGGGCGATTATTTCCAAATTAAAAATGGCGAAATAATTCTTCTGGGAAACATTTATCGAAATGGCATTATATCGCATCACGATGCTGATATTAGCGGAATAATTTCCTTAAATGAATCGAACTGGAATTTTAGCGACGGGATTTCAAAACCATATTCGGGGCGGGCTCACGGACATGGGGCAATTGATGGTCAGATTGAGTTTAGCAAACAAATATTGGCTTTTGCCAGCAAAGGAAGTTTTATTTTCAGGGCCGAAGATCCGGAATCGGTAAAGATTAATAACTGGAATGATATTCAGCAGCAGCTAATTATAAAACTTACACAAACTTTATATTCTTTCCGCGAACTTTATGTGGTGACAGAAAGTGCTACGGCAGCCAACACAACACTGGCAACGGCGGGCGAAGCAAATGCTGAACTGGAACTGGCAAGTGATGCGGAGAGTTTTGGTCTGGTGGATATTTTTGGACATCATAATACCAAAACTATTCAATCAAAAGATATTGAATATTACCATCGGGAAACCAAAAGAAAACCAGCTTATTTTAAGGCTAAAAAGCTAGTAGTTCAGGACGAAAAACTGGCTTATTTTATCAGTGATTTTATCGCCAAAGAGAATAATATAAGTGAATGGACAGACTCCTTTTTTAATTCCAATTTTCATAATGAAATAGATTATAATACTCAAATGATTATGCAAAATGCACAGGGTTTCTATCTGGATATGCTGCAATCTAATGAGTTAAATCCAAATACGGCACTGTTGTATTTTAAATGGGTTGATGCCAATCTTGACGATGTAGAAAAACTATTTGCGGCGTATGGAAACTAATTCCGAAATATTTGTTTTGTACGAAGAAATGGATTGGCTGCAAAAAGTAATCGATCAGGTTATTTGCAGCTATTTGCTTCAGGAAGGTCATGAAAATAACTGGCAGGATATTCCGTTGCCCGAAATAAATGAAGAAACTAAGGATAGCATTTATTACAAAAAAATAATCGAATGGGATTTGAATCTTTACGAGCGTCTTTGCCTTGCTTTGATTCTTGCGCCTCAGATTAAACCTGAAGTTCTGGATATTTTCTTTAGCAAAAATGCGATGTACGATCGTGGCTTTACAGAGTTTGGGGGCGTTATCAATAAAAACCACAGCGGATTTTTGCCAACCGGTCAAACTCTATCTTTTTTAATTACGGCCGTTAATCCGGAATTGCGAACTGAAATTCTGAACATTCTCAGCACTACAAATATTCTTGCCAAAGAGCAGGTTTTACTTCTCGAAGCAACAGAATCTAATGTGCCGGTTTTGAATCAGGTTCTTGCAATTAACGAGCGTTGGCTGCATTATTTTATAACGGGAACTTTGCCTAAACCGGAGCATAGTGTTTCGTTTCCGGCGCAACAAATTTCGACCAATATGAACTGGGACGATCTCGTTCTCGAAGAACATATTATGGATCAGGTTATGGAAATTAATGCCTGGCTAAATCATGGTGAAACGCTGATGAGGGAATGGGGTCTCGAAAATAAAATAAAACCGGGATATCGTACCCTTTTTTACGGACCTCCGGGAACGGGAAAAACGCTTACAGCAACTTTACTCGGAAAAAGCACCAATAGAGAAGTTTACAGAGTTGATCTTTCTATGATTGTATCAAAATACATTGGAGAAACCGAAAAGAATCTTTCCAAAATATTTGATGTGGCACAGCATAAAGACTGGATTTTATTCTTTGACGAAGCCGATGCCCTTTTTGGAAAAAGAACCGCTGCATCATCTTCAAACGATCGACACGCTAATCAACAAACGGGTTATTTATTGCAACGAATTGAAGATTTTCCCGGAGTGGTTATTCTGGCATCCAACTTAAAAGAAAACATGGATGAAGCTTTCTCTAGAAGGTTTCAATCGATGATTCATTTTATGATGCCAACCGCCGAAGAAAGAATACTGTTATGGCAAAAAGCGTTCTCTGGAAAATGCACGCTTGATCCTAATATTGATATCGAAACTATTGCCGAAAACTATGAACTGGCAGGCGGAGCAATTATCAATGTTTTGAGGTATTGTGCCTTAGCTGCGATTCAGAAAAATGAAACTATTGTTTGTCAACAGGATTTACTGGAGGGCATTAGACGTGAATTTAAAAAGGAGAATAAAACGTTGAAGGTTACTCAAATGAATTGACTTTTAGTATGAAAAAGAATGTAAACACAATTGAGGTTGTTCCTGAAGAGGAAAATTTATACTATTATAAAATGACTCTCAAAATTGGGAACTGGAGAAAATATTTTGATCAAAATTATGTCAATACAATAATTGCAATGGGACTGCATTTTTTTACTAAAAAGGATCAGATTTTGTTCAATGGATTTCTAATTACGAGTCAAAATGTGTATCTAATGATACAAACTAAAGAGGAAACAATAGAGTCAACGGTCAATAAAATTGAGCTTAGGATTATTTATTTATTAAAAAATAATCCTAAGAAAGTAAAAATAAACAGGGACGATATTTCTTTTATTGCCGATGATGAAAGTTTTTTTTATGAAGCCCAAAGACCTTTATTCAAAATACATCCGTTGCGTAATGAACATTTAGAAAAACTAATTACAGGAAAAAAAGTAAAGCTGCCTTATTTTGATCGTACTCTTCAAAGTTTGAAAGCAACGATTCACAATCATCCTTATTGTTCGGCTATTTCTTATTTAGGTGGTATAAGTGCTGTAAAAGTTACTGAATTTCAGAAGCCAGATAAGCCCGATAGTGATCGATAAAAGTTTATTTAACACATAGAAACATAGTTTTCTCTGCGTAAAAAAGAATATAAAAAAGAAACAAGTTTCTTCACACATAGTCTGTCACCCTGAGCGAAGTCGAAGGGCGCTTCAATTGGCACGCGGGCTTCGACTCCGCTCAGCCTGACATTTCGTTTGCGCTCAGCCTGACAAAAAATAAAAAAGAATCAAAAACCATAATTCAATATTAAAACCAAATCAACAAAAACTATTAACGAAACAAAACCACAAAAAATGACTACACCTGCAACCAATAATTTTACTGTATTTGGCATTGATATTTCGAGATATCAGGGCAACGAAATCAATTTTCTAAACAAGCAAGTTGACAAACTAACTTTTATAATCTGCAAAGCTACAGAAGGAATTACGTATACAGATTCGAGTTTTAAGACAAACTGGCCAGCGATTCAGGCAAAAGGATATGTTCGTGGCGCGTATCATTTTTATCATTGCAATGACGATCCCTCAAAACAGGTTGCTAATTATTTGGGCGTTATGGGCAAGTTTTTAGACACAGACTTTCCTCCTATTGTTGACTTTGAAGAAAATAGTATAGATCCAGGAGTTAATAAAGCAAGTATTCAGCGTAATTTCTTGCAATTCTTAACCTTATTGGAGCAAAAAACAGGACGAAAACCCCTGATTTATACTGACAATAATACGGCAAATGCTTATTTGACTGATCCTGCTTTTGCGGGTTATGCTTTATGGATTGCGAATTACAGCAGTACTTTAAAAATCCCAAATGTGTGGAAAAACTGGACGATCTGGCAACAATCTCAAAACTATAAACTAAATGGTCAGCTTAATGATTATGATGTTTTTAATGGTGACAATAATGCTTTTTCAAATTTTATTCAATCGAGTTAAGATTCTGAAATAATACGCAGTTATATAATTCAAAAAAGAAGAAGAAATGACTCAGCAACACAAAAAAATATTCGAAAATAAAACCGCTATCACTGCTGCAAATACTGCTCGTGGTCATAATACGGTTCAATTAAAAGACAATCGCGAATATTCTCTTGTACAAAGAAAATTGCAGGAAAATGTAGAAAATAGTCTTCAGGAGAATACAATTTCTAACGTAGGTGTTGCGCAGTTAAAAGGTGGCAAAAAAAGAAAAAGACAAGATTCTGAAAGTGATGAGGAAAATAGCGACGATGAAGATGGCAGCGGTGATTATGCTCCTCCAAGCGCCAAAAAACAAAAGAGATTTCATGTTCCTGCAGACACCACTGAACAGGTAATAAGAGATACTGCTCATAAACGTGAGAATGTAAACAGTAAGTACAAGGAGATTTATACTTGTCCGGCCTGCAGACGACCATTGGCTGCTACAAAAAAGAGAAGCAAAAACTTGGAATTGACAAGGTTTGCTTTTACAAGTAAAGGAGGCAATTTACACGAACAGCGTGCTTTGACATTAGACCACTATCCTACTTGGGCTCCACGCGAACGTGATTTGAAGTCAAAAGGTGCAACTGATGAACAAATAAAAGAAGATCATAATGATCCGGATCGTTTAAGGGCTTTGTGCAAAGTATGCAATGAAAGCCACAAATATGAGAAAAAGAAAAAAGTCAATTATGAAAGCGATACTGACGAAGAAGGATATCATACTCCGGATGATGAACCTGAGAACAAAGGTTTTTATAAAGATTTTCGTAAAGGTCCTGATCCTGGTTCTGGAAGCTCGGGCATAACTACCTAAAAGTATAATGGTACAACAACACGAAAAAATACTCGAAAACAAATCATCTGTAACTGCTGCCTATGCGGGTGGCGGTGCTAATGCTGTTCAGTTAAAAAACAATCGGGAATATTCTGTTGTGCAACGAAAACTTGCCGAAGGAACTGCGACAACGCAATTAGCTTCTTTTATGCCTGTTCAAAGAAAAGTGAATTATACCGGTTTGCCGGATAATCTTAAATCAGGAATAGAAAGTCTTTCAGGCCATTCTATGGATGATGTCAAAGTGCATTATAACTCTGATAAACCTGCACAGCTTAATGCACACGCTTATGCGCAGGGAACTGATATTCATATCGCATCCGGACAGGAAAAACATTTGCCTCATGAAGCGTGGCACGTGGTACAGCAAAAACAAGGACGGGTAAAACCTACTTTGCAAATGAAGGGAAAAGTGAATGTTAATGATGATAGCGGTTTGGAGAAGGAAGCGGATGTTATGGGTGCGAAAGCATTGCAGACTAAAGTAAAAGAAGACAATCATGCGCTAACGAATAAGCCTGAAACTATTACTCAGAGAATATCTCAGAACCAAGAAAGTGTTAAACAAATTTTTTCAAATAGTACCGACAGTACATTACCTATACAAAGAGCTGAAAAAAATGCGACAGTAGCATGGGGTATTACACATATTGTTAAACAAACAGCAAATTCTTTATTTGGAGAAAAAGACAAGGATGCACTGGCTAATGAATTAAGACCAAATTTAGGAGGTCAATTAAAAAAAGGAGATAAACTGATCATTAATGATGCACCAGTCTTTATTTCAAGACGCGGATCTAATCAAGAGAACAAGGAAAAAAGAGCTTATGACGAAAAAGGAGAAGAAACAGTCTATGAATGGGTACAAGTGTTGAAAATAATTCGTGATGACAAGCCTGTAATTGAATTTAGTGAAGACGATAAAATGTATGTTAGGAAAGAAACACTTCAGATAACCGAAGATCCAAAACAAGAAAATAATGTACAAAACAAAATTGAGTTAGAAAATATAGAAGATTGGGATGGTCAGAAAATATCAGAACAATTGGGGGATATAGCTATCAAATGGGGAAAAAGAGGTTTACTTAAACGAACTCGAAGCAGCGGTGTAATAGCGATCAACAATAAAGACCGTGGAAAACAGGAAGAAGATTTGGAACATGAGGAAGATGAACCTCATAATGAAGAACAAAAAGGAGGTCAATCTTCAGATTCGGAACATGAGGAAGACGAACCTCATAATGAAGAACAAGAAGGATCTTCTAAAGGTTCCGGACGACATTGGGAGCAAGAGGATGATGGCTGGGATGTTGCTGCTGACATGGCATATGGAAAGCACGAACCCTTTGATAAAAAGCTACATCAATGGAGAATTAAAGCAGTTGAGGAAAAAACCAAAGAATTAGTTGGAGTATTAATTGTTGAACAACGGTGGGATTCAGTCCAAAATAAAGAATTACCCCTATATCTAAGATGGATGGTAGGTAACCCAGATATAAAAGGAGGTGGTAGTGCACTTTTAGCAGCAGTAAAAATATTATTAAAACAAAGTGGTGCTGCAAGTATAGAGGTTAAATCAGCATATACGGCAATGGGAGGTTATAAAAAAGCAGGTTTCGTTGTTGGAAAGCATAAAGAAGATACCAAAGATACAGACGAAACAGTAGAAAAAGATCATAAAAAAGGAGTAGAATATAAAATGACTCTAACCAAGGAAAACCCTGAAGCACAAAAAATACACGATGGTTATAAATCATTTGTGCCAAAACCATATGCGGACAAAAAAATTACGGAAAATGAAGAAAGAGATAAGAAAGAACTCGACGAAGAAGGAGAAGAAGGCATACATAAGACTATAGCTGATTTATTAGAATCCAGAAGGAAATGATACCACAACACGAAAAAATATTCGAGAATAAAAACGTTGTAACTTCTGCTACTATTGCTGAAGGGACAACTGCCGTTCAATTAAAAAACAATCGGGAATATTCTGTTGTTCAACAAAAACTTGCTGATAGAAGTACCTCGCAACAGGATTCTTTTATGCCTGTTCAAAGAAAAGCAAACAACACTGGCTTGCCTGAAAATTTAAAATCTGGAATAGAAAATCTTTCCGGTCATTCTATGGATGATGTCAAAGTGCATTATAACTCAGATAAACCTGCTCAGCTTAATGCTCACGCTTATGCTCAGGGAACGGATATTCATATTGCATCAGGGCAGGAAAAACATTTGCCACACGAAGCCTGGCATGTGGTGCAACAAAAGCAAGGTCGTGTAAAACCTACCATGCAAATGAAAGGAAAAGTGAATGTGAATGATGATGCAGGATTGGAGAAAGAAGCAGATGTTATGGGGGCAAAAGCTTATCAATTTATAAGTAAGCCATTGGAAGATATTACGCAAAATAAATTACAAATACCAACAAACTACTCTCCTAAGGAGGTGCAGTTGAAAGCGCATCAAGAAATCCTGACTAATAATCCAGAAGTTGAACAAGTTCTCCAAGCAAAAAGCAACAATGTATCCGTTCCCATAATACAGCGTCTTGGCACAAATGTAAATATGGTAACTGAAGACGACAGACACTTTGAAACGCCTTCTGGCAAAACCCGTCTAAGAGTTAATCCAGATGCTGATGCTTATCTAGAAGGTCAATTTGAAAAAGGTTCTGCAGCCAAACATGCAAATGCCAGTCTAGGAGATAAATTTACGCATGCTATGGAACATGTGCATAAAGGAATTCCCTATAGCCGTCAAGGAAAAATAGACGCCCTAAACGAACACAGACAACCTCTTGAAAATGGTGAGCTACGCAAAGAAAGAGGATTAGGTGTCATGTTACATGGTAATGCAGCAACTTGTTGGGAAAAAGCAGCATTTTTTCATCTGGTATTAGCAGAATTAGGTATTCCAACCACAATGGAAGGAGGATATCGTAAATCCGATGGTGGAGGACATGCTTGGTTGGTAGTTAAACCACATCCTGATTTTTTTGGTGGTAAATCTATCGTTATTGACCCAACTACGGGAAAAGTAGGTAGCCGCGCAGTATTTGAAAAAAACTATAACATAACAGTACCTGCTAAAGCTGTAGCTACACCCAAAGTTGCCCAAGCTCCCAAAGACATTGAAAAAGCATTACGTGAATTTCATAGCATTTCTAGTTTGGGAGGAATAGTCAAAAAAGCTGTTATAGAAATTGTCGAACTAAAAATTGAACGAGCAATGAATGAGCGTAAAAGAGAAGCCGAAAGAGTGGAGTTTGAAAAGCTATTAGCGAGATTTCGGGACTCTCTAAAGTAAACTTAAAATAGGTTCTAGAAAACCGATTGCTAAGACATGAATAAAAGCTAGAGCAAAATTACATTCGAGTAATTACAAAAACAGGAAAATAACGAATAAAAAGATTATAAATATGTATGAACAAGTAGACAAATCAAAAGAAAATAAAAGTACTATAGTTACTAACTCTGTTATTCAAAACAAAAATAATGGTAAGAATTCAAAGGTTATCGTGGATAACCGTCCAGAATCTATTTTGCAAAGAAAAATAGGAGATGCAATATCTAATAGTAAAAAAAATGTGGCACAATTACATCCTAAAAAAGCTTCAGGCGCGGGGATGGAAAGAAAAGACCCAGGTCATGGACAGGTACAAAGTAAACAGCATGCAGCCACTCGAGCAAAAAATGACGGAAAAAGAGAAGCGAAAAGGGCTCAACTAATAAAGCATTTAGAAGAAAAAAGAGCTGCAGAAGCAAAAGCTGGTAAATAAGAAATTCGATGAAAAATTTTTTAAGTGTTAACACTAGCTTTTTTAGACACCTAAGTAGTAGGCGACTTCATTTTCAAAAGAAAATTAGAATAAACCTAAAAAAAATAATAAAAACTTATACAGACAAAACACAGGAAGAAAAAAAAAGCCAATTCACAGATTTAATAACGGGCTCCTAATATTCTAATAAAATACTAGATGGAAAATAGTTATGAAAAAGCCAAAACGCAATCTGCTGCGAATAGTCTGAATGAAAAACCCATTCAGAACAAAGCAATTGCTTTACAAGATAATCGCCCTGCTTCTCTCTTACAAAGAAAAGCAAACAATACTGGTTTGCCCAATAATTTAAAATCGGGAATAGAAAATCTTTCCGGTCATTCTATGGATGATGTAAAGGTGCATTATAATTCTGATAAACCTGCACAACTTAATGCTTATGCTCAGGGATCTGATATTCATATTGCATCAGGACAGGAAAAACATTTACCACACGAGGCGTGGCACGTCGTACAGCAAAAACAAGGGCGGGTAAAACCTACTTTGCAAATGAAGGGAAAAGTGAATGTAAATGATGATAAAGGTTTAGAGAAAGAAGCTGATGTTATGGGAGCAAAAGCTTTGCAGAGAAAGCAAATGCCTACGTCATTTTTACTCCCTCAAAATCAAGCAGCCAAGACAACTGTTGCACAGCTCCATGGAGAGGAAGAACATGGTTTGGTTCCTCCTTCTACTCACGGTAGATCACAAACCTATAAATCACCTGCAGATTCCGTGTCTACTACTAAAGGGCATCATCATGCAGTACCACGTAAAAATTTGACACGCTTTGAGCGAATGATAGACAGAATAGGAAGAATTCTTGCAACTAAAACCAATGTTCACGTTGCTGTTGCTTTGGATGATAAAACATTGGTATTGAGTGTCAATCAGGAAAGTTTAGAACAGGACAAAAAGTTAGAAGCAGTAGCTGCAAAACTCAAGAATATAATTCATGACCAAGATCCATTAGCTGGCTCTTTAGACAAAAGAATCTCGGGAGACCGACGCACCAAAGACATCGCCAAAACTAAAAATTTACTGGAAGATGCATATACAAATGAAGAGACCGGAGTAGAAACTAACAAGGAAGTTTCATCACAGTTAAAACGATTAATCATAGCTATCAATGCAGGTGTAATTAATGGAGCCAAATACAATAGTGGCACTGCCGGTATCTATGTAGTTCCAACCTCCACAAATCCATCTCATCAAACTCAAAATATGCATGGTGAACTCAAAGTCACCGGAGCAATTCTGGACCGCCGTAAAAATGGCGAGTATCATGAAAAAGATGTGTATATAGGTGGTACTCTTGCTGACTGCTTTGCTTGCAATGCATCTCATAAAATTATGAACGAAGAAATTCGTAAGCATCTTAAAGATTGGAGTTTTTATTCCGGAGGTACACATGGAGGCTTATTTGTAGGGTATCGAGCCAGCACAATTATAGCTAAAAACAAAGCACGATTTCAAGAACTTACTGATGAAGTAGTTGTTGATGGGGACATACCTAAGGTAAATTCTATCGATAAAGAATCTCCTTCTTCACTAAACTATGATTCTGACTCTGAAGCAGAAGATGTAGTTGAATTATCTGCTTATGCCAAGCAGCGTAACAAGCTTAATGCTATTCAAAAAGACCTTAAAGCCAGCAGTAAAAAATTAAAACAATTTGATGCAGAAATACAGGCTGCAAGTAGCCGCCTTGAGTTATTGAATCAGGAAATGCAAAAATTAACCCCTCATGTAGAAAAAGAAAGCTATAAAGAAGAACTCAAGCGAGCAAAACTGGAATATGAATTAGCACAACAGGAAAGCATTCGCACACAACAACTTTTAAGGGACAAGGAGCAAGAAGTTCAAAATGCCATAGAAGAGTTAGAAAGCACCAAAAAAGAAATCCTCAAAGATATTGTGGTGGTAGGAACAAAAACCAGAAAACCTAAAAAGGGAATACCGGTAAGTTTTCGTGGAGATACGTTGACACAAGAAGGCTGGGAACCTGGTAAAAGTCTTAACGAGTCTGCACTTAAAGCCTTGAGTTTAAAACATTTCTATAAAGAAGCGTATGATAAAGCAAATAGTAAAGAGATAAAGGCACAATTGGAACTAGCTAAGGTTGAATTTCAAAAGGCTGAAAAATCTGCAGCTGACCTGAATCTTAACTTACTACATGCCAAAGCGCCACTTGACCGTCTTGAAGTTCTGCCTGCAGAAATTCATGAAACAGAAGAAAATATAAAAAAATTACTGGCCGGCCGAGAAAGCATCCATCAGCATATAATTGGTAAAGAGGAAGAAAAAGTAAAAACAAAAGCCGATCAAAAACTTGCTGCAAACCATGGCAAAGTTAAAGTAGTAAAAGGCAAACTTGATTGGCTCAATCAATCGGCTATTACTACCGATCAAACAGATGGAGATTAAGATATAAAAGGGTAAAACCAACTCTTGTGATAAAAGCCGACAAAAATAGAACCATAAGATTAGACCTGTAAATGTTACAAAACAATTTCTAATAATTAACCATTAAAAATCAACCATTATGAACAAAAATTTCAACGGAATGTGCTACGCACCTTATCCTCACGGATATGATCCATCAACTGCAAATGATACCTTAATCTTCTTTGGGAGTGATGTATCTTATGATTGTATGGCTCCTGCATGGGGAAAAGAATTTACCTCGAAAGGCGGAAGTCACTGTGATCTTAACGGACCTAATAAAGCCAGAAATGACATCCAGACATTAGCAAATATGGGCGTTAATCTTATTAGATTGTACGATTGGGAACCTCGAAATAATCATTTGAAGTTTCTGGATTATTGCAATTCATTTAACATAAAGGTTTTGGTATCTGTTTCTAATTATTTTGTTAAACCAGGTGAAAAATTTGGATTAAAAGATAGAGATGAACTAATTCCTAAACTAATAGATTCTTTTTCTAATAGCCAAAAAACAGATTACCACAGTGCTGTTGCAGGAATTGTTATTGGAAACGAACCTAGAAGAAATGGTTACAATGCTCAACACTGCATCGATTTTACAACATCCTGGGCTGATATTGAAGCATCAAAATATTCAAAGTATAGAGAAGTACCAATTGGACATCCGGTTGATTTTGCTACTTATGGAGCTAAGTATCCTTGCTTTGGTTTCTGGGATCCTTTGTTTGCGGTTCTCGACAAGAAAACAACTAAAAACTTAAATAAACGTTTATTTCTGGCTCCGCAAACTTATAATAATCGTTTATATCTATTTGAAAATGCTGAATCATCCGGAAAAGGTTATGTTGATATCGCGTACGAAAAATATCAAAAGCCAATTATATTTACAGAAATCGGAAATAACAGATTAATTCCAAATTATCAGGAAGTTGTAGACGGACAATTGGCAGGAAGTATTGAGTATGCTGCTAAAAACCCTAATAAACTATTAGGTATCTGCTTTTTTCAATTTGCTGACAAAGTCTGGATTCCCGGAACTACTGAAGGTTCACACGGTACACGCAGTCAAGGTAACGACATATTGTGTACAATTAACTTCGTAAATGCAGATTTTACACATTGGGACAAAGAAGATATTAAGAATGTTCCTTTGACGGTAAACGCTTTAATCCCTACTCCATTAAATGATATTGTAGTAAAAAATTATAAAAAGGTTTAATCTGTTTTATAATTCAAAACTGAATCATAGATCTTAAAAAGTAGATTCTGAAACCAGCAAAATGGAACACCATCAGGAAAGAATATCTCAAAACGAAACACGGACTAGTGCGGCTAATGCCAATACTAATGCTGTTCAGTTAAAGGATAACAGAGAATCAAGTTCTGCACAAAAAATGCTTCATAAAAAAGCCGTTGGTCAGGAATCTACTTTTAAACCTATTCAAAAAAAAGCAAATAATACTGGTTTACCCAACCATCTGAAATCTGGAATAGAAAATCTTTCGGGTCATTCTATGGATGATGTCAAGGTACATTACAATTCAAGCAAACCTCAACAACTTAATGCGCATGCTTATGCACAAGGCACGGACATTCACTTAGCTTCCGGACAAAGAAAACATTTGCCTCATGAAGCCTGGCATGTCGTGCAGCAAAAACAAGGACGGGTAAAACCTACTTTGCAAATGAAGGGCAAGGAAAACAGTACTGAAAATGTGTCTTCAGAAACAATTCAAAGAATGAAGGTAGTTCCTCAACCAGGTGCTATGACTATGTTAGGAAAGGATACAAAAACTATCGAAACATTCCATACTCTGATAGATATTATGCAACATGCTCTTTTGCCTGTTTTTCCAAACGATTCAATTGAAATAGAAATTACTAATAAAGGAGAAATGACTCCTGCATGGAATCATCATAAAGGAGATTCAGGAAACATTGGAGTTCAATTAAACAGATGGTATCTGGAGAAAGTTTCAATAGGAAACTTAATCGGAATGTTTATTCATGAAATAGGCGTTCATACTTTTGCTGATAAAAAAATGAAGAAACAGATATTATCAGATGGCAGTTCGCGCGCTGATCGTGGAACTGATGCAGGCAATGAATTGGATGACGAAGCTTATGAACATGAAAATCAAATTGGGGGTAAAATAGCAAAATATCCTAATGACATTGAAAGTGGTAAGAAAAAAGGCAGACCAAGACAGCGTGATCACGTAAATCTGGCAAAGAGTCTTACTGAATTTGGAAATAGTACGAGATCACACGTTTACACTGCATTGTACCTTGCTTCGGGCGATTCTGTCGATGCTAAATTAAAAGGACCAAAAAGAGATCAGGCCTTAAGAGACTTAACATTTTCGTTTTTATTCGATTTAGGCAGACTCGCGGCTACTGATGATGGTGGCGCAGTAAGGTTATTTAAAGATACGAGTGCCATTGGGCAATTAATGGTTATTTATCGTGATCGTATAGTGACCGAATTTGTAGGCAAGCATAAATGGTTGAAAAGTGCCTCGACAAATATTAAAACAGGAAGATGGCCATTACGTAGCTATTTAGTCGGTCAACTTGGTACATTGGCCATATCTTCAAATCCAGTTGCTAAGAGGGCTCGGCGCTCTGCTCTTGGAGGAGTAATTGCCGGTGGAATTGTAATGGCGACGGGAACAACTCTTGCTGCTGCGGCAGCTCCAGCCATAGCAACGGGTATTGCAGTTGGAGTTGGACTTCATTATTTACAAAAACTATTTAGCGTCTGATAAACTATGTTTTTAAGAGCCTGTTTAAATTTTATTCAATAATAATTTTATTGTTGCAATTTTGACCATATTCTCTGATGTTTCAAGAAGTAGTTCGTAATTTCTACATAATCTTCGGTCGTTATCCAACCAAGAAAATGTTCTCTCTACAATCCATTCCATCTTTTGTGTATGGGTTTAAAACCAATTTTTTCGATCATCTGAACGCATTACTACTTGAATGATATAACCAAATTTATTCTTTATGTTTTCTATTACTTCGCCTCTGTAGCCACCATCGGCAAGAATTACTTTTATAGACACAAAAAATATTGAAGCGTCCTGATTAATAAGTCTACTGCTTTGCTGTCATGGATATTGGCAACCGTAACCATTATTGCCAAAAGAAATCCGTTTTTATCAACCACAATATGTCGTTTAATTCCTTTTACTTTTTTATTTCCATCAAAACTGTTCAAGGAACGATTATTTCCCCATCTTACGCTTTGACTATCCATTATTCCTAAGCTTGGCATTGCATTCTGACCTCTGGAAAACCTCACTTTTTCTCGCAATTTTGACAGTAATAAATCAAAATGTTCCAAATTTGTCCATTTACAATAGTAATAATACACTAATTGCCATTTTGGAAAATTTTGGGCAACATTCGCCATTGATATCCTGTTTTTACAAGATAATTAATCGCATTCCAAATGATTCGTAAATCATATTTTCGCTTTCTATCATCGAATTCTAAAGTCTTTTTTATAAATTGCCACTGGGTTTGAGTCAAATCGGTTGGATACATCTTTTTATTGTTTAGTCACTACAAAAAGACAAATTTCAATCGGTTTCTTGAACCCATACTAATTATTTATTTTCATTTTTAAACAGGCTCTAAGATTTAAACAAATTTTCCTACCGTAGAAATAATTTCTTCAAAAATAATTGGCAATGCTTTCCCTCCATCTTCTGTTGCCCAGCTATGTATCATTTCTGAAAATAGTTGATTACAAGTTGTAGTTCTCACACCTTCTCTTTCCCAAGTTTGTTGGGCAATATCGTCTGCGATTTGTGTTGCTGATCCACCAGCATCGATTACCACTTGTACATTAAAACCTTCTTCTTGCATTGAAATGGAAGGCCATACAATACAAACATCATTTGTAAGTCCTGCCATAATCGCATTCTTTTTACCATTGGCTGCTTTCAAAACAGCCGCTTTGTAATTCTCATCATTCCAAGCATTGGTAATACCTTCTCTTTTTATACGATTTGTATATTCTTCGGGCAATAAATCCTGAAGGTCTTGCAACAGCAAACCTTGTGCGTTGGTTTCTTGACTACTAGTCAAAACTACAGGGATATCCAATGCTTTTGCAAACCTTGCTAATGCTCTTGTTCGGCTAATTATCATTTCTTTTGGACGATTAGCACAAAAATTTAATGTTCCCACCTGGTGATCAATTAACAGCATTACTGTGTCTTCTTTTTTAAACTGTTTCATTCTTTTATTTTTAAAAATTTAAAATTCGAAGTTACGATTAGTATCTATTAAGTCTTAACTTTGTATCAAAGATTAAAGTACCTTTTAGGATACCAAAATGAAAAAAAACAGAAATTGAAATAAAAATTAGAGATGTTCAAGATGTACTTGAATTAATTGGCGGTAGATGGCGTGTTGAAATAGTAGCTTCGCTTTGCGAACGCTCAAAACGTTTTTCTGAACTGAAAAAGGATATTGGAGCGATTACACCAAGAATTTTAATAAAAGAGTTACGCTATTTAGAATTGAACTTAATGGTAACTGTTGAAAAAAATACTTTAGCCAAAAATTCGACAGTTTACACACTTACCGAACACGGCAAAAGTTTTAAACCCATTTCCGAAGAAATTCAGAAATGGGCAAATGAACATCGGTCAAAGATTTTGAAGCAGCTGTAGTCCATTTGGAGTTTCACGATATTGCCGCTAACCTCAGTCTGTCAAAAAAACTGCCCTTACCTTTTTAAATACATCAAAATAATTATAGTTCAATAAGACGAGTTGTGTATTTAGTAACGCATCATATATACAACATTTTAACACTTAATAAGCCAACCTATAAGTAAAAATACAATTTTGAAAGCAATTCACAACTATGAGTTATTTTTTAAGAATTTCACAACAGATATTACATATCACTCAAATTAAAATTAGATCTATAGCTTTTAGAAATATTTAAAATTTTCTCTAAATCTTCTATAAAAAAGTTCGACATTTATTCGGGCAAGCTACTTAAGGAGATACTGCTAAGCAGTATCTCCTTTTTTTTTTGACAATAAAAATCTATGACACAAACAGTTAATGCTTAGTCATTTGAGTTCGATTTTTTTCTGTCCTAAATCCTTACAGTCCTAAAGACTAGCTAAAAAACCTTGATTTACGGTGGTTTTATGGCTTTTTTTCCAAAGTTCGATTTCTCTTTAGGGTTTCAGCATTTTTCCCTTCTTCAGGCTTATTGCGATTTTTCGATATAAGATAAAGAAAGTCTAGTATAACAGCAGCTTCACCATCATCCACCTCGATGCCATTTTTCGCTAAGATAGCTATTGCCCGGTTAACTGAAACCTTTCTATCTATAAAATTCATATTTGTTGCTTTTTTGTTTGTTTTTTTGATGTTAATATCTTTGATAGTGCACTGTTTGGTTCCAACGAAATATCCCCTGTTTGGAAATTGACCTTAATGGGTGGAATCAGATTCACAAGATGTTTTTTATTTGCAGTATCCAAACTTGAGAATCCTTGAAAAACATCTACAAATGGCCTGCTTTCCAATTGGCTTTGCTCTTGAATGCTTTTTAATTTGACATCGATATCCTTCAACTCTCTTTTCAAGCATTTTGAATTGGCCAGGCTTTCTTTTTTTAACTCACTGTAATCGTCAAATTTCAGTGTATCCACTACAAATAATTTCTGGGCTTTAGAAAGGATTGTATTCTCCTCATTTAACTTTATTATTACCATATTTCGGTTCTGCAAGTATTTTGTTTTTCGTGTACCTGTATTAGAGTCTTCTAAAATATTTTTAAATAACGCAACTGCTCCATTTGAAAGCACAAGTTGCTGAAGCTTATGCTTGTAACAATCATTAAGGAAAGAAGCACTAAGTCTTGTCTTGCATCTCTCTCGACAATGATAGTATGGATACTTTTTTGTTGATCCTTGGGAAAAGCTTCCGCCTAGTTTGCGGCCACAAAGAGGACATGTCAAAAATCCCCTTAAAAAAATGTTGATTTCAGACTGTCCGTTTTTGCAGTAACTCTTCTTTTTGTATTAATAATATTCTGAGCTTCATAAAACAATATTTCCGATATTAATGGGTCGTGGACCCCCTTTACCATTTGCTGTTCTTCAGAATTGAATTTTATAGGGATAAGCCCACAGTAAACAGGATTGCGTATAATCCTGAAAAAATGCGATCGGGAACATTTCAAGCCTTTATCATAGGCCATCTTTCGGATTTTCTCTTTTTTATGGATATTCTTGACAAGCTGATGAAAAGCCCAGCTTATAATTTCTGCCTCGGGCTGTTTAGGAGCAATAATTTTTCATAGTCGCCCGGAATTTGAAAAACTTCGGTAACATTTAATTGCTTCAGTCGTGTAAGGAGATAATCTGCAACTGTAAATTCTTTTGTAGGTTTCATTTTCTTTGCTATTCTAAATTAAACGTCATATTTGTTTTTTATTAAAGTAGTTTCCGGGTTCCACTTTTTACTTCATGCGACTTATTAATATACTGTAACACTTAAAATTTTATAGCTGCTATAAAACAGTCAGACCGATACTTTTGAAGTATTAATTGAAAAACATATTCTGAAAATAAATCCAGCCAGGATTTTATTTCTTTATAAAACTACGATGCCACTACTGCTTAAATTAAAAAAGGTATGGATACCGAATTCTTATCCATAAGAAACCGAAATAACCGTATAAGATCATTTTTACACTAGGACATAAGCTTTATTTAAACATACTTAGTCCGTTCATAAAATTCATTTTAGGTTTATCAAATATTTTGAAAAGAACCAAATTTATACGGCTTTTCCCCTTTCCATCTTTGTCCGATTAATATCATCAATAACTCTGGAACATGAGGTAGCATTTTTGCTCATTTTACTTCTTTTATGGCAATATCAAAACAAAAAAACAAGCAAAAAAATAAAATATACGTACTAATCTAAAAAACAGGTATTTATAATCTTTTTTGTAAGCAATTTAGTTTATAAATTTGACATAAAATTACAGCTGTTATCTTGTTAATTAAAAAAATGAAGAGTAATTATATTAGCCTTTATATCAATTCAAAACTTTAAAAATTGTTAGAAAATTATTTTCAACCGTTGGGAAATTACTTTTTATATATAAATATTTAATAATCAGCATTTTAAAAAATAAAAAGCGGTAAAAAAAAGGGTGTTTTTCCCCTTTTTTGATAAGCTTCCGTTTTCTAATTTAGACAAATCTATAAGCCCTCGTTTTCTATTATAAGTTTAAAGCCGAAGTCGTTTATATAAGGCAATCAAATTAGCAATAGTATAGAATACATTTAGAATACATTAAAATTTTTATTACAAGATGATTTTTGAAATTATACAAATAATTACAGATCAGGTAAACAACTATCTCGATGAAATCGGGCTGGACAAATCCGTTGTCCCTGAAAATATTGCTTTTTTAGAGTCCCAAAATGAAGATGTAGGTATGGCTTTAAAAGATAATGTGGCACTTACCCTAATCAATTTAGATGAAGAAGCTACTTTAAAAAACTTCCCAAATCATTCTATTGAAAATACTAAAACAATTTATAAAAACAGTATCATCAATTTAAACCTGTATTTACTTTTTAGCGCCAACAGAGATAAATATCTCAACTCACTTAATGATATTTCAAAAATCATTGCATTTTTTCAGGGAAAAAAACTTTTTACACAAGCCAACACTATTTATAACAGAAATAATATTGCAATGAGCAATATTGACAACTTTAGATTTACTGTTGAACTCTATACCCCCACTTTTGAAGAGTTAAATTATATCTGGGGAACATTAGGAGGTAAACAACTTCCATCAGCTTTATACAAAGTAAGCATGATACAAATCGGGCGCGATATTGCACAAGCCGAAGGACAGCTCATCAGCAAAGTAAAAGGTGTAACCAAAACAAAAGAGCAATCATGAGTTTTAATCTTACATACGGATTATTATTTGAAGTAACACTTTATCACAATTATTTCCTTAATAATGGTGAAGATACTTATGCAGGTATGTCGGATGCAAATAAGAAAAAAATGCTGCAAAAATTCGACAGCGATTCATTTGCAACTATAATTCCAACAGTAGAAACCAACACACAATTAAGAAATTACAAAATGGCGTTCAAGCCAACCAAAACGGGATTTCGGGTATATATTAAAGTGAAGGAAGATGATGAAACTGATCCGTTTATAAGTGTTCCCGCTGATTTGAAACTCGACTTTAAAATCACTGTCAACGATTATCAGTTTGAGAATTACACCAATTTGGAATTTGTTCTGAATCAAATGTTTTTATTCAGCAACGTGAAACCTTCAACTGAACCAGGAACATTTAAGTACATTCCAAATTTCAGTGACAACATCCTGATTTCAAATGATTATTTAATATCCGAAGAAACAACCTCGATTTTGTTATCCGAACTTCAAACACAGGAAAGACAAGATGTTTTCGGAATCATCTCCTTGACGATGAAAGGCGATAATAATCCGAAAGACATTCTAGATGGTTTTGGCAAAATGTTAAGTCCGAATTTTAAGATTCATTTTGATAATAGAAAAACACTCTGGAAATACATCAACAGAAAAGCAGGTACTGAAATTAAAACCCTTACTGCAAAACCTTTAACCTATTCTGGTTTTGTTGAACTTGACCCTGTCAACGATTTTGCGCCGGCGCAATTGGAAAACAGCACATACCCAAATCCATCTGTAAAATCAATAACAAAGATCGATAGTGATTACTATTCAGAAATATTTATTTAATAATTAAAACAATTAATCATGGCAACAACTTACAACACGCCTGGAGTATATATTGAGGAGATCGTAAAGTTTCCTCCCTCAGTTGCTCAGGTAGAAACAGCGATTCCCGCTTTTATTGGCTATACAGAAAAAGCTACTAAAAAAATCGAGAACGATTTACACAGGATTCCTACCAGAATTACCTCTTTACTGGATTATGAAAAGTATTTTGGACTGGCATACCCTGAAAGCACTATTTCAGTAGATGTAACTGATGTTGTGACTAACAATGTAACCGAAAGAAATATTGTGGTAAATCAGCCCAGCGTTCCAAAACCATTTTTACTGTATTATTCTCTTCAGCTGTATTTTGCAAATGGCGGTGGCCCTTGCTATATTGTTTCGGTCGATCTATATGAAACCCCGACCGGTACTGAAAATCAAATTCTTTTTTCTGATTTAACAGCCGGACTGGATCTCTTAAAAGCTGAAGATGAGCCAACATTGATATTGTTCCCGGATGCAAAAAAACTAACCGTACTTGAATTTTATAATTTATACTCAGCTGCCTTAATGCAATGTCACGATCTACAGGATCGCTTTGCTATCATCGACACCCATACTTCTACTGATGTTCAGGCTGATTCTCTAGCTTTAAGGGGGGGGATTTCTCTTGAAAAAGATTATCTGAAATATGGTGCGGTGTATTATCCTTACCTTGACACTATCCTCGATTATCGATACAATGAAGATGATATTTTAATCAATCATGTTACTAATGTTCCCGATGCTATTTCTACTGCTTTTGGTGAAGTTCAAGATGCTTTGACCACCGTTACATCGTCTATTGTAAGCTTAGTTTCGGTAACTGATGTCGATCTCGATGCTACAAACGATTCGATTGCCGGAAGTGTTGCTAATGTTCTGTTTTTCATTGACGATGTATCAGGATACAACAACGCTGTTGCCGCATCAGAAACCTTTACAGTGCCAAAAACGGTCACTTTTGTTCCCATTTTAAAAACTTTGACTGACCAGTTAAACATTTTGATTTCACAGAAGGAAAAAATCAAAAAGGCTGCTAATGCAGCAATAGCCTCTGTAGAAGAAGTTGCCGGAGCCGGGAATGCTGTTCAGGCAGCACTGACTGTTTTTGTTGGTTTATTTGAGGGAAATGGCAAAATCGAGAACGTAAGAGACAATCTCTTAGATTTGACCGCCAAATTAAAAGCAGCCAATACACCCTTGAAAGTTCAGCAAAATGTAAAAAGTAATACCACCAATGTTATTGCTGAGATTGGTAAGCTTTTTAAATTTACTACACCTGCTTCAATCATCAATTTGCCAAGCAATACTTTGAATATTACCGTTGATGTATTCAATCGCTCAGTTGGAACAGACAATCTGGCAACGCTTGTTACCAACATCAGAACTCAAATCAACCTTCTTACTCCTACTGATACCAATAATGGTGCAATGAACGGTCGATACCTTGCTGATATTATAGGTCTGGACAATAAATCATACAATGCCATAAAAACAGAGATTTTAGCCCTTCCTATTACCCTTCCCCCAAGTAGTGCTGTAGCAGGGGTTTATGCACGTGTTGATTCTAACAGTGGTGTATGGAAAGCGCCAGCTAATGTAGGGTTAAATTATGTGGTAAAACCAACGCTAAAAATAACCAATGGAGATCAGGACGGTCTGAATATTGATGTCACTGCTGGTAAATCTATAAATGCTATCAGAAGCTTTACAGGTAAAGGAATCTTGATCTGGGGATCCAGAACCTTGGCCGGAAATGACGCCGAATGGCGCTATGTACCGGTTCGTCGCTTCTTTAACATGGCCGAAGAATCCATTAAAAAAGCAACTGAACAATTTGTATTTGAGCCTAACGATGCTAACACCTGGATAAGAGTGAGAGCGATGATTGAAAATTTCTTAATTCTTCAATGGAGAGCCGGAGCATTGGCTGGGGCAAAACCTGAACAAGCATTTTATGTAAGAGTTGGCTTGGGACAAACCATGTCGGCTATGGATATTTTAGACGGTAAAATGATAATCGAAATTGGAATGGCAGTCGTTCGTCCGGCAGAATTTATCATTCTACGTTTCTCTCACAAAATGCAGGAATCTTAATTAATATCAACATTAAAAAAATATAGATCATGAGTTATCCGCTACCAAAGTTTCATTTCTCAGTTGACTGGGGTGGAACAAAAATAGGATTTACAGAAGTTTCCGGATTAGATGTCGAAACTGAAGCCATTGAATACCGTCAGGGAGCAAGTCCTGAATACTCCAAAATTAAAATGCCGGGCATGCAAAAATTCTCCAACATTACAATGAAAAGAGGATCGTTTGCAAGCGATAATGAGTATTATAATTGGTGGAATACAGTAAAACTAAACAAAATAGAAAGAAGAGATATTACCATCAAATTACTTAACGAAGAACACAAACCTGTGATTACCTGGAAAGTAAAAAATGCATGGCCAACTAAAGTGCAGTCGACTGACTTAAAAGCCGATGGAAACGAAGTTGCGATCGAATCTATGGAATTGGTTCACGAAGGTTTATCCATTCAAAATGACTAGTCATGGCTAACTATTACCCACCTGTAGGTTTTCACTTTTTAGTTGAATTTGAAGGTCTTGGTTCTAAAGAAAAAGACCATCAATTTCAATCGGTATCCGGCTTGTCTGTAGACATCGAAACAGAGGAGATGGCTGAAGGTGGAGAAAATAGATTCAAACACAAACTGCCTGTAAAGACAAAATATGCAAACCTGACTTTAAAAAGAGGAATGCTGATTGATTCTGCAGTTATTGACTGGTGCAGGGATGCTATAGAAAACTTTGCTTTCAGACCTGTAAACCTGACCATCAAATTGCTTAATGAGGAACATCAGCCTTTGATTTCATGGAATGTGGTTCACGCCTATCCTGTAAAATGGTCTGTTGAAGATTTTAATGCCGAAGAAAGTAAGATCGTAGTAGAAAACTTTGAGCTTACCTATAATTATTTCACCTTAATTAAAAGCTAGTCATGCCTATAGAAATAAAAGAGCTTCACATTAAAATAAACGTGAACGAAGGATCAAAACCAAATGCTTCTGCAAGTGCTCAAAAAAGCAAAGAAACAGATGCAGTAGCCGAATGTGTAGAACAGGTTATGAAAATTATTGAACGTAAAAAAGAACGCTGACATGCTAGGAGAATTAGAAAAACTAAAAGTTGTTGCTTATAGTGATCCTGAATTCAACAACAAAATTGCGGATGGTAAATTTTCTACCTTAATGAATCCGGAAAAGTACACCTATCATTATAAAATTGAAACCGATGATACTCAGGCTTCCGGCACGAGTACGGTTTCTCCAAGATTCAATAAAAAATTACCTGAGAATCTGGAGCTCGATTTTGTTTTTGACAGATCAGGAGTGATCAATGGGTATGCAAGTACTGACGACGGTATTATCGATGACATTGAGAAATTCAAAAAAGTCATTCTGGATTATAATGGTGACGAACACAAGCCCAATTACCTCATTATTTCCTGGGGAACATTGCTTTTTAAAGGTTCCCTGGCGGAAATGGATGTAGAATTCAAACTCTTCAAACCTGACGGAACTCCAATTAGAGCAGTTGCAAAAGCAAAATTTCAAGGCTTTGTCGAAGATAATTTAAGAGCAGCAAAAGAGAACAATAAATCACCCGATTTAACGCATTACAGAACTGTAAAAGAAGGCGATACACTGCCTTTGATGTCCTTTAATATCTACGGCGATTCTAAGTATTATCTGGAAGTTGCCATAGTCAATAACATTATCAATTTCAGAAAATTAAAAACAGGGCAAAAACTATTTTTCCCACCCTTACAAAAACAATCCTGATGAACAATAGCGGAGTCATACAAACCAGTCAAAGTGCCGATTTAGTAACGCATAAAATTTTAATTGAAGGAGAGGAATTACCCAATACCTATCAAGTAAAAAGCCTTGTGGTACAAAATGAAGTCAATCGGATTCCTATGGCTCAAATTGTTCTCACTGACGGAGAAGCTTCTGAAAGGGATTTTAAACTGAGTAATGAAGACTTGTTGATTCCCGGCAAAAAAATCGAAATAACTGCCGGTTATCACAATGATGAAGCAACTATTTATAAAGGAATTATCATCAAACATTCGATTAAAATAAAAAGCGGTGCTTCTTTACTTATTATCGAATGCAAAGACGAAGCTGTAAAACTTACTATTGGCAGAAAAAGCAAATATTTCTATGATGTAAAAGACAGTGAAGCATTTGAAGAAATCATCGACGCCTACGGATTGCAAAAAGAGGTTGAAGCTACTAATTTCAGTCACAAGGAACTTGTTCAATACAACACTTCCGACTGGGATTTTATAGTTTCAAGAGCACAAGCCAACGGTAAACTTTGTTTTGTTGAAAATGGTAAAATCACCATCAGTAAACCAAATCTTACCTCAGATTCTGTTGAAACAATAACTTTTGGATCTACGCTGCTTGATTTTGATGCCGAAATGGATGCGCGAAATCAATTTGCAAAAGTGTCTTCGTACAGTTGGGATTATACCAATCAGGAAGTTGTAGAAATTGAAGCCAATGATCCAGCTGTAAGCTTAAATGGTAATCTGTCAGCTTCCGATTTAGCCGATATTATTCAACTCGAAAATCTCGAATTACGTAACGGCGCAACCATTACCGAAGTTGAGCTTCAGGATTGGGCAGATGCTAAATTACTTTTTCAGCAATTATCAAAAATTCGCGGAAGAGCCAAATTTCAAGGTATTCCCGCAGTAAAACCCAATACTATTATTACACTCGAAGGCGTAGGTGATAGATTTAATGGAAAAGCCTACATAACAGGAGTTTTTCACGAAATAGCCGAAGGAAACTGGACAGTCGATGCACAATTTGGATTAAATCCCGAGTGGTTTTCTGAAACATTCGACATTCATTCACCCACAGGTTCCGGAATCATTCCGGCCATAAAAGGGCTTCACGTGGGGATTGTAACCCAGCTAGAATCTGATCCTAATAGTGAAGACCGCATTTTAGTAAAAATTCCAATTATCAACAACGACGAACAAGGTATTTGGTGTCGCATAGCTTCACCCGATGCAGGAGATAAAAGAGGTATTTTTTTCAGACCCGAAATTGAAGATGAAGTAATTGTTGGTTTTATCAATGAAGATCCCAATAATGCCATTGTTTTAGGAATGCTTAACAGCAGCGGAAAACCGGCCCCAATAGTGGCTTCTGACGACAATCACCAAAAAGGAATTGTAACCCGAAGCGAAATGAAAGTCATTTTTGACGATGAAAAAAAATCTATTGGAATTGAAACTCCCGCGGGCAAAAAAATAACACTAGATGAAGATCAGGGCATTATAAAAATAGAAGATGAAAACTCGAACATCATCACTATTGACAGCAACGGAATAAAAATGGAAAGTGCCGGAAATATCGAATTTAAAGCTACCGGAGATGTAAAAATCGAAGGAACAAATGTTTCTATAAGTGCCAGTGCACAATTTAAGGCCGAAGGAAGCGGAGGTGTAGAAATGTCCTCAGGAGCTACGGCAGTTTTAAAAGGAAGTATCGTTCAAATAAATTAAAATTATGGGAGCACCAGCCGCAAGAGTTTCAGATATGCACGTTTGCCCAATGGTAACCGGAACAGTACCACACGTGGGAGGCCCTATTTTACCTGCCGGTGCTCCTACTGTATTAATTGGCGGAGTTCCAGCGGCATGTGTTGGCGATATGGCTACTTGTAGCGGTCCGCCTGATACCATAGCCGCAGGATCATCGACGGTTTTAATAGGCGGAAAACCAGCCGCAAGAATGGGAGATTCAACCGCACATGGTGGTACAATCGTAGCCGGATTAGCAACTGTTTTAATTGGTTAATTATGGAAACAACACAAGATTTTTTAGGTATAGGATGGAGTTTTCCTCCTGAATTTAAAGCAAGTACCAAAGAAGTAACAATGTTAACTGATGAAGAAGACATTAAAAGCAGTTTGGAGATTTTGCTTTCAACAAAAATTGGCGAGCGTCTCATGCAGCCCAAATACGGCTGTAATATGGATGAGTTATTGTTTAATCCTTTGAACCGAACCTTGAAAACATTTGTTTCAGAGCTAATTAAAACGGCTATTCTTTATCACGAACCAAGAATTGACGTTGAAAAAATTGACATTACAAAAGGCGACGATTTGAGTGGCGAATTATTAGTACTGATTGATTTTAAAGTACGCGCTACCAATTCGAGAATAAATATGGTTTATCCATTTTACCAACAAGAAGGAACCAATTTATAAATTGTTAAAAAGATGAGTAATTGTACCACTATATTGAGTGTTTTGAGTTCTAATGGCAGCGACCAAAAGCAACGCTATCTCAACGCGTTACAACCTGAAAACATTCATCTTAATGATTTTGACCAAGCCGATTGGATTTTATTTGCTCATAATTTTTCTGAATATGTAAATTATTATCAAAACTCCAATTCAGAAAAACCTTCAGGCGATTGGAAACCTTTTTTTGATTTTTTTAAGTTAACCGGTGAAAAACCATCCGTAGAAAATAAATTACTACTGGATCGGGCAAAAAAAGAACTGGATACTCTAGTTGCCGAATCAAAAGAGAACTATGCCATTACACCACACTTAACATTATTCATCGCATTTTTAATGTTGTTGGAAAACAGCAAAAAAAGATACAACGGCCTTACCAAACGTCACCTTGATTTCTACTACAATCAAATATTAAAAATCGAAAAATTACCCCCAACACCAGATAAAGTTTATATGATTTTTGAATTAGCGAAAAATGCTATTCAGGAAAAAATCGAAACCAAAACCGGATTTGACGGTGGCAAGGATGCTTTGGGAAAAACCAGAAACTATTATTCTAACAATGAATTAATAGCCAATAAAACAGTCGTTTCTTCATTGAAAAATGTATATAACGACATTGAAACAAAAAAAATAATCGCCAGTCCAATCGCGAATTCTTACGACGGTTTAGGAGCAGCTTTTCCGGATAAAAACAATACACAGTGGTGGCCTTTTGGATATGTGGTCAATCCTGAACCACCTACCGGATTACCTAATTTACCTAATGCTGCTCTGGGTTTTGCAATTGCCTCTCCTATTCTGTCTTTAGCAGAAGGAAAACGCAGTGTTGAGATGAGTTTTACTTTTGAGAGCAATGTCAATAATGTAACTCAGGCTATTATTATTGACTGTTTAAGTCTTCAGTTAACCACAGCCAAAAAATGGTTTGAGATTTCAAAAATACCCCAATCAGTAATAGCAACACCAACCAAAACCTACACCACGTCAGCAATTGGAAAAGTCCTTAAAATTGTCTTTCAGCTAGATGAAAGTGTAGACGCCATTACAGGGTATAATCCCAAAATATATGGGGAAGAATTTGCTACTGATTTACCGGTTGCAAAATTCAATCTCGACATTACAAAAAACCATGGATATGATTTGTATAAATCATTGGCCGAAAACAAATTAGAAAGCATCGTCATCAATATTGATGTTCAAAATGTTAAAAATGTTGTTCTAGAAAACGACAACGGAATAATTAATGCTGCAAAACCGTTTTTCGCATTTTCTACCCAGCCTGTAAAAGGTTCAAATTTTTACATCAAATACAATGAAGCCTTTATCAAAAATTGGAGTACTATCAACGTTGAAATGCTGTGGAAAAATACTCCGGCTAGTTTTGTAGAACATTATAAAGCCTATAAAAACTCGGCTCTAAATACAATTAGCACAAAAGACTTTAAGGAGAGTGTATTAAATATTAGTGCTACTCCCAATACGTTTAAACCTGCCGACGCAATTGTAGGAGCAAATACTTATTTTCAATATATATTATCTGTTTTATCCAATAATATCTGGCAGAGTAATAGTCCTATTGCCTTATTTTCAGCCGCAGCCCCGTTTACCACGAGCTTTGCCGTAACTAATACCGATAGTACTAAGAAACATAGTCAGCTAAAACTAACATTAAACAGCTCGTTCTTTCATAATTTATATTCCAAAATTTATGCGCTTGCGTTTTCTACTAAAGACGAAAATGTGGTTATCCCAAATGAACCTTATACACCACTGGCTGAAAGTCTTATTCTAAGTTATACAGCTTCTGAAACGACTAAATTTAAACCAACAGGGCTTGATACGTTGGAAGTTATTTATAATAAAAACGAAGCAAAATTATTCCACATTCATCCTTTTGGATATGCAGAGGAACACAGTTTCTTAAAATCAAAACTGAAATATACAGAAAACAAAGATTCGTTTTTGTTGCCTACTTATTGCATAGGCGGAGAACTATATATTGGATTAGAAAATGTACAGGAATTACAACAAATCACCTTGCTTTTTCAGGTATTGGAAGGAAGCGAAAATCCAGAAACACTATCGTTCACCGGAAAACAAAAAGTAGAATGGTCTGTTTTGGGCAATAACGAATGGCGCATTCTCGACTATTCGGACATATTGTTGAATGAAACCGATAATTTGCTACAATCAGGAATTCTGAAATTCAGCTTACCAAAAGAAGCTACTCAAAATAACACCAGACTTCCTAAAAATTATATTTGGCTTAGAGCCAAAATGCATAAAAAATACGATGTGGTTTGCAAAATGATCGGAATTCATTCGCAAGCAGTTTTGGCAACTTTCCAGAATAATTCAAATGATTTATCACACCTGGAAACCGGATTAGAAGCCGCAACCATTTCTAAATTAATCCAAAGACAAAGCAATGTCAAATCGGTTACACAGCCTTACAACAGCTTTGATTATAAACCAGAAGAATCAAATGCAGATTACTACCGAAGAATCAGCGAGCGCCTTCGACATAAAAATCGCGCTATTACAATGTGGGATTATGAGCACATCATCCTTCAGGAATTTCCCGGATTGTACAAAGTAAAATGTCTGAACCACACCTGTGATACGTCTTATCAATCGCCCGGAAATGTGACTCTCGTTGTCATTCCGGACACGGTAAACAAAAACGTATTTGATGTTTTTAAACCGCGTGTGAGCACAGCAACACTTAATAAGGTTAAAAAATATATAGACCAGTTGAATTCAATGCATGTAACTACTTATGTCATCAATCCGCAGTATGAAGAGGTTACCATCAATTTAAAAGTCAAATTCAGACCCGGTTACGATGAAAATTTCTATATGCAGGAACTCAATTCCGATATTATAAAATTCTTATCGCCCTGGGCACTCGACAAAAATAGTCCCATAACATTTGGAGTCAAAATACACTCTAGCCAGCTTATTAACTACATAGAAAAATTAGGTTATGTAGATTATCTACAAGATGTAAAACTGCTGAAAAATGGCGCTATTTCAGATAAAGTTGCTGTTCCGTCAAATCCTAAGTCGATTTTAGTTTCAGCAAAAAAACACATAATCAGCACTGATGTCAAAGAATGTACTGTTAAAACCATAGAACAAAAAGAAGAATGTCAACTGTAAACCAACATATTAGCATCCCAAAAGACGTCAGTTCCAACGATGACATGAGTTTTGATTTCCTTCGAAAAAAAGGAATCGAATACATCGAATCGTTAGGAAGCCAGTTCTGGACCGACTACAATACTCACGATCCGGGAATTACAATTCTCGAAGTGCTTTGTTACGCCATTACCGATTTGGGAATGAGAATCAATTTGCCAATCGAAGATTTGTTAAACAATACTTCTACCCCAATTGACGAGCAGTTTTTTACAGCTTCACAAATTTTGCCAACTCAGGCTGTGACGGCTCTTGATTACAGAAAAATTTTAATTGATATCGACCCTAAAAAAATCAAAAATTGCTGGCTTCAAAAAACTACCAAAAAATTATTTGTAAACTGCAAAGACGCAAAAATTTCGCTTAAAAGAGAAGATTTTGCCGGCACCCTGGCTACTTTTATTAAAGAGACCGAAATAAAAGGATACTACAATATACTGGTTGATTTTAATGAAACTAATGTGGCTCAGAAAGAATTGCTTAAAACTAAAATCATCGAGAAATTTCACGCCAACAGAAACCTTTGCGAAGATCTTTTGGAGGTAAAAGAAGTAGAAATTCAGCCCATAGCCGTTTGTGCCTTAATTGAAATTGAACCCGAAGCTAACGAAGAATATATTCACGCAAAAATCACTTTTGAACTTGAAAAATACCTTTCGCCAACCATTAAATTTTATTCACTGGCCGAAATGTTTGAGAAAAAATATTCAAGCGATCAGATTTTTGAAGGGCCTTTTCTGGAAGGAGGATTTATTGATACTAAGGAACTTGAAGAATCTTCATTAAGAACCGAAGTACGCCTTTCAGACATTATGCAAATCATCATGAGTATAGAAGGTGTATCTGTAATAAAAGACATCTCACTAAACAATTGTGACAAGATCGAACTCGAAGGAAGTGTCTGGAACATTTGTATTCCGACCAATAAAAAACCAAGTCTTTGTCATAAAAGCACGCTTAACTTCAGCAAAGGTGTTTTGCCTGTGACTGTCAATAAAGTTAAAGCAAAAAAATATTTAGACGATCTAAAAGATGAATTTGATTATTCGCAACAAGATGCCTCTAAACACAGAGAAATAAATATACCACAAGGCAAAATTACAGAAGCTGATTTTTATACCAGTATCACCAACAATTTTCCTGAGAATTATGGTATTGGCGAAATTGGCTTATCAGAATCTGCCAGCATGAAACGAAAAGCCAAAGCCAAACAATTGAAAGGATATTTGCTGTTTTTTGATCAAATTCTGGCGAGTTATTTCAAGCAATTAAGCAATATCAAAGAATTACTTTCTATAAGTGGCGATCTGCCAAATACCTATTTCACGCAGCCGATTAATGATATGACAGGTTTTGATGAAATTGCAAATAATAAATACCTGTCTTCAAGTGAAGAAAAACTAGACGAATTATTATTTGGTGATCTTGATGATGCGGTTACAAGACAAAACCAAATAAAAGACCATCTTATTGCACGATTTGCAGAACGATTTGCAGAATATGCCTTTTTAATGAAATCATTGTACGGTGCCTCAGCAGATGAAATTATACTGCAAAACAAATCAGATTTTTTAATCAATTACGATACAATAAGCAGCAAACGAGGCAGCGGATTTAATTATTTCAATCAGCCTGTATCTAATTTGTGGAATACTTTTAATGTGACCGGATTAGAAAACCGAATTGCAGGTTTACTGGGAATTAAAGGCGATAAAAATCCGATTACGGGCAAAAGAGGCATCAAAAGAAAAGATATCTCTGGTTTGTTTGTTCAGCTTTATGACCCAAGTCCGGGCGTAACTCCCAATCATTTTAGATGGAGAATTAGAAATAGTTCAAACCAAATAATCCTGACTGCGACTGAAGATTATCTGGATCAACGTGATGCGATTAAGGAAATGTACTTTTCTATCCTGAAAATTTACGAAACCAGTGAAAAAGAAATTGAGCATGAATTTGAAAATCTTTTCGAAAACAGAAACAACGGAATTCCTTTTACAGACACTGTTATCGACACTTTTGAAGTCATAGAATCAGATACTCATAAATATTCATTTCATATCCTAAATCCCGAATTTGTGGATGATCTCAGCAATCCGGACAGAATCATTGCGCGTCAGTATAAATTGTACGAAACTCTCGAAGAAGTAAAAGCAGCAATGCTTGAATTGCTTATTTTCTTTAAAGAAGAATTCAGCGATGAAGACATTTTTCTGGTAGAACATATCTTACTGGTTCCCAACCCTGCCGAAGCAATTAATCAAACCTATTATATGCCAATATGTGCAGACGATTGCTCCGGTGATTGTTGTACCCCAAATCCGTACTCGTTTAAAATAAGCGTTGTTTTACCCGGATATACCTATCGTTTTGCAGATGTTGATTTTAGAAATTTTGCCGAAGATGTAATCAGGCAGGAAATTCCATCACACATTTTGGGTAAAATTTGCTGGATTGGCTATCGAAAGGATCAAATCACACCAACGGACAATGACTTGCTCGATTTTGAAAAAGATTTTAAAAATTTTCTGATGGATAAAACTCAAAACAAACAAGATGCTTTACCAAAATTCATCAAATCATTATCAAAATTAAACTCTATTTATCCAACAGGTACATTGTACAATTGTGTAGATGAAGAAGAAGATATTTCAGGAAAAATAGTATTAGGAAGAACAAATTTAGGAACAATATAAAAATACAAGGTCATGGCAACAAAACTTACCAACATTACAGGAAATTATCATAGTTATGTAGCAGATCAAATGTTAACGCATTATCAGCTCAATGAAACTATTGATTATTTTGATGACCAAAATCGATTAAGCAGAATCTTTCTTACCGGTACAGGAATTGTTTGTGGCTTTCAGGTTTCAATCAATGCCGGCAACACTATCCTATCCATAACTCAGGGAAACGGAATTACTACTGACGGCGATTTGATAAAATTAACAATACCATCAGCTGATCAGGCAAAGGCAAATGAGCTTAAACAAAAATTGTTGTCGATCGACATTCCAAAACTTGATTATAAATCCTATAAAACATTTAATCTTGATAAGGCCGATTACCCAGCTTTTAAAAGCGGTCCCAATACAATGCATCAAATGTGGGAATTACTTCCGGGAACTCCACCGGGCACGGGCGAATTATTGCTGAATACTTTTCCTAATAACTTAAAAAACCATATAATTATTCTCTATCTCGAAAGTTATCCTAAAGATGCTTCATTGTGCGATGAAACTGATTGTTCTAATAAAGGCAGCGAAGAAATTTTTAACTTGCGAGTACTTGTGGTTAGCCAGGCAACTGCTGATATTATAATTGGCAAAAACGGTTCTCCGGTAAAAGATTCACTTTTCAATAAATATGATGTTTATCAAAAATATAGTTTGCTTGACGAATTGGGTGTAAAAAAAGTAATTCCAACTTTTAATAGTACATCGACTGCAGTTAAAATCAAACAGTTATTTAATACCGTTGTCAACGATAGTGCCTTCAGAACTGATTTAATCGACAATTTAACCACAATTCTTTCACCTTTTGGTTATACAACACAACTTACCGCAATTATCACTCGTATCAATGCCTTGTTTACAATTGACCCAAACAATATTCCGGCAGACATTCATTATCGATACGATTTATTAAAAGATATCGTGGCAACTTACAAAGAATTGAAAGACCTTTTTATTCAGCTTAAAACAGAATGTAATCCTCCTATTGCTTCATTTCCAAAACATTTGTTCTTAGGATTTGTAGAAGACAATAATCGCTTTAAAAATTACAGACATCAATTTTACAAAGCAACAGCTTTAGATCAGAATAAAACGTTCAACAATTTTGATTCTTTAATCAGAAGACTAAAAAGCATTTTAGATAATTATCAAACAACTGCTAATAGTATTAAAATTACACCCTCAAAAGCAATGGGGAAATTGGGTGCTAAATCAGTTCCGTATTACTATAATGTCGACGATAATTTATTGCATGCCTGGGATTTTGAAAAAAGTAATCTTTATATCCATCAAACCAATTTTAGTTATCACACCACAAATCTGGTCAACAACGATTATATCAAAGCGCCGCTGGGGTATTGCATAGACGATTATGATTTTTACCGAATTGAAGGTTATCTAAACGACAGCGTTGAAGATGTAAAAACATTTTTGAATGCAAAAAAAATAGAGCACGGATTGGATTTTGATTATTATATTCTGGACATTGTTGAAAATGCCGCCGATCTAAAAATCTTATTCAACACTAATTATTCGTTCGAACACAAAGCCGGTGTAAAAAAAGGCGGGACTTTATTACTGCTCAAATCAGGAACCACATTCATAACCGATTTTGCTATTGAAGGAAAAATAAATCCCGACAACGGTTTAGGATGCTGCACCATTATGGGATGTTTATACCCGTGGATCAGCACGTTACGATATATCAATAATTTATCCAGAAGTATAAGAGGTACCAAAAGCAAACAAGTTAATTTACCAACGCATTACAAACTAAGCGTAAAAAAATACACGATAAATGGTGTTAATTTAATTACCGACAATGTTGAAGTAAGTATACCGATAGATCAAATTCTTGCGCGCCGTTTGCATGTGGTAATGGAAACACTTAATACAAAGTTTCCAACTGGTTTATTATTTGATTTTATCGAAGAAGAGAAAAAACTCAAAATTATGCGACTTGAAAAAGACACTTTTGAGTTTGAAGTTCAAGACATTACACTCTCAAGATACACTCCAACCTATAAATTTACAGAATCCGGAGTGACCAAAAACGGCAAGGTTTACAGTTCAAATAAAATAACCTGTTCAATTGTAAATTCACACAAAGCAAATATTTACAAAAAAATTCATGCTAATTACGATCCAATCAACAAAGACGATGATGATTTTGGACGCTTTAATGATGATTGGAACAAATTTGAATATTTAAGAAGCGAATTACGATTCCATAGAGAGACAAAAGAATTCACAAGATTCCCGAAAATTTTTGATGATTATTATAGTATTCCAATGATTTATGAAAGCGGGGAAAATGAGGATACCACAGTAGCGCATGAATTGTTAAATATTGCTCAGCAAATCACCGAAATAGACGAACGTTATAATGACATTTATATTGGTGGTGACTGGACAAGCGGAAACTATGTTAATACAACAATGCAGTCTTACTATCTTGATAATATCGACGAGACAAACGACAAGCTAGTATTGTTTATGAACTTAAGAAAAAAGATCCATAACGAAGACAAAGTGAGCAAATATATGATTCACATTGACACTACTAGAAATGTAAACCTTTCAGATTTTGAAGAACTATTTAGCAGATTTGCTAAAAGAGCAGAATTCTACTTTTATAAACCTACCAATGGTTTCTTTATTAAAATAGAAACAAATTTTGCGGCTACAAATGGTGCTATAAAAAAGAGAGTTTTTGTTAACTCAGAAAAAATAAGCAAAGCTCTTATTGCCAAAAAAGTAACTAAACGTGTTATTACCAAGAGAACTCCAAGGAAACCGGGTGATACCAAATAAAAAAGCTTGAGACCCTTGCCTTAACAGACAAATCTCAAGCTTTAATGGGGAGCTGATGCCAATCATGGCACCTATATTTTCCCAGTATAACCTATCGGTTCATAGCAAATGTAGAAATAATTTTTGTAATACCAAAGAAAAATGACTAAAAATATACATAGCATCCAAAAGGTTTTTTTAGAAATAGATACCCCCTCTATCCTGACGGCAAATTCTATTAAAAACAACCTTGCTATGTTCGTACAAAATGAAGTCATTCCTATTTTAGAAAAGCAATTCAACACTATAGAAATCACTAACAATCAGATAGTTCAAATAGATAAAATCGAAATTTCCATCAATTCAAATACAGGAAAAATAGATCTTTTTCTTTCGAATAGTGAAGCCAAAAATGACATAAAAAATCAGATTGAAAAAGAGATTCAAAAAAGGCTAAATGAGGTACAAAAAGCATTTAAAAATGAGAACGAAAATGAATCAGAAATCCGCACTATTTCACCGGAGAATAAAGACCTCAAAACCTTGCTTTATTTTATAGAAAATGGCAGCATGCCCTGGTGGATTTCTGCGGAAGATGAAATGGACTTTTTTGAAAAAATGAATTTCGAAAACCTTAAAAAAGATATTTTCAAAGTTCCGTTTAGTAAATTAATTCAGCAGAAAAAAGTTCAGAACCGAATTATCAATCAGTTTTCAAATCAGGAAATTGCTCTTTTTGCGGCTGCTCTTTTGGGTTCAGAAACGCAACAAAAAACGCATTCAAAAAATAAATTAGTACAATTCCTGAACCATAAGTCACACGAATTTAAAACATCATTCTGGCAATTGCTTTTTGAAGTTTCAAATGAAAAAAAACCGATGGAAATCATTCGTTTTTATCATCAAAAACGAACTGAATTCTTATCAGAAAAAATATCTTTTGAGCTTTTTATCCAAAACCTCAGAACATTTTTTCCTTTTGCCACAAGTGATGCGGAAATAAAGAAAATGAACGATGATTATTTGGATTCAGAAAAAACAAAATTGGCTCTAAAACAAGAATCTATAATTGAAAATTCTAAAAAAGATTCTTCTAATAAACCTGAAATTGAATCTAAAAAAGAAGAAAGTTTTCAGGAAGAAAAAGATGATTCGGCATCGTGTTATGTACAAAATGCAGGTTTAATCATTTTGCATCCGTTTTTAAAAGAAATGCTAAAAAACTGCGGCTTGATTGCTGACAATAATACTATTATAAACAAAGAGTTAGCCGCACATATTTTGCATTATGCCGCTACAAAAAAAGAAAATGACTTCGAACATCTGATGCTTTTTGAGAAATTTTTATGCGGAATAGATATCAAAGAATCTATACAAAGAGAAATCAAAATTGAGAAAAAACACAAACAGCAGGTTGAAGAAATGCTGCTCTCGGTTCTAGAACACTGGACGGCTTTAAAAAGCACTTCTCCAGACCTATTAAGGACTGAATTTCTTCAGAGAGAAGGCAAACTGGATTGGAGTGAATCGAATCCGAAGTTGACTATTGAAAGAAAAACACAGGATCTTTTACTTGAAAAAATTCCGTGGAATATAAACATCGTCAAAATTCCTTGGATAGAGAAATTAATTTATACCCAATGGTAAAATTTTAAAGTTATGAGAGCATTTGAACAACGAAAAAAAAATAGTCCTGATACTTCCAGCTTTTTTAGTCCCAAAATTCAGAAAAAGCTAAAAACAGGAACAGTTGGAGACAAATATGAGGTAGAAGCTGATAATGTAGCTGATAAAGTGGTTAATAGTAAACCATCTGCGGGCGGACTTTTGCAATCGAAAGAAGAAATACAGCAAAAACCTATTTCAGCAACCATTTCTTCGGTTCAGGCTAAAGAAACGAAGGAAGAAGATAAATCTGTTCAAAAAAAATCAGATAAGGAAGAGGATAAAAAAGTTCAAAAGAAATCGGATAAGGACGAAGATAAAAAAGTTCAGAAAAAATCCGACAAAAAAGAAGAAGACAAAACAGTTCAAAAAAAATGTGCCGAATGCGAGAACGAAGATAAAGTTCAGAAAAAAGATAAAAAAGAGGAAGAAAAACCAGTTCAGAAAAAAGGAAAAAATACAGAAACCGACATTCAGGATAATGAATTGGAAGGAAAACTCAATAACTCAAAAGGTGGCGGAACCGGCTTAGACAAAAAAACAAAAAAAGAAATGGAATCCGGATTTGGCTCCGATTTTAGCAACGTAAAAATTCATACCGATGCCAGCGCTGTACAAATGAGTCAGGAATTAGGAGCTCAGGCTTTTACCAATGGCAATGATGTTTACTTTAATCAAGGCAAATACAATCCCGGTTCTCAGGAAGGAAAACATTTGCTGGCGCATGAATTAACACACACAGTTCAGCAAACCGGAGCCAAACAAAAATCAGGAACAATACAAAAATCCTCTATTGAAAATCATCCAGAAGATTTACGCGCAGAACAACCAGAATACCCTCAGTTTAAAAACAATCCTCCACTTGAAAAAGCCAATGATAATCAAATGCTTATCTCAACCGGGCAAAAAGGTCAATATGTTGCAGAATTGCAGGAAGGGTTGATGCAAGCTGGTCAAAGTTTACCAAAATTTGGTGCAGACGGTGATTTTGGAAGCGAAACCCGAAATGCAGTAATCGGCTTCCAAACAGATAACGGTTTGAATAAAATTGACGGTCTTGTAGGTCCCGAAACTATGGGAGCACTGGACAATAAACTGGTCGGATTAAAAGGTGGTGGTGATAGTTGTTGTGCAGAGGCATTTCAATTACCACAAACCAGCGATTTTGGAGATGACCCATTAATGCCTCCGAAAACTTTCTGTTCAAAAGGTAGTTTTAAAATAAGCTCAACTGCAAATTGGGCTAAACCACATAATGCAAAACATTATCATATAGTATTAACAGCCATACAGGGAGGAACAATACATAAAACCACCAGAAGATATGATGTTGGCAGAACAGAAACACAATCATTTGCAGTAAAAACCAAAGACTGTATCTTCTTTAAAGTAATAATCAAAGCAATTAATCCGGGCGGTAGTCCAAATTTAAAAGGAAGTTTTACTGTAAGAAATTAAATGTCAACATTCAACCAAATATCAAGATCAAACCTCTCTACCCCATCTGCCTTTAATTCCAGAAAGGGAGAGGATTTTTTTGGTGTTCAGGCAAAGCTTAATATTGGTAAATCTAATGATAAATATGAAGTTGAAGCTGACAAAACAGCAGATAAAATAGTATCCAATACTCCTGAAAAAACTACTGAATCTTTCTTTACTTCATCAACTGTACAAAAAAGCCAGGCCACTGATGTTTCTAAAAAGGAGAATAATGAAAATGAAATCCAGGAGAAGCCATTGGCAGAATCAATTACTCCTGTACTACAATTACAACCCATCCAAAAATGCGATTGTGAAGACGAAAACGTTCAAAAAAAGGACGAAGATGAAGGACAGACAGATGCGTCTGTTAATTCTAATTTCGAAAGCCAACTGAATAGTTCAAAAAGCGGCGGCACGGCACTTTCTAAAGATACCAAGACAGAAATGGAATCAGGTTTTGGTGCCGATTTCAGCAATGTACGAATTCACAATGATTCGAATGCAGTTCAAATGAGTCGGGAAATTGGCGCGCAGGCTTTTGCCACAGGAAATGATATTTATTTTAATGAAGGCAAATACGATCCCAATTCACAATCAGGCAAACATCTTTTGGCACATGAATTAACGCATACAGTTCAACAAGGAAAATCTAAAACAATCCAGAAAGCGACCGATCCTAACTTTGCTATTACGGGTCTTTCTGATATGGCAGGCGGAACTACTGCACCTAATTCCATCTTCTTTGAAATGGGATCTTCAAGCATAGACCCGGGAGAAGAACCTAAATTGACCCTATTGGCGGCCAATACGACTCAAAATTATGATCTGGAAGGATTTGCAAGCGAAGAAGGTTCTAACGCAGTTAATCGACTAGTTACACAACAACGAATCAATAGTGTAAGCAGGATGCTTAGAACCAAAGGTCATATTGGAGTACGCAATCCTATTAATAGCTTTTCAAAAGGAAACGGAAGAATCAATTATCGCGACATGAGAAAAGTAGAAGTACGTAATGCAAATACCGCCTCTCCAGAACCTGATTGCGATGTAACACCTGCAAATCCAACTCCGGCTAACGTTAATTGTGGCACTTCATTTACAACAGCGCACCCAATAGCTCTTGCACAGGCAACAAGTGCTCATAGCAGTATGGACGGCGCTACAGGTCCTGAAAGAACCCGGATAGAAGATGCAGTGCGATTTTTCTTTGGCAATGCAAGTCATTATCCAGCTATCCTCGAGCATTTAAGAAGACATGTTCTACAAGTAGCCGATCAGGTCAATACCGTACAATGTCATAATTCATGCGACAGTACCTGCGCCGCCGCAGAAGCTTATATGCCTGGCGGAACAGGAATTGGTCAAGTCCTTACTCTTTGCTTGTCGTTTGTTAATAATCCTAGTCTTAACAGCAGGGTAACCACATTGCTTCATGAAGCTTTTCACGTAGTACCGGGATTGGCAACTTCTGATCAGGCTTATGATTCCGAAAGAGGATTTACACTTATTGATCCGGCAGTAGCATTAACTAATACTGACACCTATGTTGCCTTTATAAACGAAATTAACACTCCGGGCTCTGTTATTGGCGCAAGCAGTAACCGCGATATCATTGATCCTTCAATAACTGGGGTTCCGTTGACAGATCTTCGAAGAGTAATGGCTTTTCTTGAAAAGTGGGTTATTGAATCAACAGCAGAAACAACTTCATTATATGATACCATCATTGAAGCACGATCTCATAGATCCTGGAGTGGTCGTAACCTGTATTATACTGACAGTATGGTATTTGTTTCGAGAATTTTTGGCTTGACGGCACCACCAACAGCACCTTTAGAAAGAGATCAGGCTGCAGTTGCAGGCATATTTCATAGACTTATGGCAATGGATGAATTCCTGTGGCAAAGCAATATTGCAATCAATAAAGACAATACTGTACCTGTACAATTTGCAAATGGACCAAGTGCACCTTTATTGGTAAATGATACATTTTTAACTTCAGGACAGCACGCAATGGCTTATGAGCTTTTGACAAAATTAGTAGATGCCAATAGCAGGATAGCTGCGTCTGAAAGAACAAAGTATACCGATTTAATAGAAGAGATTAGGGTACATGCCTCAATTGGGGCTCCATAAGATTTATTAAAATATAAATCAGGAATTGATATAGGGTTTTCAAAAACGCAAATGAATTTCAAATGACGATGCAAAAAAAAATAGCAAAAAAAACTGTGCTCTCTTTAAAAGACGAAGTACTAAAAAAAACGTCGGAATTTCATTATGACGAATTTGGAAACGAAATAAAACAAATAAATTTTTCGTCTGATGATGAAATAGTTTCCACAATTGTAAAAACGTATGATAAAAATAGAATTATGCTATCAATGGAGATAAATGAAACAGGACAAGTAAAAACAAAATGGGAGTATGAAAATAGTTTTAATGAATCTCAACACTTGCAAAAAAGTATTGCCAGACAACTAAACGCAACAACAATTGAAACGTATCACTATAACATGGATAATTCGTATGAGGTCACTACCGTAACCAATGATAAAACTATCTCTATAAAACAGTATAGCTCAAATAAAGAACTGATTAAAATCATCAATCCAATCAACAATAGCCAAACCAGTCTGACCTATGACTCGCACCATAATTTAACTGAACATAAAGAGATGCTGCTAAACAGACCAAACCGAATCATAACCTATAAAAATGAATATAATTCAAAAAATCAACTCTCGAGTATTAGCTCCGGAAATATAATAACTCAATTTCATTATAATGAAAATGGCGATGTAACAGAAGAAATTCACAAAACAATGAACGGAGTCATCACCCTGACTGTTCACTATCATTATGAATATCAATAACTAAAAACAATTGCAAGATGAGTGTTTTTGCAAAAAGTACAGCCGGAAAAAGCAACCTCAATCCTCATAACAAAGGAAATGAGAGGGAATCTTTTTTTGGTGTTCAGGCAAAACTCAGTATTGGTAAATCAAATGATAAATATGAAGTTGAAGCAGACAAAGTAGCGGATACAGTTGTTTCGAATAAAAAGAACATTGCTCCTGACCCATTCTTTGCCGCATCTCCAGCTATTCAGAACAAATTGACAACCGAAACTCATACAGCAAATAAAAACAAAAAAACAGCTGTAGAAGGAATCACTCCGGTTGTTCAGCCAAAATTAAAAGTAGTTCATAATAAACATGCTTCAACTCCTGAACCTTTTTTCAATGCTTCGCCCGTTATCCAAAACAAACGGGATACTGAAATTCAGAAAAAAAACAATCCAGAAAAAGATATTCAAAAAGGAACTACAGTTCAGAAAATTACTCCGGTCATTCAGTTAAAATTAGACAAAGAAGAATCTGTTCAAAATAAAATTGAATCTCCTAAAACAAAAGAGAAAACGAGTACTTCTAAATCTTTGGTTCAACCAAAAAAAGAAGACGAAATTCAGAAAAAAAATGCGGTTGAAAAAATAGATATTGCTCCAAATAAAACCGATGCCGTTAAAACGGAAAGTCCTAAAGCCAAAGAAAAAAGTCTTCCTTCAAAACCTTTGATCCAGAAGAAAAAAGAAGAAGACATCCAGGCCAAAGAAGAAGAGGAAATTCAGGCCAAAGAAGACGAAAAAGAATTGCAGATGAGCGCTGCCGCAGATGCAAACCCATCTGATGCTTCTAATCTTGAAACTACCTTAAACAGTAACAAAGGCGGTGGTTCTCCTTTATCAGGAAAAGTAAAAACCGAAATGGAATCCGGTATTGGAGCCGATTTCAGCAATGTTCGCATACACAATGACTCCACTGCGGTTCAAATGAACCAGCAATTGGGAGCGCAGGCTTTTGCAACGGGAAATAATATTTATTTTAATGAAGGAAAATACAATCCAAATTCGCAGGATGGTAAACATTTACTGGCGCACGAATTAACACATACAGTTCAACAAGGAGCAACAATCAGACAAAAACCAGAGCAGATCTCCCCTGCTCCCGAAATGATTCAGGGTTCGTTTCTGGATTTAGTTCCAGACTGGATAATCGATCAGGCACGACACATTCCCGGTTACACTCTTTTTACCGTTATTATTGGTTACGATCCGTTACGACAAGTCGATGTAGAACGAACTCCTATTAACCTTGTTGAAGGATTAATGGGACTTATTCCTTTTGGAACAGCAATATTCGACAAGCTTCAGGAATATGGAATTTTACAACAGGTTTTTGACTGGGTAGAAGGAAAACTGAGCGAAGTGGGTTTAACAATGGACAGTATTTTAGATTTGGTCGAAGAAGTTTGGGACGAACTATCCTTCCCTTACACTGGCATCATTGATTCAATCACTGAGAAATTTGAAGAATTAGTAAATAGAATAACCACTTTTGTTAGCGCAACTGTAGATCAGGTAATTACCTGGATAAAAGAAGCATTAATTGGTGTTGCGGAACCTCTTCTGGCAGAAAACAAAGCTTGGGCATTAATCAAAAAAATAATCAAATACGATCCGTTACGTGATGAAGCAGTTACTGCAACAACGGTCGAAATATTAGAAGATTTTCTAATCTTAATAGACAAGCAAACAGAGCTTGAGCAAATGCGTGAAAAAGGCACGCTTCAAAAAACTGCCGATTGGTTAGATACTCAGGTGGGCACTTTCACTTCGTTATTAGGCGAACTTCGCGGACTTATAACTGGGCTCTGGGATGCTATTCAACCTTCGAATCTGGTAAACATTGCCGATAATCTTTCAGCGCTTGCAACTCAGGCTGGAGGATTTCTGCAACGAGTTTGGGATTTTGCCACAGGCATAGCGCTCAAAGTATTAGAACTTGTTAAAGAGTCATTATTAGCCTGGCTTTCTGCTCAAGCTGCAACTGTTAGAGGTTATTCTTTAATAAAAGTAATTATCGGAAGAGATCCTTTCACTAACGAAACTGTCCCACGAACAATTCCGAATCTTATTAGAGGTTTTATGAGTTTAATGGAGGGTGGCGAAGAACAATATGCACAAATGGTTGAAACGGGTGCAATAGCCCGAATTGTAGGTCAGATTGAAGCGGCTGTTGCAACTTTAAACATGACTCCTGCTTCTATTATTCAACTCTTTACTGATATCTGGGATTCGTTATCAATAGACGATCTTATACATCCTCTTGATGCGTTTGTCCGAATTATTGAAAAATTTGGAGAACCTATCGGACGTCTTATCGCTTTTGTCGCAGAAATTATAAGAATTGTGATTGTTGCCATACTCGAAATCATGAATTTCCCATTCGACCTCATCGGAAACATCATAACGCGAGCCATGCAGGCAATCGAAGACATTAAAAGAGATCCTATTGGTTTCCTTAAAAATATACTGCGTGCCATCAAACAAGGATTTGTTCAATTCTTTGACAATATTGTAACTCATTTAATTAGTGGTGTTACCGGATGGTTAATGAGCGAATTGAGAGATGCTAATATTCCTGTCCTGACTGATTTCTCTTTACGAGGAGTAATTTCATGGGTATTAGAAGTACTCGGAATATCGATGGAAAGAATTTGGGAGAAACTAGCGGCTCATCCTAGAATTGGTCCTGCACGTGTTGCCCGAATCCGAAGCATGATAAATACGCTCGAAGGAATCTGGACCTTTATAAAAGATGTTCAGGAACGCGGAATGGCCGCTATCTGGGATAAAATTCAGGAACAACTTAGTAATCTTTGGAATACTGTTCTCGACGCTGTGAAAAACTTTATCATGGAACGCATTGTTAACCGCATCACAGCCCGACTGCTAAGCATGCTGGACCCAACGGGAATTATGGCTGTGATTAACGGAGCAATGGCTTTGTACAGTGCAATTCAAAGTTTTATAAAATACTTGCGTGAAATGCTCGAAGTAGTCAACTCCTTTGTTAATGGCGTAGCTGATATCGCAAAAGGAAATGTAGCCACAGCAGCCAACTATCTCGAAAATACTATGGGACAAGCCATGCCTATTGTAATTGGATTCCTTGCTAATCAGGTTGGACTTTCCGGAATTGGCGCAAGAGTTGGCGAAATGATTGTTTCTGTTCGTCAAATGGTTGATGAGGCACTTACATGGTTAGTGAATCAGGCTGTAGATAGAGGAATGGCTTTGTTGGACAGGATAATGGGCGGCGGCGCTGCGGATAATCTCACGGTCGTGAGACAAAACCTGCATCAGGAAGAGCAAACTCATTTAACAAATGGCGGTATCAAAAGAGCAGATGCACAAACTGTAGCACAAACTGTAGCTACCAGAAACAATACATTGGTAAATTCAATTCAGGTAGTCGATGGTGGAACAAAATGGAATTACAATATTATTCAAAGAGCTGAAGAACCAGGTGTTCCGCTAAAAGCCGCTGAAGGTTCTCAAGAATGTACTATGGATACTAATCTATTTAGCACTTTGGATTCTGCACATACATATGTAAAAAGTATCTATCCAACTGCAACCAGAGTAGTACAAGATGGAGGTTGGATTCTGGAAGAAGGACCAAAGACTGTATCCTATAATGAAGTTATGGAGGGTGGAACAGATCTTGAGAGAATCAAAATTGAGAGGATACCCTGTACTGTACCCGGACACGAATTTCATTATAGATACATAGGTACGGTTTCAAGAACTGCTAATACTCATACAAGAACAAGAACAAATGATCAAAAATCGCTAGTAGAAGAAGGCAGAACAAGAGATGCACAAGAAAGACAAGCAAGAGAGCGGCGAAAGGAACAAGAAGAAGATGGCGGAAACGGAGGTGGAAGAAGTGGAAGAGGCGGAAATAGAGGTGGAAACAGACGAAGATGATCATGATGCCGACTAAGAAAATCCATAACAAAAAGCCTTTTAACTTAATAAACAAATCAAAAAGCCATAATAACTAATTTTTATAAACTTAAAAACATTAGTCATGCAAAAAACATTCTACAAAAAAGAGTTGCTTATTAAAGCAACTCAACAAAGAAAAGGAGTAAATAATAACAAAAAGGATATTGAAAAAATTCAGTCCTGGCTTAATTTATTTGCTATGCAAAATCCAAACTCGGGAACTGCAACGGGTATCGATGGTGATTTTGGGCCTGCAACGGAAAAAGCAGTGCTTAATTTTCAAAAATTCAACAACTTACCGCAAACCGGAAGTGTAGATCAAAATCTATTTGATATACTCGCTTCGCCTCTTAAAAAAGCTTTTGATACTCCTATAACAGGCAATAATCTGAGAGAATTAATTCTGAATACAGCCAAAAACCATCTTAAAAATCATCCTTTTGAACTTGTAATCAATAATCAAAGTAATACGGGTCCGTGGGTGCGAAGTTATATGGATGGTAATGAAGGAACTCCTTGGTTTTGGTGCATGGGATTTGTTCAGGGAATAATTGATCAGGCGGCTTCCATTCAGGGAAAAAATTTCAAAACCCTAATGCCTTTAACGTATAGCTGCGATACGGTTGGTACAGTTGGTATTCAGAAAAAAATATTGACCCGTTATCAAAAGGCAAGAACCAATTCTGGTTTAATACAACCGGCAGATATATTTCTGATTGAAAAAACAACAAACGATTGGTTTCATACCGGAATTGTAACAGCGGTTCATGGCGATATAATTGAAACTATTGAAGGTAATACCAATTCTGACGGATCTCATAACGGAAACGCCGTCATGAACAGAATCAGAAATTATAAACAATCAAAAATAGATTTTTTCTCAATCGAATCATTAGTAGGTTAAAAATGGAAAATGTATTCACTTATCTAAAAAACCAATTCGTCTTTCAGCTTGACACTCTTTTTCAGGCCGATAATCCAATGGAGAAACCCGTTTTGAATCAGGTCGATTCAAACGGGTTTATCAACGAATTCATTATCGAAAATAATCTCACAGAAACCGATATTCTTTTATTGGGTTTGGCTCTTGTTCCTCATGTTAAACCTGATTTTCTAAGTTCGATTATTGCAGAATATTTGCCCAATGGCGGAGAACTTCCTGAATTTGGCGGTATAAAATCAAAGAATCATCGTGGAATTTTGCCAACAGGTGAAACGGCTCAGTTTTTAATTGCAGGAAACGATCTTGAAGACCGGGTTTTATTCTATAACTATTTGCACAATCAGTCTTTTCTGTATCAAAAAAGAATCCTCAAAATAGAACTCGTTCCAAATGGCGAACCCAAACTGAGTGGTTTATTAATTTTAGAAGATGAATACATTGAAAAATTCATAACCGGAAAAATCCTAAAACCACAACTAAGCAGCATTTTTCCTGCTCAATTAATCGAAACAGGATTAGATTGGAGCGATTTGGTACTTAATGCTACTACTTTAAATCAGATTAAAGAAATAGAAACCTGGCTTAAATTCAATGAGATTTTACTTCATGAATGGGATATGAAAGCCAAAATAAAACCAGGTTTCAGAGTCATGTTTTACGGCACACCCGGAACCGGAAAAACGCTTACGGCTTCACTTCTGGGGAAATACACCAAAAGAGATGTGTACCGAATTGATTTGTCGATGGTGATTTCGAAATACATTGGTGAAACGGAAAAAAATCTGTCTTCACTTTTTGACAAAGCGGCTGATAAGGACTGGATTCTCTTTTTTGATGAAGCCGATGCTGTTTTCGGGAAAAGGACGAATGTTAGGGACGCACACGATAAATACGCTAACCAAGAAGTTTCATATTTGCTGCAGCGTATCGAAAATCATCCCGGATTGGTTATTCTGGCTTCCAATTTTAAAACGAATATTGATACGGCTTTCACCCGAAGATTTCAATCTATAATTGAGTTTGAAGTACCTTCCTATAATGAACGTTTACAGCTTTGGGAGAATAACCTGCCCAAAGGAATCAGAATTGCTGAAGATGTAAATCTTAACGAGCTTTCAAAAAAATACGATATTACCGGTGCCAATATTGTGAACATTATTCAATATGCCTGCCTGAGAACATTGGAAGACGAAAACGAAAGTATTAACCTCCATCACCTTATTCAGGGAATTAAAAAAGAATATGCGAAAGAAGGAAAAATGATGTAACTAAGGGTTCATGCTTTTTGATTATCAAGCCAATGGCTGCTAAGACAAATCTTTAGGGAAATCCGGAGCTTTTTTTATGATTTGAAAATTACAACACTATTCTCTAAAACATAAGACCTTACTTCTTTTTAGGAAAACAGAATACCGTCAGGCTAAAAACAATCCTTAGGCCTGAATATTTTAAAATATGACTGTCCGCTTTGCATACTAAAAAAAATGTTACGCAGATTTTGCGAATTTCAGCAGATTTGTTAACGTTTTTCTGCATGAATCTGCAAAATAGGCGTGCCTTTTATAATTATAGTCCAAGTAACGGATAGTCATATTTTAAAAAATAAAATATTAAAAATGAACGTTTTAGGTTTTTTATCCATTAAATTTTAACGGTTTTTATAAATTCTGACGCTCACTTTTGCGTAAAAAACAAAACTAAAACTCATTTTAAAATACAACAAACTAATAGTCAGTTATTTAACACGTACGCAAAGTAAGAAAAAAGGGGAAAAATACCCTTTTTTCTTACTTTTATTTTTATCTAACTTCGATAAATAATATAAAAATTATTAACAAGATGATTTTTGAAATTATTCAACATAAAAATTAAGGGGAAGCCGAAAACCTAATTAGTGTAGGCAAAATTTTAGATTTAAAATTATGAAAAAGCTATTATTAACAATGTTAATCGCCGGATCAACATTTTTATACTTATTCGTTTTATCTTGTACATCCGAGAGAAAAACCGGATTATTTTATTATGGAACAACTGAAAAAGTTATGCTCAGGGTGTCAGGGAATAAAATAATTGTAAAATTTTCACCAAAGGCGGAAATGAAAGATAAGTTCCGAAAACTTGAGCAGTTCGGCAAGGCAGATAAAGTAGATGAACAGGTATTTATTATTACTCTGCAAGATACAAAATCATTGGATAAAACCCTTGAAACCCTTAAAAAAGAAAGTGACGTGATTTCGGCGAATCCGATTTATATCACAAAAGATAATCAGGAGATGGGTGTTACTGATCAAATCTGTCTTGAGTTTAATAAAGAGGTTAAGGACAATGATAAGAAGGATTTTTTTGATAAATTCAAAGTCGTAGAAGTGAGGAGAACCCAAGCTTGGGAAAAATATTTCACTATTATCACTGTTGGAAAAGATCAAAATGCCCTTGAAGTTGCAAACAGGATTAAGGAATCAGGTTTGGTGAAATTTTCCCATCCAAATTTCTATGCAATGACTTATAAACATAGTTTTATTCCAAACGACCAATTTTTCCCAAATCAATTTTATCTCAATAATACGGGACAAGCGACTAATGATGGACATTTTGGAACGGCAGATGCTGATATTGATGCACCTGAAGCATGGGATATTACCAGAGGAGCTAATACCATAACAATCGCAGTTATTGATGAAGGTGTTGAACGTACCAATAATGATCTTCCCGCGGCAAGATTAACTATTATAAATGGCAGCAATTTTGCAGCCGGGAATGCCAACGATCCTGATGCGGCTGGGGATGGTTCTCACGGAACTTGCTGTGCCGGTATTATTGGAGCAGAGCAGGATAATACTGAGGGAGTTTCGGGTATTGCACCGTTATGCAATATAATGCCAGTCAGAATACCATTTGGAATGGTGGCAGCTTCTACCTATGCAAATGCTATCAATTTTGCATGGAGTAATGGCGCTGATGTATTATCCAACAGTTGGGGTTACAACTCAGCGGCTGATATCCCTGCTATTACAGCAGCTATAAACAATGCCGTTACAATGGGGCGGGCAGGAACAGGTTCAGTTGTTGTTTGGTCTGCAGGTAATACGGCAAATCACAATGGTGGTAATGCAGGTATAGTTACTTTTCCTGGAAATGCAGCAGTTGCGAATGTTATAACCGTAGGCGCTTCCGATAGAAATGATCAACAAGCTAACTATAGCCCAACCGGCACTGCAGTTGATGTAGTAGCACCTTCGCATCGTGCCTATAGTTCGCAGATTCCTGGTGAAAGCTTCGAAGTCTGGTCAACAGATATTATCGGAACCGCAGGATATAATTCGACAAAGAATACTGACGGCGGAGCACTCCCGGTTGTAGGCGCCTTTCTTCCTGCTGCTGGTACTAATTTCCAGGACTATACCGGGCGAATGGGGGGAACATCTGCAGCCTGTCCGGAAGTAGCAGGCGTAGCCGCATTAATATTATCAGTAAACCCTACATTCACACCGGCACAGGTATTTACTAATATTACCAACAGTGCGGATAAAGTTGGCGGATTTACTTATACTGGCGGTAGGTGCAACGAAATGGGATTCGGAAGATTGAATGCTTTTAATGCATTGTCTGCTCAATTATGGATGAAAGACACATCTAACGACCCGGGTACCGAACCCAATCCCACAAGTGACCTAATGTATGTGAGCGATGATATATGGGTTAGAAAAACCAATGATGGAATTCAATTACATGAAGATGCAGAATATAAAACCAGTTCACCAAACTCAGTCTATGTTAGGGTAAGAAATTCCGGTGCCGTAGCTGGCAGTGCAACATTAAAACTATACTGGGCGAAAGCTTCTTCCGGTTTATCCTGGAAGTCACCATGGGATGGTTCAGTAGTGGTCCCAGCACTTATGGGAGGATCAATTGGTTCTAAACCAACAGGTATGGTTACCGCAAATGGAGAAACAATAGTTCAATTTGACTGGTTCCCACCTGATCCGTCATTATATGCATCATTTGGCTCTGATCAATTCCACTTCTGTTTGCTTGCAAGAATTGAAACAAGTGCAACTGCTCCATATGGTATGACTTTCCCTGAGATGATTGGAAATTTGTGGGGTAATGTACAGAACAATAACAATATTGTCTGGAAAAACATGATAGTGAGAGATGATGTATTAGGAAATGCCGGTTTATCTGGAATGCTTGTAGCAAATTATTCACGCAAAGAAGAATTGACAAAAATAGTTTTTACCATTCCTAAATCTGATAAAAAAATAAATCTTTATCAGTTTGGCGATTTGACAATTATCCTTTCCGACAGGCTTTACAGAAAATGGAAAGAAATGGGAGGCAAATCCGAGGGAGTTGAAATTAGAGGTAACGAATTCAAAATAACTTCACCGAAGGCATGGATTGGAGATTTTATGATGAAGCCGAACGAGATATACGGTTTGCAAGTGCGTTATAAATTAAACAAAAAACCAAATCTCAAAAATCTCAAAGATTTTGCTTTCAATTTTGATGTACAGCAGATGGGCTTAGTTAAAGACAGATGGCTGATTAGAGGCGGACAACGCTTACAATACTTTCCATTGAAAAGAGAGAGAAAATAAAAAATGCAATGATTTTAGCCGGGTTAGATTTTTCTGACCCGGCTAATTTTATTATAAATCCGACATGACAAATCTTGCCAATAAAGGAAGATCAAAACGAACTCACAACAGCAGTTTGATGTCTGAGACATTTGCATAGCTTTTTATAAGGGAACTCTTCGGAAATCGAGCGGTTTTATTTTAAGATCGCGGTTTAGGCAAATTTCTGTCGTACATAATAATAGTTCCTGCAACAGCTACATTCAGGCTTTTTACCGATTTAAATTTTACTAAATGATGGCATTTATCCATTACTTTTTTGGATAGACCATGATCTTCTGCCCCCAATAAATAAACACAACGTCTTGGATGTTCAAAGGTCTCTAAATCGGAAGCTTTTTCATCTAATTCAACACCAACTAATCGTGCTCCTTTAGGTAAGTTTTCAAAAAAAGCTTCAAAAGTATCATAATGAAAATAAGGAATTGCTTTTACCGCATCATGAGTGTCACAGGCTTGCTTGGCATATCGATTACCTATGGTAAAAATAAAAGTAGCACCTAAGTTCTGAGCTGACCTCCATAAAACACCCAAATTTTCAGGCGTTTTACCATTTTGTATTCCAATCCCAAAATATTCATTTATAAAATTATCATTCATAAGGGCAAAAGTACAAACTGTACATACATAAATCAATTTTTATTAACGTGAAACGAAGACTCGCTGTTCAAAGTCTTCTGCCTTCACAGTTACAAACTAGGAACAATTTTATGAAAATCTTCAACAAACTGGTTAGACATTTGAATGCTTCCCGCTACAGCGATAAAAGCTTCAGAGAAATCTGGAGCTTTTTTGTTTTAACTTTGATTGATGACCTGAACTCAAGAGACACTTCTATGTCACTGACAATACTCAATGTTCTTTTTCAAAAATCACATTCCTATTCCATAAAAACAACTAGTTTAAAATAACAGTACACTTTTTAATAGAGCTGACCTCTT